>NZ_CP032487.1:677562-1355125 GCF_004124235.1 Yersinia hibernica
AATCAACTTTAGTCAATAAGTTAGCCAATATTTTCAATACCACCAGTGCATGGGAATATGGCCGGGACTATGTTTTCTCTCATTTGGGTGGCGATGAAATGGCGCTGCAATATTCCGATTACGACAAAATTGCGCTAGGGCAAGCTCAATATGTTGATTTTGCAGTGAAATATGCCAATAAAGTGGCGTTTATTGATACTGACTTTGTCACCACGCAGGCATTTTGTAAGAAATATGAAGGGCGGGAGCATCCATTTGTTCAGGCGCTGATTGATGAATATCGCTTTGATCTGGTGATTTTGCTGGAGAACAACACGCCGTGGGTGGCTGATGGCTTGCGCAGCCTGGGCAGTGACCGTGAGCGCAAATCTTTCCAAACCTTACTCGAGCAGATGTTGCGCAGCAATAATATTGAATACGTTCATGTGGAGTCGGCGGACTACGACGAGCGCTTCTTGCGCTGTGTCGAACTGGTGCAACAGTTATTAGCCGCCGACCTACAAAGACTCGCCCGCCCATCAGTATTGGCTGAAGCACGGGGAGGGCGGGAAGTTAGTAAGCAATAACTATCTTGCCCTGCATATGCCCACCGGCGACTTGCGCGTGGGCTGCTTGCAGATTTTCAACTGTCAGGCCATGCAGCGTTTCACTCAGTGTCCCGTGCAGTTTTCCCTCGTCGACCAACTGACTGACCTGCTTTAGAATTTCGCCTTGCTGGGCGATATCCGGTGTAGAGAACATGCTGCGAGTGAACATAAATTCCCAATGCAGGGCCGCACTTTTTAGTTTCAATTGATTTTGATCCAGCGGCTTTTCATTTTCCACGATGGTACAGATTTGCCCCAGCGGGGCGATCAATTCACTGATGGCGGGCCAGTGACCGTCTGTATCATTCAAGCAAAGAATATAATCGACTTTATCGATACCTTCTTTTGCTAGCTGCGCTTTCAGGTCACGATAATCCACTGTTAGGTCGGCACCGCGTTCAAGACACCAGGTGGCGGACTCTGGGCGGGATGCGGTCGCAATCACTTTGACTGGGCTGCGCAATGCGGCCAGAGGGATGGCTAATGAGCCGACACCACCGGCCCCACCGATGATAAGCAGGTTTTGGCCCGCGCTAGCCTGTTGAATTTTCAGGTGTTCGAACAATGCTTCCCACGCAGTGAGCGCGGTTAATGGCAGGGCGGCGGCCTGTGCCCAGTTAAGGGCGCGCGGTTTTTGGGCGGCGATACGCGCATCGACCAACTGCTGGGTGGCGTTGCTGCCGGGGCGAGTGATATCACCGGCATACCAAACCTCATCACCGGCACGAAAACCGGTGACTTGCTCGCCGACACTGACCACCACACCCGCGGCATCCCAACCGAGAATACGCGGCTGTTGCAAACCATTTTTTTTCAGGCCGTTATGCACCTTGGTATCAACCGGATTGATGGAGGCGGCTTTAACCTCAACCAGTAAATCAAATGGGCCTGGCGCAAGGGAATCTAAGCTGATTTCAATAAAATCAGTTGGTTGTTGTGGGTTTACCGCAATGGCTTTCATTGACATGGTGATGTTCCTGCTGCTGTTGAGTTTATCTATTGAGTCTAGACCTATCCGAGCGGAGTGATAAGATGGACAATCACTAACGCAGTGTTCGTCTAAGGCAAACAATCATGTTTAAGCAACTTCAGGATATGGCGCTGTTCGCACGCGTTGCTGAATGCGGCAGTTTCACCCGTGCCGCTGCAATAGTGGGTTTGCCTAAATCTAGCGTCAGCCAGCGGATCAGCCAGTTAGAGCAAAACCTGGGGATTCGTTTGATCAATCGAACTACCCGGCAACTGAACCTGACTTTTGCCGGTGAGCGCTATCTGGTGCACTGTCAGGAGATGCTGCAAGCCGCCGAGCGCGCGGACTTAGCACTGCAACGCCTGAAAGATAACCCCAGTGGGCGCTTGCGTATTTCAACACCGGCGGGGCTGGGCGCAACCTTACTGGCGCGTTTGGCGACAGATTTTCAGCGGCAATACCCGGATGTGGTATTGGAGGTTTTAGTGTCGGATACCATGGTGGATTTGGTCGAGGAGGGCTTTGATGTGGCGCTGCGTACCGGCAAACCACAGGATTCGTCACTGATTGGCCGGCGGCTGGGGTATGCTCCTCGCTATCTATTGGCTTCCCCGGCTTATTTGGCTCAATACCCGCCCTTATTGCATCCGCGCCAACTGGATACTCATCGCTGCATCGCCCACCGGGCTTGGCAGGCACTGATTTTACGCCGTGCGGATGAGTTCTATCGCTGGCAGCTTCCCGCGCTGCATGTGACCGATAACTTGCTGTATGCCCGTGAGTGCGCGCTGAGTGGTGGCGGAGTGACACTGCTGCCCGCATTTTTGAGTCGTGAGGTGGTGGCAAGCCGCCAATTGATTGAAGTATTGCCGCAATGGCAAGCCGAGGGCAATGAACTGTATTTGGTCTACCCGAGCCGCAAGCTGAACTCCCCGGCACTGAGCTGCTTTATTGATGTGGTGATTGGGCACCCGGTATTTGAGGATTATGTGCAGGGGCTGGAAATATCCTAAATGATGCGCCGTTTACATATTAAAAAGGCCTGCAATGGCAGGCCGTTAGCTAAGATAAAATGCAAAACTACTTGGTCATTTTCTTATACTTGATACGGTGTGGTTCCAGTGCTTCGGCACCCAGAGTGCGTTTTTTCCACTCTTCGTATTCAGTAAAGTTACCCTCGAAGAATGCCACTTTGCCCTCATCTTGATAATCAATGATATGGGTGGCGATTCGGTCAAGGAACCAACGGTCATGGGAAATAACCATGGCACAACCCGGGAATTCCAGTAAGGCGTTTTCCAGTGCGCGCAGGGTTTCGATGTCTAAGTCGTTGGTCGGTTCATCGAGCAGCAACATGTTACCGCCCACTTGCAGCAATTTAGCCAGATGAATACGGCCGCGTTCACCACCGGACAACTCACCCACCCGTTTGCCTTGATCAATACCTTTAAAGTTAAAGCGGCCAACATAGGCACGGCTTGGAATTTCAAAGTTGCCGATCTTCATGATGTCTTGGCCGCCGGAGACTTCTTCCCACACGGTTTTGCTGTCATCCATGTTGTCACGGAACTGATCAACTGAGGCCAATAACACAGTATCACCCAGTGAAATGGTACCGGAATCTGGCTGCTCTTGGCCTGATAACATGCGGAACAGGGTTGATTTACCCGCGCCGTTCGGCCCGATAATCCCGACAATTGCCCCTTTAGGCAGTGAGAAGGTCAAGTCATCAATCAGAACACGGTCACCGTAAGACTTGCTCAGATGCTCAACTTCCAGCACTTTGTCACCTAAACGTGGGCCAGGTGGAATAAACAACTCACTGGTTTCATTGCGTTTTTGGTATTCAACACTGTTAAGCTCTTCAAAGCGAGCCAGACGCGCTTTACCTTTCGCCTGACGGCCTTTGGGATTCTGACGCACCCATTCCAGCTCTTTCTCAATAGATTTACGACGTGCAGCTTCAGAAGAGGCTTCCAGTGCCAGTCGGGCATCTTTTTGCTCCAGCCATGAGGAGTAGTTGCCCTCCCATGGAATACCCTCACCACGGTCCAGTTCCAGAATCCAGCCCGCCACGTTATCGAGGAAGTAACGGTCATGGGTGATGGCGACCACGGTGCCTTCGTAATCATGCAGGAAGCGCTCCAGCCAAGCCACGGATTCGGCATCCAAGTGGTTGGTTGGTTCATCCAGCAGCAGCATGTCTGGTTTTTCTAACAGCAGGCGGCAAATGGCCACACGGCGGCGTTCACCACCGGACAAATTGGCAATTTTTGCATCCCAAGGTGGCAGGCGCAAAGCATCCGCGGCGCGTTCTAACTGGTTATCCAGATTATGGCCGTCATGGGATTGAATAATCGCTTCCAGCTCACCTTGCTCTTTGGCCAACTTATCGAAATCGGCATCAGGATCGGCATACAGCGCATAAACCTCATCCAAACGAGTCAGCGCGCGTTTCACTTCACCGACGGCTTCTTCAACTGATTCGCGCACCGTTTGTTCAAGGTTCAGCTTGGGTTCCTGTGGCAGATAGCCAATTTTGATACCGGGTTGCGGGCGAGCTTCGCCCTCAATGTCGGTATCAATGCCCGCCATAATGCGCAGCAGAGTCGATTTACCGGAGCCGTTCAGACCCAGCACACCAATTTTGGCCCCAGGGAAGAAACTCAGGGAGATGTTTTTCAGAATATGCCGCTTCGGCGGAACAACTTTGCCGACACGATGCATAGAATAGACGTATTGAGCCACGTTGCGCTAACCCTCGCTATAACTGGTTTTTATGATGTCCCACTTTTTGTGTGGGGCATGTATGGGGCATTAGAGCCTAACTTTGCGTTTAGCAACGCAAGCTGGTCAGCATTATGATCCGGCATCCAATCACCGTAGACGCTAAACAGCATTTGTGCCGAGGTGTGTCCCATTTGCATTGCAATAAATGCAGGGTTCGCCCCAGCGGATAATGACCAACACGCGAAAGTATGGCGCGATTGGTATGCATTTCGATGTCGCAGTTTAGCCCGTTTCACTGCCCGATCCCAGCTATCAGCTAGAGCAGTTGGTGTAAAACGTTCACCAGCTCTATTTCCTTTTGCATTTATCTTCGGATCGAACACGAAAGTGCATAGATCTGTACGGCTTTTGCCATGCTCTCGCATCAACACTTTTACTTTGCTGGTGGGTTTTAACCGCGTTAATGCCTGTTGCTTTCTTAATGCTTCCTTCGCTGGTTCCATCAGAAAAATAGTGCGATCGGTACCGGCCTCAGTTTTTGGCAAAGTGTATTGTTTCACACTAGTCCAGTTCCGCCGAACCGTTAATGTGCCAGCTTCCAGATCGATATCTTCCCAAGCCAATGCACAAAGCTCCCCATGACGAAGGCCGGTATAGACAGCAATTGTCCAGATATTGGCGGTCTGCTCATTTAGGCAGGCAGAAATAAAGCGAGTGAATTCATCTCTCGATAAAGGGTCTGGCCGGACTCTGGCGCGCTTAAGTTTACTGACTGATGTGGTGGGATCTTCTTTTAAATAGCCACTTTCCACCGCGAATTTTACAGCGCCTTTCATACAGATCACATAATCGTTAACTGTGGCCACAGTCCTACCAACAGGTATCACTTTCTTATTTCTTGCTGGCCGGTGGTGTCCGGTTAACAGTTCATTTCTCATCGCGAAAATATCTTCACTGGTAAGAGAGCTGATCATTCGACTTTGGCCCAATATGCGACCACATGTCTCCAGTTTCACTTTGTACCGCCGCAAGGTGTTAAGTGACAATTCTGGCTGCTTCAACTCAAGCCAACGATCAAATAGAGCTTTCACGCTTAATTCTCGGGTGCTATTGGTGGCGAACCGATGGGCGTTTGGTGATTCAGGAAACTGACGCGCGTAATCAAATGAACCCGTTTTAATTGAGTAAACAATTGACTGGCGCATCTCGCTGGCCATCTTTCTATTTTTGGGAGTATCCGGTATACCGAGGGATTCACGGAATCGTTCATTCTGATACATAAACCAAATCCGTAAAAAACCACCGTGGTTCTCCACCCCGGTGGGATAGATAATTTTCTTCTGCATGATTCGCCCTTATGGGGAATTATACCGCTGGCTGTTTTGTAGCCTGATTAGCAAACCATAGGTTTATGGCAGTGACGTTATAGAGCGCCTCACTGGTTTTGCTTGGTGTACCTGTTGG
Organism: Yersinia hibernica; assembly: GCF_004124235.1. Taxonomy (NCBI): domain Bacteria; kingdom Pseudomonadati; phylum Pseudomonadota; class Gammaproteobacteria; order Enterobacterales; family Yersiniaceae; genus Yersinia; species Yersinia hibernica. The sequence continues at coordinate 683,314 of NZ_CP032487.1, forward strand.
CGAAACCAATAACCACTCCTTTCCCTGCCTCCACCCGCGCTGGCGGTATGAGCGTATTTTCTCAAAGCTAAAGCCAGTGATTGAGCTTAAAATAGCTTTTGTCACCCACTCGTTAGCTTGGAGCTGTATCATGCTTGGCAAATCAACAACTGTAAGATCTACCATTATTAACCCCTCCACACTGTTTATTTAAAGGCCCACCGCAAACGGGCCGTGACTAAAATTATTTGGTAACTCAAGTAGTCATCCCTGAACGCCCTTCATAAAATCACCCACTACATAGACAACCAGGCATATAAAGAACAGAGTGAGAATTATCACTACTAATATCTCGGTTGGTAATCTGATTCGTTTCATCATTTCACCTGTTTAGCAGTAACGCCGTGACGATTTAACACACCAATAATTAATTCCCGCTTACAGCCGATCGCTGGTACATCGCGCAATTCATTTACCAGCATTGAGAAAACATGCCGTAGTAATGGCTTCTGCTCCCCCTTAATTGCCGCCAGTTCTGCGCGTAAATCCAATAACTCAGCCGCCATTTGTGTAACGATAGGGCTTTGAGCGCCGCCGATATCGCACGCACCCGGATTAGCGATTTTCTGTAGTTGCTGCTCAGTTAGCTTGTTCATACAACGCCCTCAGCTAAATAGTGTCGATATGGGGGGGCCTGTCGATTCCTGCGACATATTTCTGACATTGCATTTAAGTAATTAAGACTACGAACCATGCCTAGCGCTGTACGACGAGAGCGCAACCGGTTTGATTTACCTGTAGACCGACGATGCTTACGGATAACCTTTCGATTATGCGCGTTCATAACCACAACCCAGCGGTTGAGGGGCTTATTTTTATAGGGGGAATTGCACTTCTCCCATTTGCTGACTCGCTCGGCCATGTAAGCTTCAGTCAGGTCTTTTAAATAAGATACCTTTCCCACTACTCACCCCCTTCAACCGGAACTGGAAGCCAATGAATAACGTGATTGGAGTCATAGCATTTACCATCAACAACAATCACGCCCCCGCTTTTACGTCGATATGACCCCACTCCAACCCCTAAATAATTCCCGGACTCATCCCATGCTTTAACTTGGGTGCCAATGTTTGGGCGCACTCGTGGAAAGAACCACGCATATTCGCCGGTATCAGTTTTAAATCGCACTACTCACCCCCTTCAACCGGATTGCTTTCAGGTGCAGCGGCTAACATGGCTCGGTAAATTTCATCGAACTGAACGCAGAAAATAGAATCATCGTCTATGTCGTAAACCACATCATCACATTCCATTGCCGCTGCAATCATTTCCGCTGTAGGCTTAATCGGAACCAGTCCGGCACAAGTAGCCGCGCCTCTGCTGCCTCTGCGCGTTGTTTCAATTCGGTGTTTTCATCTTCCACAGCCAAGCGCTTCCTGAACTGAGCCTTTCGGCTAGCTTTGACGTTATTAATTGCCAAATCCTTCATGTAGAGCTGATGCTCTGCATTTGCTAAACGTTGCTGGAATTCCTGATTAAGCAGGTCGTCACGCTCTTTCTCTGCTGCTTTCAATTCATCGAAATACTTATCTGCTGCGGCACTGGCATCAAAAGCCCACTGCCTCCACGTCACAGGCCATAAAGGGCCGCAACCATTAGGACACGGCTCAGTCTTGTTATCGCCGGGGCCGGTTGTTCCGGATTTCATGTAGAGATTGGTTTTAGTCAGTTGGAATTTACACTTTGCACAATGCAGAGCACCCGGAACTAAGGCGGCAACTTTTAACTCACTGACTTGCGCCTCTGCTGCCTCGGCGCGTCGCGAAATATTCAGGTTTGCCGTGATTAAGAGGTCTTTTTGTGCGAATAGCTCCTGTTTTACCTGCTCGTTTTGCTGATAACCCGCCAGGAATTCATCACGTTCTTTCTCTGCCGCTTCGATAGCGCGGAAAACTTCGTCAAAGAAATCAGCAGTTTTATCTAGGATGAAAGTTTGATGTCCATCGACAGTTAAAAGGCCAATGATATTTGCTGCCTCACTACGCAGGACTTCTATATGCTTATTCACCATGCCTCCTCAAGCTCATCCCAGCAGATATATGCTTCTTCTGGGCTGTCTATTTCAGCGTGGCCTTGCAACCCACATTTAGGACAGTTAGCTTTATCATTGAAGTTAATCATTCCAACTGGAGCCGCAGTTTCCACAATCACTGGCGAATGGTCACAACGTGCGCACCACAGCCATTTTATTTCGCGTTTTTCTTTGCCCATATCACTCACCTCCCCGCAGACTGGCGGCGAACCTTTCAGCGGTTACTGCTTGAGCATTAAGTCGGTCAAATACATAGTGATCACCACGACTCAATGACTCTTTAGCTTGTACCTTTAAGAATTCAGCAAATTCGATTGAACCCTGCGCCTTTATCTCGTTAATCGCCTGAGTGGTGGCTGGGGTTTCCGATTTGATTATTTCTACTGCTTTAGCGTGAGTTATATGACCAGCCATATTTTCATCAAACCAGCCTTGTAATCCATTCACCTCCATTCCATCTGGAATTTCCAACTGAGCCTCGTCAGTAGTACCCTCAAGCCATTCCCTTGCTTGACCTAAATTACCTTGAGTAATGCAGAAAAGAGCCGCTTGTGTACCCATCACGGTGCGATGCAGTAACCATGCATTTGATAACTCACTGGCGGCCTTATCGGTAAGCACTGCATTCTCGCCAACCAACTGTTGCACTCTGGCAATAGTGTCACCAGCCACAGCCCCGGTAATACCAAGAGCCTCAGCAATCAAGGTGCAGGTGTTAAGTGCTGCGTCACGTTCAGACTTGAGTTCTGCGATGGTATTTCTTGCATCGGCATAGCCATCTAATACCACGGGTAGTAATTCAGACTCAGTGAGTAGAGCATTAAATTTAGGATGTGTGGCAACGTGATCAGCGTCTGGATCTTGGAAGTTATATATAAGGGTGTTATATGCCCCCATGAAGCGCCCAAAACCGCCGTGGCCTTGTACAAGTGAATCCCAGGCAACGGCAATAAACGTGCGTTCTTCATCACTTATCTCTCGATCATCAAGACGCTCTAAAAATTGCTCAGATGATTCCCTGTTCCAGCGATCCTCCGCTGCTTCAGCGGCGTGAAATAGTTTCCAAAGAGATTCCACTTCATCTTCACTTGGCCTTGCCATTTTTACCGTTATTGTTTTAGACATGATTTTCCCCTTATCGCCTAGTAGCCGTACGTAGACGATCATAGATTTCACCGGCTAGAACACGCTCTTCACCTAAATCACACGCTGCAAAGTATTCATGCGCTGCCGTAACTGCAATTTGATGCTTATTGAACAACTCCGTTTTTAATGCTTCAAGATGGCAACGCTCTCTGTGGGCTGCTAATGCTTCCGGATCGCATTCGATGGGGCGCAACCAAAGACAAACTGGCCCCTCTTCTGTGTCATGTATTGAAGCCATAAACCAACCATCGCCATCTGGTGGAGTGGGTTGCCACATGCTGACATTACAGCCAACAGAGTCGAACGCAGCTTTAAGCTCTTCTGCATTTTCTTCGCTATCCATCCAACCTATCGCGCCAGTAACACGGTTAAGTGCTTTCCACGCATCGTATTCACCTTCAACACCAAACTCATTACCATTTGCAGGCTCAAAGAAATCGGGATGAGTCCAGAAACCCAAAGCGTCACGTTCAACAGGTGCGGCGGTAATTGTCTTGATCATCATTGTTTCCTCGCATAGAGAACGCCATCAACCGGCAGGCATTCATATTCAGGTGGTAGGCCTTGTTGCTGTAGGTCTGCCATGCAGTTCTTATCATCCGGATAGACGTAGCCTTGAGGCTCGTACTGGCACGGCTGGAAGGTGTAGCAGACGAGTAAAAACAGGCCGTACATCATGATTGGATGGCCCCGGTTAGCTCTTTGAAGCGAGTCAAGAAAGCGATCCGAGCATCCCGTGATGACATTGGCACTATTGCCATTTCTGCCGGTGGAATACCTGCCAGCATGGGCCACTCTTTACCATCATCGATGTCCAACTCTTGGCGCTCGGTGGTTAGCATCACCAGATCGCAGTAGTGGACGACCTCGGACATTTTGGCAGGCAACCCAAAGGTTTCACGAATGACGGTATCGACCTGCTGCTCAATAGCCTGGTAATCAGGCAGTAGGCGTTTAAGAGGTGAGGGGATATCTTTGCAATATGCCTCGGTTGCATCATGCAGCAGAGCTTCAAGGGCAAATTCTTCTGGCACAATCGTGCTTATTAACAAGCAATGTTGGGCCACGCTATAGAAATTAGGCAGGTGACCAGCAAAACGGCATTCATGTGATAACGCCTGCGCGATATCTTCAATACAAATACTGCTGGTGACTGGTTTTAGATAATCAAAGTCCAGCCCTGAATAAGTCGTGATATAAGACATAAATATACTCCACACGGTTTTTAGGTAATACCCCGCCAAATACCCCATTGCTGGGATATTTGAAGTGACACTAATAAGTTAAGGTTTAATTAATTACGCTTTAAATTTACCGATGAAAGTTTCAATTTCTACGTCTTTAAATTTACCGGTGAGAAGTTCCAAAAACTCAACGGCAATCTTTTCTTCTTCTGCTTCTAATTGAACAATGCGCAATACCAATACTGGGAAATTACCACCCGTGAGAATGCTATAGCGTAATTTAAAACGACGCTCTCCTAATCCCTCATAAGGAATAAATTTGAATTCAAATGCAGCAGGCATAACATCTTTGCTTTTTGCTTCAACACTTTCCATTATGGAACGCTTAGCGCTGAAATCTTGGTCTTCATGATCGGCTGAACTTGTCTGTTCAATAGTAATGCGGCGAACTGCACCCACGGATTTCTTTATATCCAGCACAACACCATCAGCATCAAATGCCAGTAAGAACTCACGATAATCTTCCAGCCATTCAGCAAGTTCTTTTTGAGTCTGTTTGCGGCCATCAATGTTAAGCAGTTCGCGGAATGGGGCCGTTTTCTTGAGTGACAGACTGGCTGTGTTATCCGCATGTCCGGGATTAGATAACGTGCCAATATTAAAGATGGTTTGTGCGCGCATTTCATCAGCATCAATAAAACAGCGAACACCTTCACCAGCATAGCCAGAAGAATATTTTACATACTCATCAATGCTGCTGGTTTCCATAGAACCACGGAAGCGGTAGCGCTCAAGATTGAATTGCTCAAGGCTTTTAACTGAGACGCTAGCGGGTAAAGCAATGGTATCGCAATCTGTATCAGCTAATTTCCGTTCAACTAATGTCGCTAATACCATATCGCGAATTTCAGTGATAGCTGATGAATCTAATTGTTGAGACATATAAAGTCCTTAATAAAAATAACTTGGTGAAGACGAATAAATTAATTAACGGTTTTTAATTTCCCATCAGACTCACCATTAATTGTGAATAACTGCCCCTGATCTTCTTGCATAATTGCCAGCTTGCCGCCTTTGCCAACATACATAGGCGTTTCGGTGGTATCTTCTTCGGAGGACTTACCGCGCGGAGTAGGGGTGGTGAATTTCAGCTTATGGCTGATCATGACGCGCTTTTCTTCCATTGAATTACTCATGCGAGATAGATCAAATTCAATGGTTACCTTGCCTTTGCCGCCATTATTTAGAACGCCTAACGCGGCAGCATTTAAAGCAGCTGATATTTTATTTTCGAAAATACCTGCATCCAGCTCACCAAGAAATTCCGGCACCACTGTTTTTCTTTCTTCGCTCATCGGGGTGATCCTCTGTTATGCAGCTTACACTGCAGGTTAGTTACTCCACACACAGAGAAGAACACCGATCCGGGGGCTTTATACTGTACAGGTTTAAAGGGAAAACCCGCCCGGTGTGCTTCTCTCTGAGTGAAAAGGGCGGCTGCCGAGCTTAACTTTGCTCATATCGGTGATGGCTATAATCATCACTTACCCCTATTAAAGTGCCTGCTCAGTGTTCTTACCTCTAACTGTCAAGACTGGCTTAGCCTTTGAACGCAAGCGACATTCCTTTTCCAAGACCTTTCTTAAGGCGTTCATATTCCGCCTGGTTGATTTCCGGTCACAGCCAGATGCCATGCCCATTAAGGCTCGCAATGCCGCACCATCACCTCGAGATAAGAATTCAACTTTTATATCTCCACAATGATTTGCAAATTCGATTCCAATTTCGCGAATTGTCATATTGCGACCGGTGGCTTTTAAGCGGTTCTCTGCGAAGTTAACCGCCTCCAACAGCTTTGATAGCTGGCTATCGTTTAGCTCTTTTTCGTGATCCACTTTCACCTCAATGCACCGCTGTAGAAAAGTGCAGGCTGGTTGCAATAAACTGAATAACTGAGCGAAGTACAGTTTCACTTTCAATTGTTGCTGGCAGCTCTTCCTTGATTTGGTTTGGCAGGTAAACATTGCCATTCCAGGTTAGGTTCTGAGCATTTAGGCGGTAGCTACACAGCCATTCGCAATCGTTCTTAGACTCCCAAAAACAAATCGCTGTATAACAACCGCTTTCACCTTCTAATTTTTCAACGGTTATTTCCAGACCGCGACGCTTAGCCATATTGAAAGTAGTTTTGCTGATATCCATTCCCATTACTCCACACTATTAACCCTACTAAGCGAATCATCCGGTGTTTCGTATGCCACCGGCAGCTACTACGTGGGCGTCCTGCCTGTTCGCTGTTGATGGATTTAATGTACCTAAAGTTACCTTTGTGTGTCAACACAAAGAGTACCCAAAGTTACATTTTATTTTAATTATAGAATGACAGGTACAAAAAAAGCCGACATATGCCGGCTTTAGATGTTTGGTTTAATTAGAGGTCTTGAGTAACCTGGATGACTCTTCCTATGATTCGGCAGTTACCGTTTATTTCGATAGGCTTAAATGCTGGATTTAAAGGCATCAAGTAACGATTAGGGCCATCCCAAACAAGTTTTTTCACTGTAGCTTCAGCCGTACCATCTATGATCGCCACAACAATTTTTCCGTAAAGTTCATCAAGGGAGCCATAGTGAGGTTCTACAATAACCTTAGAACCCTCTGGGATTGTCGGCAGGCCATTCGGGTTTGTCATTGACTCTCCGCGAACTATCAATGCGAATGCTTCATCTGAAACTTTCATTGTTGTGTGACACCACCCAATGACATCAGATAGGCGTGCTGCTGCGTTTGTATCTGTCCACTCCCCAGCCTGTACGGATGATATTACAGGCACTGCGAATGGTACCAAGGGAATAGGCTTAAGGACTGTATCATCTTTAGGGTTATCCCCTGTCCCATATAAAAGCCATTCAGGTGTAGTAGATAAAACAATAGCCAATTGGTGAAGATTCTCACCATCCGGTTTAGTTACACCAGTTTCCCATTTGGTAACGGAGACGCGACTAACCCCAAGCATTTTAGCTAACCCTGCTTGAGTCATGTCTAGCTGTAACCGCCGAGAACGAATTCTCTCATTCATTTCACTTTTCATGTAACCAATGTTACATGAGTTCGATGTGAAAAGTGTTTGCTCTTGCATGTACCTTTTGTTACCTTTGTTTTGTAACCAACTACAGGAGTGAGCATGAAAAAGATATTAGTTACTGATTATTTTGGAGGCGTAGCGAAAACAGCATCAGCTCTAAATATCAGCCATCCCGCAGTATGTCGCTGGGGTGAAATCATCCCTGAGAAACAGGCGCTAAAAGTGGAAAAGATAACTAAAGGTGATTTGAAATACGACCCTGCACTTTACAAAAAGACTACGGCACCTGCGGCCTAAGTTAAACCACCAAAGAGAGAGAAACATTGTGGATAACAAAGACTTTCCAACTCAGCCAGACATCAGCGATGCAATACATCAACTAATTACTCAAACGCCCGGTAAGTATGAAGCGATGGCAAAACAGCTATGTCCTTTGTCCGGTACAGAGAATGCGCTTCGTAACCGGGTGCGCCAGTTAGGTGGGCAGGTAGTGCCATTTGGCATGGCGGTAGAAATGGAGTCAATTTCAGGCCGTTCCGATATTACCGAAGCCATGTGTAAGCGTGCTGGTGGGGTGTTCGTGAAACTGCCGGAAGTGAATGACATTGGTAACGAAGAACTACTTATCAAGTTTAACGATCTGCTAATGGCGCTGGGTGATTTTGGTCGTGCACATAACGAATTTACGTCAGATGGCGTTTTAGACCGTGATGAAACGAAGAGGCTGAAAGCTAAGGGGTATAAAGCACAGTCGATTATTGCAGAGATTGTTGCTGTCACGGTGATGCTGTGGGGTGACGCCACAGATTCGCGGTCTGTGGCGTCGGGTGCATTAACTAAACGTGTGGAGTAATTAACGCATGAACATTGTAGCGGCTAAACGTTCTATTCCGCAACTGCGTTGCGTTGGTGTCAGTCCGTTCCGGTATGAACGAATGATAAAGGGCCGGTGGGTACCGTGCAACCACAGCCGGGCGCGGGGAATTGTGGGTGCGGTTTGCCGCAAGTGGGGCCGCGTATGATTAACCCCGGCTCAACCACAACCAACCCTGTCCAATTACTTGATCGGTACTACAACGATAAGCGCGGTATTCGCGTTCACGTTATTGGTTACGACAGCGCTACTGGTCAGGTGATTTTTCGCCGTGAGGATTATGAGCATGACTGCTCAGTCCCTATTCGGCGGTTCAGAAAAGAATATAAGGCGGTTGTATGAGCGTAAAGCTATCCAGTTATGTATGGGACGGCTGTGCGGCTGCGGGTATGAAAATATCGAAAGTGGCAATCATGGCTCGTCTTGCTGACTTTTCCAATGATGAGGGCGTTTGCTGGCCGTCAGTGACGACGATTTCCCGCCAGATTGGGGCAGGTGAAAGCACCGTCCGCACTGCACTGGCAGAGCTGGAAACAGACGGCTGGCTCAGTAAGAAACAGCGCCGCGCCGGTAACAGGAATGCCAGCAACGTATACCAGTTGAATGTTTCTAAACTTCGGGCTGTCGCTCATGCGTCAGAATCCGACACCTCAAATTCTGACGGGTCAAAATCTGACGCCTCAAAATTTGATGGGTCAGAATCTGGCAATAATGGCACTTTTGACCCGCCAGAATCTGGGGGCGATCCGTCAGTAAAATCAACACCTGATCCATCAAGTATAAAACCTACCTGTCAGCCGCCGATGGCGACCGACCCTGAAGTCGAAATTACTGATCAGGCCAAAGACATTTTAAAACACTTGAACCTGATTACCGGATCTCGGTACCAGACCAGCAAATCATCACTGGAGAACATCCGCGCCCGGCTGAAAGAGCAATTCACCGTTGAAGAGCTGAAACTCACGGTTGATTACCTCCACGCGAAGTGGGCTGCAGATCTGGATATGGCTGAGTATCTACGTCCGACAACACTTTTCCAGCCAACTAAATTCCCCGGCTACCTTGAAGGTGCCAGCCGCTGGCATGCACACGGACGCCCAGTCCGCAAGGATGGTAAATGGGTTAAGGCTAACGGGGAATTACTCACTGGCGATACTACTCTGCGCGATAAAGCCTATATGCGTTTCATTGGCTCAGGCTTACCTGTTCGTAACCCAACCCCACTTGAAACTATGGTCAGCAACGAAGCCAGTAAACTTGGTTTGCGCGGTATGGGTAATGGTTTTGGCGTCAATAAGTGGAATGCCCTATGGAAAGAATGCAGCCAGCGCATTGGTGGGGAGGTTGCAGTATGACTTATCAAATTATTTACGCTGATCCGCCGTGGTCCTATCGGGATAAAGCCCAGAGCGGAAACCGTGGCGTTGACTTTAAATATCAGACCATGAACCTTGCTGACATTTGCCGTTTGCCCGTGTGGGAGCTGGCTGGTGAATCCTGTTTACTGGCGATGTGGTGGGTACCAACTCAACCTATCGAAGCGTTAAAAGTTGTTGAGTCTTGGGGCTTTAGGTTGATGACCATGAAAGGGTTTACCTGGCACAAGACCAACAAGAGAAAGGGCAACAGTGCGATCGGTATGGGACACATGACCCGCGCCAACAGTGAAGATGTGTTGTTTGCTGTGAAAGGCCGGTTACCTGAACGCCTGAATGCCGCTATTTGCCAGCACCAGACAGCCCCACGGGGAGAGCATAGTGCGAAGCCTGATATTTTCCGTGATCTGTTGGTTCAGCTGCTGGGTGACATTCCCCGCATAGAACTGTTTGCCAGAACACAGGCCGATGGCTGGGATAGTTGGGGCAACGAGTGCATTAATAGTCTGGAATTAATCCCCGCCAATATCCGGTGTGCGCCACAAAACCTGCAACAAAATATTCCTGAAATTATTCCGGTACCGGAAACCGGCAACACCGTCTGGCCCGTCGAAGTAAATCTGTATTTCAGTAAGGTACCAGGTGCCATCGAATTACCAGCCGACCTGCAACATAAAATCTTAGGCAATATCAATCGCATGAAATTAGACGGTATTCCGTCCGATGCCATTATTGCCGCCGCCGCAACACTTACTGCCGCTATGGGAGCAACAGCATGAAAGAAATCATCGTAGATAATTTTGCGGGCGGCGGTGGTGCTTCCACTGGTATTGAAATGGCTATCGGTCGCAGTGTTGATATTGCAATTAACCATGACCCAAATGCCATTGCCATGCATACCACCAACCACCCCGATACGCTGCATTATTGCGAATCGGTATTCGATATTGACCCGGTAGCAGCGACAGCCGGCAGACCTGTTGGGCTTGCATGGTTTAGCCCAGATTGCCGCCATTTCAGTAAGGCCAAAGGCAGTAAGCCAGTTAAAAAAGAGATCCGTGGGCTGGCGTGGATTGTTATTCGTTGGGGTTTGGCGAAAAAGCCTCGAGTAGTCATGCTGGAAAATGTCGAAGAGTTTAAAACGTGGGGGCCGCTGATTACTGCGGAAGACGGTACAGAGCATCCTGATCCAACCCGCGCAGGTGAGACATTCGCGGCGTTCGTTGGCATGTTAACCACTGGCATTGATGCCGAACACCCAGCACTACAGGAATGCTGTGAAGTCTTGGGGCTTGATATCAATGGAGCTGACGCTAAACGTTTAGTTTCTGGCTTGGGTTATGTTGTGGAATTCAAAGAGCTAAGAGCTTGCGACTATGGTGCTCCTACGATAAGAAAGCGTTTCTTTATGGTCATGCGTTGTGACGGGAAACCTGTGGTATGGCCGGAAGCTACTCACGGCGATCCGAAATCACTAGATGTTCAAAGTGGACACCGTGAACCGTGGCGCACCGCAGCTGAATGTATTGATTGGTCAATTCCATGCCCGAGTATTTTCGAGCGCAAGAAACCGCTGGCAGAGAACACACTGAAACGTATTGCGCGCGGCATTCAGCGTTTTGTTATGGATAACCCCACGCCATTTATCGTGAAGTGTAACCACACCAGCACTAAAACGTCTTACGACTGTTTCCGAGGTCAGGCTCTGGATCAACCATTACAGACCATTACCAAAACTCACGGCTATGCAGTTGTTACCCCGCACATTACAAAATTTCGCTCTGGCGCCACAGGGCAGGAATGCGATGAACCATTACCGACAATCACCGCCGGTAGTTCTACTCGTCCGGGCGGTAATGGTCATGCGTTGGGAATGGTTGAAGCAACACTTACCCCGTTTATTGCCGGTGCAGGCGGTTCTGAATATCAGGGTAAGCCGCGCACAGTTGATTCTCCGCTTCATACAGTGATGAAAGAATCTCACTCTGCGTTAATTACCCCCCTTATTGCACGTATCGGTCAAACAGGTTTTGGTGGTGACCGTATGGCATATGAAGCTGGCAAGCCGCTGACCACAGTCACAAGCAAGGCTGAACACCTTCTTGTAGCCCCGATTATTGCCCGTGAGTTTGGCAATAGCGTGGGGCATGTGGTTGATGAGCCAAGCGGTACTATTACGGCGGGCGGCGGTGGCAAGTCTCGGCTTGTTTCTGCGTTCTTAGCTAAACACTTCGGTGGCAACTATACCGGCCCCGGTGCTGATTTGGGCCAGCCAGCACATACAGTAACTACCGTTGATCATCATGCACTGGTCACATCAAATCTTATTAAGATGCGCGGTACAAATACAGGGCAAAAAGTTACAGATCCGCTCCAAACCGTTACCGCAGGCGGGAATCATTTTGGAGAGGTCCGTGCTTTCCTGCTCAAGTATTACGGCAATGAGAAAGAGGGCGTTAGCCTGAATGATCCCCTGCACACCGTGACAACCAATGACCGGTTTGGGCTGGTTACGGTAGAGGGCATTGATTATCGAATCGTTGATATCGGCATGCGTATGCTGCAACCCCATGAGCTATACGCGGCTCAGGGGTTCCCGAGCTGGTACATCATTGATCGGGATTATACCGGTACTAAATACGCGAAAGATAAGCAGGTTGCCCGCTGTGGTAATGCAGTCCCCCCACCATTTGCTGAGGCTCTTGTCCGGGCCAATCTTCCTGAAATGTGTATTGAGCGTAAAGAGGTGGCGGCATGACCTTATCCCATTCTGTTGTAACCATGAGCAGCCGTGAGATAGCCATACTGGTAAACAGCAAACACGGTGATGTGAAGCGCTCTGCAGAACGCTTATGTGCTGGTGGTATTTTAACCGCGCCGTTGGCGCAGTTCGATTTTGAGCACAACGGTAACCAGTATTTTGAGTACCGCTTCAATAAGCGTGATTCTCTGGTATTGGTCGCTCGGCTCTCACCTGAATTTACCGCGGCAGTGGTTGACCGCTGGCAAGAGTTGGAACATAACCTGATCCCCCAATCACTTCCCGAAGCATTACGCCTTGCCGCTAATTTGGCTGAAGAAAAGCTGCAGCTTGAAACTCAGCTTTCTATTGCGGCACCAAAAGTTGAATTTGTCGATCGCTACGTTAAGGCTAATGGCTCCATGACTTTCCGTCAGGTTGCAAAGTTGCTGAATGCTAAAGAGCATGAATTTAACTGCTTCCTGCTGGATCAGCACATCATGTACCGCTTGAATGGCGCATTAACACCCCGCCAATATCACAGCGACTTAGGGCGATTTGAAGTTAAGACCGGTACTAATACCATTAATAATCACGCATTCGCCCAATCTCGTTTTACGCCTAAAGGAGTTAAATGGGTTGGTGGCTTATGGGCTGAGTATCTTGCAAAGAAAGGTGCTGCATGAGGGCACTGCTAACTCCATTCATCCAGCAAGAACTTGGCGTTGTGATCCTGAAGCCAGGTGCTGAACTGCTGCCATATTTATCCGGGCGCTTGCTGGTGGCAACTGAGCCGGAAGAATTTAAATCTCTACCCGCTGGTCTATTGCCGGTTACAGATCAGCTTTTAGCTAATGATCCGCGCCTGTTGCCATTCTTTGAACATGAGCGAGTTCTCAATGCTGCTGGTGGCCCGAGAGTGCTGGAGGCGTGGGTTAAGCAGTTGAAAGAATGCCAATGGCATGATCCGGACGATTCCCACGTTAGAAATCTCACAACATTACATTATGGCCAGCGCACTATTTGCCTGTGCTGGCATCACGACAATAAATTAAGAGAGCAAACAAATCCCCGCTTGCATCAGTTAGCAACCAACAACCTGATCGCATGGCTCATATCGACCGTGTGTGGTCATTTCCGTTTTCCAGAGGGCCACCAGCTAACCATGCCGGAATTATGTTGGTGGGCAGTTGTTAACGAGGTTTCCGATCTGCTGCCCGACTCAATTGCTCGGGCAAGTTTGCGCATGCTTCCCGGAGAGATTAAGCCCGGACCAACAAAGGAAAGTGATATCACTTGGGCGCCAGCCCCCACGCAAATCATAGAAACCAAAGTTGAGCTGGTTAAGAAGGTGCTGGCGCTAAAAATCGATGATGAGCCACCAGCCAGCTTTATGCGTATTCCGAAGCGGTACCGGTGGGAAAGCCGCAAGTGGCTGACATGGGTCAAATCGCAGGCATGCTCTGGTTGCGGTGGCTCAGCTGGCGACGCTCATCACATCATTGGTCACGGTCAGGGGGGCATGGGAACCAAGGCACATGACCTATTCACTATTCCTCTTTGTCGTGGCTGCCATGATGCGCTGCATGCTGATATGCATACGTGGGAAGCGGAGTACGGCAGTCAAATAGTGTTGTGGTTTCATTTTATGGACCGGTCTATCTCGATCGGGGCAATGGCCTGATGGCCTCAATGTGTGGAGTAAAAACTATGAATTCAGTAAACGGTACGCAGACCGATTACAGCAGTTTGGAGCCGTTAGCATGAGAGATATATCTATAGTATTAGAGCGTTGGGGCGGCTGGGCTGCCAGTGATAACAGTGGGGTAGATTACTCTCATATTGCTGCAGGTTTTAAAGGCTTATTACCATCAAAATCACCGAGTAGGCTTTCATGCTGTGATGATGATGGCATTATCATTGATAGCTGTGTTGCAAGGCTTAATAAATTCAAGCCAGACGAATATGAGTTGTTGGTTTTGCACTATCTGTACAACGTATCACTCAGGTCTATAGCACGTAAGCGTAGGTGTTCGGATGGAACTATCAGAAAAAAGATGCAATTAGCTGAAGGCTTTATTGGTGGATGCTTAGCAATATTGGATGTGGAACTTGAAATGCCATAAATGTATGCCCGGTGGTACCGGGCAATTATTCAGTATCTGCAGAGTTAACAGTAGCTGATGCAGAAGTAACTTGTACTGTTTTTCCGATATTAACCAATTGCCTGACGGTCGCTTCTCTATCTTGTAATAATGCTTGGCGAAACTCTTCTGACAGATGTTTACTCAACAATTGCTTGTCGATATTTTTTAAATCACGCATATACCGATTGCGCAGAGATGCTTCTGCAGGAGTTTCGAGCCCATGCCTATTTATGACCCAATTCAGGAAATAAGTTATACCTGCTGAAAGAATAGGGGCTAAGGCGTACAAAACTGGTCGCCATGGATCGTTTACATTTGGAAGTATCGCGGGGACTAGAGTTGTCAGGATTGCGCCAAATCCCCCGGCTGTAACCACATTTTTTGATGATGAAATAAATGATTTATTTTCTTCGCTCATGGTTTGGCCTTTGATTGTGCCAAGGCATCATCTAAGATGCGAACCATATTCCGCCCATCTTTCCGGTTGAGTTTTAAGAAAAAAGTTCGTTTGGTCTTTGTGTCTTCGTCTATTAAGGTTATTTCTAGCTTGCGTGTAGGAAAAAGTTTGCGCCAAAGCAGGCCGGATGCCGCATATGCAAAGCGATACAATGTAGGGAGACAAAGAATGACCCCTATCCACCCTATCAGTTGCAATATTTGCTCTGCTAACATACTTAACCTCTAAATTATTCTTCTACTAGCATCAGCTCGATGCCTGAGAACTTGTTTAATGACGTATTTTTCCGTCACATTTCTAGCTGAAAATGTCTTTGTTACTTCAAGAGTTACAGAAAAAAGATCATCACTTGAAATTGCGCCCGCCGCCTGCCGGACTTTCGCTAAAAATTCAAAATCGTTAAGAAGAACAGAATGCTCTTCATTGTTATACTCCATCCTCCATCCTTTCTCACTCTGAAAATTAACCTGAGTGAATTTAACGTTAACTTCACGAGTTTCTATTTCTTTTTGCAGTAATGTGCCTCGTGGCAATGGTTTCACTTCTTCTGTTTGCTTACCCTCTAAACGAATTATTTCTTCGTCATTTTCATTCAATATCTTGAAAACAGGCTCATTCTTACCCTCTAATGGTGTTTGAATTACAGAAATTAAAGCATCACGGATTGTAGGGTCAGTAACTAGCGCGGCGACCGGTGTTGGGCATTCAATTTCCTCACCTTCAAGTTCTAACACGGTAGTTTGTGTTCCAGCTTTACGCGTCATAGTAATTACTCGGGAGCTACCTAACTGCCTAATCAAAGATAACGCACTAGCTCCGCCGACAGCTCCAGCAATCCCAGTTATTCCAATAGTTTTCAAAACATCAATTGCATCTGGCAGTAACTGAATAATGGTGTATGCAATGCCAAGAGATCCTGCTTCTGCTGGGTTAGTAACTAAAACCTTAACTGATTTGTTACCTTCATTTAGCAGGTCATCAGCTTTGGTGATTAGTTTTGTCATTGATAAAATAGAATTACCAAGAACTTCTGCATCAATGGCATGTTTGGAAAGCTCATTATCGTCAGCGTCATAAAAAACCTTGAACGAAGTGGTTTGTTCCATTGCAATTCCTTGTCAAGACTAACTGATCAAATCCCTTTATAACAAAGAGATATTAAATAGGTTGGGTTTCTGATTTATTCTTGGCGTTTAAAATACATCCATTTTCCTTAAAAATCATTAACGCGTACGCAAAAATATTTGTACTGTGATAAGGATAGTTACTTTGTTACGCAGCTTACATTATTAAAAAGACCTCGCTTCTGCGGGGTTTTTGCATTTTAAAGATATACGGTCAGCACATTGGTAGGTGCTGATGCCGGAACCGTAACCGGCTTCAAAAATGACGAGCCCCGACATAAGTCAGGGCTTTTTTGTTTGTGAAATGGGCGACAAAGGTGTGCTGATAACACTGCCTTTGCCATTCACCCGTTAAACCATTCACGGGCGAACCAAGGCCCACCGCTTGTGTGCACAAAGCGATCTGAGCCTACCAAAAAACGGTAGACTGATCTATGAAAAACACTGTTTATTTAAACAGTAATAAATTTATTAATGCTGATTCCCTTAGTTATATCAAAACGCTGCCTGATGATTGCATCGACTTGATCGCGACAGACCCGCCTTATTACAGGGTTAAATCGTGTAAGTGGGACAACCAGTGGGAAAGTGAATCTGCGTATTTAGCCTGGCTTGATGAGTTACTAGCAGAGTTTTGGCGAGTCTTAAAACCAGCCGGTAGCCTTTATATGTTTTGTGGTAGCCGGTTGGCTGCTGATACTGAAATACTGGTTCGTGGTCGCTTCAATGTCCTTAACCACATAATCTGGGCCAAGCCATCGGGCCCGTGGCGGCGAATGCATAAAGAGGATTTACGCTCTTACTTCCCTGCCACAGAGAGAATTATCTTCGCAGATCATTACGCGGGACCATTAACGCCCAAAGGCAGCACGTACGCCGCTAAATGCTCAGCCTTAAAACAAAATGTATTTCGTCCTCTCATTGATTATTTTCGGTTAGCGCGGTCGTCGTTGGGCGTATCAGCAAAAGCAATCAATGAGGCTACCGGTCGGCAGATGTCCAATCATTGGTTTAGTGAAAGCCAGTGGCAGTTGCCGAACGCGGAACAATATTCAGTATTACAAAAACTCTTTGATCAGATTGCCGCTGAAAAGCATCTGCAGGGTTTGTTGGATAAACCTCATCATGAATTGGTAGAGGAATATCAGACATTGCATAGGCAGTATTCAGAATTGAGCCTCGAGTATGAATCGTTGCGGCGACCGTTTGCTGTTACTGCAGATGTACCTTATACCGATGTTTGGACCTATGCTTCCGTTCCTTACTACCCCGGCAAGCACCCCTGCGAGAAACCTGCAGAGCTAATGGCTCATATCATTAGGTCAAGCAGCCGTCCGGGTGATGTCGTAGCTGATTTCTTCTTGGGATCAGGTGCCACGCTAAAAGCAGCAATTCAGCTTGGCAGGGTAGGGATCGGGGTAGAACTCGAAGAAGATCGGTTTAATCAAACTGTAGAAGAAATAAGAACATTACTTACTTAGCCTCAACACGCATGTAGTTGGGGCTTTTCTGTTTTAGCCTGCCAGTCACCCAATCAACTCCACACACACTTTTAACAGATGAGTGGCTGCACTGGTGGGCTAAATTCCTTAACTACGCGCCCAACCCGCAGAACGGGAGGGGGAGATATGAAGATGCCAATTAAAGAACCGGAGACATACAGCATAATTGGTACTGTGCTGGTTTTGCTTATGACAACGCTTGGCACAATCGCTAATTACGCGTGGAGAGTCATTAACGGCGAGAAGTTTCGCTGGTCATTTTTCATCTTGAAATTTTTCATTTCTATATTCGCTGGGGCGTTAGTTCTATTGGCTGCCAGTTCATTAAATTGGACTGCTGAATTAGCTGGTGGTGTTGCTGGGTTGTCTGGTTGGTCTGGCGCATCGGCAATTAGGGCCATTGAAGGGCGCTTTCTCAAACGTATTGCCGGTACTGACGACACTAAACCTCAGGTATAAACCATGACCCCTTATCAATTCAGAATGGCGGCTAATATCAGCGTCGAGCTTGCTACGCGTTGGATTCAGCCTATTACCCAAGCAATGAAAGAGTTTGGTATTACCACACCAGTACAACAGGCCATGTTTATTGCCCAGGTGGGCCATGAGTCTGCCAGCTTCACACTGCTGGTGGAGTCGTTCAATTACAGCATTAACGGCTTACTGGCGACCTTCGGCAAAAGATTGTCTGCGGATCAGGCTTCGGCATTGGGTCGCCAGACAGGTGAAAAGTCGGTACCCGTAAATCGGCAACGAGCCATTGCAAATCTAGTCTATTCAGGGCGCATGGGTAATAAAGCTGTAGATGATGGTTGGAAATACCGTGGTCGTGGTTTGATTCAGATTACCGGCTTAGATAACTATCGGGCATGTGGTACCGCGATGAAACTGGATTTAATCAGCAACCCTGATCAGTTACAGAGTGATGTTAACGCTGCTCGTTCTGCTGCATGGTTCTGGCAATCCCGAAATTGCGGTCAATATGCTGATGATATTCAGCGTGTCACTCAGCTTATCAATGGTGGTAATAACGGGATTAATGATCGCAAGGCGCGGTTTGAATTAGCTAAGCGAGAGCTGCAGCTATGACTACTTGGCGCGCGGCACTGGTGGCGTTAATTGCTACGGCTTTTCTTTTTCTACTTCTGAATCGTAACCATCTAGCAAACAAGGTGGATAAGACGGAAGCGGAGTTGGTGACCGAACAGGCTACTAACGTTGCTCTGGGCAACATCATCGATGCATACCAGGCGAATGAAGCCGCCAACCGTACAGCTACAGCCCGCCAGCTTGAGAACGAAAGGAAACTACGCAATGAAAGTGAAGATCGGCTCAAGCGGTTTCTGGCGGCGTCGTCAGATGATAAGTGTGCTATTCAGCGCATGCCTGACGCTAGCATTAACATCCTGCGCGAATAAGGCGGCTTCACGTCCACCCGTTAGTTGTCCCGTATTGCTACCCCCTGAATCTGCATTAACTGAATGTGAGGTGCCGGAGTTCGTCGGTACCACCTGGGGCGATAGCGGCCTATATGCGCTGGCGTTAAAACGTGAGCTGCGGATCTGCAAGGGGCGGTTGGATGAGGTTATTAGCTGGCGGCAGATTGCGGGGCGGAAGATATGAATGAGCTGGTAAATGCTTTGTTCGCACTCCTCTCGTTATTGGCTCTCATTGTTATCTTTCCCATTATTGCCGCCGTTCTTGTTTGTTCTGGTCGGAATGGTTCAAACCGTAACGGGCCACCGCCAGCAAACTATAAGCGGCCTAAAGCGCCACCACCACCGCCACTTCGGTAGGTTTTTTGTATCCATCAAAAGGAAATCAGATGTTTAAGTATGAATTGACCCAACTGGTAAATATCGCCATTAGTGATGAGTTTGGCGAGGTGAAAGGCCGCGCAGAATACGCAACACATGAGAACTCTTATTTTGTGCATTACAAGGCTGGCGATGGTCGGGCCGTAAGCGCATGGTTCGATGAGAGTGACTTGACTGCTGTTGAAGATGAGCGTCACCCGGGCTGTGCTGTATACGCTGGCCGTGAATTGCCAGATGGTGCAGTAGTCGAAGAGTAACGACATTACAGATGGCATTCATTGAGTGCCATCGATAACGCACAACCTAAGCCACTGGACTAATAAGCCGGTGGTTTTTTATTTGGAGCAAACCATGACACAGGACCAGCAAACTCTATTGATGTTCAAAGGGTTGATTGCTTCACAGCCAGAGGAAGTTCAGGCCAAAGTGAATGAAGCTGCAAAGAAGCTGCGTGAGGTTCTAGCTGATTACCCTGAAGGTGAGGCAGCAGTCGCTTTCGGTCTGATATGTGCGGAGATGCAGATAGGTGAGGCCGGAATAATCACGAAGTGAAATCACCTTGTCTCAAATGATAATGAATCTCAAAAGGTACTCCCGGAGGGGGTCCCTACCACGGGGAGTGGGACTCGCGGAAAACGGCTAGTTTTTCAATTTTCATGGTGACAGCAGCAGGTGTCGCATCTTCTTGAAAATTAGAATAAAACTCAACTTTCAGGTGACAAAACTAAAGGCGCACTGTCATCTGACCAGATTGTAATTATTTGAATTTATTTAATAAATACCAGTTTCACCTGACAGGATGAGGTGTCAATGTCCAATATCAGCAATCTGGGGGACGCTTATAACTGGAGCGTAGCGAAGATTGCTGAGGCTTTTGGGCTAAATCGCGGAACGGTGAGAAAGCGCCTGCTCGATGCCAATACGCCAATCGCTGACACAGTGAGAGGCAACCCTGTTTATGCACTGAAAGATGTCGGCCCCATTTTGTTTGGGGAGATTGAGCCTGTCGATCCTGATGGTTTTCAAAATCCACAGAGAATGGGTCCTAAAGATCGTAAAGATTGGTATCAGTCTGAAAATGAGCGAGTGAAGTTGGAGGCCAGCTTGCGTCAACTTATCCCTGTTAGTGAAGTTCATACCGAGATGGCCTTGTTGGTGAAGTCGGTCGCTCAACTGTTGGATACTTGGCCGGATGTGCTTGAACGTAAAAAGAGTTGGTCGCCTGAACTGGTGAATGAGGCGCAATCGCTGGCTGATGAGTTGAGGGACTTAATGGCCTCATCGGTTTCACTGGCAGAAACTGAGGATGAGCATTAATGAGTTATGCATCAGCGGCAGCTATACGGCGTGATGTTTCAGCCCTGCTTAAAGCCCCTCGGCGCATTCCGATTGCTGAGGCAGTACAAAAGTATATGCGTGTTCCCAAAGGCGGGGGTAATTCAGTGCCGTGGGATGCTTCCATGACACCTTATATTATTGAGCCTATGAACTGCCTGGCTTCACGTGAGTATGACGCAGTTATTTTTGTCGGCCCCGCCCGAACGGGTAAAACTATTGGGCTAATTGATGGTTGGTGTGTCTATTCTATTGTCTGCGATCCCGCCGATTTTCTGTTGGTGCAAATGACAGAGGAAAAGGCGCGAGAGCACTCAAAGAAACGCCTCTCCAGAACCTTTAGGGTTAGCCCGGAAGTTGCGAAACGTCTCAGTAAAAACCCTAATGATAATAACGTCCACGATATTATTTTTCGTGCAGGTAATTATCTGAAGATAGGCTGGCCCTCAATCAATATCCTTTCATCGTCCGATTACCGATTTGTTGCGCTGACTGATTATGACCGCTGGGTAGAAGATATTGGCGGGGAAGGCGATGGTTTTACACTGGCCTCAAAGCGTACCACCACATTTATGAGTTCCGGTATGACGCTGGTGGAAAGCTCACCAGGCAGGGATGTTCGCGATACTAAATGGCGGCGAACATCTCCCCATGAAGCCCCCCCAGCCACTGGCATTCTTTCGTTGTATAACCGTGGAGACAGACGGCGCTGGTACTGGCCATGCCCGCATTGTGGCGAATATTTTCAGCCTTGCATGCAAGCGATGAGTGGATATCGTGATGTGCCAGACCCTATACAGGCCAGCCGAGATGCGCATTTGGTTTGCCCATCTTGTCAGGGTGTTATCACCTCAGACTTAAAAGATGAGCTAAATAAGAAGGGTATTTGGTTGCGCGAGGGGGAACACTCCGATTCTGACGGAGTGATTACCGGAACCCCACGACAATCGCGCATTGCTTCATTTTGGATGGAAGGCCCCGCTGCTGGTTATCAGACCTGGGCGCAAATGATATTCAGGCTTCTGACTGCTGAGCAAGAATTTGAAGCTACTGGCAGCGAAGAAACCTTGAAAGCCGTCACGAATACGGACTGTGGTATTCCCTACCTACCTCGCTCCAGCGTAGAGCAGCGACAATCTGAAACTCTGATGATTCGGGCAGAGGACGTGATTAAGCGTACCGTGCCGGACGGTGTGCATTTCCTCGTTGCCACTATTGATGTGCAGGGCGGTAAAAATCGGCGTTTTGTGGTTCAGGTGATTGGCTATGGCACCCACGGCGAACGCTGGATAGTTGACCGATACAACATTAAGCAATCAATGCGCGTCGGTCCGAACGGTGAAAGTCTGCCGATTGATCCCGCTGGTTATCTCGAGGATTGGGACCTGTTACGTTCCGACGTGTTGGATAAGGAATGGCCGCTGCATAGCAACCCTAGCGTCTCATTGCCTGTACTGGCAATGGCGGTTGACTCAGGCGGTGAAGATGGCGTCACCGGCAACGCTTACGAGTTTTGGCGGCAATGTCGTCGCGATGGTGTCCACAAACGCGTTTTTCTTTTCAAAGGGGACAGTACGACGCGAAGCAAACTGATCACCAAAACGCTCCCTGATAATACCGATCGCCCCAATCGGCGAGCTGAGGCGGGGGGAGTTGTGCCGCTTTATCTGTTGCAGACCAATCAATTAAAAGACCGGATCAGCAACGCGCTTCAGCGCGAAACACCGGGGGCTAACTACGTGCATTTTCCGGCGTGGCTGGGGG
The DNA here is from genome assembly GCF_004124235.1 of Yersinia hibernica. Lineage (NCBI taxonomy): Bacteria > Pseudomonadati > Pseudomonadota > Gammaproteobacteria > Enterobacterales > Yersiniaceae > Yersinia > Yersinia hibernica. Next base: position 705,936 of record NZ_CP032487.1, read on the forward strand.
AGTGGTTCTATGACGAGTTGACTTACGAGGAACGCGGTAGTGACGGTAAATGGACGAAGCCGGGCAAGGGCGCAAATGAGGCATTTGACTTAATGGTCTATGCCCATGCGTTAGTGATATTGAAGGGGTACGAGAAAATTAACTGGGAAAAACCGCCGCCTTGGGCGCGGCCTATTGATACCCATTCCTCGTTATCGCCCGTTCAAAAACCGACCTCCACAACATCTCGAACTAAGACACCAAAACCTAAAAAATCACTTGCCCCGCAAGAGGAAAAAACCTCTGCATGGGTATCATCAACTTCAGGAGGCTGGGTGTGAATCAGGCAGAAATTGAAAACATGATCCAGCGTTATGTTGCCGCTGAAATAGCTGTGCTGGAAGGGAAGTCCATCACTTTTAACGGTCAGTCAATGTCGATGGAAAATCTGAGTGAGATACGAAAGGGGCTGGCGGCATACAGACGAGAACTCCGGCTGCTGATTGCGGCGCGGCGCGGACGTCCTATGTATAAAGTGGCGAGGTTTCCATAATGAGCATTATTGATGATGCGATTGGTTTGTTTTCCCCGAGCTGGAAAGCGGCCCGTTTAAAATCCCGGGTGGCGATCCGTGCTTATGAAGCGGTATTACCGACACGCACACATCGCGCCAGACGTGAAAATCGTAATGCTAACCAACTTAGTCAAGTGGCTGGCCGCTCTTTGAGGGAACAGGCCCGATATTTGGACAACAACCATGATCTTGTGATCGGGCTGCTGGATAAACTGGAGGAACGCATCATTGGGGCTAAGGGTATTATTGTCGATCCTCAGCCCATCCTCCTCACTGGGTTAATCGCGGATGATTTAGCGAAGCAAATCAGGTCCGCATGGGCCGAGTGGTCCGTTTCACCGGATGTGACCGGTCAATTTACTCGCCCCGTACTTGAACGCCTAATGGCTCGAACATGGTTACGTGACGGTGAAGTATTTGGACAGCTCGTAAGTGGAACGGCTCAAGGCTTGACCGCCACGGCCGGTATTCCTTTCTGGATTGAAGCGTTAGAGCCTGATTTTGTTCCGTTGGAATCCAATGCCCCCGAAAAAAATATTTGTCAGGGCATTTACCTCAATGGCTGGGGGCGACCCACAAAATATATCGTCTACAAATCCCTTTCCACGACAGGTATTGCACTGGGCAATACAAAAGAAATTCTGGCCGAGGACATGGTGCATCTGAAGTTTATGCGTCGTCTGCATCAGGTTCGGGGTAACAGCTTATTGTCCGGCATTCTGATCCGGTTGAGTGCGCTCAAAGAGTATGAAGATTCTGAACTCACCGCCGCCCGTATCGCAGCGGCATTAGGCATGTATATCAAGAAAGGGGATGGACAGAGTTTTGATGACGCGAATGCCGATGATAAGCGAGAGCTAGATATTGTGCCGGGCATGCTATTTGATGATCTTCAGCCCGGTGAAGAAATCGGAATGATTAAGTCAGACCGTCCGAATCCTAACCTTGAAAATTTCCGTAATGGGCAGTTAAGGGCGGTTGCGGCAGGGAGTCGTGGCAGCTATTCCAGTATTTCCCGTAATTATGATGGTACTTACAGCGCCCAACGACAGGAGCTGGTGGAGTCTTTTGAAGGTTATGGGATTTTGCAGGATGCTTTTATTGCTGCCGTCACTCGCCCGATGTATCGCCAATGGCTGAAACAGGCCATCGCGGCTGGCATTATCCGTGTCCCGCCCGATATTGATCCAAAAACCTTACTGAATGCGGTTTACAGCGGGCCAGTGATGCCGTGGATTGATCCGTTGAAAGAGGCTAATTCATGGCGAGTCCTGATTCGAGGCGGCGCAGCAACCGAAGCGGATTGGATCAGAGCGAGAGGCGCTAACCCAGGGGATGTAAAACGCCGTCGTAAGGCGGAAATTGACGAAAATACCGAGCTGGACCTGATTTTTGATACTGATCCGGCTAACGATAAAGGAGATGCCCGTGAGCAAGAACAGCAGAAAGAAACTGATTAAGGCACCGCAGGCGTCTGGCGGTGATAAAAGCTGGTTCCGTATGAAAGCCAGTGGGGAAAAAAGCGCGGATATTTATATCTACGAGGAGATCGGTTATTGGGGGGTTACTGCCCGCCAGTTTGCCAGCAGCCTGAAAGCATTGGGTGATATCGACCATATTAACCTGCGTATCCACTCTCCCGGTGGTGATGTGTTTGAGGGGATTGCCATTTACAACCTGCTGAACACTCATCCTGCCAGCAAAACGGTTTATATCGACGGTTTGGCCGCATCTATGGCCTCAGTGATCGCCATGGTCGGTAACCCCGTCATCATGCCGGAAAACGCGATGATGATGATCCATAAGCCTTGGGGCATTACTGGTGGTGATGCTAACGATATGCGCGACTATGCCGATCTGCTCGATAAGGTGGAAGGGGTTCTTATTCCTTCCTATGCCCAAAAGACCGGTAAAACCCCGGATGAACTGGCTGCTATGCTCGGTGAAGAAACCTGGCTGACGGCTCAGGAATGTGTCGAACACGGTTTTGCCGATCAACTACTCCCGTCGATGCAGGCGATGGCCCGCATCAATTCAAAACGTATTGAGGAATTCGAGTCTATGCCAGCTTCTCTGAAGAATATGATTATTAAACCCAAAGCGACCACGACACAACCAGTCGCCCCCACTAAACCGGTAGTCCCTACAGCGTCTTCGGATGATAACGCTATTCGTGCTCAGGAGCGTGAGGCCCAAAAACAGCGGATCAACGGTATTAAAGATTTATTTGCGATGTTCGGTGGACGCTATCAGGAATTACAATCTGCGTGTGTCGAAGATATTGATTGCACGTTGGAACAGTCCCGCGAAAAACTGCTGGCACTGATGGGTAAAGATGCCACACCATCGAATAAAACCCCGCCAGCAGGTCTGCATATCTATGCTGGTAATGGTAATTTCACCAGCGATGGTATTCGCCAGGCATTAATGTCACGCGCCGGTTTCGAAGATCGCCAAAATGACAACGTTTATAATGGCATGACACTGCGTGAATATGCTCGGATGTCACTGACTGAGCGGGGTATTGGTGTTGCGTCATACAATCCTATGCAGATGATTGGTATGTCATTCACTCATACGACATCTGATTTCGGTCATATTCTATTGGATGTGGCGAATAAGGCTCTTCTGCAGGGGTGGGATGAAGCTGAGGAAACCTTCGAGCAATGGACGAAAAAAGGGCAACTATCTGATTTTAAGACGGCTCATCGTGTTGGGATGGGGGGGTTCCCATCGCTGCGTAAGGTGCGGGAAGGCGCTGAGTATAAATATGTCACCACATCAGACCGTGGAGAACAGATTGCACTGGCAACCTATGGTGAAATTTTCTCTATTACTCGCCAAGCAATTATCAACGACGACTTGAATCAGTTAACTGATGTCCCTATGAAGATGGGCCGCGCCGCTAAAGCAACGATTGGCGATCTGGTTTATGAGATTCTGACGAGTAATGGAAAGCTTTCTGATGGAAAAACCTTATTCAGTAGCGATCACAAAAACCTCTCAACAGGTGCAATTGATGTCGCGAATCTGGATAAAGCTCGTCAACTTATGCGAACTCAGAAAGAGCCGACAACGGGGCGAACCCTTAATATTCGCCCAGCATTCCTGTTAGTTCCTACGGCATTAGAGACGATTGCCAACCAGACAATCAAGTCTGTCAGTGTGAAAGGTGCGGATGTTAATGCTGGCATCATTAACCCAATCCAAAACTTTGCCAGTATCGTAGGTGAGCCTCGTTTGGATGATGCCAGCCCTGTCCAGTGGTATCTGGCTTCAGCAAAAGGTACCGATACTATCGAAGTGGCATACCTTAATGGTGTTGAACAACCTTACATCGACCAGCAGGAAGGTTTTAGCACCGACGGTGTTGCAACAAAAGTGCGGATTGATGCCGGTGTTGCTCCTCTTGATTATCGTGGTCTTGTTAAATCCTCGGGCGCATAACCCCTTGTAATCGTGTTTCTCTGCAGCCCGTTAGGGCTTTTTTTATACCTAAAATTCAGCCCTTCGGGGCTGTATGGAGATTTTATGGCTACTAATTTTATTCAGGAAGGTAAGACCATCCCAATCACGAATTCGGGTGTAGAGATTATCTCAAGCGGCGATCCGGTAGTGATTGGCGATATTATTGCTGTGGCGCTGGTTGATATTAGCCCTACAGTCACCGGCGACGGCATGGCCGAAGGGGTTTTTCTATTGCCTAAGTTAGCTGCTGATGTCATTCCAGCCGGGAAAAAGGTTTTCCTGAAAGCGGGTAAGGTCCAACTTGCGTCTGCTGACGCAGTTGCGGCGGGTTGTGCCTGGGCTGCTGCTGCCGCTAGCGAGGCAGTGATTGCGGTAAAAATCAATGGCTAACGCCTTTGAACGGCTGGTAGTGAGAATGGATCAGGCGACAGTGGAACGGATGGGTAAACCGGTACTCATCAATGAAGTTGAGTATATTGCCGTTGAAAGTCATCTCATCCCCGAAATGGGACCGGTGACGGGGGACGGTATTTCACTGGTTATCTTCTCATCAGATTATTCCCCACGCCGCAATGATCAGGTGATTTGGGAAGGTCAATCCTACATCGTCACCCGCCATCAGTCTTTTAATGGAAAGCCCCAAATCTGGTTGGAGTAACGGGAGGTACCATGACCGTTCAAGGTTTAGATCAGCTCATCAGTAACCTTTCCGCGCTCAGTAAAACGGCGGTGCCTCGGGCCACCTCGCAAGCGGTGAACCGTGTCGCCGGTCGAGCCATTAGCCGCAGTGCGTCGCAAGTTTCAAAGAGTACACGTGTCCCGTTAAAGTTGGTCCGAGGGCGTACCCGACTGAAAAAAGCCAGTCCGAGTCGCCCCATTGCGACGATCCGTGTTAAGCGGGGAGATTTGCCTGTTATCAATCTTGGCCCTGTACGTCTGCAGATATCTCGTCGTAACGGTAAAGGTGGTGCAGACAGCGTATTAAAAGTGGGCCGATTCTCTTTTCCGGGGGGATTTGTGCAACAGCTCAGCAATGGGCGATGGCAAGTGATGCGTAGAACGTCAAAGGCGCGTTATCCGATTGAAGTCATCAAAATCCCAATGGCTGCACCACTCACTCAGGCATTTCACAACCAAACGAAATCCCTACTGATGAATGATATGCCAAAAGAGTTGGCTGCTGCGTTGAGTAATCAATTACGACTGGTGATCAAACGATGAACAGAAATACCGCAATACGTAAAGCCGTACTGGATGCACTGAAAGCATCGATTACCGCGCCAGATGTCACTTTTTTTGACGGCCGGCCGGTATTTCTTGATGTCACAGACCTACCGGCCGTCGCCGTTTATCTGACTGATTCAGAGTCAACGGGGGAGTATATCGACGGCGACCACTGGCGTTCAGTTTTGCATGTGGAGGTTTTTTTAAAAGCAAAAAGCCCCGATTCAGCACTGGATGAGTGGATGGAAAACAACATTTACCCCGTGATGGGGGATATCCCAGCGTTATACGAACAGATAGAAAGTCTTTCCCCGTTAGGCTACGACTATCAACGCGACGATGAAGCGATTACGTGGGGTTCGTCGGATATCACTTACACGCTGTCGTACTTCAAATAACGCCTTTTCTTATCGTACATACCCGCCGCCGCGCGGGTTTTTTTATGTCTGGAGCAAAATATGACCAGTATTTATGAAAAAACGCAGGGTACAGTATTCAGTGTTTCTGCTGAGGCAGCGACTGAAGCAAACCCAGTAGGTGCAACTTGGTTATCAGCATCGTGCTCAACAAAAGAACTCAGTTTCACCGGGGGGCAGAAAGATGATATTGAAGTTACAACACTTTGCTCGACCGAAAAAGAGATGACTAATGGGCTTTCATCTCCTGCAGAAATGAGCATTAACCGAAACTGGAGTGCTGGAGAATTGGCTCAGGAATCGTTGATGGAAGCCTATGAAACGAATGAGCGACGCGCTATCAAAGTTGTCTTCCCGTCAGGTAATGGATTCGCCTATCTTGCCGAGGTTCGTCAAAACAGTTGGAGTGCGGGGACTTCCGGTGTGGTTTCTTCTTCTTACACGCTACGTATCATCGGTAAGCCTGTTCGAATTATGGCCTCCGATATTGTTCCTGTCACCGGCTTAACGCTTACCCCAACCAGTGGCAGTGTGGTTGCCGGTGGAACAGCGACATTTAACGTCAATATTTCTCCATCAAATGCCACAAACAAGGGTTTCACTCTACTCTCATCCGTTCCGGCCCGAGCAACAGCTACGGCAACGGGTATGTCGGTAACGGTATCAGCACCCTCTGGAGCAACGGCGGGATCAGCCAATATTACGGTGACGACTTCCGATGGCGGCAAAACCGCCACTTACACAGCTAACGTCACCGTTTAATGAGAGGGTGCTAAAACATGTCAGCCAAAAAGAAATTTGATCTCAAATCACTGGTGTCTTCGGCACATGCTGGATTTCGCACTAAAAGTGTACCCGTCAGCGAGTGGGATGGAGCAAGCGTTGTGCTACGAGAACCCTCTTTAGAGGGCTGGGGGCGGTGGCGCGAGATTATGGCATCACCGGAAACAAAAGCAGGGGAAAATGAAGTTCAACTTTCCATCTCAGAGGAAACTCAGCGCAATATTCGTGCCGATGCGGTGATGTTCATTGATGTTCTATTAGACGAAGATCTGCAACCGGTTTTTGCAGTGAATGAATTGGAAAAAGTCATTTCATTTTATGGCCCGGTACATGCCCGTCTTCTTAGGATCGCAATGGGGCTGGCAACGTCTCCAGAGGATGCTGAAAAAAAGTTATAGAACCCGGTATCCAATTCATGATGAAACTCGCACTGCGTTTGGGCAGGACGCTGGGTGAACTCAAGCAAACAATTGGTATGAGCGAACTTCGCTTATGGGCTGCATATGACCGTATTAGCCCCATCGGTGATGAACGGGGCGACTTTCAAGCAGCACAAATCACGGCAGCGACCTATAACGCACAAGGGGGGAAGAACCCGCTCAGCATTAAAGATGTTTTGTTGGGCTGGGGTGGGTCGGAAAACGATGACGGATCAGAACTTGAAGCGTTTTTAGGTCAGTTGGCTGAGTAATTCACCCGCTTCGGCGGGTTTCTGGGAGGAACTATGACAGTTCTGGGTGATCTAATCGTCAACCTGTCGGCTAATTCAAGTTCATTTCAAACCGAGATTGCAAAAGCCTCTCGTTTGGGATCTGAATATTATAAGACGATAGAAGGAGGCTCGCGCAAGGCAGAAGCGGCGACACGCCAGAGCAAACGGGCATTAGCAGAACTTAATAACGAACTGGTCACAGTGAAAGAGTCTGCTAGTGGCATGGTGGGCATGTTTGCCGGGGCATTTGCAGTAGGTAGCCTTATCAGCACGGCAGACCAATACGGGCAAATATCATCCCGCATCAAAATGGCGACCGGTTCACAGGAGGAATACAACAGCGTTCAGCAACGCTTAATGGAGATTAGCGACCGAACTTATAAAAGTATCGAAGAGCAATCCGAGCTGTATATTCGCAGTGCCAACTCCATGAAAGAGCTGGGTTTCTCCACGGCCAGTACCATTGATTTTATTGATTCAATTTCCAGCGCCCTAACCATCAATGCCGCCAGTGCTGAAAAGGGCGAAAGCGCGATTAATGCCCTGTCTAAATCCATGGTAAATGGCAAGATGGCGGGTGACCAGTGGCATGCCGTCATGGAGATTATGCCGACCGTTATCGGTGATATTGCCCGTTATTTAGGTACCACCGAGCTTGAAGTGAAAAAACTTGGCGCGGCTGGAAAGTTATCAATGGATACCTTTTCCAAGGCGGTGATAGCGGCAAAAGACCGTAACGCCGAACTTGCTGAGGCTATGCCGACCACAGTCGGGGATGCCATCACCAAGCTGTCAAATCATTGGAAAGCCTATATCGGTGATGCCAATAGTGCAATGGGTGTGACAGCGGCAATTTCCGGTGTGATTGGCACAGCGGCAGATAATATTGATGTATTGGTTGCAGCCGGTACCGGCTTGGTGGGGCTTGGACTGGCGCGTTACTTTGGTGGTATGGCTGATAGCGTAAGGACAGCCGCTAAAGAAGTCATTAATACAACACGATCACAACTCGCTCTTGCAGCGGCGCAGGTTGAAGGTGTTCAGGCGTCATTGTTACAGATCCGGACGGAGCGAGAATCGGCGGTTGCCGCACAGCGTTCGCTGGTTGCTCAGTTACAGTTGGCGCAAACCGAAAAGGCCCGTACGGTTATTCGTGCACAACTGGCTGTTAACTCTGCTGCAGTAGCCGCTGCATCCCGCGCAGAAGCGGCAGCAACGGATGCACTCAGTGAGGCACAAAAGCGGTTGAATGTTGCCTCCGGACTGGCGAGTAAGGCGCTGGGCTTAATTGGTGGTCCCGTTGGGGCCGCTATGCTGGCTGCTGGCGCAGTTTATTATTTCTATGAAAAATCAGAACAAGCCAAACGTTCAGCGACAGAGCTAGCGGGTGGTGTCGGTGGACTGATTGATAAAATGCGGGAAATGGGGAATGTTCAGTTAGCGGCTGAGATCGGCAAGCTGAATAACTCATTACCGGCGCTCTCTTCTGTTGTTGCTGATGCGCAAAAGAATTATGACAAAGCGACAGAAGCCGTTGAGCGAAATCGCCGTCAAATTTATTTATGGGGAGAAGGTTCAACTATTGGGAAGCAAGCCAATGAAGAACTGAATATCTCTCTGAATAATCAGGCGATAGCGCTCAAAGAATTGACGGATGCGCAGGACAATAAAAGCCGCGCAGTCAATGGAGCGAATGTTTTAAGCGGTCAGTTAAATGGGACGCTTAAAGAAGGTGTTGGGATTTTCAAGCTGGAAAATGTCGAGGTGGGGATTGCGGCCGGAATGATGGCTAATTTTACCAGTTCTCTGAATATTGCTACCCAAGCCAAAACCGCTTTTAACTCAACTAGTCTGATTCTGCCCGTCAGCGAAGAGCTTAAAAACGCGCAAAAGGTGCAGGACGATAAGCTGGCAATATTAAAGCTGTCGGGCAGGGCGCAGGCGACAGAAATAGCCAGACAAGAAGCTGAACGGCTCAAAATTACTGATCCGAAAGAGGTATCGAAATTCGTCAGCGGCGAACTCAGAAACTACGATCAATCTGAGCAGAACAAAGCGAATGAGCAGGCGAAAAGCAAAGCCGCCAGTGCAACAAAAACGGCTGAAAGCGCAACAAAAGCCTATGAACAAGCCATTGCCAATCTGAATAAAGAGATTCAGGTTGAGTCAGTTCGACTCAAGCAAGGTGAAACGGCCGCGTCATTATTTGCAGCATCGATTGAAACTGGCGCGAAATACACTGATACACAACGTGTAGAACTGGAACGGCTGAATAAAACCCTCGCGGAGTCAAAACAGCGCTGGGAGGACCACAACGCCGCTATTGCGTCAGATCCTTACCGCAGCGCCGCAGAATCTCAGCGTCAGGCGCAAGAGCAGCTTCAACGGCAGGTTGCTAGCGGTGAAATACAAAGCGCCGAAGAGCTTTCTCGGCGTAAACAGCAGATCCACACGGACTATCTGGCGGCTTTGGCAGATGCTAACCAACGTTACGCTGTCAGCGCCAATGATGAGTTGGCCGGTAATGTCGATCCCGTTCAAAATCTCAGTAACCAACTGGCAAAGCGTCAGGCACTTATCGAGACTTATGCCGCGGCAGGTGTTATCACCGAACAGCGAAAAAACCAGCTTATTCTTGCTTCCGAGACGGAAACCCGTGAACAACAGTACCAAGCGTCTCTGCAATTATTTGCCTCGCAAGGCGATCTGCAACGCATGGCTGTTGATCTGTTTCAGGACTCACAAGACCGGCTCACTAATATGCTGACGGGGCTAGTAAATGGCACGCAGTCCACGAAAGAGGCAATGTCTAATTTATTTGCCTCACTGTCTCAATCGATTATCAAAAACCTTGTTGATATGGCCGCGCAAGCCCTGATCACCAGTACGATCATGCAGACGATTACGGGCGTGTCGGGTGGGCTTTTAGGTGGATTCATGGGCGGCGCAAGTGGCGCGGCGGGGTCTGCCAGTAATGCATTCTCGGGCGGCGCTTATAGCGGGTTGTCATTTAATGCCAAAGGCGGTGTTTATGATTCACCCAGCTTGAGCGCCTATAGCGGTCAGGTTGTTAGTTCACCGACCTTTTTTGCTTTTGCAAAAGGGGCTGGTGTGATGGGCGAGGCGGGGCCAGAGGCGATTATGCCACTCACCCGCTCCGCTGATGGTTCGCTCGGTGTAAGGGCGGTCAGTAGCAATATGCCGACTAGTTCTTCCGGTGGTTCAGCAGCGCCACAGGTTTATATCACCATCGATGGCAACGGCAATACCTCCACACAAAGCAGCCAAGGCATGGAGCAGTTGGGCAGCGATATTGGGCGATTTGTTGAAGTCAAATATCGTGAGTTGCTGGAGAAAGATCTGGGGCAGCGTGGTGCAATCACAAATGCCATTCAAGGAGGTAGATAGTGATTAAAACGTTCACTTTTTGCCCTCGCGTAGATGCTACAGCTCAAACTCAATTTCGAACTAGGGAAATACAGTTTGGCGATGGCTATATCCAGCGAGCCGGAGATGGAATAAACACCAAGTCAACGGAATGGACACTTCAGTTTATTGGGGATTGGGACTACATCAAGCCAATCCTCGATTTTCTGGATGAACATCAGGGACACACCGCTTTTGAATGGACTAACCCCATGGGCGAGCTTGGTCTTTATGTTTGCAAGGCATATGACCCGACAGCAAAAGGTAAAAACTCAGCCGGTAACCCGATGTTTCAGCTCAACATTCCCCTCGAAATTGCTTATCATCCGTAAGGTTTAATATGGGTATAAAACACGATTATCAAACGCTAGACCCCGGCAACGAGGTTTGGCTTTATGCGGTTGATTGCTCAGACTTTAATGGTCCTGAACTTTTTTTCCATAATCATAAAATACCGTACACCTCTCAAGAATTACGCGCGGCAGACGGGGATATAACCAAGCTTCCTGTTAAATCTATCTGGTGGCAAGGGGTTGAGTATCTACCTTGGCCGGTAGAGTTGACGGGAATAGAAATCGCTGGAGACGGAACGGCCCCCAGACCTTCACTCAAAGTAGGAAACATCGACGGCACAATTAGTGCGATGTGCCTCGCATATCAAGATCTGGCACAGGCCAAAATTAAGGTACACAAAACCTTTTCTCATTATCTTGATGCCCGAAATTTTTTAGAGGGCAACGCATCAGCTAGTCCCGATGATGAAACTCTTTATGTCTACTTCATCGACCGCAAATCTGGAGAGGGAACTGATGGTATCCAGTTCGATTTATCCGGTCCTTACAATTTACAAGGGATTAAAATTCCCCGAGAGCAAATTCAAGGAAGCGTTTGCCGTCATTGTATGCGCGGTTGGTATCGAACGGGGCGAGGCTGCGACTATGCTGGATCGCTGTATTTTGATGAAGATGATAATCCAACGGATGATCCGAGTCGTGACGAATGCAGTGGATCACTTCGGGCCTGCAAACTACGCCATGGCGCTGAACCTTTGCCTTATGGCGCTGAGCCAGGCTCATCACTCTTAAGGAGATAAGCATGCAGAAGAAAACCCATTCAGCGATTTTTGCGCATGCTGAAAAAGACTACCCCCGAGAGGCTTGTGGTTTAATTTGTCGCAATGGCCGAACGGAAAAATACTTTCCGTGCCGCAATCAGTCCACTGAGCCACGCGATAATTTCATTTTGCACCCGGAAGACTACGCCACCGCCGAAGATTGGGGGCGTGTCACCCATATTGTTCACAGCCACCCGGATGCAACGACTCAACCCAGCAACGTTGATCACGCGCAATGTGATATGTCTGAGCTACCCTGGGTTATTGTCAGTTGGCCGGAAGGTGACTTACGAATAGTTGAACCGGTTATAGGGCTGCGCCCACTCGAGGGGCGTCCGTTCGTGCATGGGGTGTGGGACTGCTTCAGTATTATTCGCGACTGGTTCAAGTTGGAGCGAGATATTAATATCCCCAACTTTGAGCGCTCACCTTGCTGGTGGGAATCCGGGACCGAAAATTTGTACATGGATAATTACTACAGTGCGGGTTTTGTGGAGGTTGGCGGCGAGTTATTACCTGGTGATGTCATTATTATGCAAGTAAGCGCACCAGTCCCGAACCATGCAGCAATCTATATCGGTGATGGGATGATGATTCATCATATGTATGGGCACATGAGTAAGCGGGTACCCTTTGGTGGGTATTATCAAGACAGGACAACAGTAAAGTTGCGGCATAATTTACTAATGTTATGATTGATATAAACTTATTCGGCAGGACACAACATGAAGAAGATATGTATCACTGCATTGCTCATGATAGCGTTCCCATCAGCATTATTGGCAGCAAAGAAAGCGGAGACAATAAAAGAGCCAATTATTGAGTCGCGAGTATTAACAAATGAAGAATCCAGCGTAATAGAGGCCTGGGTTAAAAGGGGCCTTAAAGACCCAGATAGCGCAAAACTGTTAATGAGTAATATCATAACTTCTCTCAATGGAGAGAGCAGGCAGTTATATTGTGGACTTGTTAAAGCTAAAAACTCATATGGTGGTTACTCCGACTGGGTTGTATTCCAAAGTTTTATTACAAAGAATAGTCAGGGTAAAACCATCGCCCCAACCAGTATAGGACAAATTACTGGTGCGGGTGCTTTAGGTCAGATAGGGCAGGGAAGCAAAGGCGTGAGTGATGATTCGGTCTTATTTAAAGTGTGCCAGAATGACGGTTACTTTAAAGAAGATATTTTATATAACGATTTAGTTAATTGAAATGACCCGCCTCGGCGGGTTTTCTGCTTTATGGGGGGGGCGAATGCGTAGAAAAATAGAGTTAGGTGGGATTTTAGGCAAAAAATTTGGCAGAGCGTATAACTGGGAAGTATCAAGCCCAGCAGAGGCAATACAAGCCTTAAGGTTACAAATTAAAGGTTTTAAGCAATTCCTATTAGACAGTGAATCAAGAGGGCTTACATTTGCTGTTTTTAATGGCAAACGCAATATTGATGAAAATGAATTATCCCTTGGTGGGAATGCCCCCATCCGTATAGTGCCTGTTTATATCGGTAGCAAGAAAGCTGGGCTGTTTCAAACGATATTGGGTGCAGTACTCATTGCTGCAACCTTTTGGAACCCAACGGCGGCTTTAATGTCTGCTGGATTTGCCAAAGGTATGTTAATGGCTGGTGCATCAATGGCGCTTGGCGGGGTTATGCAAATGTTATCACCGCAACAGGGCGGGCTGGCAACTCGGCAATCAGCAGAGAACACCCCAAGCTATGCATTTGGTGGGCCAGTGAACACAGTGGCGCAAGGAAACCCGATTCCGATTGGTTACGGCGAGCGAATTATCGGCGGTGCCATCATTTCAGCCGGTATCTATACCGAAGATCAAATGTAACTACTAACTTTAATATTGAACCGCCTCCGGGCGGTTTTTTTTCGCCTGGAGAAAAGTATGTCGGCAATTGTGGGTAAAAAGGCGGGTAGTTCAGACAGCCACACTCCGGTTGAATCACCAGATTCATTAATCGCTACTTCTTTTGCAAAAATGTTGCTGGTATTGGGCCATGGTGAGTGGGTTGGTGGGCTGGATAATACCCGAATTTTTCTTGATGGCACTCCCATTGGTAATGCTGATGGTAGCGTCAACTTCCCTGGTGTGCAGTGGGAGTTCCGCCCAGGGACTCAGCATCAAACTTATATTCAGGGAATGCCAGATGTTCAAAATGATATCGCTGTGGGTATTGAGCTGAAATATGAAACTCCTTGGGTGAAGGCAATCACCAATACTGACCTCTCTGCCGTGCGTGTTCGCCTATCATGGCCCGCATTGCAGCAACAATTGGATAATGGCGACATTGTTGGATACCGAGTTGAGTATGCGATTGATTTAGCAACTGGTGGTGGGGCTTACAATGAGGTTTTGCGGTCTGCTGTTGATGGTAAATCAACAACGGGGTACCCACGCTCTCACCGTATTGATTTACCTACTTCAACAGAGGGTTGGCAGCTCCGTGTTCGGAGGATAACCCCAAACACGACAAATACTGCTCGGGTTGCTGATCGGATGTTGGTTGATGCTGTCGTCGAAATTGTTGACGCCAAATTGCGCTACCCGAATCTGGCGTTGCTGTATATCCAGTTTGATGCAAAGCAGTTCCAGAACATCCCAACAATAACGTGCAAACCTAAAATGGACATAATTCGCGTCCCATCAAATTATGATCCTATTAACAGAACTTATTCCGGTGTTTGGGATGGCACATTTAAATGGGCATGGACCAATAACCCCGCCTGGATTTTCTATGACCTCTGCATCAATGAAGAATATGGGCTGGGGCAATGGATTAAGGCAAATAATCTCTCAACCTCAAAATGGGAATTGTACGAGATAGCTAAATATTGCGATCAGCTTGTGCCTGATGGCCGTGGTGGTACCGAGCCTCGCCACCTATGTGATGTTTATATCCAAGGGCAAGAGGATGCAATCAATGTCCTGAGCGATATCATTAGTATATTTTCTGGCATGTTCTATTGGGCTGGCGGCGAGATCAGAGCGCTGGCCGATATGAGCCGTCCAGTTGATATGGTTTACTCTCGCGCTAATGTGAAAGATGGTTTTCAGTATAGCTCTGCCAGTGAGCGAACCCATTACAGCCAGGCTATGGTGTCATATTCAAATCCTGACAATCGCTATCAGGATGATATTGAGCCGGTAGTGGTTAGGAGCCTTGTAAGGCGATACGGTACTTTAAACGCAGATATAACAGCCATAGGCTGCACACGCCGAAGCGAAGCCATTCGCCGAGGCAAGTGGGTTCTCTATACCAATGAAAAGGATAGGGCGGTTTCGTTCACAGTGGGGCTTGAGGGCCGCATTCCCTTGCCGGGTTGGGTTGTTGGGGTTGCCGATCAGCTATTGGCTGGGCGAGTGCTTGGAGGGCGCATAAGCAGCGCAGTCGGGCGCAATGTTACCCTTGATCGCAAGCCTGACGCAAAGCTAGGGGATCGCCTTATTGTTAACCTTCCGAGTGGGGTGGCGCAGGCAAGAACGGTGCAATCAGTGAATGATAAAGTGGTCACTGTTAGTGTTGCATACAGTGAATTACCTGCCGCTGAATGTGCCTGGAGTGTTGATGCCGATGAGCTGGCGGTACAGCTCTATCGCGTTGTTGGCATCAAGGACGCATCAACCGAGAAGGAAATAGCCTATGAAATTAATGCTATTGAGTACGATGAAAATAAATGGGCCAAGATAGAAAGCGGCGCAATTATTGAAGATCGCCCGATTAGCGTCATCCCACCTGGTGTTCAGCCGCCACCAAAAAACATTGAAATAACCAGTTTTTCTGCAATAGCCCAAGGGCTTGCTGTCACCACCTTGCATGTAGAATGGGATGCCGCTGAAAGTGAAATTGCTTACGAGGCCGAGTGGCGGCGCGATAATGGCAACTGGATCGCTGCCCCGCGCACGTCTACACGTAGCTTTGATGTTACGGGTATTTACGCCGGGCGCTATCAGTGCAGAGTCAGGGCTATCAATGCGGCTGAGATATCGAGTATCTGGGCCAACGCCACTGAAACAGCCTTAAACGGCAAAGAGGGGAATCCTCCCATGCCTGTTGGCTTTGCTGCAACCGGTATTCTCTTTGGTATTACTCTTAGCTGGGGTTATCCGGAAGGGGCTGAAGATGCGTTAAAAACCGAGATTGAATATAGCCTGTCTGCCGATGGCACTGACGCCATGCTGTTGAGTGATGTACCGCATCCGCAAAGAAACTACACCATGCAGGGATTAAGGGCGGGGCAAGTGTTTTGGTTCCGTGCACGGATCGTGGATAAATCCGGTAATCAGTCGCCGTGGATAGATTGGGTTCGTGGCATGTCGAGTACCGACACGAGCGCTATTCTCGAAGCTATTGGTGATGATTTCATCAGTAACACTGTGGCGGGACAGCAGTTATTTAATAATGATTTCATGAGCGCTGAGGCGATTCTGGAGAACGCTGTCGCGAATGATGCTGGCATCGTACAACAATGGGCGCAATACGGAGAGAATAGAGCAGGAGTTATCCACTTAACGACCACTGTTGCTGATGCTGAACGGGCATTCGCTGAGTTTGAAACATTGGTAACCGCGACTTTTGAAGATCAAACTGCTGCTATTGATGAAAAGTTAACAGCAGTGGTTGATAGTGACGGGGCAAGTGCGACTTACAGCCTACGGGCGGGAATTAACTATAACGGTAATTTAGTCAATGCTGGCATGGTAATTGGTGCGGAGTTTATTAATGGAGTAGCTAAATCATCAATTGGTTTTACTGCTGATCAATTTATATTGCTCTCGGGGCCAGCGGGTAATTTATTTTCGCCTTTTGCAGTGGTAAATGGTCAAGTTTTTATGAATGATGCATTTATTGCAAAGGCATCTATTGGTCGAGGGAAAATAACAGACACTTTGGATTCTGATAATTATGTCCAAGGTATATCCGGTTTGCATCTTGATTTTAAAAACGGCAATGCTGAATTTAATAATGTCAATCTCAGGGGTAATATAATCATGGATAATACAACGAATGGAATTCGTACTATATTAGATTATCGAGGCCAGAAAACATATCACGCTAATGGACAAATTGCTGTGCAAGTGGGTTATTTCTAATGGCTGAACCTATTCTATATGTTTCCCCTAGCGATGGGGGGAAGGGTGTCTATATGACATCTGGAACACGGTTACTTAGATTTCTTGGTAACTATGACACACTGGGAACAGGTAACCCCCCATCAATTGTATTGAATGGATATACGGGAGGGCAATTATATTTAGTCCCGACTTCTTTTGGTGGGGTGACTACCCCGGCAGGCACTGCCTCGGCATATGCCTGGTATGTTACCGGTTACTCTATGTCGGGTAACCGCATAACCTTTACGACTTCAAATAATAATATGGGATGGGCGACTTTTTCAGCTTTTGAAATCCCAACATCTCCAGCGTTTGGCTCTTATGGGTTATTCTTGCAAAATTCAACCAATTTTATGGCAATCACTGATGCTACTGCATTAGGTTTTTGCACATGGAGGGGGCAGGTAACCATATCGTCAGATTGGCAAGTCCCAGCGGGAATACCCAACCGTGAAAACGCTATTGTGTTTGCTAACTGGGCAGATCCTAATGTGTCGTTACTATACGATGCCCCCAATAAAAACATTCATTGCTTTGCTATCAATTCTACCGGTTCGACGAGTAACGGCTCTGTGGTTGCCAATGTTTGTGTTTTCACTACAGGCTTTTTCCCTGCACCGCCCAGCGCAGGCACCGCGGGGCTTGCCATTTTTAATACGTCAGGACAATGCACATACTCTTCTCGATACGCACCGTTAATTCTGGCAAACACGACACAGCTAAGTTCCACACCTAATACATGGGTAAATACTGGCATAACAAGGCCCATGATACCTCTTCCTAGCCTTGGAGGACTACCAGCAGGAAGTGAGCAGAGTGGAGGCTATCAAGGCTGGTACCGTACAGCTATGCGCATGTCTGGTTCCAGCATAACGGCGGGACAAGGCGCTTATGTAAATAGCGTCCCAATGAGTGACAATAGATACGGTAATAGCCCGTTAGCTTTACCCGTTTTAAATACCGATACTTACTTTTAAAATAAAATAGGAAAATAACTATGTCTTGGTATAAGGCAGGTAGCGTCACGTCCGTGGCTGGAACCAATATTATTACCGGCACCGGAACATTATGGAATAATCCCATATTTGGTATTGCTCCCGGACAGATGATTTTCGTTCCCGGCGCAGGTCAGGTTGTTATATATGAAATATTAGCTGTTGATAGTGATACGCAAATTAGAATAGCGAGCAGTTTAGATTTTTCTATTACTGATTCAGATTATGCCATTGTCACAACTGTATCTAACTCAATGTCTGATTTAGCTCGAAGGACGGCGGTTCAGTTGGCGTTATATCAAGGATTGTTACAGGATTGGCAGAATATAACTACCGGAATTGGTGATGTAACTATTATTGCACCTGATGGTTCTGAGGTGATAATTCCATCTCTTTCTCAAATGTCTCAGGATATCAGTAATAAGGTTAGCCAAGATGATTTAACGAATGGCTTATCTGGAAAGGCAGGAAATGGAGAAAACGCAGATATTACGGCGCTTAATGCGCTAACCAAGGCTATAGAAATCACACAAGGCGGGACTGGTAAGAATACATTAGCAGGTGCTCAATCAGCGCTGGGAATAGTTGCGGATGCTTTCGGTGCAAGTGGAATAGCCAATACGCCATGGTTAAGTTTAACGACTGCTGGCGGATGGTCAACCGCTGTAGGCTACTCGCTGATATATAGAAAAGTGCTTGGCATGCTGCAGTTGAAAGTCACGTTGTTTGCAACGTCTGTAGCTACAGGTTCCATAGTGGGGACCTTACCGGTGGGTTATAGGCCGACTCAAGTACATATCGTCACCCCATTTGGGCAGAGAGACACGTCTGCGGGTCTATACCCTATGAGGTTTATCGTTAATACGGATGGCAATATTTCCGTAACCCAATTCCAAGGTACAGGCGAAGTCTCCGGCACCTTTCTGATCCCATTGCAATAAAAGGCTGACCATGAAACTAAATCAACTAGACAAAGACGGTTTTTTTGAAGTGGACCATATAGAGGGGAAGCTACCGGACAACTGGACGTCTGACCTTGTTGGTAATGGCTATTACAACGCTCAATATCAAGGGGCGACAAGGAATAATGAAACGGGGGAGTGGTCAGGGGGTAAATGGGCGGAAACTGGAGGCCCTTCGGTTGAAGATATCGAGAGTATTAAACATATGCAGGTGGCTATTGCCAGCGCTGAAAAAGTCAGACTAATGTCTCACGCATCAGACATGATTGAAGCATTGTCTGATGAGATTGAGGGTCTGGATGAGAACGGTGATGATGTACCGGACAAACTCCGCACTGACTTAAAGGCGTGGAAACAATATCGGGTGAAGGTGAAAAACATCGATATTTCTCTCGCGCCTAATATCGAGTGGCCAGTATCACCAGAGGCTGATTTAACTGAAGCCTAAAATACAAAACCGGGCTTAATGTCCCGGTCTATTTTTTTTGTGCCAGCTAATTCATGGGGCAAAAATGGGGCAAAACATTTTCATATACGTGTAGATTTGTGCGTAGCTAAGCTTTTGAGGGTTGCGTTAAATGGCTGATATTTCGCGCTTGTGCAGGCAGGTGCAGAGTAGTGATACATAGACTCAACACTGAATAGACGTATTGAGCCACGTTGCCTCAGCCTCTCTAGATCAGTTTTTATAGGATGTACTGGTGCGGAGTGTAGCCCGTTTTACTATACCCGTCATCTTTCCCATCGCCGGAGTGTTGTCGGCGCTGGTGTACTCGAATTATTGACTGATTGTTGACTCTACATCAACCAGCTCGTCGCGATTAAGGCGCGGTGACTATCATTGCCACGCGGCGGTTTTCTGCTCGGCCTTTGGCTGTGCGATTATCGGCCACTGGCTCTAACTTACCCCGGCCGCGCACATCAATATTGGCTCGCGGGATACCAATGCCCGCCAAAGCATCAGCAACAGCGGCGGCTCGTTGGTAAGATAACTGTTGGTTATAACTGTCTTCCCCCGTCGCGTCGGTATGCCCATCGACTCGCAGGTGATTAATCCCCACATGGTGCAGGGAGCGGCCAATGTTTTGTACCGTCTCGACGCCAGAGGCATTTAATTTCCTGACATCACTGTCAAATAACACTTTATTAGCCAGCCCAAACTCCCATCCATTATCCGTTAATTTAAATCCTTGCTCCTGTAGCGCTGCAATTTGTTCTGGCGTCAGCCCTTGGTGCGGCTTGGCCTGACAGCCCACTAACACCAACAAACAAAGAGCGAAAAAGCTGATCCAAAGAGGATGTTTTTGGTGATTACTTTTTAAACCCAACATGTCATCTACCCTAAACTTTCTGTGTGTGTACTTTCTGGAATAAAGCCCGACTGATGAACAACTCCCCGCTCACAGAGCCGGAAACCTTTCTTTGCCTGATACATAGCTTCATCCGCGCGGTGCAATAAATCATCCGGCGTTTGGGCGTGATCAGGATAAATAGCAATACCAATACTGAGTGAAGTGACGATCTCCCGTCCATCAGGCAGCATGATAGGTTGCGTCATACTTCCGATAATATTGTCTGCGATAGTGAGCACATCATTAGTGTCATGAATCGGTGCCAGTAACACCGCAAACTCATCACCACCGAGGCGGGCGACTAAATCGGACTCACGCAATGAGGAGCGAACTCGGTCGGCAATAGTGGTGAGCACCACATCGCCTGCGGCATGGCCATAGCTGTCATTGATCTCTTTAAAACGGTCACCATCAAGGAATAAAACCGCAGCGTGTTCGTTAGATTGACAATCTTTAAGTGTGCGCGTTAACCGCCCTTCAAAGAAGGCGCGGTTTGCTAAACCGGTGAGGCTATCATGGGCTGCACGGTGTGCGAGTGAGTCATTTTCTCTCGTGAGATGTTCTTGCCATACTTCAAGCTCTTCCAGTAAGCCATTAAAATCGTGACTTAACTCATTTAGCTCTGCAATCTGTGCCGATGGAACACGCTGGCCAAAGCTGCGGTTGCGGCTGACATTATGAGCGACTTCAGTAATTCGATTCAGCGAACCAATAATGCCAAAGAGCATGCGGCGTGACAGGAATAACGCCACGGCGGTGCTGAGGAGCAGACACACCAAGAGGCCCGCTAATCCTTGCAGCAGAAACCGCAGCAGGCCGCCGCCATGGCCGACAACAACGACGCTGCCGATTTCATTCCCCGCATGAATGATAGGCAAGACCACGGGGTCGGGTAATGCCCAGCGAGCGAGGCTTTGCTCCACTTGGCGTATTGGGCCGTCGTCGGGTAGCGTCCATTGAGCGATGATCCGGCCATTAGCGTCCATAATCTTTGCTTCAGCGACTTCTTCATTAGCGGCAATCATTGAAAGCGCCTCACTCGCCACAACTGTATCCCCAAAAACAACAGCGGCTTCAGTGGTATAGCTGATTGAGCGGGCGATCAAATGCAGGTTATGGTCGGCATACACCCGCAGAGCAAATAGGGCGACTAAGGTCAGGAAAATACCGGCTGTTGCTACGGAGACCAGTGCCACAGTTAAATGTATTCTGCCCAATACGCGGCCGAGTGTGGGGAGTTTTGCCGCATTGGCTTGATTTTTGATCCGGCCAAGAGATTTATTTTTTATTGAACTCATAACGCGTCAGCCTTTTTACGGGCAAGTTGCAACACATTGGGATGAACTCGTACCCCGGCGCGTGCTAATGCATCCATATTGACTTTGAAAGAGGCTTGCTTGTCTTCCAGCAACAGACAAAACGCACTACCCAAGCTGCATTTGTCATAATTTTCGCTAATGGTGAGAACCGGGTATCCAGAGAGTTGAGCTGCCAGTTCTTGCCGTTGTTTGTCCTCTATGTTGCCCAGATAAACCACGTCACAGTTGCTTGCCAGCACAGCATTGGGCAGTGAATAACGCTGTACTTTAATCGGATGCGTGGTTTGCATTAATGCCGGATTAAAGAGTTCTTCAGCATAGTTCGTTGGGGTAATGACACATAAACGAATCACTGGCTGTGGGGCTGGCCAACGCGAATAACTGATAATTCCCAACACCATTTTTGTCGCAGCATCACTACGTTCATGAATAAGTTCTTCACTTAAATCATTTGCCGCCATTGAGGAGAATGATGCGAATAAAATTAAGAGCAACGATAATGTGAGGGAATAAGTCCGCCGCCAGAGACGCCGTGGCAAAGTGGGCTTAAGCAGAGAATGATATTTTTCATCGTTGGCGCCGTTGACTGCGCAAGTTGCAGTGTTCATTTTTGCGCTTCCTGATGGCGGCATCGCTCACATGTTAATGGCCGCAGTCGAATGGTAAATCGCCGCCAATCTATTATAAGAATTAATTGGCATAATAATAGTCGTGGTGTTGGTAATATGGGATTTATCTTAAATTCTCTTTGTAATAAATAAAAAAAGCCCGGCGAATGGCCGGGCTTGAGTTGTAGAGGCTGGGGATATCAGATGGAGTTTGATGTGCGGTTGAAGCGCCCAATAACCCATTTTTCCACTTCGACAATCAAGAAGATGGCGATAGAAACCAGCAGTGTTACGCCCCAGTAGTAAGCCGGTAATGGCTCGGTGCCGAAAGCGGTATTCATAAATGGCAGATAGATAATGGCTAACTGCAACAGAATTAGCACCCCAGAAACTAACCACAATCCCTTGTTCACAAAGACTTCTTTGTTCAGTGGGAATCTGTCCATAACCCGGCAGTTAAACATGTAAATCCATTGCGCGGTGACCAAAGTTTGCATCAGTACAGTACGGATAAATTCAGTGCTGTAGCCGCGTGGTTCCATATAGGCTTCCAGGGCAAAGGCGCTGCATGCAATCAAGGTACCGACGAATGCGATGCGCCAAATGGCATGGCCGTCTAACACATGTTTTGATGGGTCGCGCGGGTTGCGGCGCATGATGCCTCTTTCTGCCGGTTCAAATGCCAAACCGAAAGAAAGTGTGGTGGAGGTGGCCATGTTTATCCAGAGAATTTGCAGTGGCGTCAGGGGAATAACGGCTCCCACCAAGATAGCAAAGATGATTAACAGCCCTTGCGCCAAGTTGGTCGGCAACACAAACAAAATGGTTTTTTTCAGGTTGTCGTAGACACGGCGGCCTTCTTCAACCGCACTGGCAATTGTGGCGAAGTTGTCATCTGACAGCACCATATCGGCGGCTTCTTTGGTGACCTCAGTGCCCTTGATGCCCATGGCGATGCCGACATCGGCCTGTTTCAGTGCCGGTGCGTCGTTAACGCCATCGCCGGTCATCCCGACAATTTCACCTTTCTCTTGCAATGCTTTTACCAGACGCAGTTTATGTTCCGGGCTGGTACGGGCAAAAATATCATAACGAACAGCGGCTTCCGCCAGTTCTTTATCATCCATATGCTCCAACTGGCCACCGGTAATGGAGTCTTTCCCATTTCCTATCCCCAGCATCGCGCCAATGGCCATCGCGGTTTCTTGATGGTCGCCGGTTATCATCTTCACGCGGATTCCCGCCTGCTGGCAGGTGGCAATAGCGTCGATAGCTTCAGGGCGTGGTGGGTCCATCATGCCGGCGATGCCGACAAACACCATGCCTTGCTGGATATCACGGTGTTCTAACTCGCTAACCGCCTGTTCTGTTGGACGATAAGCTGCCGCCAGCATGCGCAGGCCCTGCTTGGTGTAGCGCGTCATCTCGGCATCCCAGTAATCACGGCGGAAAGGAATAACCCCTTTATCCGTCAGTTCTTGCTGGCAGAAAGTGAACAGCACATCTGGTGCGCCGGTCAGGAAAATACAGTTCTCGGCCCCAATCTGATGGCTGGTAGCCATATATTTGTAGGCTGAATCAAAAGGAATTTTACCGTGCTGAGTGACTTGGTCGAGCGCAATACCTGATTTGGCCGCCAGAACTTTTAAGGCCCCCTCGGTGGGGCCGCCCACGATAGTCCAATGACCTTGATCATTCTTTTGAATCTGGCTGTCATTACATAAATTCACCGCAGTGATAAATGTTTTTAACGGCCCGGCAAGAGAAGCTTGTTGGTCACTGCCCTCTGGGTAAATATTACCCACTGGCTCGTAGCTTTCACCGGTTACTCGGTAGCAATTATCAGCCAGAATCACCGCTTTGACGGTCATTTCGTTCATCGTCAAGGTGCCGGTTTTATCGGAACAGACGACGGTCATGGCCCCTAAGGTTTCGACTGTTGGCAGCTTGCGAATAATCGCGCGATTGCGCGCCATCGCCTGCACCCCGAGGGACAGAATAATCGAAATAATGGCCGGCAAACCCTCAGGAACAGAGGCGACCGCCAAACTTATCAAGGCTAGCAGCAGTTCATCGACCGGCAAGTCGCGCAAGATAAAGGCGAAGACGAACAAGAAGGCCATCATCACCAGAATTAGGATGAAAATCGCTTTGCCCAAGCGGTCCATCTGTTGCAGTAGCGGAGTACGTGTTGCTTCAACGGCCGACATCATTTGGTTGATATGGCCCAGTTCAGTATCACCGCCACTGGCAATCACCACGCCTTTCGCCGTGCCGGCACTGATCGTCGTCCCCGAGAACAACAGGTTTTTACGGTCACCAATCACTGATTCATTAGCAATAACTTCAATTTGCTTTTCAACAACAGTTGATTCGCCAGTCAGGATAGCTTCTTCAATCTGGAGGTTATGGGCTTCGAGTAACCGCAGGTCAGCGGGGATCTTATCCCCCGGCTTCAATGTGACGATATCACCCGGCACCAAATCCTGTGCGTCAATGGTTTTTGCGTTACCATCACGGATAACAACAGCTTTACTGGAAAGCATGTTTTGAATGCTTTTCAGCGATTTCTCAGCTTTATTTTCCTGAACATAACCAATTAATGCATTAATAACCGCCACACAAAGAATGATTATGGTGTCGACAGAATGGCCCATCAGGCCTTTGACCAGCGCTGCGGCTAATAAAATGTAAATCAGGACGTCATTAAAATGGGCGAGAAATTGCAGGAGTGGGTGCTTACTTTTTTTGGCAGGCAGCGCATTGGGGCCATATTGCTTAAGGCGCTCTTCGGCGTCTTGTTGGCTTAACCCTTCTTCGCGGCTATTGAGCTGCTGCAAAGATTCTTCCACAGTAAGTTGATACCAAGCTTTACCTTCTGGCGGCGAGGCAGTTTTATGGTTTGATGAGTTTTGCATTGAAAGAACCTTCTTAAAAATTAAAAATCTGAAGTCTATCTATCCGTTTTTTTATCTCATTACCGTTAAGGTTAACGGTGTAGGGTAGTGAATACTCTTCCGTGAAAATATTCAGTTCCTTAATTATTTGATTTTTATTGGAAGACAAAAAAATGATTCTGAATGATATATTTACAACAACAAAGTTATATTAAGCAAGGATAGTAGATTTTTATCAAAATAGTGTCTTGATCTGAGATAATAAAGTCAAAATATTTGGTCGCAAATAGTTGTTAACTCAGTGAATACTAAGCCATTACCTAGTGAATTATTCTGTTGTTCGCCATCTCCAGCCCCGAGAATGCCATCCAGCGTTTAAACTATCACCCAGAAATATTAATTTTCCATGACTATTCGTGCGTGTAATCGCTGGCTATCAGATGAAACTCTTAGTTAGTATGTCCTGCTGCCGGAACTAATGATGACTAAGCTAATCAGAAGTTGCGGTAAGCAAAATGCAGTAGCCAACAACCGGTGAGGAAACAGTGAGTATGGACAAGTGGCGATATCTGGCGATTGGCGTGTGTCTGGTGACGACTTCAGGAGTGGCATTTGCTGACTCCATTGATGCCCAACGGCAACGCTATCAGCAAGTTAAACTGGCTTGGGACAACAATCAGATGGATACCGTGGCACAATTGCTGCCAACGTTGCGCGATTATCCGCTGTATCCGTATCTGGAATACCGCCAGTTAACTCAAGATTTAAGCCAAGTGAGTGCGGCACAAGTGACCGATTTCCTGAGTCGCAACCCGACGTTGCCGCCAGCAAGTTCATTGTCATCGCGTTTTGTTAATGAATTGGCGCGCCGCGAGGATTGGCGTGGGTTATTGGCGTTCAGCCCGCAAGCCCCTAAACCGGCGGCGGCCCGCTGTAATTATTACTATGCCAAGTGGGCGACTGGCGAGCAGCAAGTGGCTTGGGATGGTGCCAGTGAAATTTGGCTCAACGGCCAGGCGCTACCGGGCAGCTGTGATAAATTATTCAGTGTCTGGCAGCAGGCCGGACATCAAACGCCACTGGCAACATTGGCCCGCATGAAGCTGGCGCTAAAAGAGGGAAATGCCAGTTTAGTCAGTTATTTACTCAAACAACTGCCGGCAGATTATCAGACTATGGGGACGGCACTGGCAAAATTGCAAAGTGACCCCGCCAGTGTCGAAAGCTTTGCCCGCACTGTCGGGCCGACCGACTTTACCCGCTCAGCCACCATCATTGCATTTACGCGATTGGCACGTCAGGACGTGGAAAATGCGCGCGCGATGATCCCAACCTTAGTGCGGCTGCAAAAAATGAGTGACAGCGAGAAGCTGGAATTGGAAGAGGCGGTTGCTTGGCGTTTGATGGGCAATGACGCGACTTACGACCAAGCCAAATGGCGAGATCAAGTCGCCTTACGTAGCCATTCCACGCCACTGCTGGAGCGCCGTATCCGCATGTCCTTGGGCAGTGGTGACCGTCAAGGATTGGCCGCATGGATGGCGCGTTTACCGGCGGAGGCGCAAAATAAAGATGAGTGGCGCTACTGGCGTGCTTCGCTGCTGTTAGAGCAAGGCAAGAAAGCCGAGGGCGAAGCCATCTTGCGCAGCTTGATGCAGGAGCGAGGTTTCTATCCCATGGTCGCCGCACAAAAACTAGGGGTTCCTTACCCGATTAATGTTGAAGTTGCGACCAAACCGGATGCATCACTGGCTCAGCGGCCGGAAATCGCCCGGGTGCGCGAGTTGATGTATTGGAATATGGATAATCTGGCGCGCAATGAGTGGAGTTATCTGGTGGCGAGCCGCAGCAAACCTGAGCAGGAAGCTCTGGCGCGTTATGCATTTAATCAGAAATGGGCCGACCTGAGTGTTCAGGCGACCATTGTTGCCAAGCTATGGGACCATCTGGAAGAGCGCTTCCCACTGGCTTGGCCGAAAGAGTTCCGTCAGGCGACGGAAGGCAAGGGCATCACACCAAGTTATGCTATGGCGATTGCCCGTCAGGAAAGTGCCTGGAACCCGAAAGCACAATCGCCTGTTGGTGCCACCGGCCTGATGCAAGTGATGCCACGGACTGCGGAGCACACGGTCAAACTGAATAATATCCCCGGCTACGTCAATAGCAGCCAGTTGCTCGACCCTGTCACCAACATTGAGATAGGCACCAGCTATCTGGAAGAGGTCTATCAGCAATTTGGCCGCAACCGCATTTTATCCAGCGCGGCTTATAACGCAGGCCCATCGCGGGTAAATACTTGGTTGGGTAACAGTGGTGGGCAAGTGGATGCCGTAGCCTTCATCGAAAGTATTCCATTCTCAGAAACACGCGGTTATGTAAAGAATGTCTTGGCGTATGATGCATTTTATCGGCATTTTATGAATCGCCCCGCTAAAGTGTTGAGTGATGCGGAGTGGCAAAGGCGGTATTAACCCTCTTCGTCCTTGAGGCTATCGGGGGGAGCTGCGCGCACTGACCTGTGGCTGCCAGCACTTTGGCGAAAGGTGAGGTTATGGTATGCTTCTGTACTAGTTAAATAGTATGGTTGCATATCATGACAAAACTACGATTGACCGACCCAAATCTGTCGACTGAGGATAATCAGCACTGGCTGACTTTTGTTGCGCTGTTG
This sequence comes from Yersinia hibernica, assembly GCF_004124235.1. Classification (NCBI taxonomy): domain Bacteria; kingdom Pseudomonadati; phylum Pseudomonadota; class Gammaproteobacteria; order Enterobacterales; family Yersiniaceae; genus Yersinia; species Yersinia hibernica. Next base: position 733,560 of record NZ_CP032487.1, read on the forward strand.
CAGGACGCGATTGCGCAAGACCTCCATCTTCCTCTTTTGCAGTTGATGCTGACACCTGATGAGCGCACGGCGTTGGGAACAAGGGTGCGTATCATTGAGGAGTTAATGCGCGGGGAACTAAGCCAGCGTGAACTGAAAAATGAATTGGGAGCCGGTATTGCAACCATCACCCGTGGCTCCAATAGCCTCAAAGCTGCCCCTCCACAGTTGAAAAGTTGGCTCGAAGCGCAGCTATTGACGGATAAAAACTAATTACGATGTCGGGCGCTGGTAAATTTCATTGTGAAACGGCACCAGTGCCAGCAACAGGGCCTGATGATAGACACTGGTGCGGCTCAATTTTCCATCGGTAAAAATGCCGATGGCTCCGCCCTGGTGTTTTACGTTCGATATTCCCGTTAAATCTGCCATTTCGTCGCCCAGCTCACGGCCTTGGCGAATCCCTTGCAATATAATATCGGGTAGCATCAAACTGGCAGAGCGGGATTCCCCCCGCAACTGTAAGTGCTCAATTACCATCCATGCAAAGGTCATGTTATCTTCAATACCTGCTTCAACTCCGACCCAAAAATCAGCTTCAGGGCGTATCTGACGTGCATTGCTCACGCGCTGTCTGGCACCGGTGCGTGTCTCAGTGCTGCCGATCGGCTGCAGGGGAACACCGCTATCGACATTCACACCTTCAATACGATATTGACCGGTACCATAAACGTCATCAAAAGCGAGGCTGATAGCCTTAATCTTTGCAGGGTTGGTAGTGGCGGCAACAACATGGTACATAATGAGTTCAATATCCTTAAAAATCGATGAGATAGGCAAATGTTTATTTCACGCAGTATAACGGAAAAATGACATGCTACAGGTATTTCTCGTGCGTCACGGCGAAACCGTATGGAACGCATCGCGCCAGATTCAGGGCCAATCGGACAGCCCACTGACCGAGGTGGGTGAACGTCAGGCGCACTTGGTTGCGCAACGGGTTAGCAATCAAGGAATCACACATATCATTACCAGTGACCTTGGGCGTACACAGCAGACAGCCAAGATTATCGCCGATGCTTGTGGCCTAAAAATGGTAACTGACCCACGCCTGCGTGAACTGAATATGGGGGTACTGGAAACGCGTCCGATTGAAAGCTTAACGCCGGAAGAAGAACAGTGGCGCAAGCAGATGGTCAATGGTACCCAAGGCGGCCGAATTCCTGGTGGCGAGTCGATGGCAGAGCTTGGATGGCGGATGCGCGCGGCGTTGGATAGTTGTCTTGAGCTCCCTGCTGGCAGTAAGCCGTTGCTGGTGAGCCATGGTATGGCGCTGGGGTGTTTGTTAAGTACATTGCTGGGGTTGCCCCCTCATGCCGAACGGCGCTTGCGGTTGCGCAACTGTTCACTATCTCGCGTGGATTATCAGGAAAGCCCGTGGCTGGCTTCTGGCTGGGTGATTGAAAGTGCTGGCGATACCGCTCATTTGGATATGCCAGCACTGGATGAGCTACAACGTTAACGCCGGATGGGAATGAGATACTCACACTTTAGCGAAGCCGGAGGCCCGTCTTTCGGCCTGCCATGGGGGAAGAAGCGCTCGATATCGTATCCACACCTGCGGGTTAGCTCTAACTGCGGCAAACAGGTGCCATACAGTGTCAGGATGAAGTCCTGCAACCCTTCTGGCGGCCCATCATAGCTAAACTGGACATACTCACCACCTTGTAAGATAACCGGTTGCCCTTCCTGCACATTACCCGGCACATGTTGGGGTTCAATGGCGGTGGTGTAGAAAATCTCTTGCTCGTCGTCTTTCTCCTGATTGGGGCGGGAGTGGTGCAAGCCATAAAGTACCGGGGGCAAATGGTCGGCGTCCCCCAAATACTGCTGCCAAAAATGCGCCCGCAACTCAGTACGATGAGTCGATATTTGCTCAAGCGTACAAGAGTAACTTTGTGTCAGCCCGACCAAATGTTGCTCAGGTAAAGAAATAAATTCAGGCTGAGGCAGAGTATATGACCCGAGTCGAATCGGCGGACATATCCCTGCTGAATGCCAATCTTCTGCTCGGCGGTACAATGCCGGTGTTTGCGCAAACTGTTTCTTAAAGGCTCGGGTGAAAGTTTGCTGCGAATCAAATCGATATTGCAGGGCAATATCCAGAATAGGGCGGCTAGTTAATCGTAATGCAACAGCGGCTTTTGACAGCCTTCTGGCGCGGATATACGCACCGATAGCATTCCCGGTGACATCCTTGAACATTCGCTGTAAATGCCATTTGGAATAGCCAGCTTTGGCAGCGACATTGTCCAACGCTAAAGGCTGGTCTAAATGACTTTCTAGCCAGCTAAGCAAATCACGAATGATACTGGCTTGATCCATAGATCTTCCTCGTAAAACGGCCTAAATTTAGGGTATTAGTCGTCATGAAAAGTATAGCTCTGGCGCATAGTAGCAACTTTTTATGCTCCCGACTGCTTAAGAATTTAGTGGTGTTGTGTGTTAAAAATGCATCTAAGATTTATAAAATGACTTTTTAACGAATGTTTTATTATTAGCGAAATTTTTTAACGTTGGATAACGTTATTCAGCGGCATGGAGTAAGTGTATGAAAAAAAATTGGATATTCCTTGGTTGCATGCTTTCTTTGGCGGCAATAACTGCCCATGCCGAGGAAATTGGCTCCGTTGATACGGTATTTAAATTGCTCGGGCCTGACCATAAAATTGTGGTTGAGGCCTTTGATGACCCTGATGTTAAAAATGTAACTTGTTATATCAGCCGGGCAAAAACCGGCGGTATCAAAGGTGGGTTAGGGTTGGCGGAAGATACTTCTGATGCTGCGATTTCCTGCCAGCAAGTCGGGCCAATTGAGTTAAGTGACAAAATTAAGAATAGAAAATCCGAGGGTTCGGTGGTTTTTCAGAAGCGAACTTCATTGGTGTTTAAAAAGCTACAAGTGGTGCGTTTCTATGACCCGAAACGTAATGCTTTAATCTACCTGACTTACTCCGATAGAATCGTCGACGGCTCACCGAAAAACGCAATCAGCGCGGTGCCCATTATGCCGTGGCGTGAACAGTAGAAAAGTAAAAAGCCAGCATTTTCAGCTGGCTTTTTTGTAGACATCAAGCAGAGGGTTACTCTTCCAAGTCACCACAGAAACGATAACCTTCGCCGTGGATAGTGGCGATGATTTCTGGGGTGTCTGGCGTCGATTCAAAATGCTTACGAATACGACGGATGGTGACGTCAACAGTACGATCATGCGGTTTCAGCTCGCGACCGGTCATTTTCTTTAGTAATTCGCCACGGGATTGAATTTTCCCTGGGTTTTCACAGAAGTGCAGCATGGCGCGGAACTCACTGCGCGGCAGCTTATAATGCTCGCCAGCAGGGCTTATCAATGAGCGACTATTGATATCCAGCTCCCAGCCATTGAATTTATAGCTTTCAACCAAGCGGCGCTCTTCGCCGACGCTACCCAAATTCATGGTGCGTGACAGCAAGTTACGAGCCCGAATGGTCAATTCGCGCGGATTAAACGGTTTGGTAATGTAATCATCGGCGCCAATTTCTAGCCCAAGGATCTTATCTACTTCGTTATCACGGCCTGTCAGGAACATTAGGGCAACACTTGCTTGTTCACGAAGTTCTCGTGCCAGCAACAGGCCATTTTTGCCCGGCAGATTGATGTCCATGATAACTAAGTTGATATCATTCTCAGACAAAATGTGGTGCATTTCTGCGCCATCATTGGCCTCATGAACAACATAGCCTTCCGCCTCGAAAATGCTCTTCAGGGTGTTACGAGTAACTATCTCGTCTTCTACGATCAGAATGTGCGGGGTCTGCATGTTTGCTACCTAAAATTGCCAACAAAATAGAAATAGGAAGTACAGAAGTCTTTGTTATATTAGGATTTTTATTGACTAGTTACTCGTCATCCCGTTCATCACATGACTAAAGTACGTAAACGCGTTCTTGATGCACTTTCCATCAACGTCAACAACATCACTAGCTTGGTCGGGGTGTGACTCCCTACAGCCCCAAAGGTGACAAAAGCGGCGCATATCCTAACCCTATTAACAGCAATATAACAGTGTGAGCCGAATCTACCACCCAACAAAACTACGCTTTGTTGACATATATCAAATTCAATTGTAGCACGTTAACACTTTTGTGAAAAAGACTTACAAGAATACCAGCTTAAGCGATAGTTGGTTAAATTTTGTGATCGATTCAGTGTTATTAATATTAAAAATTGTGCATCAGAGGTAACAAAAAAATGATTTTTCTAATTGGTTGATTTTTATTGTTTAAAATCAATATTGTCTGGGCATCATGCCGATAAGTCGACTTTCCCTATTAGAGGCCTATTTCGCCTGAAAGCATTAGAAGAATTATCATTAATGTTAGTTAAATGTAAACTTAAGTGGCAAAGTTTTCAATTTTGTTGCTTTTAACCTCATTTTAGCCAATGACGGGCTGGAATAGGGCGAATTTGTTTCTGATTGGATGTGTTTCTATCATGGCGCTCCTCTCGGGTTTAATCAGCGGATTAATTTCCAGTGTTCGTATTTCCTCTTAATTGAGTAAAAAAACCATAAAATACATTATGCTGATTAACTGTGTTTTTATGGTTTTAATATCTGAATTTTTTGCTCTGATTTTGTTTTTATCGTCTGATTATCCCCATCTGATGAGATAATAACTCACCCGGGAGTGGTTAGTTTCTTTGGCTCGGCGATGGAAAAAATTTGACTTGAAGGGCCGATTGCTTTAACCAATAGAGGTAGAAACATATTATTTATGAGACAGACAGACGAATGCGATACATCAGCCTGAACACAACAATTATTACCACCACCGAAACCACAGGTTACGGGGCGGGCTGACGCGTACAGGAAACAACAGAAAAAAGCCCGCACCTAGACAGTGCGGGTTTTTTTTTCACTCAAATCTTTGCAAAAAAGTTTGCGATAAAAAAGCGCGAAAGCGGGAGAGAACCAGAAATGCGAGTGCTGAAATTTGGCGGGACATCAGTAGCAAATGCAGAGCGCTTTATGCGTGTTGCGGATATCATTGAAAATAATGCGCGTCAGGGGCAAGTGGCTACGGTGTTGTCCGCTCCCGCCAAAATTACCAATCATCTGGTCGCGATGATCGACAAAATGGTTGCCGGGCAAGATATCTCGCCGAATATCAGTGATGCTGAGCGGATTTTTTCCGAGTTGCTGCGTGGATTGGCAGATGCTCAACCGGGCTTTGATTATGAGCGCTTAAAAGCGCTGGTTGCTCATGAGTTTGCGCAACTCAAGCATGTTTTGCACGGGATATCATTGCTTGGCCAATGCCCGGATAGCATCAATGCCGCCATTATCTGCCGTGGTGAAAAGCTGTCCATTGCTATCATGGAGGCGTTATTCCAAGCTAAAGGTTATCAGGTCAGCGTTATCAATCCGGTTGAAAAATTGCTGGCGCAGGGCCATTACCTTGAGTCTACCGTCGATATCACGGAGTCCACCCGCCGCATTGGTGCCAGCAGTATCCCAACTGACCATATCATTCTGATGGCGGGTTTCACTGCCGGGAATGACAAAGGCGAGTTAGTGGTGCTGGGGCGCAATGGTTCTGACTATTCTGCTGCGGTGCTGGCCGCCTGTTTGCGCGCTGATTGTTGTGAAATTTGGACTGATGTTGATGGCGTTTATACTTGCGACCCACGGGTAGTCCCCGATGCTCGATTACTGAAATCGATGTCCTATCAAGAGGCGATGGAGCTTTCTTACTTTGGCGCTTCAGTCCTTCACCCCCGCACTATCGCCCCCATCGCCCAGTTCCAAATTCCTTGCCTGATTAAAAATACCTCGAACCCACAAGCCCCTGGCACCCTGATTGGCGGGGAAAGCAGTGATGATGGTTTCCCGGTGAAAGGCATCACCAACCTGAATAATATGGCCATGATTAACGTGTCTGGCCCCGGCATGAAGGGCATGGTCGGCATGGCAGCCCGCGTTTTTGCCGTGATGTCTCGCAGCGGCATTTCAGTGGTGCTGATAACTCAATCTTCTTCTGAGTACAGCATCAGTTTTTGTGTGCCTCAAAGTGAGTTAACCCGCGCCCGCAGAGCATTAGTAGACGAATTTTATCTGGAATTGAAAGATGGCTTATTAGAGCCATTGGATGTGATGGAACACTTGGCGATAATTTCGGTGGTTGGCGACGGCATGCGCACTCTGCGTGGCATTTCAGCCCGCTTCTTCTCCGCATTAGCCCGCGCCAATATTAATATTATTGCGATTGCACAAGGTTCGTCCGAGCGCTCCATTTCGGTGGTGGTCAGTAATGATGCGGTCACTACCGGGGTGCGTGTTTGTCACCAGATGCTGTTCAATACCGACCAAGTGATTGAAGTGTTTGTCATTGGTGTGGGTGGCGTCGGTGGAGCATTAATCGAGCAAATCTATCGCCAGCAGCCTTGGCTGAAACAGCGCCATATCGACTTGCGCGTGTGTGGGATTGCCAACTCCAAAGCGATGCTGACCAATGTGCACGGCATTGCGCTGGATAATTGGCGTCAGGAACTGGCTGAAGTCAAAGAGCCGTTTAACCTAAGCCGCCTGATTCGCTTGGTCAAAGAGTACCACTTGCTCAATCCGGTGATTGTCGACTGTACTTCCAGCCAGGCGGTTGCTGACCAATATGCTGATTTCCTGGCAGATGGTTTCCACGTGGTGACGCCAAATAAGAAAGCCAATACCTCATCAATGAATTACTACCGCCAGATGCGCGCCGCGGCGGCAAAATCTTGTCGTAAATTCTTGTATGACACTAACGTCGGTGCGGGTTTGCCGGTTATCGAAAACTTACAGAATTTGCTTAATGCCGGTGACGAACTGATGCGTTTTTCTGGCATTCTATCAGGCTCACTGTCCTTTATCTTCGGCAAGCTGGATGAGGGGATGACCTTGTCTGAGGCCACATTGCAGGCCAAAGCTCTGGGTTATACTGAGCCTGACCCGCGTGATGATTTGTCTGGAATGGATGTTGCGCGTAAGTTATTGATTTTGGCCCGTGAAGCAGGGTACAAACTTGAGCTGGCTGATATCGAGGTTGAATCAGTTCTACCCGCCAGTTTTGATGCTTCTGGTGATGTCGACAGCTTCCTCGCTCGCCTGCCGTCACTGGATGCCGAGTTTACTCGCCTAGTGGCTAATGCTGCTGAGCAAGGCAAAGTATTGCGTTATGTCGGCGTTATCGAAGAGGGGCGTTGTATTGTTCGGATGGATGCCGTCGATGGTAACGATCCACTGTATAAAGTGAAGAATGGTGAGAATGCGTTGGCGTTCTATACCCACTATTATCAGCCGATTCCGTTGGTGCTGCGCGGCTATGGCGCGGGCAATGATGTGACTGCTGCTGGGGTATTTGCTGATCTTTTACGCACATTATCATGGAAGTTGGGAGTTTAAATATGGTTAAGGTCTATGCTCCGGCATCGATTGGCAATGTCAGCGTTGGGTTTGATGTGCTGGGGGCGGCGGTTTCACCGCTCGACGGCACCCTGCTTGGCGATTGTGTCAGTGTGACAGCGGCAGATAGCTTCAGTTTGCGTAATGAGGGGCGCTTTGTCAGCAAGTTACCCGATGACCCAAAAGAGAATATTGTTTATCAGTGTTGGGCACGTTTTTGCCAAGAAATGGGCAAAGAGATCCCCGTCGCCATGGTGCTGGAAAAAAATATGCCGATTGGCTCTGGGTTAGGTTCCAGCGCCTGTTCCGTGGTGGCCGGTTTGATGGCGATGAATGAGTTTTGTGGCAAGCCGCTGGATAAAGTGACACTGTTGGGCATGATGGGCGAGCTGGAAGGGCGGGTATCTGGTAGTGTACATTTTGATAATGTTGCGCCGTGTTATCTGGGCGGGATGCAACTGATTCTCGAGCAGCCCGGTTATATCAGCCAGAATGTCCCCGGTTTTGACGATTGGTTATGGGTGATGGCGTATCCGGGGATTAAAGTCTCTACCGCTGAAGCTCGCGCTATTTTACCGGCGCAGTATCGCCGTCAGGATTGCATCGCGCATGGGCGTAATGTCGCCGGATTCATTCACGCCTGCCACACTCAGCAGCCGGATTTGGCCGCTAAAATGATGAAAGATGTTATCGCCGAGCCATACCGCACCCAATTACTGCCGGGCTTTGCGGCAGCGCGACAAGCAGCGCTGGATATCGGCGCACTGGCTTGCGGTATTTCCGGTTCCGGCCCAACGCTGTTTGCCGTGTGTAACGAGATAGAAACCGCGCAGCGTATGGCGAACTGGCTACAAAATCACTACCTGCAAAACGACGAAGGTTTTGTTCATATTTGCCGTCTGGATACCGCAGGCGCACGACTACTGGGATAACGCATGAAACTGTATAACCTTAAAGATCACAATGAGCAGGTTAACTTCGCGCAAGCTATCAAGCAGGGCCTGGGCAAGCAGCAGGGGCTTTTCTTCCCGCTGGAGTTGCCGGAGTTTGAACTTAGCGAAATTGATAAACTGCTGGATTTGGATTTTGTCACCCGCAGTAGCCGTATTTTGTCGGCGTTTATTGGCAATGAAATTGCGCCGGAAGTATTAACCAAACGCGTTCGGACGGCATTTGAGTTCCCGGCACCGGTTGCTCAGGTCGAGAATGACATTGCCGCGCTGGAACTGTTCCATGGCCCGACATTGGCCTTTAAAGATTTCGGCGCCCGCTTTATGGCGCAGATGCTGGCCGAGGTCGCAGGAGATCAGCCGGTGACCATCTTAACGGCAACCTCTGGCGATACCGGAGCGGCGGTAGCGCATGCATTTTATGGTCTGAAAAATGTGCGCGTGGTTATCCTCTATCCGCGCGGCAAAATCAGCCCGCTGCAAGAGAAATTGTTCTGTACCCTGGGGGGGAATATCCACACCGTGGCGATTGAGGGCGATTTTGATGCTTGTCAGGCGCTGGTGAAGCAAGCTTTTGATGATGAAGAGCTAAAACAGGCTTTGAGTCTTAACTCCGCTAACTCTATTAATATCAGTCGCTTGTTGGCACAGATTTGCTATTACTTTGAAGCAGTTGCCCAGTTGCCACAAGAGGCGCGCAACCAATTGGTTATCTCGGTACCCAGTGGCAACTTTGGCGATTTGACCGCCGGTCTGCTGGCTAAATCCCTCGGTTTACCGGTAAAACGCTTCATCGCGGCCACCAATGCTAATGATACCGTGCCGCGCTTCTTGGTTAATGGCCAGTGGCAGCCGAAGCCGACGGTGGCGACATTATCGAATGCGATGGATGTCAGCCAACCGAACAATTGGCCGCGTGTTGAAGAGCTTTATCGTCGTAAAATCTGGCAATTGAAAGACTTAGCTCACGGTGCCGTCAGTGATGAGGTCACCAAAGACACCATGCGGGAACTGGCAGATTTGGGGTATATCTCTGAGCCACATGCCGCCATTGCTTACCGCGTGTTACGCGATCAATTACAAGATGGCGAGTTCGGGTTGTTCATTGGCACAGCTCATCCGGCGAAATTTAAAGAGAGTGTTGAAGAGATTCTGGGGCAGGAATTACCGCTGCCAAAACCTTTGGCTGTGCGGGCGCAATTACCTCTGCTATCTCATGATTTGCCAGCAGATTTCGCGCAATTACGCACTTTCTTGATGGCATTGCCGAAGTAAGTAACCGCACAAGGGGCCATTGGCTTGGCTCCCAAGTTTGGCGGGGTGACGGCAACAATGGCCGCTCCGCCAGTTCTATTTTAAGCAAACAGGGCCCAACCGGCCCACTTCCCGGTTTATCAGCTAGTTGAGTGGCCGCATGGCTATTTTTAGCGCTGTTCCGCTCGCTTAAACACCAACTCGTTTTTGGCCGATAGCCCGGCATCAAATTCATAACCTTCCAGATTAAAATCAACCAGTTGTTCTGGCTTGGTTAGCTTATTTTGAATAATAAAACGGCTCATTAGCCCACGGGCTTTTTTGGCATAAAAACTGATAATTTTGTACTTACCGTTTTTCTCATCCAAGAAGACCGGTTTAATCAACGAGCCGGCTAACTTGGCGGGCTTCACCGCTTTAAAATATTCATCAGAAGCTAGATTAATCAGCACGTTATCACCCTGCTGCTCCAGAGCCTGATTCAGTTTTTCGGTTATCCGATCGCCCCAGAATGAATAGAGGTCTTTACCGCGCGGGTTAGCCAGTTTAATGCCCATTTCTAGACGATAAGGTTGCATTAAATCTAGTGGGCGCAGCACCCCATAAAGCCCTGAAAGCATACGCAAATGTTGTTGGGCAAAAGCGAAGTCGGCGGCGCTGAAATCCTGCGCCTGCATCCCGGTATAAACATCACCTTTAAAAGCCAGGATTGCCTGGCGCGCATTGTCCGGTGTGAAATCTGGCTGCCATTCGCTAAAGCGGGCGGCATTTAAACCCGCCAGTTTGTCGCTAATTCCCATCAGACTGCTGATTTGGGCGGGAGTCAGCTCACGGCAGATCTCGATAAGCTGTTGTGACTTATCCAACATTTCTGGCTGAGTAAACTGCTTGGTTGCTAACGGACTTTGATAATCAAGGGTTTTAGCCGGGGAAATTACAATAAGCATAACGACATCCTATTTATCCATATATCACACTGTAACAAAAAGTGCGCGTCAGCAAAAAGAAGATTGGACGATTACTAAGATAGGTTGGTAGATAAGCCGCGAGAGAATATAGTTTAGCTAAATCGTCTCAGCACGATGAGAATGGATGATATTGCTATTAACCTGCCGGTTTCTGGCTGTTTTAAAAGGCGAAAACGGTTGCGAACCAATGACTGCTCGCTTGCGCTTTTTTTAATCAGTTTAACTGCCTTGCACCGAAGCTTACGCATGTTATTATCAAGACAAGGCAGAGTGTCGAAATCGCTAATATTGCGAAATGGCTAACATTTCGAATGAGATGAAAGACCATTTTGACAGAGATAAAAGTGGCGACATGCCAAAAGTTCATGCACAAACGATGAGAAACGACAACATGACCGATAAACTTACTTCCCTACGTCAAATCACTACTGTAGTCGCAGATACTGGGGATATCGCGGCAATGAAACTGTATCAGCCGCAAGATGCAACTACCAACCCATCACTGATTCTGAATGCTGCCCAAATTCCCGAATACCGCAAGCTGATTGATGAAGCCATTGCTTGGGCTCGCGAACAAAGCAGTGATCACGCGCAGCAGATTGTTGATGCGACTGACAAACTGGCCGTTAATATCGGTTTGGAAATTCTGAAACTGATCCCTGGCCGTATTTCTACTGAAGTTGATGCTCGCCTGTCCTATGACACCGCGGCTAGCGTGGCAAAAGCCAAACGTCTGATTAAATTATATAACGAAGCCGGTATCAGCAATGACCGTATTCTTATCAAACTGGCTTCTACCTGGCAGGGTATCCGCGCTGCGGAACAGCTGGAAAAAGAAGGCATTAACTGCAACCTGACACTCTTGTTCTCCTTTGCTCAGGCGCGCGCTTGTGCTGAAGCCGGTGTGTTCCTGATTTCACCATTTGTTGGCCGTATTCTTGACTGGTACAAAGCCAATGGCGATAAAAAAGAGTTCGCGCCACACGAAGACCCGGGTGTTGTTTCCGTCACCGAGATTTACCAGTACTACAAAAAGCATGGTTATAAAACGGTAGTAATGGGTGCCAGCTTCCGTAATCTGGGTGAAATCATTGAGTTGGCTGGGTGTGACCGCCTGACTATCGCCCCATCTCTGTTGAAAGAACTGGCAGAAAGCACAGGCCCAGTAGAACGTAAACTGGCTTATACCGGTGAAATTCAAGCTAAACCTACGCCACTGACTGAAGCTGAGTTCTACTGGCAGCACAATCAGGACCCAATGGCGATTGATAAACTGGCTGATGGCATCCGTAAATTTGCTATCGACCAAGGCAAACTTGAGAAAATGATCTCAGACTTGCTGTAATGTGACTGGCGGTGATTGATTACCCGCGGTTATTTGGCAAAAAGGTGGCGCAAGCCGCCTTTTTTATTGCCGGTAATCTGAGACTAACTGCAGTTCCAACAACATGGGGTATGCTATCATTCGCCACAGATAAAGGGTTTTTCGTCGAGGTAGTCCCATGAATACATTACGTATAGGTTTAGTCTCCGTCTCAGATCGCGCGTCGAGTGGGGTATATCAGGATAAAGGTATCCCAGCACTGGAAGAGTGGCTGGCGAGTGCATTAACCACCCCCTTTGTAGTGGAAACTCGCCTCATCCCCGATGAACAAACTCTGATAGAGCAAACCTTGTGTGAGTTAGTCGATGAAATGGGCTGCCATTTGGTGTTGACCACCGGGGGAACCGGGCCGGCAAGACGTGATGTTACGCCCGATGCCACTTTGGCCATTGCTGATCGACAAATGCCGGGTTTTGGCGAACAAATGCGCCAAATCAGCCTTCATTTTGTCCCTACCGCGATATTATCCCGCCAGGTTGGAGTTATCCGTAAACAGGCATTGATTATCAACTTGCCGGGGCAGCCCAAATCTATCAAAGAAACTCTTGAGGGGGTAAAAGATGCTCACTCGACCGTGGTGGTCGCGGGTATTTTTGCCAGTGTACCCTATTGTATTCAACTGCTGGACGGGCCTTATATAGAGACCAATGCTGAAGTGGTAGCGGCTTTTAGGCCAAAGAATGCCATTATCGATATAAGAAACTAAATTAAAACTTTATACAGCATAAGATGCTATTTGTAAGGGTGTGGGGAATTTTGTACGGTATAGTCATGTTTACTTTACAAAATGTTGGAAATATTTTTCCCCCTACTCTGGTTTACTACGGTGTCATATGCATCAAGAACACAACTCAACTCAAAATGACGTGTCCCAGCCCCATGTTGACCAACAACATCATCATAATCGTCGGCTGAATAAGCAAGATTATAAAACGCTGACTTTGGCCGCATTAGGCGGGGCATTAGAATTCTATGATTTCATCATCTTCGTTTTTTTTGCTGCGGTGATTGGTGATCTCTTCTTCCCAACGGATATGCCCGAGTGGCTACGCCAAGTTCAGACATTCGGTATTTTTGCCGCCGGTTATCTGGCACGTCCGCTGGGCGGCATTATCATGGCGCATTTTGGCGACTTGGTTGGCCGTAAGAAGATGTTTACCCTGAGTATTTTATTAATGGCATTGCCAACTTTGGCGATTGGTATGTTGCCAACATATGCTTCTATCGGTATTGCCGCTCCGCTGTTGCTGCTGTTAATGCGCGTATTACAAGGTGCGGCAATTGGTGGCGAAGTCCCTGGAGCATGGGTATTTGTTGCTGAGCACGTACCACGCCGGCGTATTGGTATTGCCTGCGGTACTTTAACGGCAGGTTTAACCGCAGGGATATTGTTGGGATCATTGGTGGCTACTGCGATGAACACGGCCTTAAGTCCTCAGGCCATTTTAGAGGGGGGCTGGCGTGTGCCCTTCTTCCTTGGTGGAGTTTTTGGCTTATTTGCCATGTACTTACGCCGTTGGTTGCAGGAAACGCCCATCTTCAAAGAGATGCAGGCCCGTAAAACCTTGGCTGATGAATTGCCACTGAAATCTGTTGTGGTCAATCACAAGAAAGAAGTGTTTGTTTCCATGCTGCTGACCTGGTTACTGTCTGCCGGCATTGTGGTTGTCATCCTGATGACACCGACTTATTTGCAAAAACAGTTTGGTGTTCTGCCCGCATTAGCATTGCAGGCTAATAGCTTGGCGATTGTCGCGCTGGTCTTGGGGTGTGTGGTTGCCGGTCTGGCGATTGACCGGTTTGGCTCCAGCAAAACCTTCATGGTTGGCAGCTTGATGTTGGCGGTATCAACATGGTCGTTTTACCATACTAATTTGACTGATCCGAGCCAATTATTTACTCATTATATGCTGGCCGGATTCTGTGTTGGTATTGTCGGCGCAGTGCCTTATGTCATGGTGCGTGCATTCCCGGCAGAGGTTCGCTTTACGGGAATTTCGTTCTCCTACAATGTGGCGTACGCCATTTTTGGTGGATTGACGCCTATTATGGTGACGTTATTGATGAAAGTGACTCCTATGGCCCCGGCGTATTATATGTTGCTGTTATCACTGGTGGGGTTCCTGTTAGGAATCTATCTACGTCAGGATATTAATAGTGATGTAAAAGCACAGATGCCAAAGAAAGCTCTAGCTGACTAATAAAGCTATTCAATCAATTTTATCGACCAAAATAGCCCATAAATTTATGGGCTATTTTTTGACTTATAACCCTAAAACTCGCTCTTAAAGTTAAAACCGACTTTTTGTTTGACGCGAGCTGAGGGCTGAGAAATAACCTCAGAAAATAATGTTTGGGCACCTTGTTGCTGTAAATATCGGCTAAGTTCTCTGACCGCGGCAGTGCCTGCTCCCCTTACTGTCCCTTCACGGTCGGGAAATAAAACATACTCTGGCAGGGTGACAGAAGCGACCAGCTCAACTCTCTCTTGGCTATTAAAACGATCAGCCAGCACAACCGCGATAATTCGCCCCTGTAGTTTAATGACCACATAGATTTCACCTGGGCGGTGAAGGAGTAATCTGCGGCTGATAATACCGGTCACGATATATCCGGCATGGTGAAGTTTTCTGAGTGCTCTGTCTTTCTCATCTGGACTGTCATCCATACTGGCGGCTTGTCCATTATGTGGCTCTTGATATTGCTGCCCCCATTGCGCAATGGTTTCACTGAGTTTTTTACGCATGGCTTGAGCATTTTTAACTTCAACGTCTGAAAGTTTTTCTTCTTCTTCTGGTGTCAGTGTTGGCAATATTTCTACTTCGAATTCTAAGTCATTTTGTTCAACTAATTCACCCTGTGAAATGATTATCGGGGTAGTTTGTCTATAGCTAAAAGTCTCTAAGAGTAACTCGTAAATACCTAATGGTAAGGTCTCAACTTGAGATGGTGTGTCATCAGATGAATAGTAAAGACCATAGGTCAAGTAACTAAGCTGAGCATAGTCAAATGCCGTTTTTATCTCATTGAGAGCATTGCTGGTCTTTCGCTCGATTATTTTTTCTTTTATAGCGTTGATTAATCTATCTGCTACTACTTGATTCTCCGCAGCAACACCAATATTTCCTGTTCTGATTATGGTGTCTATCATTCGGCCAAAAAATGCTGTATTCCAAGTATCTAAACTATGACCAAACAGTAATGTGAAGTCAGTCATAATATCAAGTGTCCAATCAATACACTGAGGCCTTATTTGACGGATGGGACGAGTGCTTATTAAGGAGTAGACTGAAACCATGCAGGTTTTAGCTACCGCAGGCAGACTTAGAGATTGACTGATTATATTATCTATATAAGTCAGTGTCATATGATCATCACTGCCTTCTTGTATTAATAGTTCTTCTTTTGTTATCGGTTGGGGTTTTAGTGGGATGCTGTTTCCGGCAATATGCAAGGTTTTCCCTTTTGTATTACTGTTGAAATATCGATCTACACTGAATACGATGGCATCCAGTTGCTGGCATTTACCTCGGATAATATAGTTGTAAATATTTAAGAAAGGGGTGAAAGCACATATTATTTTACTTGTTTGAGTTAAATCTCTCTTTTCCCAATCTTTATCGCCTGCATCTGCGGTAAGTATAGTTTTGGCAAGAACTAAAGGATTACCTTGGTTGTAGTTAGTGATAATGATATCTGGTGAAATACTGATGTCATTAATCCAATTAAAAGAGATAATGGGAGATATATCTACTAAGTTATGTTTTAATGTTTGAATGAATTGTGTTTGTATGGAATCCATATTTATTTGTACAATAAAAGAAATGTTGTCACTGTGCTTATAACGTTCAAAATAAAATTTATTAACCATTTTATAGTCAGAGAATATAATAATTCTTTTGTTTATATTAACGCTAGTACCATTAAGTAGTTGAATGTCATAATTGTCACCCTCTCCAAGGCCTGAAGTGTCAAACACTAATATTACCTGTCTGTTTTGCAATCGTCTATCATTCCAATATTCGCCAAACGCATCATCAAGTTTTATCTTATGGATATTTATGATGGCGCACTTTTGGTCGCAGTTAAGGCCTTTTCTATCGGCTACTTTGATGCTGGTTATTGACATGCTCATTTTGATGGCTTTCAAATCATCATCTGTAATATTCTCTATTAGTGTGAAAAAAGGTAAATTGAAATTATCATTCTTATATATTTTTGCCATCATTCCATTCGGAATTGTTATTGACCTAATACTATCATTATGAATAAGTAATACATCTCGGCCAGACTCAATAATGGGTTCGCTATCATGATATAAATCTATTTGTTGGTCTGCTGCTAAACACATACTATCACCTTGAAATTGATCTTGGGTATAAAAACAAATGGCAGGTGCTATTTCGTACGAATTTATATTTTTATATAAACTCGATAGCTGGAGTTCTGGTAGGTTAATGTCATTTTTTAATATCATTTGTTCACCGGTAAAATTGGCGCCATCATAAAGGGTCACGACCATGCCCGGTGGCACAGATATTGATTCTATCTCGTTATCAAAGCCATCATTATAATTAGACCCTACCTCACCTTCAGTAGAACAAAATGAATTTCCGCCAAAATTAGGCAGTTCATAAAAACAAACTTTAGCTTTGTTTGAATAGGCTGCTTGCGACATTATTAATATAATGCTGATTAATAGTTTTATCACTATTTTCATAGGTGCACCCTTGGGTTGTTTAATTTATTACTCTATGTTACCTACTGGTTTATAATGTTATATTATATTTTTTTCGTTGGCATTATCTATTTTTATTATTCTTTTTAATTGTTTTATAGGACTAATTTTATAAAATAATCTATTCACCACAAATGATAATTAGGCGTAATAAAAAACCCTGAAAATAAGTATTCAGGGTGTGATTAAATATTATCTGCTACAGTTTTTTGTAATTAAACTACAGCTTGTGCTTGTAAACGCGGGCTTGGTTCACCAATGGGTAGTACTGTGCGGCCATATTGCTCGTTCAATACTTCCGCCATTGCCAGGTAAATGGCGCTGGCACCACAAATAATGCCTTCGAAACCGGCAAAAACCAACAGTGAATGGTTACCGGTAAAGTTACCGATTGCCAGCAGTGCAAAGAGTAGCGTCAGGCTACCGAACACAAACTGCAAGGCACGGTTAGCTGGCAAGGTGCCGAAGAACATAAACAGCGTGAAGATACCCCATAGGCCTAAATACACGCCAAGGAATTGTGCATCAGTTGCTTCTGCCATACCCATTTTTGGCAACATCAGCAAACCGACCAGGCTCAACCAGAATGCACCATAAGAGGTAAATGCAGTGGCGGCAAAGGTGTTGCCTTTCTTATATTCCAGCATACCCGCTAGAATTTGTGCCAGACCGCCGTAAAAAATCCCCATACTCAAAATAACAGAGGTCAGGGGAAAGAAGCCTGCGTTGTGCAGGTTAAGCAAGACGGTGGTCATCCCAAAGCCCATCAGGCCTAATGGGCCAGGGTTCGCCAACTTGGTGGTGTTCATAAGTCCTCTGCAAGTAACAGAATGCTAATAAAAAAGGATAATTATCCGAATAAGTATAAAGCGCCTGAATGACTAAAAAGTCGTCGATTCCCTCAGTGCGCGCGGCATCATAATGATCCACGCGATTGGAAACAATGATCTTGAGGGTGATAAAAAGTAATTTTTTTTCATCTCCCCCCTTGATGCTGCGTTTCCTGGCCCCATCTTATTTCCAACCGCAGGGACTAATCACGAATCAGCGGAAGCATGCATCAGCAAAATGCTGGGTGTGAAATCATTGATTATGAAAATACGGGCAGTTGAAAAAAAAACAATCCGCCCACATATAGATTAGTAACTTGACCGAATATGACTTTTTAGTGGAGGCGTTCTAGATGGGTAAAATTATTGGTATCGACTTGGGTACTACCAACTCTTGTGTTGCAATCATGGATGGCACAACTGCGCGCGTGCTGGAAAACGCCGAAGGCGACCGCACAACGCCTTCTATTATCGCGTATACCCAAGATGGTGAGATTCTGGTTGGTCAACCAGCTAAACGTCAGGCTGTTACTAACGCAGAAAACACACTGTTTGCTATTAAGCGTTTGATTGGCCGTCGTTTCCAGGATGAAGAAGCGCAGCGTGATAAAAGTATCATGCCGTACAAAATTGTTGCGGCTGATAATGGCGATGCTTGGTTAGAAGTTCGTGGCCAGAAAATTGCACCACCGCAGATTTCTGCTGAAGTGCTGAAGAAAATGAAGAAAACGGCGGAAGACTATCTGGGCGAACCAGTAACTGAAGCGGTTATCACTGTACCTGCATACTTTAACGATGCTCAGCGTCAGGCAACCAAAGATGCTGGCCGTATTGCAGGTCTAGAAGTAAAACGTATCATCAACGAACCAACCGCAGCGGCATTGGCCTACGGTTTGGATAAAGAAGTCGGCAACCGTACTATCGCAGTTTATGACCTCGGTGGCGGTACTTTCGATATCTCAATTATCGAAATTGATGAAGTTGATGGCGAAAAAACCTTTGAAGTTCTGGCAACCAACGGTGATACCCACCTGGGTGGTGAAGACTTCGATAGCCGCCTGATTAACTACTTGGTTGATGAGTTCAAGAAAGACCAAGGCATGGATCTGCGCACTGATCCGCTGGCAATGCAGCGCCTGAAAGAAGCGGCTGAAAAAGCGAAAATTGAGCTGTCTTCAGCTCAGCAGACCGACGTTAACCTGCCGTACATCACGGCGGATGGCAATGGTCCAAAACACATGAACATCAAAGTGACTCGCGCTAAATTGGAGTCACTGGTAGAAGATTTGGTCAACCGCTCAATTGAACCACTGAAAGTGGCTCTGCAGGATGCTGGCTTGTCTGTTTCCGATATCCAGGATGTTATCTTGGTGGGTGGTCAGACTCGTATGCCAATGGTTCAGAAGAAAGTTGCTGATTTCTTTGGTAAAGAACCACGTAAAGACGTTAACCCAGATGAAGCGGTAGCGATTGGTGCGGCAGTGCAGGGTGGTGTTCTGTCTGGTGAAGTGAAAGACGTTCTGTTGTTGGACGTAACGCCACTGTCACTGGGTATTGAAACCATGGGCGGGGTGATGACTCCGCTTATCACCAAAAACACCACTATCCCAACTAAGCACAGCCAGGTGTTCTCTACTGCGGAAGATAACCAGTCTGCGGTCACCATCCATGTGCTTCAGGGTGAGCGTAAACGTGCTCAGGATAACAAGTCACTGGGTCAGTTCAATCTGGACGGTATTCAGCCAGCACCTCGTGGTGCAGCGCAAATCGAAGTGACCTTTGATATTGACGCCGATGGTATTTTGCATGTGTCTGCTAAAGACAAAAATACCGGTCGTGAGCAGAAGATAACCATCAAAGCATCTTCTGGTTTGAATGAGGAAGAGATCCAGAAAATGGTACGTGATGCTGAAGCTAACGCTGAAGCAGACCGTAAGTTTGAAGAGCTGGTACAGACCCGTAACCAAGCTGACCACCTGATTCACGGTACTCGTAAACAGTTGGAAGAGGCCGGTGACAAACTGCCAGCAGACGACAAAACTGCCATCGAAGATGCGGTGAAAGCGCTGGAAGCAGCTCTGAAAGGCGAAGACAAAGCTGAAATCGAGGCGAAAACTCAGGCTCTGGTGCAGGTTTCTGGCAAATTGCTGGAAATGGCTCAGCAGCAGCAAGCGGCCGCTGGTGGTGATGCTGGTGATACCAGTGCCAAGAAAGAAGACGACGTGGTAGACGCCGAATTCGAAGAAGTTAAAGACAAAAAATAATTGCCCTTAAGCGGGCACAGCAGTGGTAGGCCTTACTGTTGCTGGAAACCAGCACGGGCGTCGAGGAAACTCTACGCCCGTGCACGCATGTTAAGGGTAGGAAAAAAAGAGAATGGCGAAGAGAGATTATTACGAGGTTTTAGGCGTTAAAAAGGACGCCGATGAACGTGAGATCAAAAAGGCCTATAAACGCCTAGCGGTAAAGTATCACCCGGACCGTAATCAGGACGAGAACGATACCGGCGAAAATTTCAAAGAAGTTAAAGAAGCTTACGAAGTGCTAACCGACCCGCAAAAGCGCGCAGCATATGACCAATATGGTCACGCCGCCTTTGAGCAAGGTGGTATGGGCGGCGGCGGTTTTGGTGGTGGTGCCGATTTTAGCGACATTTTTGGTGATGTTTTCGGTGATATCTTTGGTGGTGGCCGTCGTAAGCGAGCTTCCCGTGGTTCAGACTTGCGCTACAACATGGAACTGACGTTGGAAGAAGCGGTGCGCGGTGTGACCAAAGAAATCCGCATCCCCACGCTAAATGAATGTGATGTTTGCCATGGTAGCGGTGCTAAACCGGGCAGTTCTCCGGTAACCTGCTCGACGTGCCGTGGTGCAGGTCAGGTACATATGCGCCAAGGGTTCTTCACCGTACAGCAGGCATGTCCGACTTGTCATGGCAGCGGTCAAATCATTAAGGACCCGTGCAATAAATGTCATGGACATGGCCGTGTTGAGAAATCAAAAACGCTGTCGGTTAAAATTCCGGCAGGGGTGGATACCGGCGATCGCATCCGTTTAAGTGGTGAGGGTGAAGCTGGCGAGCATGGTGCACCTGCGGGTGATTTATATGTTCAGGTTGAGGTTAAAGCGCACCCAATCTTCGAGCGCGAAGGCAATAATCTGTATTGTGAAGTGCCGATTAACTTTGCCATGGCAAGCTTAGGCGGCGAGATTGAAGTCCCGACGTTGGATGGCCGAGTTAAGCTGAAAGTCCCTGCGGAAACACAAACCGGCAAATTGTTCCGTATGCGTGGTAAAGGGGTTAAATCTGTTCGGGGTGGCAGTCAGGGCGACCTGCTGTGCCGTGTTGTCGTCGAGACACCGGTTCACCTGAGTGAAAAACAGAAGCAATTGCTGCGCGAACTGGAAGAAAGTTTTGTTGGTGTGGCGGGTGAGAAAAACAGCCCTCGCTCCAAAAGTTTCTTAGATGGCGTTAAGAAATTTTTTGATGATCTGACCCGCTAGCGGTTAACCAGCTAATAAAACAGATGAAAATTAAAATCCTCGATAAACATCGGGGATTTTTTTCGCCGTCATAGCTGAATATCTGTGATGCACATCAGGAATGACTCGGTTTTACCGAGTATTTATTGCCATAAAAACGACTTTTTTCGAGTTAATGGTTATCCTAAAATTTATGAATTGATTTGCCGAGCAGCTGCTCACTGTCCGATGTAAGGAGTTTTCATTGTGACAAATATGATTCGTCAATTTTTACGCCAAGAGGCCGCTGGCGGCTTAATTCTCATTTTTGCCGCCGCGGTGGCTTTATGCATGGCCAACAGCCCACTGCAGGGGAGCTATCAATCATTTCTTGATATACCAGTATCAGTAAAAATAGCATCACTGGATATCAGTAAGCCCCTGTTGCTATGGATTAATGATGGTTTAATGGCGGTGTTTTTCCTGGTTGTCGGCTTGGAAGTGAAGCGCGAACTGATGGAAGGGTCACTGGCGGGGCGCGATAAAGCGGTGTTCCCAGCAATTGCTGCTTTGGGCGGTATGCTGGCACCCGCCCTGATTTACTTGCTGTTTAATGGGGCGGATGAGGTCACCCGCCAAGGTTGGGCCATTCCCGCCGCCACTGATATTGCTTTTGCGCTGGGCGTGATGGCATTGCTGGGGAACCGAGTTCCAACCAGCCTGAAAGTCTTTTTATTGGCATTAGCTATTATTGACGACTTGGGTGTCATCATTATCATTGCATTGTTCTATACCCATGAGGTTTCAGTGCCCGCCTTGGGGATTGCCGCTGCGGCCATTGCGCTATTGGGCTATATGAATTGGCGTGGTGTTGGGAAAACATCGGCCTATCTATTGGTCGGGTTGGTGCTGTGGGTGTGTATCCTTAAATCTGGTGTGCATGCGACCTTGGCTGGTGTCATTGTCGGCTTTATGATCCCGCTGCACACGAAAGATAAACGTTCGCCATCGGAATCACTGGAGCATGGCTTACATCCGTGGGTTGCTTATTTGATTCTGCCGTTATTCGCTTTTGCTAATGCGGGGGTTTCATTGCAAGGAGTTTCACTCTCTGGCATGACATCACTACTGCCTCTGGGGATTGCGAGCGGCTTATTTATTGGTAAACCACTGGGTATTTTCCTGTTCAGTTGGCTAGCGGTTAAGTTAGGAGTTGCTATACTGCCCGATGCAATCAATTTTAAGCAGATTTTTGCGGTGTCAGTGTTGTGCGGTATTGGTTTCACCATGTCGATATTTATTGCTTCACTGGCATTTGATGGCGCTGATATTGCTCTGACGACCTACTCTAAATTGGGCATATTACTCGGCTCTACTACCGCCGCGGTTGTTGGTTACAGCTTATTGCGTATGGTCTTACCGGTGAAAAGAAAAATAGCCCACTGATGACTATTTGAATAGCCAGTGCCGCTCATAAAGGCACTGGCGTTCTATTTGACGAATTTTAGGCTCACCATTTATTTGTGAAGTCTCAGAACAGGGAACGTTGAGTCGTGCGCGGGGCCATCTATTTGGCTAGGCGATATGTTAAGGAGATAACAATATGCGAATGTCACATATCAATTTCAATCATCTTTATTATTTCTGGCAGGTCTGCAAAGAAGGCTCTGTGGTGGGGGCTGCTGAAGCTTTATTTTTGACGCCACAAACTATTACCGGGCAAATTAAAGCATTAGAAGAACGTCTGGGGGGGAAATTATTTAAGCGCCAAGGGCGTGGGCTGGTGCCATCAGAATTAGGGCAATTGGTTTTTCGCTATGCCGATAAGATGTTCATGCTCAGCCATGAAATGCTGGATATTGTTAACTATCGCAAAGAATCTAACTTGCTCTTTGATGTCGGCGTTGCTGATGCATTATCCAAGCGATTAATTAGTCAGGTACTGGAAACTGCCGTGGTGGACCATGAAAAAATCCATTTACGCTGTTTTGAATCCACCCATGAAATGTTGCTAGAGCAGTTGAGCCAGCATAAGTTGGATATGATTTTGTCTGATTGTCCGGTTGATTCCAGCCAGCAAGAGGGGTTGTTCTCAGTAAAATTGGGCGAATGCAGTGTCAGTTTTTATTGTCGTCAACCTATCCCGGACTTGCCGTTTCCTGCCTGTCTGCAACAAAAGCGTTTGTTGATCCCAGGGCGTCGTTCAATGCTGGGGCGCAAATTATTAAATTGGATCAATAGCAAAGGGTTGCAGGTGGAAATTCTCGGTGAGTTTGATGATGCAGCGCTGATGAAAGCTTTTGCTATTTATAACAATGCCATTTTTGTTGCACCGACACTGTATGCTGCCAATACTTATGCTAAAGATGATGACATTGTAGAAATTGGTCGTTTAGATAATGTGCAGGAAGAGTATTACGTTATTTTTGCCGAGCGCATGATTCAACATCCAGCGGTGCAGCGAGTGTGTAACAAAGATTTCTCCGCACTTTTTAGTGGCTAAAACTGGCAGATTAACAAGTGTTGTGGGTTTGTAAAAGACGTAAAAAAACCGGCCTAAGCCGGTCTTTTTACTAAGCAGCCAACGTAATACAATTACTGCATTGCGTTGATTTGCGCTACCAAGTTTGACTTATGGCGCGCTGCTTTATTTTTGTGGATCAGACCTTTACAGGACTGACGATCCACGATTGGTTGCATCTCATTAAATGCTTTTTGCGCTGCGTCTTTATCGCCAGCTGCGATTGCCGCATACACCTTCTTAATGAAGGTACGCACCATTGAGCGACGGCTAGCGTTATGCTTGCGGCGTTTCTCAGACTGTACGGCGCGTTTCTTAGCTGATTTGATATTAGCCAAGGTCCAACTCCCAAATATATTCTATTGAGGACAATTCAAAGGCCGAGGAATATGCCCTTTTAGCCTTCGTTTGTCAATGGATTTGTGCAAATAAGCGCCGTTTGTACGGGCGGCACTTGCTACGTTGTGATGGAGCGGGATTTTACCAGCTTCGCGCTGTGGAATACAGTCTTTCGAAAGAAAATTCCACAGTTCACTGCCTCGAAGGGATTCGACGGTGGTTCTTGTAAAAATCTCAAGCTGCTTCTGTATTCAACGGCGTGCGTATTCTACAGGATAAAGTCAGTAAAAGGGATTTTACCTGCACAATTTTTGGCAAAATGGTATGACTTTCAGCTAAAGGTACGAATCGCGGGTTAACCTTAACCGCTGTACAAGGTATAATCCGGCGATTTCCACTGTTTTGAGCCAGCTATGGAGCTAATTCGCGGTATACATAATATCCGGGCACGCCACCATGGTTGCGTGCTAACTATCGGTAACTTTGATGGTGTCCATCGCGGACATCAAGCCTTATTGGAGCAGCTAAAGTGTGAAGGTCAGCGCTTGGGCTTACCCGTAATGGTCATGATATTTGAACCGCAACCACTGGAATTGTTTGCAGCGGACAAAGCACCGGCTCGACTGACGCGTTTACGTGATAAAGCCAGATATTTGGCCGATGCCGGTGTTGACTATTTATTATGCGTTAAGTTTGATCCGCGTTTTGCCGCGATGACTGCGCAAGCTTTCGTTGCTCAGTTGCTGGTAGAGAAGTTGGGTGTTAAGTTTTTAACTGTTGGTGATGATTTCCGCTTTGGCGCCGGGCGTCAGGGGGATTTTCAGCTATTACAGCAAGCGGGGGCTGAATTTGGTTTTGATGTAATAAGCACCGACAGCTTTTGTGATAGCGGCCTGCGTATTAGCAGCACCGCGATTCGGCAGGCACTTTCTGACGACGACTTGGTGTTGGCTGAGACACTGCTGGGTCACCCGTATCGTATTTCCGGCCGCGTGGTTCACGGTGACGAACTGGGGCGCACTATTGGCTTCCCTACGGCGAACTTGCCGTTAAAACGTTTAGTTGCTCCAGTAAAAGGAGTGTATGCGGTTGATGTTTATGGCCTAAGTCCAAAGCCATTACCCGGAGTGGCCAATATTGGCACTCGGCCGACCGTTGCGGGCATTCGCCAGCAGCTAGAGGTTCATCTGCTTGATGTAACTATGGATCTTTATGGGCGCCATATTGATGTGGTGCTTCGCGCGAAACTGCGCAATGAACAGCGTTTTGCTTCGCTCGATGCGTTGAAGCAGCAAATCGCCAATGATGTGGTGACGGCCCGAACATTTTTCGGGCTAAAGACACCGGTTTAATATTTCTAGCCGAAACGGAACCGAGAATCTAATGAGTGACTACAAGAATACCCTGAATTTGCCTGAAACGGGGTTCCCGATGCGCGGCGATTTGGCTAAGCGTGAACCTGACATGCTGAAACGTTGGTATGAGCAGGATCTGTACGGGATTATTCGTACAGCCAAGAAAGGTAAAAAAACCTTTATTCTGCACGATGGCCCTCCTTATGCGAACGGCAACATTCACATTGGTCACTCTGTTAACAAAATTCTCAAAGATATTATTGTTAAATCGAAAGGAATGGCTGGCTACGACTCACCTTATATCCCAGGTTGGGACTGCCACGGTCTGCCGATCGAGTTAAAAGTTGAGCAATTAATTGGTAAGCCGGGCGAGAAAGTCAGTGCCGCGGAGTTCCGTGCTGCTTGCCGCAAATATGCGGCTGAACAAGTTGAAGGCCAGAAGAAAGATTTCATCCGTCTAGGGGTGTTGGGCGATTGGGACCATCCTTACCTGACGATGGATTTCAAAACTGAAGCCAATATCATTCGCGCGCTAAGCAAAATTATTGATAACGGCCACCTGCATAAAGGTGCAAAACCCGTGCATTGGTGTACCGACTGCGGCTCGTCATTGGCAGAAGCTGAAGTTGAATATTACGATAAAACTTCGCCGTCTATTGATGTGCGTTTTAATGCCGTCGATGCAACTGCTGTGAGTGCAAAATTTGGCGTAACTCAGGTTAATGGCCCGATTTCACTGGTTATCTGGACGACTACTCCGTGGACTTTGCCTGCGAACCGCGCTATCTCACTGAATGCTGAATATATTTATCAGCTGGTGCAAGTAGAAGGCGAATGTTTGATTTTGGCCGCTGATTTGGTCGAAAGCGTGATGAAACGTGCTGGCATCAGCGAATGGACGATATTGGGCAACTGTAAAGGGTCAGACCTTGAACTGTTGCGCTTCAGTCATCCATTTATGGGCTTTGATGTGCCGGCGATTTTAGGTGACCACGTGACTCTGGATGCCGGTACTGGCGCGGTTCACACCGCACCTGGACACGGCCCAGATGACTTTGTGATTGGTCAAAAATACGGTTTAGAAGTGGCTAATCCGGTTGGCCCGAACGGTTGCTATCTAACGGGGACTTACCCGACGTTGGACGGCCTGTTTGTGTTTAAAGCTAATGATGTAATTGTGGAGCTGCTGCGCGAAAAAGGCGCGTTGCTGAAAGTTGAGAAACTGGTTCACAGTTACCCATGCTGCTGGCGTCACAAAACGCCAATTATCTTCCGTGCTACGCCGCAATGGTTCATTAGTATGGATCAAAAAGGTCTGCGCAAGCAGTCTTTGGCAGAGATAAAAGGCGTGCAGTGGATCCCGGATTGGGGTCAGGCGCGGATTGAAACCATGGTGGCAAATCGCCCAGATTGGTGTATTTCACGCCAGCGCACTTGGGGCGTGCCAATGTCTCTGTTTGTCCATAAAGAGACGGAAGTGCTTCACCCGCGCAGCACTGAATTAATGGAAGAAGTTGCCAAACGTGTCGAGCAAGACGGTATTCAGGCGTGGTGGGATCTGGACCCTGCTGAGATTTTAGGGGCTGATGCTGCTGATTACGTCAAAGTGCCAGACACTCTGGACGTCTGGTTTGACTCCGGCTCAACACATTCTTCAGTTGTTGATGTGCGTCCTGAGTTTAATGGCCATAGCCCGGATATGTATCTGGAGGGCTCTGACCAACACCGCGGCTGGTTTATGTCGTCATTGATGATTGCGACTGCGATGAAAGGCAAAGCGCCTTATCGTCAGGTGCTGACACATGGTTTCACCGTTGATGGTCAGGGGCGCAAAATGTCCAAATCCATCGGTAATACCATCAGCCCGCAAGATGTCATGAACAAACTGGGCGGCGATATTCTGCGCCTGTGGGTGGCATCGACCGATTACACCGGTGAAATTGCTGTTTCTGATGAAATTCTGAAACGCTCTGCTGATTCTTATCGCCGGATTCGCAATACTGCGCGCTTCTTGCTGGCTAACCTGAATGGTTTCGATCCTGCATTGCATCAGGTCGCTCCAGAAGATATGGTCGTGGTAGACCGCTGGGCCGTGGGCCGTGCTCAAGCCGCCCAAGCCGAGATTATGGCCGCGTATGAAAATTACGATTTCCACTTGGTGGTACAGCGCTTGATGCAATTCTGTTCGGTTGAGATGGGGTCTTTCTACCTCGATATCATTAAAGACCGCCAGTACACCGCGAAAGGCGATAGCGTAGCGCGCCGCAGCTGCCAGACGGCATTATTCCACATTGCAGAAGCATTGGTTCGTTGGATGGCACCCATCATGTCCTTCACGGCCGATGAGATTTGGAACGAAATGCCCGGCGAGCGCCCACAGTATGTCTTCACTGAAGAGTGGTATGACGGTCTGTTTGGGTTGGCCGGCGATGAGAGTATGAACGATACTTTCTGGGCTGAGCTGTTGAAAATTCGTGGTGAAGTGAACAAAGTGTTGGAGCAAGCGCGTAGCGATAAACGTATTGGTGGTTCGCTGGAGGCAGCCGTGACTCTGTTTGCTACTCCTGAACTGGCTGCCCGCCTGAACAGCTTGCAAGATGAGTTGCGTTTTGTGTTGCTGACGTCAGCTGCGACAGTCGCAGATTATGCTGATGCTGGTGATGATGCACAGCAAAGCGAGCTGATTGCTGGGCTGAAAATTACCTTTAACAAAGCTGATGGCGAGAAGTGCCCGCGTTGCTGGCATTACACGCAAGACATCGGTTTGGATGCGGAACACGTTGAACTGTGCGGCCGCTGTGTCACTAACGTTGCCGGAGACGGTGAAGAGCGTAAGTACGCCTGATGAGTAAATCGATTTGTTCGACCGGATTGCGCTGGTTATGGCTGGCTGTATTGGTGGTGATTGTGGATCTCGGGAGCAAGCAGTGGGTCATGACCCACTTTGCTCTGTATGAGTCCGTGCCGCTGATTCCTTTTTTCAACCTGACTTATGCGCAGAATTTTGGCGCGGCGTTTAGCTTCCTTGCCGATAAAAGTGGCTGGCAGCGCTGGTTCTTTGCAGGGATAGCTATCGGTATTTCAGTCCTATTGATGGTGCTGATGTATCGCTCTACTGCCAAGCAGCGCCTACTAAACTGTGCTTATGCCCTGATTATCGGGGGGGCGTTAGGTAACTTATTTGACCGCATGGTACATGGCGCGGTAATCGATTTTATCGACTTTCACGTCAATAACTGGCATTTCCCGACATTTAACATTGCCGATACCGCCATCTGTATCGGTGCTGCGTTAGTGATATTTGAAGGCTTTTTAAGCCCTGCTGAAAAAACAGCTATAAATAAAGGTGAGTGATATGTCAGAGCTTGTACAAGACAATAGCGCCGTATTGGTGCATTTCACTCTGAAACTGGAAGATGGCTCAACGGCAGAATCAACTCATATTCATGGCAAACCCGCGCTATTTCGGTTAGGCGATAGCAGCCTAAGTGACGCGCTGGAGCAGCAGTTGATAGGTCTGAAAGTGGGCGATAAGCACACTTTTACCTTGCAGCCTGAAGATGCATTTGGTTTGGAAAGTCCTGATTTGATTCAGTACTTCACTCAGCGCGATTTTGCTCAAACCGGTGTACCGGATGCCGGCACGATTATGCTGTTTACCACCCGTGATGGCAGTGAAATGCCAGGAGTGGTGCGAGAAGTGGCGGAAGAGTCCATTACTGTTGATTTTAATCACCCGTTGGCTGGGCATATCGTCAGCTTTGATATTGAAGTGCTGGAGATTGACCCCCAACAGGAGGCAACGCATGCAGATATTGTTGGCTAATCCACGCGGCTTTTGTGCCGGAGTTGATCGGGCTATCAGTATTGTTGAACGCGCGATCGAGATGTATGGCGCGCCAATTTATGTGCGCCATGAAGTGGTACACAACCGCTATGTAGTTGATAGTCTTCGGGAACGCGGTGCTATTTTTATTGAGGATATCTCTGAGGTGCCGGATGGCTCCATTTTGATTTTCTCGGCCCATGGTGTGTCGCAGGCTGTGCGGGCAGAAGCCCGTGCGCGTGAGCTAACCATGTTGTTTGATGCGACTTGCCCACTGGTGACCAAAGTTCATATGGAAGTTGCGCGCGCCAGTCGCAAAGGGAAAGAAGCTATCCTGATAGGCCATGCTGGTCATCCGGAAGTGGAGGGCACCATGGGGCAATACAATAACCCGAAAGGGGGCATGTATTTGGTCGAATCGCCTGATGATGTGTGGCAACTGAATGTTAAAGACGAGAACAATCTCTGCTTTATGACTCAGACCACTTTGTCAGTTGATGATACCGCCGCAGTGATTGATGCTTTACACCAGCGGTTCCCGAAGATTATCGGCCCACGTAAAGACGATATCTGCTATGCCACAACTAACCGGCAAGAAGCGGTGCGGAATTTGGCAAATGATGCCGATGTTGTCCTGGTGGTTGGTTCGAAAAATTCATCTAACTCGAACCGCCTGGCTGAACTCGCGCAGCGTATGGGGAAATCGGCTTATCTGATTGATTCTGCAGCTGATATCCAAGAGTCATGGCTAGAGAATGCGGCGTGCATTGGCGTCACCGCCGGGGCCTCGGCACCGGATATTCTGGTGCAGCAAGTTATTGCTCGCTTGCAAACCCTCGGGGCTGGCGGGTCTGTTGAACTACGTGGTCGTGAAGAAAATATCGTCTTTGAAGTTCCCAAAGAATTACGTGTTGAGGTTAAACAGATCGATTGATCTCGGCTAAGTATTCATCAGCAATATCAAGCAGCCCTTCGTGGCTGCTTTTTTTACCGGTAAATATCGTAATAACTGCATGAATATGCTTAATAAGCGCATTATGCTTGATGAAGGGTAATCGCACTGTAACCCGCTGAATGGGGCATTTGGCCGCTTACAAAGGCTATCGGCTTGAGGCGGCGGACGTGATGCAAGGAATTAAGTGGTTTCACTGATAAAAATGGGCGTATATCATTTTTTTCTAATACAGATTAAATAGGCTGGTAGAGTCCATGGCAGGCAGCTAATCTGAACCCTTGTCAGGGTAGATGACACAATATTGGGAGAACTAATGACTGATTCAACAATTCGTATCGCCGTTGTCGGCGCGGGTGGCCGCATGGGCCGGCAGCTTATCCAGGCAATTACACAGACAAAAGGTGTTGTACTGGGGGCTGCTGTTGAGCGGGTAGGTTCCACGTTAGTGGGAAGTGATGCGGGTGAATTGGCCGGTACCGGTTCACTGAATATCCAGGTAAATGATGATTTATCGAAAGTAACTGATCATTTTGATGTGTTGATCGACTTTACTCGCCCAGAGGGCACATTGGAACATTTAGCGATTTGCCGCAAACACCGTAAAGCCATGGTCATTGGTACCACTGGCTTTGATGATGCTGGCAAAGCCGTTATCAGTGCCGCCGCATCGGATATTGGCATTGTGTTCGCCGCCAACTTCAGTGTTGGGGTCAATGTGGTGCTTAAGTTGCTTGAGAAGGCCGCTAAAGTGATGGGGGATTACACCGATATCGAAATTATTGAAGCCCATCATCGCCATAAAGTGGATGCGCCATCGGGTACCGCGTTGGCAATGGGGGAGGCGATAGCCGAATCTTTAGGTCGGTCACTGAAAGATTGTGCCGTTTATAGCCGCGAGGGCCACACCGGAGAGCGTCAGCCGGGTACTATCGGTTTTGCCACTGTGCGCGCAGGCGATATTGTCGGGGAACATACCGCGATGTTTGCTGATATTGGCGAGCGGGTTGAAATCACGCACAAAGCGAGCAGTCGCATGACTTTTGCCAATGGGGCGGTTAAGTCTGCTATTTGGGTATCTAAGCACCAAAATGGCCTATTTGACATGCGGGATGTACTGAATTTAAACGAACTTTAATGGTGTAAAGTACAACCCGTGATGTGGTTGTTTTTATCATAATCATATGATAACAGGGCAATATTTTATTGTCCTTTTTTATTTAAATTGATAAATAATACAATTAATTATATTTTTTATTGTTAACATTTATTTTTATGTGTTTTCTATCTATTTTTTGTCTTTTATCCTCCCCGTTAAGCCCTATTACTCATTTTCATCACACCAGCGCGTTTTTTTTCAGTCACTCACCCTCGCAACCGTTTACTATATTAAGTTAGCATGTGTTTTTGCCACGGTAATCTACTCATTTTAATGAGAACGTTAAAAAACAGAGAAAAAATGGCACTTTGGCTAGACAAGAGCATCACTCATCATTAAAATGCGCCCAATTTGCCAAAAATTAGCTTTGAGGGCGGTTTTTGCATTGATTTAGGTCGCTAGGTATGAATTAATATGCAAATAATGTGACTGTTTATTCCTTGGAGGGTGTTTTGATTAAGTCAGCGCTATTGGTTCTCGAAGACGGAACCCAATTTCACGGTCGGGCCATCGGGGCAGAGGGTACGGCAGTGGGGGAAGTGGTCTTCAATACGTCGATGACCGGTTATCAAGAAATCCTTACTGATCCTTCCTACTCCCGCCAGATAGTCACTCTTACTTATCCTCATATCGGCAATGTCGGCACCAATGCCTCCGATGAAGAATCCTCCGCAGTACACGCCCAAGGTCTTGTCATTCGCGACCTGCCATTGATTGCCAGCAACTACCGTAATGAAGAAGGCTTAGCTGAATATCTCAAGCGCCACAATATCGTGGCAATTGCGGATATCGATACGCGTAAGTTGACCAGGTTACTGCGCGAGAAGGGTGCACAAAACGGCTGCATTATTGTGGGTGATTTGTCTGATGCTGCGTTGGCACTGGAAAAAGCCAAAGCATTTCCGGGCTTAAAAGGCATGGATCTGGCCAAAGAAGTGACCACCAAAGAGGTTTATCACTGGCTGCAAGGTAGTTGGACATTAGAAGGGGATTTACCGGCTGCGAAACAGCCAGCAGACCTCCCATTCCATGTTGTTGCTTACGACTATGGTGTGAAGCGCAATATTCTGCGTATGCTGGTTGATAGAGGCTGCCGCCTAACTGTTGTCCCGGCACAGACCCCAGCTGAAGATGTTCTGAAGTTAAGTCCGGATGGTATTTTCCTGTCCAACGGCCCAGGCGATCCGGAGCCATGTGATTATGCTATCGCGGCGATTAAACGCTTCTTGGATACTGATATCCCGGTGTTTGGTATTTGCCTAGGCCATCAGTTGCTGGCCCTAGCGAGCGGCGCAAAAACGGTCAAAATGAAGTTTGGTCATCACGGTGGCAACCACCCGGTAAAAGACCTGGATGCCAATTGCGTGATGATCACCGCGCAGAACCACGGTTTTGCGGTTGATGAAACCTCATTGCCCTCCAACCTACGCACCACACACGTTTCTTTATTCGATGGTTCTCTGCAAGGGATTCACCGTACCGATAAAGCAGCGTTTAGCTTCCAGGGGCACCCGGAAGCCAGCCCAGGGCCGCATGATGCCGCCCCGCTGTTTGATCACTTTATCGAGCTGATTAAAGCTCATCGCGCGACCGCGAGCCATACCAATAAATAATCAGGAGCGAATACCATGCCAAAACGTACAGATATAAAAAGCATCCTGATTCTGGGCGCAGGCCCGATTGTTATCGGCCAGGCTTGTGAGTTTGACTATTCGGGTGCTCAGGCTTGTAAGGCACTGCGCGAAGAGGGTTACCGCGTTATTCTGGTGAACTCTAACCCCGCCACCATCATGACTGACCCCGAGATGGCCGATGCAACTTATATCGAGCCGATTCACTGGGAAGTGGTGCGCAAAATCATTGAAAAAGAGCGCCCGGACGCAGTATTGCCAACCATGGGCGGCCAGACTGCACTGAACTGCGCATTAGAATTGGAGCGTCAGGGGGTGCTGGCTGAGTTTGGCGTCACCATGATTGGTGCGACCGCTGATGCCATTGATAAAGCCGAAGACCGCCGTCGCTTTGATATCGCGATGAAAAAAATTGGTCTGGATACTGCGCGTTCAGGTATTGCGCATAACATGGACGAAGCGCTGGCGGTAGCGGCGGATGTTGGCTTCCCATGCATCATTCGCCCATCTTTCACCATGGGCGGCACCGGTGGCGGTATCGCGTATAACCGCGAAGAGTTTGAAGAAATCTGCGAGCGCGGTCTGGATTTATCGCCAACCAAAGAGTTGCTTATCGATGAGTCACTGATTGGGTGGAAAGAGTATGAAATGGAAGTTGTCCGCGATAAAAACGACAACTGCATTATTGTCTGCTCTATCGAGAACTTCGATGCCATGGGCATCCATACCGGCGACTCCATCACAGTAGCCCCGGCGCAGACTCTGACTGACAAAGAATATCAAATCATGCGTAATGCCTCGATGGCAGTATTGCGTGAAATCGGCGTAGAAACCGGCGGTTCCAACGTGCAATTCTCGGTTAACCCGAAAAACGGCCGTTTGATTGTGATTGAAATGAACCCGCGTGTATCCCGCTCTTCTGCTCTGGCCTCTAAAGCTACCGGCTTCCCAATTGCCAAGATTGCTGCCAAATTGGCGGTGGGCTATACGCTGGATGAGTTGATGAATGACATCACGGGGGGGCGTACTCCAGCTTCCTTTGAGCCATCCATTGATTATGTGGTCACCAAAATTCCTCGTTTTAACTTCGAAAAATTTGCCGGGAGCAATGACCGCCTAACCACACAGATGAAATCGGTCGGTGAAGTGATGGCCATTGGGCGCACTCAGCAAGAGTCACTGCAAAAAGCCCTGCGTGGTCTGGAAGTAGGTGCCACCGGCTTTGACCCTAAAGTGAGCCTCGATGACCCTGAAGCCCTGACCAAGATTCGCCGCGAATTGAAAGAAGCCGGTTCTGACCGCATCTGGTACATCGCTGATGCATTCCGTGCTGGAATGTCTGTGGATGGCGTCTTCAACCTGACCAATGTTGACCGCTGGTTCTTGGTGCAGATTGAAGAGCTGGTTCGTCTGGAAGAGAGTGTGGCGGAATGCGGTATCAATGGCCTGACCGCCGAGTTCATGCGCCACTTGAAACGCAAAGGTTTTGCCGATGCTCGTCTGGCAAAATTGGTTGGTGCCGCTGAAAGTGAAGTGCGCAAGCTGCGTTACAAATATGGTTTGCACCCGGTTTATAAGCGCGTCGATACCTGTGCGGCTGAATTCTCTACCGATACTGCCTATATGTACTCGACCTATGAGGAAGAGTGCGAAGCTAACCCAACCAGCGACCGCCCGAAAGTCATGGTGCTCGGTGGCGGCCCGAATCGCATCGGCCAAGGGATTGAATTCGACTATTGCTGTGTGCATGCATCACTGGCACTGCGTGAAGACGGTTATGAAACCATTATGGTGAACTGTAACCCGGAAACCGTCTCAACTGACTATGACACCTCAGACCGCCTCTATTTTGAGTCTGTGACATTGGAAGACGTGCTGGAAATCGTCCGTATCGAAAAACCGACCGGCGTCATTGTGCAGTATGGTGGGCAAACACCACTGAAATTGGCTCGTGAGTTGGAAGCCGCTGGCGTACCGGTCATCGGCACCAGCCCGGATGCAATTGACCGCGCTGAAGACCGTGAGCGTTTCCAACAGGCGGTCAATCGTCTGGGCTTGAAACAACCGGCTAACGCCACCGTCGCGACGATTGAACAGGCGGTCGAGAAAGCCACTGGTCTGGGTTATCCGCTGGTGGTGCGCCCATCTTATGTTCTGGGTGGCCGCGCCATGGAAATCGTGTATGACGAGACCGATTTGCGCCGTTACTTCCAAAATGCGGTCAGTGTCTCGAATGATGCGCCGGTGCTGCTGGACCGTTTCTTGGATGATGCGGTTGAAGTCGACGTCGATGCCATTTGTGACGGTGAGCGGGTATTAATCGGCGGCATTATGGAGCACATTGAACAAGCAGGGGTTCACTCCGGTGACTCCGCCTGTTCATTGCCGGCTTACACCCTGAGCAAGGAAATTCAGGATGTTATGCGCCAGCAAGTGGAAAAACTGGCCTTTGAACTGTGTGTGCGTGGCTTGATGAACGTGCAGTTTGCGGTGAAAAATAACGAAGTTTACCTGATTGAAGTGAACCCACGCGCGGCTCGTACGGTGCCATTTGTGTCTAAAGCGACCGGCATGCCACTGGCGAAAATTGCCGCGCGGGTGATGGTGGGGCAGACATTAGCACAGCAGGGTGTTCTGGAAGAGATTATTCCCCCTTACTACTCCGTCAAAGAAGTGGTGTTGCCATTCAACAAATTCCCGGGAGTTGACCCGATTTTAGGGCCAGAAATGCGCTCTACCGGTGAAGTTATGGGGGTTGGCCGCACTTTCGCCGAAGCTTTCTCGAAAGCGATGTTAGGCAGTCAGTCTGGTATGAAAAAGAGTGGCCGTGCGCTGTTATCCGTGCGCGAGGGTGATAAGCATCGAGTCGTTGATTTGGCAGCGAAATTGCTGAAGCAGGGTTTTGAACTGGATGCGACTCACGGTACTGCGGTGGTGTTGGGTGAGGCCGGAATAAATCCGCGCCTGGTCAACAAGGTGCATGAAGGTCGTCCGCACATTCAAGACCGTATTAAGAATGGCGAATACACTTATATCGTGAATACCACGGCCGGGCGTCAGGCGATTGAAGACTCCAAATTGATTCGTCGCAGTGCTTTGCAATATAAGGTGCATTACGACACCACGCTGAATGGCGGTTTTGCCACCGCCATGGCGCTGAATGCAGATCCAACCGACCAAGTGATTTCAGTACAAGAGATGCATGCCAAGATTAAGAATATGAAAGGTTAATTTTGGTTGTAAATAATAGGGCGATGGCGACATCGCCCTTTTTTATGCTCACTATTTATAGACTTTTGGCTTTTAACCATACAAACAGCCTGTTTCATAAACAATAATAGGGTTCATGAACAACATTGATCTTCACCAATGTTAGCGCTGGCCAGATTGTGGATAGTACCTTAGCGCGAGCAGGCACAATGCCCGTGTGGTTAGCTTAAGGCGACTTTGATACCTAAGCCTATCAACAGGCCGCCCAGTAATTTATCGACCACTTTTTGCGCTTTCGCCAAACCACGGCGCACTGGCGCACTTTGAATCAGAATGACCAGCAAAGGCCACCAGATAACGGCCAGTAGCCAGATGATTGAGGCGTACCACAGTTTTTCACCCACGCCGGAGTTAATCTGTAATATTTGTGTGAAAACGGCGAGGAAGAAGAGAGTCGCTTTGGGATTCAATAAATTGCAAAGATATCCCTGCAAGAAGGCGGCTTTCAGTGTGATGGGGGATTGTGTGGCGTTATCGATGCTGAGTTTACTTGCTCCGCGCGACAGCAGCGCCTGAATACCAATCCATATCAAATAGCAGGCACCGGCATATTTCAAAAAATTGAACAGCCAGGGTGTGGTGGTGATAACCACCGCCAGGCCAGCCACGCAGTAAGACATGTGGGTAGCAACGCCCAAGATGACGCCGAGTGCGGTCATCATTGCTGCGGGGCGGCGATAGCGGGCGGCATTTTTAATCACCAAAAAGAAATCGGGGCCGGGGGAGAGCATGCCCAATGTAGCAATTGTCGCGACAAATAAAGAGGTTTCAAGCATAAGGATTACCGAGTGAAAGTGGTGCTGTCTGACGATAATAGCGCCACTGGGTGCTCCCTGCATTAATTCTTCTTTGTTCAGCGCGCGGCTGGGTTATCAGCCGTGATGGAATTGAGCATTTATCTTTTACTCTTTTGACGGATAGTGATGCACGAATATGAGCTTGGATAATGTGATAAACAGTGAGGTAGCGGATCAGAAGCAGCGCGAAATTACACGGCTGTGCATCAAATGCGCATTGCTGCTGCTGCAACACGGGGCCGAAAGTATGCTGGTGGAGCAGCTATCCGCCCGTCTTGGTATGGCGCTGGGGATGGACAGTGTTGAAAGCTCCATCTCGGCCAATGCCGTGGTATTAACCACTATTAGCCAAGGTAATTGTCTGACCTCCACCCGCAAAAATATTGACCGGGGCATCAATATGCACGTCGTGACGGAGGTGCAGCATATTGTGATTATGGTGGAACATCATTTGTTAGATGCAAAAGATGTGGAAAAACGCTTTGAGAATATTAAGCCGCTGCGCTATCCGCGCTGGTTAGTGGTGGTGATGGTGGCCTTATCATGTGGCTGTTTTAGCCGGCTAAATGGTGGCGGTTGGGATGCATTCACGATCACTTTCTTGGCCAGTGGACTGGCGATGTTTGTGCGCCAAAGTTTAACCATTCGCCATATGAATCCACTGATTAACTTCTGTATCACGGCGTTTGTCGCGACATCCGTCTCAGGGCTATTGATGCGTTTACCGTTTTTCCAACAAGCTTCCAGTGTCGCAATGGCCGCCAGCGTGCTGCTGTTAGTTCCCGGATTCCCACTGATAAATGCGGTCGCCGATATGTTTAAAGGGCATGTTAATACTGGGCTGGCTCGTTGGACAATGGCGAGTTTATTAACGCTATCAACCTGTATTGGGGTGATATTCGCAATGGCGATGTGGGGATTGCGGGGGTGGTGATGAATTTACTCTGGGCATTATTGCAAGATATGGTATTGGCGGCGATTCCGGCGCTGGGGTTTGCTATGGTATTTAATGTGCCGGTGCGGGCATTACGGTATTGTGCATTGCTGGGTGCTCTCGGGCACGGTTCGCGCATGCTAATGATTCATTTTGGTATGGATATCGAACCCGCGTCATTATTAGCTTCAATCATGATCGGGATGATTGGGATTAATTGGTCACGCTGGTTACTGGCGCATCCGAAAGTATTCACTGTTGCCGCTGTTATTCCTATGTTTCCAGGGATTTCTGCTTATACCGCGATGATCTCGGTAGTCGAAATTTCTCATTTGGGCTATAGCGAGGCCTTAATGTCCACAATGGTGACCAACTTCTTAAAAGCATCATTTATTGTTGGCGCGTTGTCGATTGGTTTATCCCTTCCAGGATTATGGTTATATCGCAAACGTCCTGGTGTATAAGGTTTTTTTCTTCCCTGTTTTTTGTATCCGGCTAGGAGCTGTCTTATATGTGTGATTAGCCCGCTTATCGCTATCGACGCTGGATTAGGCTTTACGTATAGTGTGAGCAATTTTTCGGGACTGGCTCTAGCAGCCTACAGGGTTTAACAATGATTATCAGCCTGATCGCTGCATTGGCAGCGGATCGCGTTATTGGTATGGAAAACGCCATGCCATGGCATTTACCGGCTGATTTAGCGTGGTTCAAACGTAACACACTAAATAAACCGGTAATTATGGGTCGTAAGACATTCGAGTCTATTGGCCGCCCTCTGCCGGGGCGCTTGAATATTGTTATCAGCAGCCAACCTGGAGCTGATAACCGGGTGACATGGGCCAGCTCTATTGATGATGCACTGGCTTTAGCGGGTGAGGTGGAAGAAGTGATGGTGATGGGCGGCGGGCGTGTCTACAAGCAATTCTTAGACCGTGCTAACCGTATGTATATCACTCATATTGATGCAGAAGTTGGCGGCGATACTCACTTTCCAGATTATGAGCCAGATGAATGGGAAAGTACTTTTAGTGAGTTCCATGATGCAGACGATGCTAATTCACATAGCTATTGTTTCGAGATTTTGGAGCGGCGTTAAACGTGAGCGGATATCTTCCCATCTTGCACTTGAAAAGCCCATTTTAATGGGCTTTTTTCTTATGGTTGAGCCGTCCTAAATTGCGGTGGTATGGAACTGCGCAAGGTTACGCGCCTTTAAATTATTACAGGTAATTCGGGGGATCGTCTGATATTCCAGCCAACCCATCAATGGCCTTTATTTCAGCTTCGACCTTGAAAGCTGGCTGTGTGAA
The DNA here is from genome assembly GCF_004124235.1 of Yersinia hibernica. Taxonomy (NCBI): domain Bacteria; kingdom Pseudomonadati; phylum Pseudomonadota; class Gammaproteobacteria; order Enterobacterales; family Yersiniaceae; genus Yersinia; species Yersinia hibernica. The sequence continues at coordinate 772,697 of NZ_CP032487.1, forward strand.
ATAACGTTTATCTTCCCAGCGCAGGAGGGTTAAATTGCCGCCCCAGCAACAACCTGTATCCAGCCCGTAAATCCCCTCAGGGACACCTTTCCCTTCCAGTGATGCCCAGTGACCAAAGATGATTGAATACTCGGGACTGACCAGCCTCGGCAGCTCAAACCAGGGTTTAAGAGGGGCGGGGGCATTCTCTGGGGTGTCTTTACAGATCATATCCAATTGCCCATTAGGGAAACAAAAACGCATGCGAGTCAATGCATTGGTGCTAAAACGCAAACGGCTTAGCCCTGTGAGCTCTGGTGACCAGTTGTTTGGCATATCACCGTACATGGCATCAAGGAACAAGGGGTAGCTATCACTACTCAAGACAGCTTCGACTTCACGGGCACACATTTGAGCTGTTTCGATATCCCACTGAGGAGTGATCCCCGCATGGGCCATGATTAATTTTAGCTCGTCATCGACTTGCAAGACTGGCTGGCGGCGGAGCCAATTCACCAGCTCGTCAGCATCGGGTGCTTCCAGCAGTGGAGTAATGCGATCTTTGGGTTTATTACGGCTGATGCCAGCATAAACGGCCAGTAAATGGAGGTCATGGTTACCCAGAACCATGCGCACAGCAGGCCCTAATGAGCGAACGTAGCGCAACACATCCAGTGAGGCTGGGCCACGGGCAACTAAGTCACCGGTTAGCCATAAAGTATCCTGCTGTGGGGCGAAATTGACCTGCGCCAACAGCGCAAGCAACTCATCGAGACAGCCATGGACATCACCAATAAGATAAGTCGACATAATTGAGATCAGGGTTAATGGATCAGGGCGGGGATCGCTAAGCGAAAGACCGGAATCGCAGTACGGAAAGCCTGACCGAGGTGGTCAACCATTTCATAATGTCCTTCCATGGTACCCAGCGGTGTTTCTAACACAGCACCACTAGTATATTGGAACTCATTACCAGGTAGGATCAGCGGCTGCTCGCCGATAACCCCTTCACCCTGAACTTCGGTCTGCCGACCATTACTATTGGTGATTAACCAATAACGACCAATCAGTTGCACATTGGAACGGCCCAAATTACGAATCGTCACGGTGTAAGCAAAGACAAAACGCTCTTCGTCGGGTATCGACTGAGTTTCCACGTAGATACTTTGCACCTGTATACAAACTCGGGGCTGTTCAATCATCATATGCTCCTGCTTATTCTTGCGGTGTCGATTGAGCTGAAAGCCAGTTAGCTAACTTACAGTATTGCGCGACCGAAATATTCTCAGCCCGTAGTATTGGGTCAATCCCTAACGCGATTAATTGATCAGGGGTGAACAGGTCACCCAAGCTGTTGCGCACCGTTTTTCTGCGCTGATTAAAAGCTTGTGTGGTAATGCGGCTAAGCATACGTACATCGCCCACTGGGTGAGGCATCTGTACATGAGGAATTAGGCGCACCACCGCTGAATCAACTTTCGGCGCCGGAGTGAACGCCGTTGGCGGCACTTCCAGCACCGGTATGACGTTGCAATAGTATTGCGCCATCACAGTCAGGCGGCCATATGCTTTACTGTTCGGCCCGGCTACCAAGCGGTTAACCACCTCTTTTTGCAACATGAAATGCATGTCACGTATTGCATCAGTATAGCTGAAAAGATGGAACATTAGCGGGGTTGAGATGTTGTATGGCAAGTTACCAAACACGCGTAATGGCTGCCCGGCGCGCTCGGCCAACTCCGAAAAGTTGATTTTCATCGCATCTTCTTGATGGATAGTGAGCTTGTCTTTCAGCTGGGGATGGCTGGCCAGACGGGCGGCTAAGTCGCGGTCTAACTCGATGACCGTCATGTGATCCATACGCGCAGCCACGGGCTCAGTTAATGCACCTAAACCGGGGCCAATTTCAACAACCGCTTCACCAGGAACCGGATGGATAGCGGAGACAATGCTGTCGATGACAAACTGATCGTTTAAAAAGTTTTGTCCAAAGCGTTTGCGGGCAAAATGCCCTTGGTGGACTCTATTATTCATTGCTGTTATTTATCATTTTAATGGCTAAGTTTAATGCCGTAATGAAACTGCCGACATCGGCAGAACCGGTTGCGGCGAGTTCTAAAGCGGTGCCGTGATCCACAGATGTGCGGATAAAAGGTAGCCCGAGAGTGATATTCACTGCCCGACCAAACCCTTGATATTTCAACACTGGCAGCCCTTGATCATGGTACATGGCAAGGACAGCATCAGCATGTTGCAGATATTTAGGCTGAAATAATGTGTCTGCGGGAAGCGGGCCGATAAGATTTATTCCCTGCTGGCGCAGTGCATCGAGCGCCGGAATAATGGTCTCAATCTCTTCATGGCCCATATGACCACCTTCGCCCGCATGAGGATTCAACCCACAGACATAAATCTGCGGTTGGCGAATACCAAATTTGGTTTTCAAGTCACTATCAAGGATGGTGATCACTTCGTGCAGACTAGCCTGTGTTATGGCGCCAGGTACTGCCAGTAAAGGCAAGTGAGTAGTTGCCAGCGCCACCCGTAGCTCTTCAGTTGCCAACATCATCACGACCCGCGGGCAGTGGCTGCGGTCAGCAAAAAACTCGGTATGCCCGATAAAAGGGATCCCGGCATCATTGATAATACTTTTTTGCACTGGGCCGGTGACCAAGGCGGCAAATTCGCCACTGATGGCACCATCACAGGCTTTAGCCAGTGTTTCAACAACATAGCGGCTGTTATTGACATCAAGTTTGCCAGGTGCCACCTCGGCGGCGGTTTTCACCGGCAAAATTGTCAGTGTGCCAGCGCGCTGCGCTAATGCTGTTTTATCTGGCTGGTATTCACGTAGCTGCAATGGCAGTTTAAGCTGACTGGCACGAGCAAGGAGTAAGGCCGGATCAGCGCACACCACCAACTCAACAGGCCAATCCTGTTGCGCTAGGGCGACGACTAAATCCGGCCCCACCCCGGCGGGTTCACCGGGGGTAATAACAATACGATTATTGTGGTTTAGCATCACTACCATCGAGAATTTTCACATAAGCTGCTGCACGTTGCTCTTGCATCCAAGTTTGAGCTTCTTCGGCAAACTTACGGCTAAAGAGCATACGGTACGCTCTGTCTTTCTGGGCTGCATCGGTTTTGTCTACCTGGCGGGTATCAACAACCTGAATCAAATGCCAGCCGAAAGAGGAGTGAACCGGTGCGCTGATTTCGCCTTTTTGCAGTTTCATGACGGCATCGCGGAACGCCGGATCATAAATATCTGGCGATGCCCAACCCAAGTCACCACCTTGCATCGCAGAACCTGGGTCTTGCGAAATCTCTTTGGCGATGGTGGCGAAGTTGGCTTTCCCGCTCTTAATATCTGCTGCGGCCGCCGCTAATTTGGCACGAGCCTGGTCATCGGTCATAACCGGTGATGGTTTCAGCAAGATATGACGGGCGTGGACTTCAGTCACTGAAATAGTTTTATCCGCACCGCGGATATCATTGACCTTTAGAATGTGGAAGCCAACACCGGAACGGATTGGGCCGACAACATCGCCCTTGTTAGCCGATTGCAGTCTTTCGGCAAACAAAGAAGGCAGCTCCTGCAATTTACCCCAACCCATTTGGCCGCCTTTCAGCGCCTGTGAGTCAGCGGAGTTTGCAATGGCCAATTTACCAAAATCAGCGCCACCTTTGATATCGGAAACCAATTTGTTAGCCAGGTCTTCAGCTTGATCAACCTGTTGCTGAGACGGGTTTTCCGGCAGGGGGATCAGAATGTGGCTGAGATTCAGTTCTGCATCACCGCTGGTTTGGTTGCCAACTTGTTTGGCTAACGACTCAACTTCTTGGGGCAGAATAGTAATACGGCGTCGCACTTCATTGTTACGCACTTCTGACGTCAGCATTTCTTTGCGGATCTGCTCACGATAAGTGTCGTAATTCAGGCCATCGGCAGCTAAACGGCTGCGCATTTGAGCTGGCGTCATCCGGTTTTGCGCGGCGATATCCGCAATAGCTTTATCCAGCGCTTCGTCACTGATGGTGATCCCCATCTTCTTGGCCATCTGCAATTGGATATTATCCATGATCAAGCGCTCAAGAATTTGATGGCGCAATGTCGCATCATCCGGAACTTGCTGCCCTGCTTGCTGCGCATTCAGTTTCACTGATTGTAACAGTCCGTCGACATCACTTTGCAGAACTACGCCGTTATCAACCACAGCGGCAACTTTATCAACTTCTTGTGGTGCTGCGAACGCGGTATTGGCACAGACAACCAATCCGAGAATAAGCGTTCTCCAGTTCTTCATACCTTTTCCATTTATGTAATCCGCTTTCGCGGGTTAAAATTCACTGTATTCAGTGTGTTACACAGTATCAGAATGCACTTTGATAAGGCAGGATACCCGAGCCTAACATCTGCGCAGTACCCAGACTATGGTCGCTGCTCAGACCGCGTAATTCGATATTGAAGCTGACTCTGTTGTCATATTTACTGGTTTCATTAGTTGCGTTCCAACCAGTGATTTTCCGCTCATACCCCAAGTTAATGGCCCAGCAGCAGGTGTTGTACTGCACACCAACCAATTGGCTGGCAGGCTGATTGGCCTTGGTATCATAATAATACGCGCCAACCAATGCCCAGCGGTCTGCAATCGGCCAGCTGGCAGTAGTACCGACTTGGGAAATCCCCTGTTGATAACCTGGACTTTTCACGTTTGGTACTGCCGCTTGAATATATTCCGGGCTAGCATAGCGATAATTCAATTGAATCATACGCTCTGAGTCTTTCCTATACTCCATTACCGCGTTACCCAGGGTCAAACTCCCCAAGCGGGTATCATACTGTGCGCCGCCTTTCAGACCCAGTTGATCATTAATACGCCAGAATGTATCACCAGCCCAAACCAAGCTACCAGTATCATCACTGTTATCGATGGTTTCACTATTACCTGTCCGCGAACGGCTGAAGTAATAGATTTGACCTACTGAAACGTTAAAACGTTCAACCAGTTCATCATCATAAATGCGCGAAGTTAAACCGGTAGACACTTGATTCGCTGAAGCTATGCGATCCAGGCCGCTATAAGTGCGGTCACGGAACAGGCCGGAGTAGTCCGACTGCATCAATGTGGTGTCATAAATATAGATATCATCCTGATTCCGATAAGGAACGTAAAGATACTGTACGCGCGGTTCTAATGTTTGGGTAAAGTCCGTCGCCCAATCCATTGGCCGGTCAAAGACCACTTTGCCGTCCATCTTAAATTGTGGCATGACGCGGTCAACAGAATCCTGCAAATTAGGCGCTGCTTCACCACCATTAGCACTGGAATAGTAGCGGGCAAAGCCATTTGGAATATCTTGCTGATAGTGAGTTGCCAGTAATTTTGCTTCCGTATTCAAGCTACCCCAGCTGTTGGACAAGGGCAGATTGATAGACGGCTCGACATGGAAACGGCTGGCTTCCGGATTATCCGGATTGACGCTGGTAAATTTGGCTGCTTGACCATAGACATGTAAATCAAATGGGCCGATGTCATTTTTGTAGTAATTCATGTCCAACTGCGGCTGGGCGCGATAAGCATTACTGTTACCGGCATTATTAAATACTTGGAACTGCTTGGAGGCCAATGTGGCATCCCAGTTCTCATTAGCATAGCCAACACTGAAAATTTGTGTGGCATAACCGTCAGTGGTTGAACCGTATTGTGATGTTAAATCAGTAAAATAATTGGGGTCACTAACGCGGGTATAATTGACGTTAAAGCGCCAGAATTTATCCATTACACCGGAATGGCCCCAGTAGAACAGCCAACGGGTTGGGTCTTGCTCTGTGCCATTGGCCCCTTTGTATAGCCGGTCATTGGGTAGCCAATCCAGGGCCATGGTGCCTGAACCCGGAGCCAGCAAGTAGCGGAACTCGTTTTGCCACTGCATGCCACGCCGCTCCATGTAATGAGGCGTAATGGTGGCATCGAAGTTGGGGGCTATGTTCCAGTAATACGGCAGCATAAACTCAAAGCCGTTATTACTGGTGTACTTGGCATTAGGGATCAAAAAACCGGATCGGCGTTTGTCGCCAACTGGCAATTGCATATATGGGCTATAGAACACCGGTACTTTGCCAATTTTAAAGCGGGCGTTCCAGATTTCTGCTACTTGCTCTTCGCGGTCGTGGATAACTTCAGAGCCCACGACGCTCCAACTATTATCACCGGGTAAGCAGGAGGTAAACGTCCCGTTATCCAAAATGGTATAGCGGTTTTGCCCACGTAATTTCATTAAATCCGCATCGCCACGCCCTTGACGCCCCACCATCTGATAGTTGCCTTTGTTCATATCAGTGTCTTTGGTATTCAAGTTTGACCAAGCTTTGGGGCCTTTCAGCTTAATTTGCGGATCATCATAATTAACATCACCGGTCGCAGTGACGGTGCGAACCGGGATGGCTTCACCCGGTTTCTGTACTTGATTCAGTTCGACCTGATTAGCCGTCAACGTGCTATTGCCTTGTTGAACAACAACATTGCCCGTGAACAGGGCATTATCCGGATAATTAGCTTCGGTTTTATCCGCATTAATGCGCACCGGCAGCTGATTAGGATCGCCGGTGACCAAAGGTTGGTCATAGGTCGGTACGCCAAGCATGCATTGCTCGGCAAGGTCAGCCAGGGTGTGCTGGCTATATAGTGCCGTCCATATCAATGTGGCCAGCAGTGTTGGGAATCTTTTTTTCATACGCGGTTTTGGTGTTCCGTCATCGGGGGGCATCATGCCGGCAAACGGTCTGAGACTATATTACTCATCACAGTTGCGCTAGTGTTAAATCCGGCCGTTTACACGTCTCGCTGTTAGGCGCTGAGCTGAATGCCGAGTATGATAATGCAAATTTTGACTGACGGCATGATGAATTGAGGAGTATATGCAGTATTGGGGAAAACTGCTCGGTCTGATATTGGGCTTTCTGTCCGGTGGAGTCTGGGGTGCAATTCTGGGGTTGCTTGTTGGCCATATGGTCGACAAGGCGCGCAGCACTAAGCGTCGCGGCTATTTTGCCGATCAACAAACACGACAATTAATTTTTTTCCGCGCCACTTTTCAGGTTATGGGGCATTTAACCAAGGCCAAAGGGCGAGTGACGGAGGTTGATATTCAACTTGCCAGCCAATTGATGGATAGAATGCAATTGCATGGCGAAGCCCGAACCGCGGCACAGCAAGCATTTCGTGAGGGGAAAGAGAGTGGGTTCCCATTACGGGAAAGATTGCAGGAACTGCGCGGCGTTTGTTTTGGCCGTTTTGATTTAATTCGGATGTTTCTGGAAATTCAGTTGCAGGCCGCATTTGCTGATGGCTCTTTGCATCCCAATGAGCGGCAAGTGTTGTATGTGATTGCTGAAGAGCTGGGGATTTCGCGCGGTCAGTTTGATCAGTTCCTGAGCATGATTGAAGGTGGGCGTCAGTTTGGTGGCCATGGTGGTTGGCAAGGCCAGCAGGGCGGCTACTCTCAGGGGGGCTACCAGCAAGCATCACGTGGCCCGACACTGCAAGACGCCTGCAAAGTGCTGGGGGTCAGCACCACCGATGACAGTGTGACCATCAAACGGGCTTATCGTAAATTAATGGGGGAGCATCATCCGGATAAATTGGTGGCGAAAGGTTTGCCGCCCGAAATGATGGAGATGGCGAAGCAAAAAGCCCAAGAAATTCAGGCCGCCTATGATTTGATTAAGCGCGAGAAAGGGTTTAAGTAACACGGAGCGAAAGATGTCTGATATTTGACCTCTTTCGCTCTTTCTTTGCATGCAAAATGCCGTTTTAAAGTATTAACGCAGCGGTAATGATGGCGGGCAGGTATTCTCTATGGCTATTATCTGAGGGGAATATTGATAATGTACTTCTTTAATATTATCAAAACTGACTTCAGAATCACTGCTCCCCTCTTTATTTTTCTGCTGAGCAGCGTAAGCACCATACTTACTATAAAATGTTTTTGAATCTAAAGCCCCAAAGGGGGGGGCTCGCTGAAATATAAGTTCATTATCAATTGATATTTTAATTTCTGGGTGATCCCGCTCCATGATTGTACCAATTTTTATATTATAATATCTCCCTAGTTCAATATTCTTTAATAATATATTCTCATTCTGGAACGTATTGTCATTAGCTTCCGTGGGTAAGTTGCTTTGATTGACACTGTTGAATGTGCACATTAGCGCCCCATCTTGTTTTATGCGCAAGGCGAAAGAGGGGCGGTCACCCCCCAGAGTCTTCATGCTACCGCCCAGTTCTCTTATTTGATATATAATCAAGTCGTTAGGTAGGGATGTGGCTTTAAAATCAAATGAATAGGATGACTCACTATCTATTTTTATTGCGCCGGTCGCGGATATTTCACTGCGATAATTCCCTTTTTCTTTAGGAAGAAAAAAAGTAAGTTCTTTATCATTTTTATATGAATCTTCTTTCTGTTGAATAGAAATGTTTTGTAATTCAATTGCTTTCTTTTTCTCTCTTTCTGCTTCGCTTGGTGTGGTGTTCCCTTGGTGGTGCCTGTTTTGTGAGTGAGTATTCATGCTGATGGAATACCCAGCCAATGCATCAATATCACCTTTATCAAACCGGTGGATGCGGCTTCTTATTTTCTCTCCTTTAATACTCTCTGAGTTAATAGCATCTTTTGAGCAAATTTCGGCTGTAGACATAATAACATTCCTTTATTGGTGCATAGGCAAGAAAGTATTATTGTCCAATTTGTTGTTTTTATTTTTGTTTGTAATGTTAAAATATTATATTTATTCTCTAATCGTCAATTGAGATGTAATGAGGCCGCCCCGCATTTAGGGTGCGGTGGCTCATTAAGGTTAATAAATATTAAAAAGGAGCTTCACATTTAAAATGCATTGCTGTGCCAAATTCTGGATGAGTAATACATAATTCCTGCGCATGTAGCTGTAATCGGGATGCCATCGCTTTTGCTTCTGGATGAGCATAAAACCGATCCCCCAAGATAGGATGACCCATCGCCAGCATATGCACCCGCAGTTGGTGTGAACGGCCCGTAATGGGGGATAGCTTGACGCGAGTACTGCCGTCAGCATCGCGGGATAACACCTGATACTGAGTTTGGGAAGGTTTTCCAGTTTCGTAACACACTTTTTGTTTGGGCCGATTCGGCCAGTCGCAAATTAAAGGCAGGTCAATCAACCCTTCATCTTGCGCTAGATGGCCCCATACTCGTGCAAGATAAGACTTTTTCGGCTCACGTTCCCGAAATTGCCGCTTCAGTTCGCGCTCCGCGGCTTTGTTCAGTGCGACGACAATCACGCCACTGGTTGCCATATCCAGCCGATGAACAGATTCAGCAGCAGGATAATCGGCCTGAATACGTGTCATTATGCTGTCTTTATGTTCCGCAGCACGGCCAGGTACTGAAAGTAACCCGCTAGGTTTATTCACCACCATGATGTGTTCATCCTGATACAGGATATGCAGCCATGGGTCGCGGGGAGGGTTATAGGGTTCCATTACTACTCCATTACTATACCCTGCAGCTTTTAAAATGCAGGGTATCCCAGTAACTGGTTGTTATTGCTGAGGATTACTGGTGTGTTACCACGACCAGACGGATAGCATCCAAACGCCAGCCGGCCTGATTCAGGTTTTCCAGCACCATTTTACGGTTATGTTCCAGAGCCTCTATTTCGTCATCACGAATATTGGGATTAACCGCTTTCAGTGCTTCCAGACGTGCCAGTTCAGCACTCAGTTTATCGTCCGCTTCATGCTTGGCTGATTCAATCAATATACGCGCTTGTCCCTCAACCAATGCTTCTGCTTGTTGTAGCATGGTATGAACTTCTTGCTGCACTGCATTGACCAGTTTGCTGGAGGTGTGGCGATTGACGGCATTCAGTTGGCGATTAAAACTTTCAAATTCAACCTGCGCCGCCAAATTGGTGCCATTTCTGTCCATCAGCATCCGCACCGGTGTCGGGGGTAAAAAACGAGTCAGTTGCAGGTGCTTCGGCGCCTGTGCTTCAACCACATAGACCAGCTCAGCAAGCAGAGTGCCCACCGGTAATGCTTTGTTTTTTAACAGAGAAACTGCGCAGCTACCGGTGTCGCCTGACAAGATAAGGTCCAGACCGTTACGGATAATGGGGTGCTCCCAACTGACAAACTGGGCATCTTCGCGCGATAAGGCTTGTTCGCGATCAAATGTGACTGTGCAACCATCCTGCGGCAGCCCAGGGAAATCGGGTACTAGCATATGGTCAGATGGCGTCAGCACAATCAAATTATCGCTGCGGTCTTCTTGGTTAATCCCCACGATATCGAACAGATTCAGGGCGAAACTGACTAAATTCACATCATTGTCTTGGTCAGCAATGATTTGCGCCAGTTCTTGCCCATGCTCACCGCCATTGGAGTGCATCTCTAGCAGGCGGTCACGGCCCTGTTCTAATTGGAGTTTTAACCCCTCATGCTGCTGGCGGCAGGTGTGGATAAATTCATCCAACCCTTCCTGTTCATTCGGCGTCGCCAGATAGGTAATTAATTCCTGATAGCCACTGTCATAAATGGTGCGACCGGTTGGGCAGGTATGTTCAAAAGCATCCAAACCTTCGTGATACCAACGCACCAGTATGGCCTGCGCGGTATTTTCCAGATAAGGCACCATGATTTGGATTTCACGGTTTTGGCCAATACGGTCCAAGCGGCCAATACGCTGTTCAAGCAAGTCTGGGTTAAAGGGCAAATCAAACATTACCAACTGGCAAGCAAATTGGAAGTTACGCCCCTCAGAGCCGATTTCTGAACACAATAGCACCTGTGCGCCATCTTCTTCAGATGCAAAATAGGCCGCTGCGCGGTCACGTTCAATCAGCGATAAACCTTCATGGAACACGGCGGCACGGATAGCTTCTCGCTCGCGCAATACTTGTTCGAGCTGCAATGCGGTGGCGGCTTGCGCGCAGATAACCAGCACTTTTTCGTTGCGGTTAGCAATCAGGTAGTTAAGCAGCCATTCAACGCGCGGGTCAAAGTTCCACCACGTGGCATTTTCACCCTCAAATTCTTGATAGATTTGCTCCGGGTAAAGCATGTCTTTGGCGCGCGCTTCCAGGGGTTTCTTGGCCCCCATAATGCCGGATACTTTAATCGCTGTCTGATATTGCGTCGGTAATGACAGCTTAATCTGATGCAAAACACGGTGCGGGAAACCTTTTACGCCATTACGTGTATTGCGGAACAAAATACGGCTGGTGCCATGCCTGTCCATCAGCATTGTGACCAGTTCTTGACGCGCAGCTTCGCTATCTTCACTTTGGCTGTTGGCTGCTTTCAGCAGCGGCTCAATATCCTGCTCATTAATGAGCTCGCCCAACAGGTTCAGTTTGTCGTCAGCTAAGTGCTCACCGCCCAACAGCAAGGTGACTGCATCGGCGATTGGACGATATTTTTGCTGCTCATTAACAAACTCTTCGTAATCGTGGAAGCGGTCGGGATCCAGTAGGCGCAAGCGGGCAAAGTGACTTTGCTGGCCCAGTTGCTCGGGGGTTGCGGTCAATAGCAATACGCCGGGAATATGTTCGGCCAGTTGCTCAATAACTTGATATTCGCGGCTCGGGGCCTCTTCGCTCCAGGCCAGATGGTGAGCTTCATCCACTACCAGCAGATCCCAAGATGCATCCGCCAATTGTTCCAGGCGCTGCTTATTGCGACGTACGAAATCCAGTGAGCAAATCACCATCTGTTCGGTTTCAAATGGATTGGTGCTGTCGAGTAGCGCTTCGGAATAGCGGCTGTCATCAAACAGCGAGAAGCGCAGATTGAAGCGGCGCAGCATTTCGACCAGCCACTGATGTTGCAGACTTTCCGGTACTACGATGAGGATGCGCTCAGCCCGGCCAGACAGCAGCTGCTGGTGGATAATCATGCCAGCTTCGATGGTTTTACCCAATCCCACTTCATCGGCCAGTAATACGCGCGGTGCATGGCGCTGGCCCACTTCATAAGCGATATGTAATTGGTGTGGGATCAAACTGGCACGGATACCGCGCAAGCCACTCCAGGGCAGACGGAACTGCTCGCTTTGGTATTTACGGGCGCGGAAACGTAGGGCGAAACGATCCATACGATCGATTTGGCCGGCAAATAGTCTGTCTTGCGGCTTGCTAAAAGTCAGTTTGCTATCGAGCAAAACTTCACGCATGGAAACGCCGGTTTCTTCGGTATCTAGGCGGGTGCCGATATAGGTAATCAGCCCATTTTCCTCAGATACCTCTTCCACTTTCAGCTGCCAGCCTTCGTGGTTAGTGATGGTATCACCCGGATTGAACATGACGCGGGTGATGGGCGAGTCATTTCTGGCGTAAAGGCGGTTTTCACCGGTTGCGGGAAACAGTAAGGTGACCATGCGTACGTCAATGGCAACGACAGTACCCAATCCAAGTTCGCTTTCTGTGTCGCTGATCCAGCGTTGACCAAGTGTAAAAGGCATAAATTATCGGCTCGATTTTTTTGTTGGACAGTTATTGGTGAAAAATTCTTTGTAAAATAAATGCTTATAGTGACTAAATAAAATTACTGGCAATAGTTTACCGCCCACGCCGCTTACGTGGTTGACGAGTCTGTCTGAAATACAGCATCCGGTTACGCGGATAATGACGGCCAGTCGATTATGTTAATGTGATTGATGCGAATTTTGGCAAGGGCGCTATGGTAATAGATGGCGAGCGCTTCGTCACCTGTAAAACCACTCAATTATGATTAAAATAGCCCCATTTGACCGGTTATCAGTGTCGTGAAGTCATCATGCATAAAGGGAAGTATAGCGTCTGCCACTGGCTGTAGCTGGCGCGTTAGGTAGTGATCATAGTCAATGGGGGATTGGCGGGTTTCAAGGGGCTCGGGGCCTGCGGTGGTCATTACATAGCTTATCCACCCGCCATTTTGATATTGCAGCGGTCGGCCAAGTTTGCGATTAAACTCATCAGCCAGACGCGCCGCTCTGGCATGTGGCGGAATATTGCGCTGATAATCATCTAGCCGTCGGCGCAGGCGCTTACGGTAAATCAACTGTTCGTCTAATTCGCCGTTTAGCGTGCGGGCGACATAATCCCGCACATAATCTTGATAGGGTTGCTGCTGGAAAATCCGCAGATACAACTCGCGCTGGAATTGCTGGGCCAGCGGCGTCCAGTCTGTGCGCACGGTTTCCAGCCCTTTATAGATCATCTGGTCGCCTGTGGGGGTGGAAATCAGCCCGGCATAGCGTTTTTTACTGCCTTGCTCCGCGCCCCGAATGGTGGGCATCAAAAAGCGCCGATAGTGGGTTTCAAATTCTAACTCCAGCGCGCAGGGTAAATCATAGGTTTCACGGATATGGGTTTGCCACCATTGATTAACATAGCGCACCAGCTCTTTGCCGATACATGCTGCCTGTTCTTCATTGTGGGCATTTTTCAGCCAAACAAAGGTTGAGTCGGTATCGCCATAAATGACCTGATAACCTTGTGCCTCAATCAATTCACGGGTTTGGCGCATGATATCGTGGCCGCGCATCGTTATCGATGAGGCCAATCTGGGGTCGAAAAAACGGCAGCCGCTGGAACCCAAAACGCCATAGAAGGCATTCATAATTATCTTCAATGCCTGGGATAAGGGTTTGTTTTGTTGCTGTTTTGCGGCCTCCCGGCCCTGCCATATCTGGTTAACAATCGCCGGTAGGCAGTGTTTTTCGCGCGAGAACCAGGCACCACGAAAGCCGGGCACTGAATGTTGTTCATCCGGCTGGGACATCCCCACCACTAACCCAACTGGATCAATCAAAAAAGTGCGGATAATTGAGGGATACAGGCTTTTATAGTCGAGCACCAAGACCGAGTCATACAATCCCGGTTGTGAGTCCATGACAAAACCACCGGGGCTGTGTTCTTCTGGCAACTCGCCTAGATTGGGCGCAACATAGCCCATTCGGTGCATGCGCGGCACATAAAGATGGGTAAAAGCCGCGACCGAGCCGCCACTGCGATCCGCCGCCAGCCCTGTGACGGTTGAGCGCTCGAGCAAGAAGCTGAGCAGCTCGGTTTTGGCAAAAATCCGCGTCACCAGTTCACAATCTTTCAGGTTATAATGTGCCAGTGCGGGTTTGTCATTGGCAAAACGCTGGTTAATTTCATCCATCCGCTGATAGGGGCTGTCACTGGCTTTCCCCTCGCCCAGCAAGGTTTGTGAGACTGATTCGAGGCTGAATGATGGGAAATTCCAGGTGGCGGATTTCAGCGCTTCAATCCCATCAATGATCAATCGCCCGGCAGCAGAGGCAAAAAAATGCCCCTGTTTAAAGCCGTGCTCGCGCCATTCCAGCAGGCTACCGCCCCGGCCAAAGCGCAAGGGGATTTGATAGCGGTCGGCGTGTTTTTGTAATACCCGCAAATCAAATTGCACCAGATTCCAGCCAATGATGGCATCGGGGTCATATGTCTCCAGCCATTGGTTGAGTTTCTCCAGTAACAATGGGCGGCTGGCGACATACTCCAGCTTGAAATCCAGCGCGGTTTCATCTGCCAAATGGCCATTGGGTGGCCCTAGCATGTAAACTTGCCGCTGGCCGCACCCCTCCAAACCAATGCAGTAAAGCTCGCCGTGCTCACTGGTTTCGATATCCAATGACACCAGCTTAAGTTGCGGGCGATAGTCATCTGCCGGTTTCATTTGCGTATTGAGCAATGGGCCGTTGCCATTTTCTTCGCCACTAAACCAAACCGGCGCGGTAATGAAGCGCTCCATGAGAAATCGCTCCGGCGGACGAATATCGCCTTCATAGACATTCACACCGCTTTCTCTGAGCAGTTTTTCCAGGCGAATTAATTGGCGATGTTGGCTGCAATACAGGCCCAATACCGGGCGTTGGTGGAAATCGGACAACTCAAGAGGGCGCAGTTGCCAGCGGCGTTCATTACGCAGCACGGTTTCAGCCCGTTGGCGCTGTTCGGCCGGGATAAATGCCACCGAAGGTTGCGGCGGCAGCCTGATGTGCTGCGGCCCTTCATCGGTGGCTAACCAGAATTCAACTTCGGTGCCTGCTTGCGTGTCTCGCCAGTGGCGGGTGAGCAGGAAGCCCTGACGGGGTTGTGCCACGCGACTGTCCTATAATTAAGAAATAATGTCGGAAAACTCATGCTACCTTAGCATGGTTATTTATACAGTAATTGTCTATTTCAATGATGATTTACTATTAATTCATACAATTCGCTGATTGACTCATTTCTTGATGGGCTGGACAATCCCCCGCGCCTGAATTTTGGGTATTAACCAACGGACAAATTTATGGAAGCCTATTTATTACATTTACTGACGCAATCTCTGGCTTTCACGCTATTTGTCGTCATGTTAGTCACTTTTTTCGAGTCTTTGGCACTGGTCGGCATGTTACTGCCCGGCACGGTCATGATGACCACTGTGGGCGCGTTGATTGGCAGCGGCGAAGTGGGCTTTTATTCTGCTTGGGCTGCCGCAACAGTGGGTTGTTTGGTTGGGGACTGGGTCTCGTATTTTATCGGTCGCCGTTTTAAAGCGCCGCTGCATCGTTGGTCTTTCCTGAAAAAACATAAATCACTGTTGGATAAAACCGAGCACGCCTTGCATAACCACAGTATGGCGACGGTGTTGCTGGGGCGCTTTATTGGCCCGGCCCGGCCGATTGTTCCAATGGTCGCGGGGATGCTAAATTTACCGCCAGTGAAATTCGCCTTACCGAATGTGATTGGCTGCCTGACATGGCCGCCGGTCTATTTCTTCCCCGGCATACTGGCCGGCGTTGCCATTGATATCCCACAGAGCGCCAACAGTTATATGTTTAAATGGCTGCTATTTGCGGTGGTGATGCTGATTTGGTTGGCATTGTGGTTATCATGGCGCTGGTGGCGTTTTGGCAAACGCAGCCCGGACCGCCTGAGTCAATGGTTGCCTTTGGCCCGTTTGCGCTGGGTGACGCTGCTTGCCATTATGGTGGCGATTGCCAGTTTTACCTGGCTCCATATGCAGCCAATCATGCCACTTTACCGTCATCTGTTGTGGAAAGTATTGGCAACATAATCGGTTACGAGCGGGTGATAATGCCCAGCACACTGGCTTCTGGCGCACTGCCGTTGACCAATGCTTGGGTGGGGCCATCATAGTAAATACGGCCATCGACAATTAATAAGGTGCGCTCGGCAATGCGGGCGGCATCATCCAGATTGTGCGATACCATCAACAGGGTCAATTGCCGATTTTCGCAGACATTCTCTACCAATTGCAGCATTTCATTGCGCAGGGCCGGATCGAGCGCGGAAAATGGCTCATCCAGCAGCAGGATGGGCTGGCTGCGCACCAAGCAGCGTGCCAGTGCTGTCCGCTGGCGCTGGCCGCCAGAAAGTTGCGCCGGTAGCCGCTCGAGGCACTGTTCCAATCCCACTTGTTGAGCAATGTGGCGCAAGCGTAATTTTTGCTCGTGATTGAGCTTTAGCCCCGGATGCAACCCCAAGCCAATGTTTTGCTCAACAGTCAAATGGGCGAACAGATTATTTTCCTGAAATAGCATCGACACTGGCCGTTGCGCGGGTGGCGTCATAGTATGGTCTTGATTATTCAGCAACATACGGCCGCTGGCGGGGGCTAAAAACCCGGCAATTAAACTCAGCAGCGTGCTTTTACCCGCCCCACTGGGGCCAAGAATGGCCACCCGCTCACCGGGTTGAATGCGCAAATCAAAACGCATCGGTAAGTGGTCATATAAATAGGTGATTTTCTCAAGCTTTAGCATGGCGGCTCGGCAGTTTTTCAATCAAAGTAAATAGCAGGAAACACAGCAGCAGCAACAGCAAAGCGGTGACCGCACCATCCTGGCTGCGATAAGATCCTATCTGCTGATAAAGATAAAATGGCAAGGTGCGAAAATGCTCGTTGCCAAATAATGCCACCACGCCGAAATCCCCGATAGAAAGCACACTGGCGAAGGCCAGTGCTTGAGCCAGCGGGCGTTTCAGCGCACTTAGCTCAATATGGCGCAAACGGTGCCAGCCGCGAATATCCAGTGATAAGCACAGCGGTGTGTAGCGCCAGGCAAGGTCCCGCATCGGATTATCCAGCACTTTTAAAGCATAGGGCACGGCCATCAGCGCATTGGTCAACATCACCAGCGCGTAAGGGGATTGTGGCAAACCCAGGGTGTCATTAAGCAATAAGAAAAAGCCGGTCGCCAACACAATGCCCGGCATCGCCAGAATCACCATCCCGCTGACTTCCAATGCTTGCCCGTAAGCTGCGTGCTGGCGCAGTTTCAATTCACGGCTGCTCCACAACAGCATCATGGTCAGGGTAATACATAATAATCCGGCCCCAATGGCGATGACCAGAGAGGTGAAGAAAGCTTGCCACAGTGCCGGTTGCTGCAACACTGTCAGCATGGTTTTATTGCTGCCATCAATCACGACGGCCAGCAATGGCGGCACCATCAATAATAATGCCGCGCCAATTAACAGTGTGTCGCCAAGGCGCGCGCCATAACTGTCTTGCGGGTTGCGCCAACTTTGCCCATGGGTATTGCCCACCGCCAACACCGAGTTTAGCCGTTGGCTCAGCACCACCAAGCCGAGGCAGCAACTCAGTTGAATCAGTGCCAGTAATGCCGCGCGCCCTAAATCGTAGTCATAACTGAGCGCTTGATAGATAGCCAGCTCGATTGTGGTAGCTTGCGGCCCGCCGCCTAAAGAGAGCACGGTGGCGAAGCTGGCGAAACACAGCATAAAAATCAGTGCAGCGGTGGGCAGAATCTGGCGGCGTAAATAGGGCCACTCGACGAGCCGGAAATGCTGCCAGCCATTCATGCCCAACTGTGCGGCTAATTGGCGCTGTTCCACGGCAATGTTTTCCAATGACTGCAAGAGTAGGCGGGTCGCCAGTGGCATATTAAAGAAGATATGCGCCAGTAAAATCCCGGGCAAACCATAAGGTGAGAAGCGGTATTCCAGCCCCAGCCAGCCAAATAACCCCGCCAGCCACCCTTGGCGGCCATAAACGGTCAAAATGCCAAAGATGGCGACCAGCACTGGCAGCACCAACGTCATCGCGCATAAGCGCAGCATCAGTTGGCGGCCGGGGAAGCGGCGGCGATATAAGGCCCGGGCCAGAAAAATCGCCGGGGTGACCGACAGCAGTGCAGAGAGAAATGCTTGCCAGAAAGTGAAACGAATCACATGCCACAAATAGCTATCATGCCAGATGCTTTGCCAGTCTGCCGCAGGGGCGTGACGCCAGATAGCGCCGAACGCCAGCAGCGCGACACCGACTATCAGCAAGGCGGCCAGTAGCCCCGGCCACAGCCAGGCGGGGATCAGCGGCTGACGGCGGATTGCCATGCTTGAACCCATTTGCCACGATTATCAGCCACGTCTTTTGCATCAAATTGCAATGCTTTTTGCGGCACTGTCAGGGTGTCAAATCCGGCCGGTAAATCCATTTTTATCACCGGATACATCCAGTTACCGGTCGGGATATGATTTTGAAATGCCGGGGTGACGATAAACTGCATAAAGCGCTGTGCCAGCTCTGGTTGTTTGCTCGACGCGACCATGCCAGCCACTTCCACTTGTAAATAGTGGCCTTCGCTAAAATCAGCCGCGGCATAGTTAGCTTTCTTTTCTTCAATCAGATGATAAGCCGGGGAGGTGGTGTAGCTGAGCACTAAGTCCCCCTCACCTTTGAGGAACAGACCATAAGCTTCGCTCCAGCCTTTGGTCACGGTGACCGTTTTTTTCGCCAGTTGCTGCCATGCTTGCGGGGCTTTATCGCCATACACTTTTTGCATCCACAGCATTAAACCGAGGCCTGGGGTGCTGGTGCGCGGGTCTTGATAAATGATTTTCCACGGCGCGCTGCTGTCGACCAATTCTTGCAGGCTTTTGGGCGGGTTTTGCAATTTGTTTTTGTCATATACAAAAGCAAAATAGCCATAATCATAGGGGACGAAAGTTTTATTCTGCCACTTTTCCGGCAAAGTCAGCTGGCTGGTATCTACCTGATTTGGCGCAAATAACCCGGTTTGCTCTGCGGCTTGAACCAGATTGTTATCCAAACCTAAAATCACATCGGCCTGACTATTTTTGCCCTCCATCCGCAGGCGGTTTAGCAGCGAAACCCCGTCTTCCAGCGCGACAAATTTCAGTTGGCAATCACACTCTGCTTCAAAGGCTTTTTTTATCGCCGGCCCAGGGCCCCAGTCGGCGGCAAAGGAGTCATAGGTATACACCGTCAATGTCGGTTTATCCGCAGCAACTGCCGCCGCAGAGAGTAAAAACAAACAGGGAATCATACATTTAAACACTTTGCACTCCTTAGGAATAAAGGTGGCAAAGGTATCTGAGGCGGTAGCTAACATCAGCCGCGTGGGGGCGATGTTCTCTTTCTCAAATCCCTTCGCCGGTGTTAACCGGATCAGGTTCGACGGGTTTACTCTCAGCCAAATGGGGAAAAACCCCCTTTAGCACCCCGTTGAGACGGCGCTATTGTAGAGATTAATCTGGACGGGTGAAAGCCGCTTTATCCCTCTGGCGGTGTAAACCAGGCGGATTTGAAGTCAAACCATCCTAATGTGTTCATGCGCACCCCGCGCATACTGTGCTGGCCATATAATTCTAGCCAGTGATGGAACAGCGGATGGAATTGATTCTGGCTGACCAATCGTTGGCTCCATTCCGCCATGGGAAGAGCATTATTACGCCATAATTCAACATCTTGGTGTAGTTCCTCGTCCAGGCAATATTGCAGTAGCGGCAGTTCATACAAGGTGGCGAAGAGGGAAAACTCCAGCGGCAAGTAGAAGTTGGCGCTGCCAAGCCAAATATCACTCTGCGCATCCCCCTGATACCATTGAGTGTAATCCACTATTTGTATTTTCAATGTTACGCCTTGGGCGGCCAGCAACTGGGTCAGTGTTTGGCTGATAGCATCAAATTCGGAATGATCACTGTAAAAAGTCAGCGTCAGCTCGGTCAAACCTTCGGGTTTCGCTTCCAATGCGGTGAGCCGGTTGTGGTGCCAGCGCGGCAACATGCCGTAGGCGGGCGACCAGTAGTGCTGATAAAAAGGATCGGCGTGACTGAGCAGGGCGACCGGGGTTATCAGTTCACACAGCCAACGGCGGGTCTCGGGAGGGCAAGTCTGGGGAGAGCGCTGGTCGAATAACAAAAAGTAGCATCCTTCTTCCAAGCGGCTTTCCAGCTCATTTTTACTGGTATCGTCCGCCTGCAATTGCACTCCAGAGTAAACCAGCTCCTCAGATAGCTCCGGTAAGACCCAGATATTGACTTCATCAACCAATGCGCGGAAACCAAAATAGTTGTCAAACGCCTGAATTTTCAATTGGCTGTGGTGATTACGAATCACCGAATAAGGGCCAGTGCCAATAGGATGTCGCCGGAAGTCCGGTTGATTTTCCCACTCTTGCGGCAAGATCATGGCGTGCACACTGCCCAATAACCACGGCAGCCAGCTATCTGGGGTACTGAGATGCACATCAATCACATACGGCGTGGGGGAGCGCACCGCCGTAATATGTGCAAAGAGAGGTTGGGGGATTAATCGGGTCAGGCTACCAATCACATCATGCATATCCAACTCACGGCCATGGTGAAAATGAATGGCCGGGCGCAAATAAAAGCGCCAATGCAAGGGACTGATGGCCTGCCAGTGATGAGATAAATCCGCTTCCAGTTCCCCATTTTCCTCATTTATTCGTGTTAGGCCGTTAAAAATTTGCCGCACCATATGGGTTTCTGAGCGGCGCAGTGCGGTGCCGGGTAACAGGTTTTGCAGTGGGCGATAATAGAGCACCCGCAGAATGTGTTTTCCTTGGCGGAAGCTGCGCCCCAGCTGGGATAGCAGCATTTGGCGCACGGTTTTTTTATCCCCGACTAACTGCACCAATTGGTCAATATTATCTTGCTCGAGTAACTCTTCGGCCCGCTGTTGTTGCAGTGCCAGCCCGGAATAGAGGAAGGTCAGTTGTGAGCGCTTACCTCTGCCCGCTTCGGCTTGCCAGTTGAGCCAGCCCTCTTGCTGCATACTGCCCAGTAACGAGCGCACATGGCGGCGCGAGCAGCAGAGCACGTCGGCGAGCTCCTGTAGCGTGGTTTCTGTGGGGGAACCGTTAAAACGTTGCCAGAGGCGAATAAACTGTTGTTGCAAGCGCGAGGCCGACATAAAAGAGGAACTCCTCAGCAAATTTCATCAATTTTTCTTTCCCTATATTACGCAGATACTGGTCATCAATAACAGCAGGTTATTGCGGCAATAGCGGCGAGATCACACCCCAGGGGAGGAATAAGATGATTTTCAACTTACAACGTTATTCCACTCATGACGGCCCCGGTATTCGCAGTGTGGTATTTCTCAAGGGGTGCTCGTTGAGCTGCCGCTGGTGCCAAAATCCAGAAAGTCGCTCGCGCCATCCAGAGGTGCTATTTGACCCGCGCCTGTGTTTATCAGGTTGTGATTTGTGTCATCAGACTTGCCCGCAAGCAATCCAACATATTGATAATAAAATTGTTATTCATCGTCAGCGCTTGACTGACGGCGATGTTCAGGCGCTAAGCACGCGCTGCCCCAGTGCGGCATTAACAGTGTGTGGCAGCCCAATTGATATTGACGCCACTCTGGCGACCTTACTGCGCGACTTGCCCTTTTACCGGCGCAGTGGCGGCGGGGTGACATTATCTGGTGGCGAACCTTTTATGCAGCCGGATGTTACTGCTGAATTATTACAACGTTGCCATCAGCAAGGCATCCATACCGCAGTGGAATCCTGTTTGCATACGCCATGGCGCTATATTGCCCCCTCTTTGCCGTGGCTTGATTTGATGTTGGCGGATCTGAAACACACCGATGAGCACCGTTTTCAGCAGTGGACTGGCGGTTCGGCCAAGCGGGTGATGGATAATTTTCGCCAATTAGCGGCGGCGGGCACCCGCATTACGGTGCGAGTGCCCTTAATCCCAGATTTCAATGCTGACCGCCGCTCGGTACAAGGGATTGTTGATTTTGCTGCTGATGAAATTGGGGTGAAAGAAATCCACTTTTTGCCTTATCACACTCTGGGTATCAACAAATATGCCCTGCTGGGTGAAGAGTATCTGGCCGCCCGTAGCCCCTTGGATGCACCTTCCCTGCTGGTCTTCGCGGAAAGCTATGCCCGTGATAAGGGCCTTACCGCAATTTTAAGAGGATGACGCAATGACGACTCTCGATTTGGTAACCTTAAGCGAACGGACAAAACAGCATAAAAATGCGCTGATTCATATTGTAAAACCGCCAGTTTGCACCGAGCGAGCGCAGAATTATACTGAGGTTTATCAACAGCATCAGGATAAACCGCTGCCGGTGAGACGTGCGCTGGCGCTGGCCCATCACTTACAGTTGCGTACTATTTGGATTAAAAATGATGAGCTGATTATTGGTAATCAGGCGAGTCAATTACGTGCCGCGCCGATTTTTCCTGAATATACCGTCAGTTGGATTGAAAATGAAATTGACCAGCTAGCCGACCGCCCCGGCGCGGGGTTCTCGGTCAGTGAAGAAGATAAAGCGGTTTTGCATAAGCTGTGCCCCTGGTGGCGTGGCCAAACGGTACAAGACCGCTGCTATGGCATGTTTACTGACGAACAAAAAGCCTTGCTAGCCACCGGGATCATCAAAGCGGAAGGCAATATGACCTCCGGTGATGCGCATTTAGCGGTTAACTTTCCGCTATTGCTGGAAAAAGGCTTGGATGGCCTACGCAACAAAGTAACAGGCCGCCGCTCTCGCTTGCAACTGACCGACTGGGGCGACCTGCATAAAGAGCAATTCCTGAAAGCCATTGATATCTCTCTGGTTGCACTGAGTGAACATATTGAGCGCTATGCTGCTGTGGCCCGGGAAATGGCAGAGGAAGAGCGCCGTGAATGGCGGCGAATTGAGCTACAGACTATCGCCGCAAACTGTGAACTCATTGCCCATCAGCCACCGCAGACTTTCTGGCAAGCTTTGCAACTGTGCTATTTCATTCAACTGATTTTGCAAATTGAGTCCAATGGTCACTCGGTGTCATTTGGTCGCCTAGATCAATATTTGTATCCCTGGTATCGGCGCGATGTTGAGCTGGAAAACACCCTCAGCCGCGAAAAAGCCATCGAAATGCTGCATAGCTGTTGGCTTAAGTTGCTGGAAGTGAACAAAATCCGCTCCGGTTCGCACTCCAAGGCCTCGGCGGGCAGCCCGCTTTATCAAAACGTCACTATCGGTGGGCAAACCCTGGTGCAGGGCAAGGCCATTGATGCCGTCAATCCGCTCTCTTATGCGGTGCTGGAGTCGTGCGGGCGTTTACGTTCAACTCAGCCTAATCTCAGTGTTCGCTATCATGCCGGTATCAGTGATGATTTTCTGGATGCTTGTGTGCAAGTCATTCGCTGTGGTTTTGGTATGCCCGCGTTTAATAATGACGAAATTGTGATTCCCGAATTTATCAAGCTGGGTGTTGATCCACAGGATGCTTATGATTACGCCGCCATTGGCTGCATTGAAACTGCGGTTGGCGGTAAGTGGGGTTATCGTTGCACCGGCATGAGTTTCATCAACTTTGCCAGAGTGATGTTGGCGGCGCTGGAGCAAGGCCGCGATGCCACCTCCGGTCAGGTATTCTTGCCGCAAGAGCAGGGATTGTCGCAAGGTAACTTTACCGATTTTGCGCAAGTCATGGCGCAATGGGATGCGCAGATTCGCTATTACACCCGCAAATCTATCGAAATTGAATGTGTGGTGGATACGGTACTGGAAGAGAATGCCCACGATATTGTCTGTTCAGCGCTGGTGGATGATTGTATTGAGCGCGGTAAAAGTATTAAGCAGGGCGGGGCGCGTTACGACTGGGTATCAGGTTTGCAAGTCGGGATTGCCAATTTGGGTAACAGCTTGGCGGCGGTGCGAAAATTGGTGTTTGAACAACAACTTATCGGGCAACAACAACTGGCTGCGGCCTTAGCCAATGACTTTGCCGGCCTGAATGGCGAGCAACTGCGCCAGCACCTGATTAATTCAGCGCCGAAATATGGCAATGATGTTGATGATGTCGACCAGCTGTTGGTGCGCGCCTATCAGACCTACATTGATGAGCTGAAGCAATATCACAATACCCGTTTTGGTCGCGGCCCTATTGGTGGCACCTATTATGCTGGAACTTCATCCATTTCGGCCAATGTGCCATTTGGTGCGGCCACCATGGCGACACCCGATGGTCGTAAAGCTCATAGCCCATTGGCGGAGGGCGCAAGTCCGGCCTCGGGTACCGACCATCTCGGGCCAACGGCGGTGTTCAACTCGCTATCGAAGCTACCGACCGCCGCGATTTTGGGTGGCGTGCTGCTCAATCAAAAATTGAATCCGTCCACGTTAGATAATCCGCGTGATCGTGAAAAATTGATGCTGATGCTGCGCACTTTCTTTGAGGAGTATCTGGGCTGGCATGTGCAATACAACATTGTATCGCGTGAGACTTTGCTCGAGGCCAAGCAGCATCCGGACCGCTACCGTGATTTAGTGGTGCGCGTCGCGGGCTATTCGGCATTTTTCACCGCACTGTCACCGGATGCACAGGACGATATTATCGCCCGCACCGAGCATACACTGTAATTTATTGTTTTTATGAGTTATTTAGTCTTGCGGGGCCTTAAGCGTCAAACATTGTACTGAGTTCCACAATTTCTGAGTAATGGTGTACTTCACCAGCCAGTGGTTTATCCCACTGGCTTTTTTTATCCGGTGTTCTGAATGCAATCGCATTGTTAGTGGCATCAATTATTCGGGTGTAAATTTATAGTTTTCTCTATATAAATCTACCCGCTTCTGTAGCATAGGAAGTCATGGCTGTTTCTGGCGCTGGAGCCTGGAATGAAATCTGCTTTAACCTTTTCCCGTCGTATCAATCCGGTTTTTCTCGCTTTCTTTGTGGTGGCTTTTCTCTCCGGTATTGCCGGTGCTTTGCAGGCTCCGACCTTGAGTCTGTTTTTAAGCACCGAAGTTAAAGTGCGGCCGCTATGGGTTGGGCTGTTTTATACCGTGAATGCCATTGCCGGGATCACGGTCAGTTTTGTGCTGGCCAAGCGCTCGGATTCTCGCGGGGATCGCCGCAAACTCATTATGGTTTGCTACCTGATGGCGGTGGGAAATTGCCTGTTATTTGCTTTTAATCGTGATTATCTCACTTTGATCACTGCTGGTGTTTTGCTGGCCTCAGTGGCCAACACCGCGATGCCGCAAATTTTTGCTTTGGCGCGTGAATATGCCGATAGCTCGGCCCGCGAAGTGGTGATGTTCAGCTCCATTATGCGTGCGCAACTTTCATTGGCTTGGGTGATTGGGCCGCCGCTGTCGTTTATGTTGGCGCTGAATTATGGCTTTACCCTGATGTTCAGTATTGCTGCAGGTATCTTTGTACTGAGTGCGCTGGTGGTGTGGTTTGTTCTGCCGTCAGTGAAGCGAGCCGAGCCGGTGGTGGATGCCAAGGTGGCTGCCCCTGGCCGCCTGTTTGCGGATAAAGACGTGCTACTGCTGTTTATTGCCTCGATGCTGATGTGGACGTGCAATACCATGTATATCATTGATATGCCTTTATATATCACGGCGAACTTGGGCTTGCCTGAACGGTTGGCGGGCTTATTGATGGGCACGGCGGCTGGGCTGGAAATCCCCATTATGCTCTTGGCGGGTTATTCGGTGCGGCGTTTTGGGAAGCGCAAAATTATGCTGTTTGCGGTGCTGGCTGGCGTGCTGTTTTATACCGGGCTGGTGTTATTCAAATTCAAAGCGGCGCTGATGTTATTGCAGATTTTTAATGCCATTTTTATCGGCATTGTCGCCGGGATAGGTATGCTCTATTTTCAGGATTTAATGCCAGGCCGGGCCGGGGCGGCGACGACATTGTTTACGAACAGTATTTCAACCGGGGTGATTCTGGCTGGGGTGCTGCAAGGGGTATTAACTGAAACTTGGGGGCATAATGCGGTGTATGTCATGGCCATGATCCTTGCCATCCTTTCACTCATTATTTGTGCGCGAGTTAGAGAAGCTTAGCGCCCCGCAGGGCGCTGTGTGCTGTTTAATAGACGGGCAGTAAGTTCAGGCTGGATAGAATATGGGCGATGGCATTAATCGCCCCGAACAGCA
The DNA here is from genome assembly GCF_004124235.1 of Yersinia hibernica. NCBI lineage: Bacteria > Pseudomonadati > Pseudomonadota > Gammaproteobacteria > Enterobacterales > Yersiniaceae > Yersinia > Yersinia hibernica. The sequence continues at coordinate 798,925 of NZ_CP032487.1, forward strand.
AAATCAATACAATCATCGGAGTACCGCCCCAAACCCGGTACAGCGGGCTACCAAAACGTTTACGTGAGGCGCGGGCCAGCAGCGCCGGGACAATGGCGGCCCAGACAGTGGCAGCCAGCCCGGCATAGCCGATGGCGTAAATAAAACCATCTGGATATATCAGCCCACCCAATATTGGCGGCAGGAAAGTGATGGCGGCTGTTTTTGCCCGACCTAAACGGCTGTCGTCAAATTTAAATAAATCAGCCAGATAATCGAATAATCCCAAGGTGACGCCCAGAAATGAACTGGCGACGGCGAAGTTTGAGAACACTGTCAGCAACAAATCCATTGACGAACTTTGTAATATTCCCCCCAGCGCGCTGACCAGCACATCAATATTGCCGCCCTGACTGGCTATTTCACGAAATTGGGGGCGTGGGATATTCCCCATGGTGCCGATCAACCAGATGATATACAGCGCGAGGGCTAACAGGGTGCCAAACAGTAAACAGTTGCGGATGCGATGTGGGTTTTTACCGTAATATTTCATCAGGCTGGGGACGTTACCGTGATAACCAAATGATGCGAGACAAAATGGCAGCGTCATCAGCAGATAGGGCAGGTAGCTTGGGTTGGCGTCGCTCAGATTAAATAATTTTACGGGTTCGACATGGCCTAACAACCCACCAAACGTCATAAAGAAAGTGAGTATTTTGGCCCCCAGCACAATCGTCGTCATGCGGCTTACTGCGGTAGTGCTGAGCCAAACAATAAAGGCGACAAATAAGGCGAAAAACAGGCCGCCGAGCCGGGCCGAGAAGTCTATCCCCATGGCGCGCAAAGTATGTTGAATGACCGAGCCACTGGCGGAGATATAGGCGTAGGTCAGAATGTAGAGCACAAAGGCGACAGTCAGGCCATTAATCACATTCCAGCCGTTGCCCAGTAAATCTTTGGTGATGGTGTCAAAACTGGCACCGGTATGATAGTTGAGATTGGCTTCGAGGATCATTAATCCAGAGTGAAGCATACAAAACCAGGTAAAAACCAGTACGGCAATTGACCAATAAAACCAGATCCCTGACATCACTACGGGGAGTGAAAACATCCCTGCGCCGACGATAGTTCCTGCAATAATCATTGCGCCGCCGAGCAGAGAAGGTGTTTTAATTTTTGCTGCTGTGACCTGATTTTCTAATGTAGTTTGGGCCATAGTCGGGTGTCCTCGTGTGGTTTTACCACTTATAGAGGTAGCAATTTTGTCACTGTGTTCCCCCTGCCGGTGCGGCAGGGGGCGTGGTCGGGAATGGGGCTTGGTGTTTACTCGATGGGTTTCAATCGGGCTACAAAGTGGCGCAGAACAGGGGGTTCGTAGGTGAAGGTTAAGCCTTTGATTTCCTCAGCTCGTGATTTGAGTGCAATCAGGGCATCGGCAATATAATCCATGTGGTCATTGGTGTAGACCCGGCGCGGGATGGTCAGGCGCAGCAGTTCCAATGGCGATGGTTTTTGTTGGCCGGTTTGCGGGTCACGGCCTAGCAGCAATGAACCAATCTCCACACTGCGGATACCCGCTTCCAGATACAGGGAGTTATTCAGCGCCTGTGCTGGGAATTGCTCGGCTGGAATATGCGGCAGCAGAATTTTGGCATCAACAAACACCGCATGACCGCCCGTCGGGTATTGAATTGGAATGCCACCCGCGCGCAGGCGCTCCCCGAGATACTCTACCTGACCAATGCGGTAAGTCAGGAAGTCCTCGTTCATGCCCTCTTCCAATCCAATCGCCAGCGCTTCCATGTCGCGGCCAGCCAGACCACCGTAAGTAACAAAACCCTCCATTGGGACACAACGGATGCGAACGTCGCTGAACAAGTCCTCATCAGTGCGGAAGCAGCACAAACCGCCAATGTTCACCATCGGGTCTTTTTTGGCTGACATGGTGAGCATATCGCCATACTGATACATTTCCAGAATGATCTCTTTGATGGACTTATCGCCATAGCCCGGTTCGCGTTGCTTAATAAACCAAGCATTTTCACAGAAGCGGGCAGAGTCAATAACGATCGGGATATTATGCTGTTGAGCGATGCGATAGACTTCGCGCATATTGCTCATTGAAATCGGCTGCCCACCAGAGCTGTTGCAGGTGACCGTGGTAATAATCGACACCACGTTATCAGCACCATACTCGGCAATAGTGGCTGTCAGTTGGTCTAAATCAAAATCGCCTTTCCAGTCATAATAAGCCACAGTATCAAAGGCTTTTGGAGTAACGACGTTGATGGCTTTCGCCCCATTCATTTCGACATGGGCGGCGGTGGTATCAAAGTGGAAGTTGGAGATAAAGACCGGATTCTTAGCCCCACCTGCTTTTTGTTTTTTCGCAATCAGGCAGGGGAAGAGGATCTGTTCAGCCCCACGGCCCTGATGTGTTGGGATAGTAAATGGGTAACCAATCAGTTTCTTAACCTGGTCACATAAGTGGTAATAGTTACGGGAGCCAGCATAAGCTTCATCGCCCATCATTAATCCTGCCCACTGGCGATCACTCATTGCTCCGGTGCCGGAGTCGGTCAGTAAATCAATATAGACATCTTCACTTGGCAGTAAGAATGGGTTGTAACCCGCTTCAATCAGTGCTTTCTCACGATCCTCCCGGTTGGTCATCCGAATATTTTCTACCATTTTAATACGGAAAGGTTCAGGGATGCGTTTCATGGCTTATGACTCCAAATACCCGTCATATTTAAAGCCGCAGAGATATTAGTCGCGAGTGCCCACCCGAATGACTTAATTGTTTTAACCTACTAAAATAAGCTTATCGGGATCGGTTTACTGGTCGCCTATCTGCAATTCTAATGACTTTGGGTATATATTAATATTAAAAATGCAGTCAGTTTTTGGCGAGCGGAAATAACAATCCGTATGGCCGATGACGGCAATAAAATAAAGAAATGAGTTTTTTCAGCCTAAGCTGAATAAGCAATGGGGAGTTAACGTGGGAAATCGTTGGCGAGGCGATAATCAATATTAAACCAAGCTCGGCTGTCGCCGGAGATGCGTGCTTGGTAACGCAATGCAATGCGTGTCATAAGGCGCCCTCTAGGTGTGGATGGTGAGCGCAGCATACCGGTGTTTAAAAAATAAAAAAGTGGCCGTTAGCACAGAATACAAGCAATATAAACTACATTAACAACACTAATATTTATGCAATATAATAGGTTACGGCACTGTTATATAACAGATTGATTATTACAATATTTGGATTGGGATAACAGTAATTAACGAGGGAAAGGTAAGTTTTCAATAAGTATTTTGATAGATTTTAATTGTTGGGTCAGGTGGGTACCTGACACCAACAATATACTCACAAAATGAACTGAAAATAATTAACGCAGAAATTCTGGCTGTTGTTTTTCGTATATTGAAATATTACTTTCGTGCTGTAATGTTAGGCCAATACTGTCTAAGCCGTTAATCATGCAGTGGCGACGGAAGCTATCGATTTCGAATGAATAACTCTTTCCGCCAGCATTGACGGTTTGCTCGGTCAAATCGACAGTAAACTCGGTGCCTTCATGCTCTTTAACCAATTGGAATAAAGTATCAATATCCCCTTCATTTAATGTGACCGGCAATAATTGGTTATTAAATGAGTTGCCATAAAAAATATCAGCAAAACTGGGGGCGATAACCACTTTGAAGCCAAAGTCTGTCAGTGCCCAAGGCGCATGCTCACGGGATGAGCCGCAACCGAAATTCTCGCGCGCTAACAAAATGGTCGCGCCCTGATAGCGTGGCAGATTCAGCACAAACTCCGGGTTCGGCACTTTGCCGGCATCATCAAGAAAGCGCCAGTCATTGAACAGGTGCTGACCAAAACCGGTGCGCGTCACTTTTTGTAAAAATTGTTTGGGAATAATGGCGTCAGTATCGACGTTCGCCGCGTCCAATGGCGCGACCAAACCAATATGTTGAGTAAATTTAGCCATGTCAGTGTCTCCGGTTAGTGGGTGGCAGCGGATAAATCGCGCACATCAGCAAAATGGCCACTGACGGCGGCGGCGGCAGCCATGGCCGGGCTAACTAAATGGGTACGTCCTCCACGGCCCTGACGCCCTTCAAAGTTACGGTTGCTGGTGGATGCACAACGTTCGCCGGGTTCCAGGCGGTCATTATTCATCGCCAGACACATCGAACAGCCCGGTAAGCGCCACTCAAAACCGGCCTCAATAAAGATTTTATCCAACCCTTCGGCTTCGGCCTGCGCTTTTACCGGGCCTGAGCCGGGTACCACGATAGCCTGTACCCCGTGGGCAACTTTGCGCCCTTGCGCCACCGCGGCCGCTGCGCGTAAATCTTCAATGCGCGAGTTGGTACATGAGCCGATAAACACTTTATCAATTGCCACGTCGGTTAACTTGATACCTGGGCGCAAGTCCATATAAGCCAAGGCTTTTTCCGCAGAGGCGCGCTCCACCGGATCACTGAAAGATTCAGGGGCCGGAATGATTTGATTAACAGCAATCACTTGGCCCGGATTCGTGCCCCATGTCACTTGCGGCGCAATCTCTGCGGCATCTAAGGTGACAACAGTATCGAATTTGGCATCAGCATCGGATTTCAACCCGCGCCAGTACGCAACACCCTGTTCCCATTGGTCACCACTTGGGGCAAATTGGCGGCCTTTCAGATAGTTAAATGTGGTGTCATCCGGTGCCACTAAGCCGGCTTTGGCCCCCATTTCGATGGCCATATTGCATAAAGTCATCCGGCCCTCCATGCTCAGCGCTGCAATGGCGCTACCACAGAATTCCACCACATGGCCGGTGCCACCTGCGCTGCCGGTTTTACCAATAATAGCCAACACAATATCTTTGGCGGTAATGCCTGGGCCGACATCACCATTAACTTCAATTTTCATGGTCTTGGCCCGGCCCTGTTTCAGGGTTTGGGTTGCCAGTACGTGCTCGACTTCGGAGGTGCCAATACCAAATGCGAGGGAGCCAAAGGCGCCGTGGGTGGCGGTATGGGAATCACCACAGACAATCGTCATGCCCGGCAACGTCATCCCTTGCTCTGGGCCAATGACATGCACAATGCCCTGAAATGGGTGGTTTAAGTCATATAATGACACGCCAAATTCAGCACAGTTTTTGATAAGCTCCTGCATCTGAATGCGGGCCATTTCACCGCTGGCATTGATATCTTTGGTTTGAGTCGAGACGTTGTGGTCCATGGTGGCAAAGGTTTTGCTTGGCTGGCGCACCGGGCGGCCCATGGCCCGCAAACCATCAAAAGCCTGCGGCGACGTCACTTCATGCACCAAGTGGCGGTCGATATACAACAATGGCGTTTCATTCACAGCTTCATAAACGATGTGCGCATCATACAATTTTTGATATAAAGTCTTGCCCATATTAAACCCCCTCAGCCACGAATTTAGCGATGATATCGCCCATTTCATTCGTGCCGATTGTTTGGCCATCTCCCGCTAAGTCAGCCGTGCGATAGCCTTGTTCCAATGCTTTATTAATGGCGCTTTCGATGGTGTCCGCGGCGTCGTCTTTGCCTAAGCTGAAACGCAGCAACAGGGCCAAAGAGAGAATTTGCGCAATGGGATTGGCAATGTTTTTGCCCGCGATATCTGGGGCTGAACCGCCCGCAGGCTCGTATAAACCGAAACCTTGCTCATTCAAGCTGGCTGACGGCAACATCCCCATGGAGCCGGTTATCATGGCGCATTCATCGGACAAAATATCGCCAAACAGGTTTGAACACAGCAAGACGTCGAACTGGGCAGGGTCTTTGATTAACTGCATGGTGGCATTGTCGATATACATATGTGACAGAGCGACATCAGGATAATCTGCCGCAATGGCGGTCACTACTTCGCGCCACAAAATTGAGCTTTGTAACACATTGGCTTTATCTATCGAGGTCACTTTGCCGCGGCGCTTGCGGGCAGACTCAAAAGCAATGCGGGCAATACGTTCAATTTCAAAGCGATGATAAACTTCAGTATCAAACGCACGTTCGTGCATGCCCTGACCTTCACGGCCTTTGGGCTGACCGAAATAGATGCCGCCGGTTAATTCACGCACACACAGAATATCGAAGCCTTTGGCGGCGATATCACTGCGCAATGGACAGAAATCTTCTAATCCTTGATACAAACGTGCTGGGCGTAAGTTGCTGAATAATTTGAAATGTTTACGTAATGGCAGCAAGGCTCCGCGCTCAGGTTGTTCCGCCGGCGGCAAATGTTCCCATTTGGGGCCGCCTACTGAGCCGAATAAAATGGCATCCGCTTGCTCACATCCGCTAATGGTTGCTGGCGGTAACGGGCTGCCATGACGGTCGATGGCTGCGCCACCGACATCATATGCGCTGGTTGAAATCTTGATGCCAAAGCGCTGGCGCACGGCGTCCAATACTTTGTTTGCCTGAGCCATTACTTCAGGGCCGATGCCGTCTCCGGGCAAAACCGCAATGTGGTAAGTCTTCGTCATGTTTACACCATTTCCTGATTATTTTGTTGCAAGCGCTGCTTCTCTATTTCTACCTGATGGGCGCGCCAGATATTATTTAAAACGTTTACCAATGCTTTGGCTGAAGACTCCACAATATCAGTGGCCAGTCCAACGCCATGGAAACGACGGCCTTTATGGTCAACCACAATATCCACCTGGCCCAATGCGTCCTTGCCCTGACCATTGGCAGACAGTTGATATTTCACCAATTCAATGGGGTAGTCAGTAATGCGGTTGATGGCCTGATACACCGCGTCAACTGGGCCATTACCGGTGGCCGCTTCTGATTTTATCTCTTCGCCGCAGACCAATTTTACTGAGGCCGTCGCCATGATGCTGGAACCAGACTGAACACTGAAATAGTCCAGGCGGTAATGTTCGGGTTCTTCCTGCTGCTTATTAATAAAGGCCAATGCTTCCAAATCGTAATCAAAGACTTGGCCTTTCTTGTCAGCTAATTTCAGGAACGCGTCGTACAAAGAATCCAGGTTGTAATCTTTATCTTGATAACCCATATCTTCCATACGGTGTTTCACAGCTGCTCGGCCAGATCGGGAAGTCAGGTTCAACTGCACACCTTTCAGGCCGATAGATTCTGGCGTCATGATTTCGTAGTTTTCGCGATTTTTCAGCACGCCATCTTGGTGAATACCGGAGGAGTGCGCGAAAGCATTGCTACCGACAATCGCTTTGTTAGCCGGTATTGGCATGTTGCATAATTTACTGACCAATTGGCTGGTGCGATAAATCTCTTGATGGTGAATACCGGTATGCACGCCCAACATGTTTTCGCGCACTTTGATGGCCATGATAACTTCTTCCAGTGAGCAGTTACCTGCGCGCTCACCTAAACCATTTATCGTCCCCTCGACCTGACGCGCGCCGGCTTGTATTGCGGTGATAGAGTTGGCGACTGACATACCCAAATCGTCATGACAGTGGACAGAAATGATGGCTTTATCAATGTTCGGCACTCGCTCATACAAGTTGGTGATGATTCCACCGAACTGATATGGCGTGGTGTAGCCGACGGTGTCCGGAATGTTGATGGTGGTGGCCCCGGCATTAATGGCGGCTTCTACCACACGGCACAAGTTATCGATTGGGGTGCGGCCCGCATCTTCACACGAAAATTCTACGTCATCGGTATAGTTGCGCGCGCGCTTGACTGAGTGCACCGCCATGGCCAAAACATCGTCAAATGAGCGCTTTAATTTAGATTCGATATGTAAGGTGGAGGTGGCCAAAAACACATGGATCCGAAATGCTTCGGCGATGCGCAAAGCTTCGGCAGCCACATCAATATCTTTGTCAACACAGCGCGCCAAAGCACAAACCCGGCTGTTTTTGATTTGTTGAGCAATGGTGTGCACCGACTCAAAATCGCCTGGCGAGGAGACCGGGAAACCGACCTCCATGATGTCGACCCCCATTCTTTCCAGTGCCAGCGCGATTTGCAGCTTCTCTTTTACACTTAAGCTGGCTTGTAATGCTTGTTCACCATCACGCAATGTTGTATCGAAAATAATGACTTGCTGGCTCATGGGGTATTCCTTGTCGTGTTTACATTTACGCTGGGCGGGTAAAAAAAAACCCGCGCATTTGCGCGGGTTTGTTAATCTTGATGGCTGAATCAGTTCTGATTTCCGTCCACCAACATACCGCGCAAGAGAGATGCGTTGAGTAGTAGGCCTAGTAGACGGGTTGAATAGAACATGATTTTTCAGTTACTCATCAGTGAAATTATTATGCTGCATATACTGATACGTGAATTTCGTAGCTATGTCAATATTTGTTTAAAATGGTGTGTTCAACTGGTTATGACAATGCCGAATTCCTTCCAGTGACATAAAAAACTTAAAAATTAAATTTAAAGGTTTTTTAATCTGATTTTTAAGGTCGCTGATTTTGCTTTGTTTGGCATAACATTCAGAATGTGGGGGATTGTGCTTTTTCGCGATTTTATGAGTTGCGGTTATTGACGGGCTATCGCTCACTTTGCTAAAACCTGCTTTTGGGGGGATCACGTGCAGAGATTCAATAAACATTATCAGTTAACTCTTCAGCAAGTTAGCGCCCGGAAATTCTATCGTTTATTTATATAAGTAATAAATTTATATATTGATTATTTTATCTTATCCTCCTGGTTTTGTTATTAAATTTTATGTTTCATGACTATTTATATTAGTAATAATTATATCGGTGAGGTGTTTTGTATTGTTTTTATTATTTTTGAATGTAATTAAGGATTAATAAGTTATAAGTGAAGAATTTATTATTCATTAATGCCATAGTTGTTAACCTTCTCTTTTTGTGATGTGATTATGCCAAAGATTCTATTATTAATTCTAATGAGGCGTTACTTTGCTATTGACAATGTAGATTAGTTTTATTCACCATGTGGAATATTTTGCATATTCTTCTTGTTTATATGTTTGTCTATGAGTATTTACTGATCACCAAATGCATTAGGTGTGGTTTATATTTTTACACCTATACAAGGATGAGACTCGATTTTACCTCGCTGAGGTATTAAAGAGAATATTGGTATCATTAATAATAAGTGATCAAAGATATTTTGAAACAGTAATAAATATCTATGAGGTTATTTATTAATCATGCCATCTGCATAAAGCTTAGTGGAGTTAAGCATGTTTGAACACAACTTAGTAACCGACAATCAAGTCACTAAAAAGGAAGGTAGTGATGTTCATTTACGCAGTGTCGACCTCAATTTGTTAACTGTTTTCGATGCTGTGATGCAAATGCATAATGTGACACGTGCAGCCCAGTTATTGGGAATGTCTCAACCTGCCGTGAGTAACGCTGTTGCTCGTCTCAAGGTCATGTTTAATGATGAACTTTTCGTCCGTTATGGCCGAGGTATTCAGCCAACCGCCAGAGCGCGCCAGCTTTTTGGCCCGGTACGCCAGGCACTGCAATTAGTGCAAAATGAGTTGCCCGGTGCGGGGTTTGAGGCCAAAAACAGCGGGCGAGTATTTAATTTATCTATTTGTAGCCCTTTAGATATCAGGTTGACCGCACAAATTATACAGCGGGTTAATCAATTAGCGCCCAATGTTCAGCTTATTATTAGATCTTATCTTAATGAGAATGTTGAGCATCAGTTACGGTATCAAGAGACTGAGTTTGTTATAGGTTATAAGCACTTTGAGCGCGCCGATTTTCATGATATATCATTATCTAACGATGAGTCGGTTTTAGCAGTATCTAAAGACCATCCACGAATTGATAATTCAATTACTCAAGAACAACTCCTTTCTGAATTACATGCCGTGGTATCTTTGGATAAAATGGGCTCTTTCAGTGATTTCTATTATGAATCCGCCATCAGTTCCCAAACTATTGCGTATGAAAGCACTGATATGAACAGTGTGCTGAATATTGTGTCTCAAACTAGCTATGTTGCCATTGCGCCGCGCTGGCTGGTGCAAACACACAGTGAGACCCTCAATCTGAAACTTATTCCATTACCTTGGGAGGAGACATGCCGACCCTGTTATCTCACTTGGCATGAATCTATTGCTAGAGATAGGGGGCATCAGTGGATGAAAGAACTACTCAGTCAACTTAGTATTCCTGTTTAGTTATTATCATGAAGATCTGCTGCTGAAATAATCTTATTCTCAGCAGCAGGCAAGAGCAGCAACTGAATTGAAATAAATATTTCTTGGCTGCAATTATTATCCCATCTCGCCCAACATTCTTATCAGCTCTGACTCTTCCCTCACTATTCTGACCAAGGTATTTTTGGTGAAAATTTATTTCAGCTCACACTTCTGCGCTGAATTTTGTTTGCCATAGTCCAGAGAGTGAGTAGACTGCGCGAAAAAGTGAACACCTGTAAGCTGAAAGCTAACAGGCCAAAAAGCAGTGGTATACTTTAACGAAGGATTTATCAGTGAGCTGTGATGTTATGACCCCAAGATTAGATGAATACCACCTTGTGCGCCGCTTGCGCCAACAAATAAGCCAGAGAACGGACAAGATAGCTTGCCGTGAATGGTCACCGGAGGGTGAAAATCAGCTCACTTGGCGGCAGGTTGATGCTCATGTGACGCGGATTTCAGCGGCTTTATTGTCTTTGGGGGTCGCAATCCAAGAGCGTATTGGGATTTTTGCTCATAACAGTATGGCTTGGTCGCTGGCAGATTTCGCTATTCTGCAAGTCCGCGGCGTGAGTGTTCCGCTGTATGCCACCAACACAACGGCCCAGGCCGCTTACGTCATCAATGATGCCGACGTGCGCATATTGTTTGTCGGCGGGCAAGCCCAGTTTGATGTTGCAATCACACTCAAGCCGCTGTGCCCACAGCTTCGCAAGATTGTGGTATTGGACCCCAATGTAGATTTACACGGCTGCGAATATGCCCAATATTTGGCGGATTTTGAACAACCACCCGATGCAATCCAGCAGCATTTATTAGCTGCGCGTATCGAAGGTTGTGATTTAGACGATTTATTCACATTGATTTATACCTCGGGCACCACGGGAGAGCCCAAAGGGGTGATGCTGGAGTACCGCAATATGGCGGCTCAGCTCTATCTACATGACCAGCGTTTAACCCTGACATCTGAAGACACTTCTCTGAGTTTCCTGCCGCTGTCTCATGTTTTTGAGCGGGCCTGGAGTTTCTATGTCATGCATACTGGCGCACAAAATGTGTACATCAGTGACACAAATTGGGTGCGCGCCGCGATGCAAGCAGTTAAACCGACCGTCATGTGTGCCGTGCCGCGTTTCTACGAGAAGGTATTCAGTGCCATTAATGACAAAGTTGCTCTGGCAAAATGGCATCGCCGCATGCTATTTCGCTGGGCTGTAGGATGTGGCGAGCGAAAATTCCACAGTCTGCAAGGTGGGCAAACATTATCGTGGTTATCTGCACAGCAATACCAGCTGGCAGACCGTTTGGTATTGAGCAAATTACGCGGTGTTTTGGGCGGTAAGGTGCGTTTCTTACCCGCGGCCGGTGCCCGGCTTGATGATAATATTATTCTTTTCTTTCAAGCAATTGGCATCAATATCAAATACGGTTATGGCATGACTGAAACTTGCGCTACCGTCTCTTGCTGGGAAGAGCAAGATTTCCGTTTTGGCTCGATCGGCAAGCCGCTGCCGGGGATTGACGTCCGTCTGGGGGCTGAAAATGAAATCCAGGTACGTGGCCCGATAGTGATGCGCGGTTATTTCAATAAACCCCAAGATACCGCCGATTCTTTCACTGAGGATGGCTGGCTCAAAACTGGGGATGCGGGGGCATTGGATGCTCAGGGGAATTTATTTATCACTGAGCGGTTGAAGGATTTGATGAAAACATCTGGCGGGAAATACATTGCACCACAGATGATTGAAGGCACACTGGGCCAGGATCGTTTTATCGAGCAGATTGCCATTATTGCCGATACCCGTAAATTTGTTTCGGCGCTGATTGTTCCGTGTTTCGAGTCACTGGAAGAATATGCGCACTCAATAAACCTGAAATACCATGACAGATTTGAACTATTGCGCCACAGCCATATTGTCAGTTTGTTTGAGCAACGGCTAAAAGATATGCAAAAAGAGCTGGCAAAGTTCGAGCAGGTTAAGCGTTTTACCCTGTTGCCACAGCCATTCACTATGGAAACCGGTGAGCTGACGCCAACTATGAAGTTACGTCGCAAAATCATTCTCCAGCGTTATCAGAATGAAATTGACTCTATGTATCGCGATTAAAGCATCAATATTTCTCTGCAACAGCCGGTATCTGCTTAATGATAGCGGCTGTTGCTGACTTTCTGAGCAATCATCTCCCTGCCGCGTTATTTTTTGCCTGGCTTCTCTTATGTTGCGCTCGCCAATTAGTAAAATTTCTCAGCCTGATTTAGTTCTATGATTGGCTATTAATGTGGTGGGAAAAACACGTGGCTGGAGTCTCAGGCAGTGTTTTATTTTTTTTGCTGGGCTAAATCCAGTTTGTGGTCCACACAATTGCCTGTGCGGCAGAGAATTGCTGTTTGCCTGCCAGAAATTCTGACGTTATGTTAATAAGTTAATTATGTTAATAAACATTAGAACTATAACAAACAAAGAATAGGAATACGGGGCGTTGTGCCTTTCCTACCGGATTTCGAGGAAATGATTTCCCGCTATCCACTGAGCAAACTAAGCCTGGAGGCAAAACCCATGGAGATGTTGTCAGGAGCCGAGATGGTTGTCCGATCGTTAATCGATCAGGGCGTTAAGCATGTATTCGGTTATCCCGGCGGGGCCGTACTTGATATCTACGATGCCCTGCACACGGTCGGAGGCATCGATCACGTGCTGGTGCGCCACGAACAAGGTGCGGTTCACATGGCCGATGGTTATGCGCGGGCCACTGGCGAGGTTGGTGTTGTGCTGGTCACGTCTGGCCCTGGGGCGACCAATGCGATTACCGGTATTGCGACGGCGTATATGGATTCAGTACCGATGGTGGTGCTTTCTGGCCAGGTACCAAGCTCACTGATTGGCTACGATGCTTTCCAGGAATGTGACATGGTGGGTATCTCCCGCCCGGTGGTTAAACACAGTTTCCTTGTGAAACGCACCGAAGATATCCCAACGGTATTGAAAAAAGCATTTTATCTGGCTGCGACAGGTCGCCCAGGCCCGGTAGTTATTGACCTACCAAAAGATATTGTTGGCCCGGCGGTAAAAATGCCGTATGCCTATCCCGAGCAGGTCAGTTTGCGCTCTTATAACCCGACGGTGCAAGGTCATCGCGGGCAGATTAAACGCGCTTTGCAAACTATTTTGGCGGCTAAGCGGCCTATTATGTATGTCGGCGGCGGGGCAATTAACTCTGCTTGTCATGAAGAGTTACTGGCTTTAGCGGAAAAGCTTAATTTACCGGTCACCAGCTCTTTGATGGGGTTGGGGAGCTTCCCGGGCACACATCGCCAAAGTGTGGGGATGCTGGGGATGCATGGGACATTTGAGGCCAATATGGCCATGCATAATACCGACCTTATTTTTGCTGTTGGTGTGCGTTTCGATGACCGCACCACTAATAACCTGGCGAAATATTGCCCGAATGCCACTGTGGTACATATTGATATAGACCCGACCTCGATATCAAAAACGGTAGAAGCGGATATTCCAATTGTCGGTGATGCTAAACAAGTTTTGACGCAAATGCTGGAGTTATTGCCGCAACTTGATTGCGCCCAAGATTTTGATAGTTTGCGTGATTGGTGGCAGTCCATTGAGCAATGGCGCGCCCGTGATTGCTTGGGCTACAGCCGAGACAGTGGCAAAATCAAACCGCAGGCGGTAATCGAAACACTGCACCGCCTGACCCATGGTGATGCTTATGTCACCTCTGATGTCGGCCAACATCAAATGTTCGCTGCACTTTACTATCCATTTGATAAACCACGCCATTGGATTAACTCGGGTGGGTTAGGCACCATGGGCTTTGGCCTACCAGCCGCGCTTGGCGTGAAACTGGCGTTACCGGATGAAACTGTGGTGTGTGTCACCGGCGATGGCAGTATCCAAATGAATATTCAGGAATTATCTACTGCGTTGCAATATAACTTGCCGGTGTTGGTCTTGAACCTGAATAACCGCTATCTTGGCATGGTGAAGCAGTGGCAGGATATGATTTATTCTGGTCGGCATTCACAGTCTTATATGGATTCTCTGCCTGACTTCGTTAAATTAGCCGAAGCATATGGTCATATCGGTGTTTCCATTCGTACACCTGATGAATTGGAAAGCAAGCTGGCGGGTGCTTTACAGCAATTATCCGAGACGAATCGCCTGGTATTTGTGGATGTCACTGTTGATGAAACAGAGCATGTTTACCCAATGCAAATTCGCGGTGGTGGCATGGACGAAATGTGGCTTAGCAAAACGGAGAGGACATAACTATGCGCCGCCGGATTTTATCAGTTCTGCTAGAAAACGAATCAGGTGCTCTATCGCGAGTGGTGGGCCTATTTTCTCAGCGCGGTTATAACATTGAAAGTTTGACGGTTGCGCCTACCGATGACCCCACGCTGTCGAGAATGACCATCCAAACTGTGGGTGATGCCAAAGTTCTGGAACAGATTGAAAAACAGCTACATAAGCTGGTGGATGTATTGCGTGTTAGCGAGCTGGTTTCCGGCTCACATGTTGAGCGCGAAATCATGTTGGTGAAATTGCAGGCCAGCGGTTATGGACGTGAAGAAGTGAAGCGCTGCGCTGAAATCTTCCGCGGGCAAATTGTGGATGTGACCGCCACGCTCTACACTGTACAGCTGGCGGGCACCAGCGACAAACTGGATGCATTCTTAAATGCTGTGCGAGAAGTGGCCGAAATTGTTGAGGTTGCTCGCTCCGGTATTGTTGGTGTATCCCGTGGTGACAAAATCATGCGTTAATCATGGTGATTAATACTGACTAATCTCCAATCATCAGGCTCAGCAGACTTGCTGGGCTTTTTTTTTCTTATTTTTTAACCTAGATAGCGTTATATGGCAGTTAAAGCGGTTGCTCAATAGTGAGATCTGCTGTTAGATCATATCCATGGTTAAACTATGTCTATTATAGTTTAGCCTCAACGTTATTTTATTAGGTATATAAGGGGTCAATGTGAAACTGGATGAAATCGCGCGCCTTGCGGGTGTTTCGCGCACTACGGCCAGTTATGTCATTAATGGCAAAGCGAAACAGTACCGGGTCAGCGATAAAACAGTAGACAAAGTTATGGCGGTTGTCAGGGAACATAACTATCACCCAAATGCTGTTGCGGCAGGATTGCGTGCGGGGAGAACCCGCTCGATTGGTTTGGTGATCCCGGATTTGGAAAATACCAGCTACACCCGTATAGCTAATTATTTGGAGCGTCAGGCGCGCCAACGGGGTTATCAACTGCTGATTGCCTGTTCTGAAGATCAACCCGATAATGAAATGCGTTGTATCGAGCACTTGTTGCAGCGCCAGGTTGACGCCATTATTGTTTCGACTGCCTTACCTCCAGAGCACCCGTTTTATCAGCGTTGGGCAAATGATCCCTTACCCATCATTGCACTTGACCGTGCGCTTGATCGGGAGCATTTCATTAGCGTCGTCGGGGCCGACCAAGAAGATGCGCAGATGCTAGCGCAAGAGTTGCGTTCCTTCCCGGCGGAGTCGGTATTGTATCTGGGCGCATTGCCAGAATTGTCAGTCAGTTTTCTGCGCGAGATGGGGTTTCGTGAAGCGTGGAAAGACGATCCGCGCAAGGTCGATTATCTGTATGCCAACAGCTACGAGCGCGAAGCTGCTGGTGCCCTGTTCGCTGAATGGCTGAAGACCCACCCAATGCCACAAGCACTATTTACTACCTCATTCCAGTTATTACAGGGCGTTATGGATGTCACTTTAAAACAAAGTGGCCGCCTACCCAGTAATTTGGCTATTGCCACTTTTGGTGATAATGAGCTGCTGGATTTCCTCGAATGCCCGGTATTGGCAGTTGCGCAACGTCACCGGGATGTTGCTGAGCGGGTACTCGAATTGGTATTAGCCAGCTTAGATGAGCCGCATAAACCAAAGCCGGGTTTGACCCGTATTCGTCGCAATTTATTCCGCCGCGGCAGTTTAAGCCGCAAATAGCCAATTTCGGTTAGGTTGTTTAATCCAACATTTTGCGCTGGCCTGTAGCGTGAGCCTCACTAGAGGCTCATCATCCCGATGAGCTGACAAAGTAAGTGATTCGGGTGATTGCGGGTAGCCAACAAACCTGCAACTTGAGATATGCCGGGTAATTCAAACATAGCCCGCAACACGAAATAGCCTGCGGCAATATTCCAAAAAGTAGCCATAAGCCACACCCATTGCCATTGAAACCAACGCGTTACTCGCGACAGCCGTGGTTATTTGCTCTAAATCTGCGCCAACAGACCATAAAATTATGGCATAGACCGGCGATTGGAAACTGACATAGGCCAGCAAGTCGGCCAGGTTCCTCGCCCAAACATGCTCTCCCGCATGACGACGAGCAAATCGGATGAATGCATCCCGATAAACACCATAGGGCCAGGCAATAAGGATGTTGACTGGTATCGAAACCAGCCGAGAAGAGAGTGATTGTTGGAATGTCATTCCAGAAATCACGATTTCAATTACCATGCCGATGACGAAACAGTACACCACAAGTGCAAAAGTATCGGCTGCAGCACTCCGCAGACGGGACTCAGTTGAAAACATGGTTATTAACTCCCTAATTGGGGGGAAACTCTGTCAGAATACTAATCATTGATAATAATGATTGGTTTTATGTATTGCTCATTGTTTAAATTTGAGATTATTGTATTGATGTTTTGCTTTTTGTGTAGTTTACCGTTCTATTGTTGATAATATAACCAGCTTAAAATTTTTATTTTTAACATTTGCCTGATTTTTATACTTTTCACTGTGGGGAATCGGGCTTTTTGTGGTTTTTTAAACGTCACTGTAGATGTTTTTCATTAAAAAACATTAGGTTAAATGTTTGGCTGGTAAGGTGGGTAACGTTATACCCAGAGGGAAAATTAAAAATAATTAGTAGGAGGAAAATTAATTTACAGTCTTTTCCTAATTTAAGATTTATCTGCCTGATGGCATTCATATTTCATCGGTAGTTAAAGATGGACGCTAATGATTTATTTCAAAATAGATTAATCCCCATCAGTTAATTGAAGTAAAATGTCGCGCCAGCTAACACTTGTTGTTATCAAGGGTATTATTGTGTTGCCATAGCTTCCGCTGCTGACTTCACTGCTTTTCTGGGGGAACGCCAGTAGCCGCGGGTTTTGTGCTCAAGTTGTATAATTTTAAACCGTACGATTTTTATACTAAAAATGAGACATTCCTTGCAGAAGGAAATAATGCGTCAATTAATTGACAATTTATTATTTATTTAAGTTGCCAGAATTACTGGCGGAAAAATAGCCCGTTTATCATGACGTTAATTTCTATTTCAACTGCGAAAATAGCCCCTAATACGAGATATATCTTAAAAACGACCCATAAATATTGTCAAAGCGCATCCGCTCTGGCTTGACAAGGTTTTCATACCATCCGTAAACTCTTTAATGTGGGGATTTGTGGGGTAAAGTGGCGAATTGGGTCATGAGGGGGTAACTCAGTCATGTTTCGTGGGGCAACGATGGTTAACCTCGACAGCAAAGGGCGGCTTGCCGTACCTACCCGTTATCGGGATTTGCTGAATGAGGAGTCGCAAGGTCAGATGGTCTGTACTATAGACCTTCACCAACCATGCCTGTTGCTTTATCCACTCCCTGAATGGGAAGTCATTGAACAAAAATTATCCCGACTGTCGAGCATGAATCCAGCTGAACGTCGCGTTCAGCGTTTGTTGTTAGGTCATGCGAGTGAATGTCAGATGGATGGCGCTGGGCGATTACTGATTGCAGGAACATTGCGTCAGCACGCCGGGCTAAATAAAGAAGTGATGCTGGTTGGGCAGTTCAACAAGTTTGAACTGTGGGATGAACAGACCTGGTATCAACAAGTCAAGGATGACATCGACGCAGAACAGTCCACTCAGGAACCTCTATCTGAGCGGCTACAGGACTTATCGCTATAAGCATGGTAGATAACAACCACAGTGTAGATAACAACTACAAGCACACCAGCGTGTTACTGGATGAGGCCGTTAATGGCCTGAACATCCGTGATAACGGCATCTATATTGACGGAACTTTTGGCCGTGGTGGCCACTCGCGCCTGATTTTGTCCCAACTTGGGCCAGCCGGGCGTTTGATAGCAATTGATCGTGACCCACAGGCCATCGAAGCGGCAAAATCGATTACCGACCCCCGTTTCTCTATCGTACACGGCCCTTTTTCTGATTTGGCGCATTATGTGCGGGAATTAGATTTAGTCGGCCGTATTGACGGCATATTGCTGGATTTGGGGGTTTCATCGCCTCAATTGGATGATCCTGAACGCGGTTTTTCCTTCATGCGTGATGGGCCGTTGGATATGCGCATGGACCCCACCCGTGGGTTATCTGCGGCCGACTGGTTAATGAAGGCGAGTGCCGATGATATCGCCTGGGTGCTAAAAACGTTTGGCGAAGAGCGTTTTGCCAAGCGCCTAGCCAAGGCCATTGTTGAACGTAATCTCACACAGCCGATGACGCGCACCAAAGAACTGGCCGATTTGATTGCCAACGCCAGCCCATTTCGTGAAAAGCACAAACATCCGGCAACACGAAGCTTCCAGGCTATCCGCATCTATATCAACAGTGAATTAGAAGAGATAGAGCGCGCACTCGATGGTGCTCTTGAGGTGCTGGCACCTGAAGGGCGCTTATCCGTCATTAGCTTCCACTCCCTTGAGGACCGCATTGTAAAAAACTTTATCCGACATCACAGCCGTGGGCCGCAAGTTCCGGCTGGTTTGCCATTGACGGAGGCCCAGTTGCGCAGCATGGGCGGGCGCAGCTTAAAATCTGTTGGCAAGATGATGCCGCCCGATGCCGAAGTGGCCGAGAACCCACGGGCGCGTAGCTCAGTATTACGTTTTGCCGAGAGGGTTAACGCGTGATAGGCAATGAACGCCATGGTCTGGTCGGGGTAATTGGCGGGGATTTGTTTCGTAATGCCAAGATCCCGCTCATTCTGCTGATCGCGGTGTTGGTGTCGGCCATTTTTGTTGTGACCACCGCGCACCGTACGCGCCTACTGACTGCGGAGCGCGAGCAGTTGGTGCTGGAGCGCGATGCGCTGGACATTGAATGGCGTAATTTGATCTTGGAAGAAAATGCATTGGGTGACCACAGCCGGGTTGAAAGCATCGCAACCGACAAGCTGAAAATGCAACATGTTGATCCGTCACAAGAAAATATTGTGGTTCAGCAATAGGTTTTTCTAATAAATAAAGGAATTTGTCGCCACCATGACTCTACGTTGCCAAGGTAACGCATGAAAGCAGCGCGCCCCGGGAAGTTAAAGCGCCAAGAAGAACAAGCCAGCTTTATCAGCTGGCGTTTTGCGTTGCTATGCGGCTGTATTTTGTTGGCATTGGTCGGCTTGATGCTGCGTACCGCCTATCTGCAAGTCATTAACCCCGATAAGTTAGTGCGTGAGGGCGATATGCGCTCATTGCGGGTACAAGAAGTGCCCACCGCGCGCGGCATGATAAGTGACCGCTCGGGCCGCCCATTGGCTGTTAGTGTTCCGGTTAATGCGGTTTGGGCTGATCCTAAAGAGTTAACCGAACGCGGCGGTATTACACTGGATTCGCGTTGGAAAGCACTGTCTGATGCACTGGAAATCCCGCTTGACCAACTGGCAACCCGCATCAACGCCAACCCGAAAGGGCGCTTTGTTTATCTGGCGCGCCAAGTTAACCCGGCGATTGGCGATTACATCCATAAGCTGAAATTGCCCGGTATCTATTTGCGCCAGGAATCCCGCCGCTATTATCCAGCTGGGCAGGTTATGGCACATATTATCGGTGTGACTAACATCGATAGCCAAGGTATTGAAGGCGTTGAGAAAAGTTTCGACCGCTGGCTCACTGGGCAACCTGGCGAGCGCACGGTACGTAAAGACCGCTATGGTCGCGTCATCGAGGATATTTCTTCAGTTGATAGCCAAGCGGCACACAATCTGGTGTTGAGTATTGATGAGCGTTTACAGGCGCTGGTCTATCGCGAGCTGAACAATGCGGTGGCCTTCAACAAAGCAGAATCGGGTACCGCAGTGCTGGTCGATGTTAACACCGGCGAAGTGCTGGCGATGGCCAACAGCCCATCTTACAACCCGAATAATTTGACCGGTACGCCGAAAGATGCCATGCGTAACCGGGCAATAACCGATATTTTTGAACCCGGCTCCACAGTTAAGCCAATGGTAGTGATGACGGCATTGCAGCATGGGGTAGTGAAAGAAAACAGCGTGCTCAATACCTTGCCGTACTTTGTTAACGGCCACCAGATTAAAGACGTGGCCCGTTACGCCGAGCTATCCGTGACCGGGATCTTGCAGAAGTCGAGTAACGTCGGTGTTTCTAAACTGGCGTTAGCGATGCCATCCTCAGCTTTAGTAGAGACTTACTCAAAGTTTGGGTTTGGGAAAGCGACCAATTTGGGGTTGGTCGGAGAAAGCAGTGGCTTATATCCTAAAAAACAACGGTGGTCTGACATAGAGAGGGCCACCTTCTCTTTCGGCTACGGGCTAATGGTAACGCCGTTACAACTAGCGCGAGTCTATGCAACCATCGGCAGCATGGGGATTTACCGCCCGCTGTCGATTACCAAAGTTGACCCGCCAGTGGCCGGTGAACGCGTTTTCCCCGAACCCTTGGTGCGTACCGTGGTTCATATGATGGAAAGTGTGGCATTACCTGGCGGCGGGGGCACCAAAGCGGCTATCAAAGGCTACCGCATCGCCATTAAAACCGGTACAGCCAAGAAAGTCGGCCCAGATGGCAAATATATGGACCGATACCTCGCTTACACCGCTGGCGTAGCGCCCGCGAGTAACCCTAGATTTGCTCTGGTTGTGGTCATCAACGACCCGCAAGCAGGGAAATATTACGGTGGTGCGGTTTCTGCACCGGTGTTCGGTGCCATCATGGGCGGGGTGTTGCGCACCATGAACATTGAGCCAGATGCATTACCCACTGGTGATAAAAGCGAATTAGTGATTAATAAAAAAGAGGGTTCAGGTGGCAGATCGTAACTTGCGCGACTTACTCGCTCCTTGGGGGCTAGACGTCCCGGAGCGTGCGCTACGGGAAATGACATTAGACAGCCGTGTTGCCGCTGCCGGGGATTTGTTTGTCGCTGTTGTCGGCCATCAGACGGACGGGCGTCGCTATATCCCGCAAGCCATCGCACAAGGTGTGGCGGCGGTGGTGGCTGAAGCTGATGGTGTAGCGCCGGATGCCAGTATGGTCGAGATGCATGGTGTACCGGTTATTTATCTGCGTAATTTGAATCAGCACTTATCCAAACTGGCGGGGCAATTTTACCATCAGCCGGGGTCTGCATTACGTTTGGTGGGGGTGACCGGCACGAACGGCAAAACCACCACCAGTCAATTATTGGCCCAATGGAGTCAAGCGCTGGGCGAAACCAGCGCAGTGATGGGGACGGTGGGCAATGGTTTGTTGGGGCAGGTTATCCCGACGGAGAACACCACCGGCTCAGCAGTTGATATCCAACATTTGCTGCGTAATTTGGTTGACCAAGGGGCCACTTTCGCCGCAATGGAAGTTTCTTCTCATGGTTTGATTCAAAACCGGGTGGCGGCATTGCCGTTTGCCGCCGCCGTGTTCACTAACTTAAGCCGCGACCATTTGGATTATCACGGCAATATGGCGAGTTACGAAGCGGCGAAATGGCTGCTGTTTTCTACCCATCAATCCGAACACAAAATTATTAATGCTGATGATGAGGTAGGACGCCGCTGGTTAGGGCAGTTGCCGCAAGCTGTCGCCGTCAGTATGGCGGGCAATATTCCGCAGGGCTGGAATGGCCGGTGGCTCTCCGCCAGCCAAGTTCACTATCACGACAACGGTGCCAGCATTGCTTTTGACTCAAGCTGGGGTCAAGGCCAGTTAGAAAGCCGCCTGATGGGGGCATTCAATGTCAGTAACCTTCTGGTCGCCCTGTCAACATTGCTTTCACTGGGTTACCCGCTGGCACAGCTATTAGCCGCTGCACCTCAATTGCTGCCGGTGTGCGGGCGGATGGAGGTGTTTAATGCGCCGGGTAAACCGACAGTTGTGGTCGATTATGCCCATACCCCAGATGCGTTGGAAAAAGCGCTGGCGGCGGCGCGTTTGCATTGTAAAGGCCAGTTGTGGTGTGTGTTTGGTTGCGGTGGTGACCGTGACAAAGGTAAGCGCCCACTTATGGGCGGTATCGCGGAACAACTGGCTGACCGTGTTGTTGTCACCGACGATAACCCGCGCAGCGAAGAACCGCAGGCTATTATCGCTGACATTCTTGCCGGCTTGCTGGATGCCGGTCACGCGCAGGCCATTCATGGTCGTGCTGAAGCCGTCACCAGTGCCATCATGCAAGCCAAACAAGACGATGTGGTGTTGGTTGCTGGCAAAGGGCATGAAGATTATCAATTAGTTGGCAATCGCCGGCTGGATTACTCCGACCGCGTGACCGTCGCCCGCTTGTTGGGGGTGTTGGCATGATTAAGGTCTCGCTGCATTTCTTGTCCGAGTTGCTTAACGCTGAATTAATTGGCGATAGCATCGATATCACCGAAGTGACCATTGATACCCGCAAAGTTACGCCGGGCTGTTTATTCGTGGCGCTGAAAGGCGAGCGTTTTGATGGGCATGATTTTGCAGAAGATGCTGTTGCCGCTGGTGCCGGAGCTTTGCTAGTAAGTAAACGCTTACTGGGGGGGGCACCGCAATTAGTGGTTAAAGACACCCGGCTGGCACTGGGGCAATTAGCTGCCTGGGTGCGCCAGCAAGTGCCCGCTCGCGTGGTCGCATTGACTGGATCATCCGGTAAAACCTCGGTAAAAGAAATGGTTGCAGCGATTTTGCGCCAATGTGGCCAGGTGCTGTATACCGCCGGTAACTTTAATAACGATATTGGCGTGCCACTGACTCTGCTGCGCCTGACGCCAGAACATGATTTCGCCGTGATTGAGCTGGGTGCTAATCATGTGGGCGAAATTGCCTACACCACCGATTTAAGCCGCCCGGAAAGTGCCTTGGTCAACAATTTGTCGGCCGCACATTTGGAGGGGTTTGGCTCACTTGCCGGTGTGGCGCGCGCTAAGGGCGAGATTTTTGCCGGTTTGCCGGCTAATGGCACCGCCATTATTAATGCGGACAGCAATGACTGGCCGCACTGGCAGGAAACTCTGCATAACAAGCGCGTCTGGTATTTTTCACCAAATGTGGCGGAAAATGTCGATTTTTATGCCAGTGATGTGCGTATTACGCCGCAAGCAACCTATTTCACTCTGCATTCTCCGCTGGGCGCTGTCGACATTGAGTTGCCGCTACCGGGGCGACACAACATTGCTAATGCATTAGCCGCAGCAGCACTTGCTCTGTCCGTTGGCGCAGATTTGGCTGCGGTACGCCAAGGGCTAACTCAGCTACAGGCGGTGCCGGGCCGCTTATTCCCGCTGCAATTGGCGGCTAATCAGTTGCTACTTGATGACAGCTACAACGCCAATGTCGGCTCCATGACCGCCGCGGCCCAAGTGCTGGCTGAAATGCCGGGCTACCGGGTGATGGTGGTGGGTGATATGGCTGAATTGGGTGAGACCGCCGTCGAGTGCCACCGTCAGGTGGGTGAAGCCGCGAAACAAGCCGGTATTGATAAAGTGTTGAGTGTTGGCAGCTTGAGCCAGGTGCTGAGTGACGCGAGCGGGTGTGGCGAACATTTCCAGGATAAGAGGGCAATCGCCGCGCGTGTGAGTGAATTGCTGCTCGAACACCCGGTTATCACTGTCTTAATTAAAGGTTCACGTAGCGCCGCCATGGAAAATGTCGTGCGTGCGTTACAGGAGAGGGCATCATGCTAGTTTGGTTGGCTGAATACTTAGTAAAATTTTACTCGGGCTTTAACGTCTTTTCCTATTTGACGTTCCGCGCCATTGTCAGCTTGTTGACTGCATTAGTCATTTCATTGTGGATGGGGCCATATCTGATTTCTTACTTACAGAAATTGCAGATTGGCCAGGTTGTCCGTAATGATGGGCCAGAGTCGCATTTCAGTAAGCGCGGCACGCCCACCATGGGCGGGCTGATGATTCTGTTCTCCATCACCATTTCTGTTTTGATGTGGGCTTACCCCTCTAACCCGTATGTGTGGTGCGTGCTGTTTATTCTGATCGGCTATGGGATTGTCGGTTTTATCGATGACTACCGCAAAGTGGTGCGCAAAGACACTAAAGGCCTGATTGCGCGTTGGAAATATTTCTGGCAATCGGTGATAGCGCTGGCCGCGGCTTTCGCGATGTACAGCATCGGCAAAGATACCCCAGCCACTGAGCTGGTGGTGCCATTCTTCAAAGACATCATGCCGCAGCTGGGCTTGCTGTATATCTTGCTGGCCTACTTCGTGATTGTGGGCACCAGTAACGCGGTCAATCTGACCGACGGGTTAGATGGGCTGGCAATTATGCCGACAGTCTTTGTGGCGGGCGGCTTTGCCTTGGTGGCTTGGGCGACCGGTAACATGAATTTTGCCGCCTATCTGCACATTCCTTACCTGCGTCATGCCGGTGAGCTGGTGATTGTCTGCACCGCGATTGTGGGCGCTGGGCTGGGCTTCTTGTGGTTTAACACCTACCCGGCCCAAGTCTTTATGGGTGATGTCGGCTCATTGGCCCTGGGCGGCGCGCTGGGCACCATCGCGGTATTACTGCGCCAAGAGTTTTTATTAGTGATTATGGGCGGGGTGTTTGTGGTGGAAACACTGTCGGTCATTTTGCAAGTCGGTTCCTTTAAGTTACGTGGGCAGCGGATTTTCCGCATGGCCCCGATTCATCATCATTACGAACTTAAAGGCTGGCCAGAACCGCGGGTGATTGTGCGCTTCTGGATTATTTCGCTGATGCTGGTGCTGATTGGCCTGGCGACGCTGAAGGTGCGGTAATTATGGTTGATTATCAGGGTAAACAAGTGGTCATTATCGGGCTGGGGCTAACCGGCCTTTCCTGCGTTGATTTCTTTATCGCGCGTGGCGTAACGCCGCGTGTGATGGATACCCGAATCAACCCGCCGGGCTTGGATAAGTTACCTGAAAGTGTTGAGCGCCATGTGGGGGATTTGCATCCGCAGTGGTTGCTGGCGGCTGATTTGATTGTCGCCAGCCCCGGTATTGCACTGGCACATCCGGCATTGAGTGAAGCGGCTGATGCCGGTGTTGAGATTGTCGGCGATATTGAACTGTTCTGCCGTGAAAATCAGGCCCCAGTAGTGGCGATTACCGGCTCTAACGGTAAAAGCACCGTGACCACACTGGTGGGCGAAATGGCCAAAGCGGCTGGCTGGCAGGTTGGTGTGGGCGGCAATATTGGTGTTCCGGCGCTGAGCTTACTGAAACAAGAAAACCAGTTGGTGGTATTGGAGTTATCCAGCTTCCAGCTGGAAACAACATCAAGTTTACGCGCCAGTGCTGCCACCATATTGAATGTCACAGAAGATCACACCGACCGTTATCCGTTCGGTTTGCAGCAATATCGCGCAGCCAAACTGCGGGTGTATGAAAACGCTAAAGTTTGTGTTGTGAATGCCGATGACGCGCTCACCATGCCAGTGCGTGGTGCGGATAGCCGCTGTATTAGCTTTGGGGTGGATGTCGGTGATTATCATCTCAATAAACAGCAGGGCGAAATTTGGCTGCGAGTGCGCGGTGAGAAAGTGCTGAATACCCGGGAAATGAAATTGACCGGGCGGCATAACTATACCAATGCGCTGGCGGCACTGGCGCTGGCTGATGCTGTCGGTATTCCGCGCTCATCAAGTTTGACCGCGTTGACTAACTTTACCGGGTTACCCCACCGTTTTCAGTTGGTTTTTGAGCAGCATGGGGTGCGCTGGATTAATGATTCCAAGGCGACCAATGTTGGCAGCACCGAAGCGGCATTGGATGGTTTACAGCTGGATGGCACTTTACACCTGTTGCTGGGTGGCGATGGCAAATCCGCTGATTTCTCTGGATTAACTCGCTTCTTGCAAGGCGACCATATCAAGATTTATTGCTTTGGCCGTGATGGCGAGCAACTGGCGCAACTGCGCCCAGAAGTCTCGCAACGCACTGAGACCATGGAGCAAGCTATGGTGCTGCTGGCGAAATCATTAACCCCGGGAGATATGGTGTTATTGTCGCCAGCTTGTGCCAGTTTGGATCAATTCCGCAATTTCGAGCAACGCGGTAATGAGTTTGCTCGTCTGGCAGAGGAGTTGGGCTGATGCGTATGCCGGGGCTGGGGCTGTTTAATACAGTAAAACATTTTGTGATGGGATCGCGCGAAAGCGACACCACCAGCATGGTGCTTTACGACAGAACCTTGCTGTGGCTGACATTCGGTTTGGCGATTATCGGTTTTGTGATGGTGACGTCGGCTTCGATGCCGATTGGTCAGCGCCTGGCCAGTGACCCTTTCCTGTTTGCCAAACGTGATGCGCTGTATCTGGCACTGGCATTCGGTTTGTCGCTGGTGACTTTGCGCATCCCAATGGAAATTTGGCAGCGCTATAGCAATATTATGTTATTGATTTCCATAGTAATGCTGCTGGTGGTACTGGTGGTGGGGAGCTCAGTCAACGGGGCATCGCGCTGGATTGCATTGGGGCCATTGCGTATTCAGCCAGCGGAGTTATCCAAGCTATCACTGTTTTGTTATCTCGCCAGCTATCTGGTGCGCAAAGTTGAAGAGGTGCGCAGTAACTTCTGGGGCTTCTGTAAACCGATGGGCGTGATGGTGATTCTGGCGGTGTTATTACTGGCGCAGCCCGATTTAGGCACGGTGGTGGTGCTGTTTGTCACGACCCTGGCGATGCTGTTTCTGGCTGGGGCCAAAATGTGGCAGTTTCTGGCGATTATCGGCTCCGGTATTTTTGCCGTGGGTCTATTGATTGTGGCCGAACCTTACCGTATGCGCCGTGTCACTTCGTTCTGGAATCCGTGGGAAGATCCGTTCGGTAGCGGCTACCAGTTAACCCAATCATTAATGGCTTTTGGTCGTGGTGAATTTTGGGGGCAAGGACTGGGAAATTCAGTGCAAAAACTGGAGTATTTACCGGAAGCGCACACCGACTTTATTTTCTCGATTTTAGGCGAGGAACTCGGGTATTTCGGTGTGGTTCTTGCATTGTTAATGGTATTCTTCGTCGCTTTTCGTGCTATGTCCATTGGGCGTCGCGCGTTAGAGATAGACCAGCGATTTTCTGGCTTTTTGGCCTGTTCTATCGGGGTCTGGTTCAGTTTCCAGGCGCTGGTTAACGTTGGGGCTGCTGCCGGGATGTTGCCAACCAAAGGTTTGACATTACCCCTGATAAGTTACGGTGGTTCAAGCCTGATTATTATGTCAACCGCGATAGTGCTGTTGTTACGTATTGATTTTGAAACACGTCTGGCAAAAGCTCAGGCGTTTGTAAGGAGTGCCCGATGAGTGGCAAGACCAAGCGCTTAATGGTGATGGCGGGTGGCACTGGGGGGCATGTCTTCCCCGGTTTGGCCGTGGCACATCATCTGATGGCGCAAGGCTGGCAGGTGCGTTGGCTCGGTACCGCAGACCGAATGGAAGCGTCATTGGTACCCAAAAACGGCATTGAAATTGATTTCATTCAGATTTCTGGTTTACGGGGTAAGGGGCTGATGGCCCAGTTGACCGCCCCGGTGCGAATTTATCGCGCGGTGCGTCAGGCGAAGAAAATCATGCGCGATTACCAGCCGGATGTGGTGCTGGGGATGGGCGGTTATGTTTCTGGCCCCGGTGGTTTGGCCGCATGGTTGTGTGGCATTCCGGTGGTTTTGCATGAGCAAAATGGCATTGCGGGCTTGACTAACCGCTGGCTGGCTAAGATCGCGAAAAAGGTTTTACAGGCATTTCCCGGCGCATTCCCAAATGCCGAAGTGGTGGGGAATCCGGTGCGGACCGATGTCTTGGCATTGCCGCTGCCGGCTGAGCGCCTCAGTGACCGCGTAGGGCCGATTCGGGTGCTGGTTATTGGTGGCAGCCAAGGCGCGCGCGTGCTGAATCAAACTCTGCCGCAGGTTGCGGCCACACTGGGTGAGCAGATTACCGTCTGGCACCAAGTGGGCAAAGGCGCGTTACCCGATGTATTAGCCGCCTACCAGCAAGCAGGGCAGGCTGATAAGCATCAGGTGGTCGAGTTTATTGATGATATGGCGGCGGCTTATGCTTGGGCCGATGTCGTGGTGTGCCGTTCGGGGGCGTTGACGGTCAGTGAAGTAGCTGCCGCAGGGTTACCCGCGATTTTTGTGCCTTTCCAGCATAAAGACCGGCAGCAATATTGGAATGCTTTGCCGCTGGAAAAAGCCGGGGCGGCCAAGATTATCGAACAGCCGCAATTTACTGCACAAGCGGTGAGCCGTCTGTTAGCTGAGTGGGATCGCGCAACATTATTAGCCATGGCAGAGCGGGCCAGGCAGGTGGCGATTCCTGATGCCACTGAGCGAGTGGCCGCCGAAGTGGTCGCTGCCAGTAAATGAAATAAATAATGAATGGCTGGCAATTAATGCGAGCTGTGAATATGCAACAGATAAAAAAGTGAAGAAAACGTGAATACACAACAACTAGCGAAACTACGTACTATCGTGCCCGAGATGCGTCGCGTCCGGCACATTCACTTTGTTGGCATCGGTGGTGCTGGCATGGGTGGTATCGCTGAAGTGTTGGCAAATGAAGGTTATCAGATTAGCGGTTCAGATTTGGCTCCCAACCCGGTAACGCAGCATTTGACGTCATTGGGCGCCCAGATTTATTTCAATCACCGCCCAGAAAACGTGTTGGATGCTAGCGTGGTGGTGGTTTCAACCGCAATTTCGGCGGATAACCCGGAGATTGTCGCGGCTCGCGAGGCCCGTATTCCAGTGATTCGCCGGGCAGAAATGTTGGCAGAACTGATGCGCTATCGCCATGGTATTGCGGTGGCCGGTACCCACGGTAAAACTACCACTACCGCGATGGTTTCCAGTATTTATGCCGAGGCGGGGTTGGACCCAACATTTGTGAATGGCGGTTTGGTTAAAGCGGCAGGAACGCATGCCCGCTTAGGCTCCAGTCGCTATTTGATTGCGGAAGCTGACGAGAGTGATGCATCATTCCTGCATTTGCAGCCGATGGTGGCGATTATCACTAATATCGAAGCCGACCATATGGATACCTATCAGGGCGACTTTGAGAATTTAAAACAGACATTTATTAACTTTTTGCACAACTTGCCATTCTACGGCCGCGCGGTGATGTGTATCGATGACCCGGTGGTGCGTGAGTTGTTGCCGCGTGTTGGCCGCCATATCACCACGTATGGTTTTAGTGATGATGCCGATGTGCAGATTGCCAGCTATCGTCAGGACGGCCCGCAAGGGCACTTTACACTCAAACGTCTGGATAAGCCGTTGATGACAGTGACCTTGAATGCACCGGGCCGCCATAACGCGCTGAACGCCGCGGCGGCAGTGGCGGTGGCCACTGAAGAGGGCATTGCAGATGATGATATCTTGCGTGCGCTGGCAGGGTTCCAGGGAACCGGCCGCCGTTTTGATTTCCTCGGCAACTTCTCGCTGGCAGCGGTGAATGGCAAAGAGGGCAGCGCCATGTTGGTCGATGACTATGGCCATCATCCGACAGAGGTGGATGCCACGATTAAAGCGGCGCGTGCTGGCTGGCCGGATAAGCGCATTGTGATGGTTTTCCAGCCGCACCGTTATACCCGAACTCGTGATTTGTATGACGACTTTGCCAATGTTCTGTCGCAAGTCGATGTTTTACTGATGCTGGATGTGTATGCCGCCGGTGAACCGCCGATCCCAGGGGCTGATAGCCGCTCGCTGTGCCGCACTATTCGTAATCGTGGCAAGCTGGATCCTATTTTGGTGTCAGACAGCGACACTGTTCCAGATGTATTAGCGCAAGTGCTGAATGGCGATGACCTGATTCTGGTTCAGGGCGCGGGTAACATTGGTAAAATTGCCCGTAAATTGGCTGAGCTTAAATTGCAGCCACAGACAAAAGACGAGGAACATCATGGCTGAGAAAGTCGCGGTACTGCTGGGTGGTACCTCCGCTGAACGTGAAGTGTCATTGCTATCCGGTCAGGCAGTTTTAGCGGGCTTGAAAGAAGCGGGTATTGATGCGTATGGCATTGATACTAAAGACTTCCCGGTAACTCAGCTTAAAGAGCAAGGTTTTGATAAGGTCTTTATCGCGCTGCATGGGCGTGGTGGTGAAGACGGTACGCTGCAAGGTGTGTTGGAGTTTTTGCAACTGCCATACACTGGCAGCGGCGTGATGGCATCGGCGCTGACGATGGACAAATTGCGCACCAAATTGGTGTGGCAAGCTTCAGGTTTGCCCATTTCGCCTTATGTCGCGCTCAATCGCCAACAGTTTGAAACACTTTCCTCAGAGGAATTGGCGGCATGTGTCGCTAAGCTTGGCCTGCCATTAATTGTTAAGCCAAGCCATGAAGGCTCTAGCGTTGGGATGAGTAAGGTTGATAAGGCCAGTGAGCTGCAAGAGGCTCTGGTTGAAGCTTTCCGTCATGACACTGATGTGCTGATTGAAAAATGGTTGAGTGGGCCGGAATTCACCGTCGCTATTTTGGGTGACGAGGTTTTACCCTCGATCCGGATTCAGGTCCCTGGTGTATTTTATGATTATGCAGCTAAATATTTGTCTGATGAAACCCAGTATTTCTGCCCAAGTGGCTTGAGTGCTGAGTTAGAGCAGCAGTTGGCGGCATTGGCATTGCAAGCTTATCAAGCTCTAGGTTGCAGTGGTTGGGGCCGGGTTGACGTGATGCAAGACAGCGATGGCCGTTTCTACCTGCTGGAAGTGAATACTTCCCCGGGGATGACCAGCCACAGTTTAGTGCCGATGGCTGCCCGCCAATATGGGTTGAGTTTTTCCCAGTTGGTGGCCCGAATTCTGACGTTGGCTGACTGATATGTCGCAAGCTGCCCTAAATGCGCGCGAACGTGCGGCTGAAAACAGTGCAGCCCGGCGCAGTAACGGAGGCCAACTGGCAGGGCTGATTTTCCTGCTGATGGTGCTGGGAACCATCCTGTGGGGTGGGTGGGTCGTGGTGGGGTGGATGAAAGATGCCAGCCGATTGCCGCTGTCGAAACTGGTGGTGACCGGAGAGCGCCATTACACCACCAATGATGATATTCGCCAGGCTATTTTGGCATTGGGTGCACCGGGAACTTTCATGACGCAGGATGTCAACATCATCCAGCAGCAGATTGAAAGGCTCCCTTGGATTCAGCAGGCCAGTGTGCGTAAACAGTGGCCGGATGAGCTGAAAATCCATCTGGTGGAGTATGTGCCCTTTGCCCGCTGGAATGATTTGCACATGGTTGATGAGCAGGGGCGGTCATTCAGTGTGCCGTCGGAGCGCATCGGCAAACAGAAATTGCCATTACTGTATGGCCCGGAGGGCAGTGAACAGGATGTTCTGGAAGGCTACCGGGCAATGAGCAAAGTGTTAACGGCCAATAAGTATCAGCTGAAAATGGTGGCGATGAGCGCTAGGCATTCTTGGCAGTTGGCCTTAGATAATGATGTTCGGTTGGAGCTGGGACGGGATGACCGCATGGGGCGTTTGCAACGTTTCATCGAGTTGTATCCGATGTTGCAACAGCAGCCAGATAAACGGGTCAGTTATGTTGATTTGCGCTATGAAACCGGGGCTTCAATAGGTTGGGCTCCGGTATTTATCGGCAGTCAGGGTGGGGAGCCACCAGTAAATGGCCAACAGAACAGTAATCCGCAACAGAATCAGGCACAGGCAAAACAACAATGATCAAGTCGACGGACAGAAAACTGGTAGTAGGCCTTGAGATCGGAACGGCAAAGGTCTCCGCATTGGTAGGGGAAGTTCTGCCCGATGGCATGGTCAATATTATTGGGGTGGGCAGTTGCCCGTCCCGTGGCATGGATAAGGGTGGCGTTAATGATCTTGAGTCGGTAGTGAAATGCGTACAGCGCGCTATCGATCAGGCCGAGTTAATGGCGGATTGTCAAATTTCATCTGTCTATCTGGCATTATCGGGTAAACATATCAGTTGTCAGAATGAAATAGGGATGGTTCCTATTTCAGAAGAGGAAGTAACTCAGGAAGATGTAGAGAACGTAGTGCATACCGCGAAGTCGGTACGTGTGCGTGATGAGCATCGCATCTTGCATGTTATTCCACAGGAATATGCCATTGATTATCAAGAGGGCATCAAAAATCCTGTTGGCCTTTCGGGGGTGCGGATGCAAGCCAAAGTACACCTGATTACCTGCCATAACGATATGGCGAAGAATATTGTCAAAGCGGTGGAACGTTGTGGTCTGAAAGTTGACCAGCTGATTTTTGCCGGTTTGGCTGCAAGTTATGCCGTATTGACCGAAGATGAACGTGAGCTGGGTGTTTGTGTGGTCGACATCGGCGGTGGCACCATGGATATGGCGGTCTATACCGGTGGGGCGCTGCGGCACACCAAAGTTATCCCTTACGCCGGGAACGTGGTCACCAGCGACATAGCTTATGCCTTCGGGACACCGCCGACAGATGCGGAAGCGATTAAAGTTCGACACGGCTGTGCGCTCGGGTCGATTGTCAGCAAGGATGAAAGTGTAGAAGTACCAAGTGTTGGCGGACGCCCTCCGCGTAGTCTGCAAAGACAGACACTCGCTGAGGTTATAGAACCACGCTACACCGAGTTGCTGAATTTGGTTAATGACGAGATTTTACAATTGCAGGAGCAATTACGTCAGCAAGGCGTGAAGCATCATCTGGCAGCCGGTATCGTGCTGACGGGCGGAGCGGCACAAATTGATGGTCTGGCTGAATGCGCTCAACGGGTGTTTCACGCCCAAGTTCGTATCGGCCAACCGCTCAATATCACCGGGCTGACGGACTATGCACAGGAACCTTATTACTCCACTGCTGTTGGGTTGTTGCACTATGGTAAAGAATCTCATCTCAGTGGTGAGTCAGAAGTAGAAAAACGTGCCTCAGTGGGCAATTGGTTTAAACGCATCAATAGCTGGCTGAGAAAAGAGTTTTAATGTTTTAACAAAGAGATCATGCTGAACATATTTTTTGATCTCGAAGCGACAGGCACAAAACGGAGAGAAACTATGTTTGAACCTATGGAACTAACCAATGACGCGGTGATTAAAGTCATCGGCGTCGGTGGTGGCGGTGGTAATGCCGTCGAACACATGGTGCGCGAGCGCATCGAAGGTGTTGAATTCTTTGCCGTTAATACAGACGCTCAGGCGCTACGTAAGACGGCTGTTGGCCAAACCATCCAGATTGGTAGCGGTATTACCAAAGGATTGGGGGCTGGCGCAAACCCAGAAGTGGGGCGTAATTCAGCAGAAGAAGACCGTGAAGCTCTGCGTGCAGCCCTAGAGGGCGCGGACATGGTCTTTATCGCCGCAGGCATGGGCGGTGGTACCGGTACTGGTGCTGCTCCTGTTGTTGCTGAAGTGGCAAAAGATCTGGGTATTCTGACAGTTGCTGTGGTGACTAAGCCTTTCAATTTTGAGGGCAAAAAACGCATGGCATTTGCTGAGCAGGGTATTGCTGAACTGTCCAAGCATGTGGACTCACTGATCACCATCCCGAACGATAAGTTGTTAAAAGTTCTGGGGCGTGGCATCTCTTTACTGGATGCATTCGGTGCGGCTAACGACGTGTTGAAAGGCGCTGTTCAGGGTATCGCCGAGCTGATTACCCGCCCAGGCTTGATGAACGTTGACTTTGCTGACGTGCGCACCGTGATGTCCGAAATGGGTTATGCCATGATGGGCTCTGGTGTTGCTTGCGGTGAAGATCGTGCTGAAGAAGCAGCAGAAATGGCTATTTCCAGCCCGTTGCTGGAAGATATCGACCTGTCTGGTGCTCGTGGTGTGTTGGTCAACATCACCGCTGGTTTCGACTTGCGTTTGGATGAGTTTGAAACTGTGGGTAACACTATTCGTGCATTCGCGTCTGACAATGCGACCGTGGTTATCGGTACATCTCTGGACCCAGAAATGAACGACGAACTGCGCGTAACTGTTGTTGCGACCGGTATCGGCATGGATAAACGCCCTGAAATTACCTTGGTTACCAACAAGCAGACTCAGCCTGTTATGGACCATCGTTATCAGCAGCATGGCATGTCACCTTTGCCTCAGGAAGTTAAGCCTGCGGCTAAAGTGGTCAATGACCCAACTGCTCAAACTAATAAAGAGCCCGATTATTTGGATATTCCGGCGTTTTTGCGTAAGCAAGCCGACTAATTATCGAAAAAATTGGAATCTCCGCTCTTTGTGCTAAACTGTCCCGCCGATCTTGTTATAAACTGGGTCGGTAGGATGGATAACATTGCGAGATAAAACGATGATCAAACAAAGGACTTTAAAACGTATTGTTCAGGCGACTGGCGTCGGTTTGCACACCGGTAAGAAAGTCACGCTGACTATGCGACCCGCGCCGGCTAATACCGGGGTCATCTATCGTCGCACTGACTTGAATCCACCGGTTGATTTTCCGGCAGATGCAAAATCCGTGCGTGATACCATGCTCTGTACTTGCCTGGTCAATGAGCATGACGTGCGTATTTCTACTGTTGAACATCTCAACGCTGCTCTGGCAGGGTTAGGGATTGATAACATTATTATTGAAGTTAACGCTCCAGAAGTACCGATTATGGACGGCAGTGCCAGTCCATTTGTGTACTTGCTGCTGGATGCCGGTATCGAAGAGTTAAACTCTGCGAAGAAATTCCTGCGTCTGAAAGAGACGGTGCGGGTTGAAGATGGTGATAAATGGGCTGAATTGTCTCCATTTAATGGCTTCCGTTTAGATTTTACCATTGACTTCAATCACCCAGCGATTGACTCAAGTACACAGCGTTACCGTTTAGATTTCTCGGCCGATTCATTCGTCCGCCAAATCAGCCGTGCGCGTACTTTTGGTTTCATGCGTGATATCGAATATTTGCAGTCCCGTGGTTTGTGCCTGGGCGGTAGTTTCGATTGTGCCATCGTGGTGGATGATTACCGCGTGCTAAACGAAGATGGCCTGCGCTTCGAAGATGAATTTGTTCGTCACAAAATGCTAGATGCTATCGGCGACCTGTTTATGTGCGGCCACAATATTATTGGCGCATTTACTGCGTACAAATCTGGCCACGCACTAAATAACAAGCTATTGCAGGCTGTTTTAGCTAAGCAAGAAGCATGGGAATTTGTGACGTTCCAAGACGAAGCCGAAATGCCATTGGCTTTCAAAGCGCCGTCTACAGTATTAGCTTACTAAATTTATTTATCACTTTTGGTTGCGTTGGCACTCTCTCCGGCCAACGCAGCCAATCGTTCCAATATTGTCCTCAGTTTTTCAGGGCTACGGCTCGCTAATCCTCTTAATTCCTTAGCACTTTCCAAACTTAGATGACGTAATGGCGGAGAATTCTCAGGATCTTGTGGCGATTTTGCGGCATCTTGCATCATGTTATGGCCGCTTGTCATTAACGACGGATTAATCCTGATGTCGATTGAAGACAATGATGGTAGAATTTGTGCTCGGAGTGCAGAGAGTAACGCCGGTTGTTCATAACGCAAGCGCATTAACCAGCTGGCGTTCGCGGTCTCTAGCACTAAAACACTCTGTCGGTAGTTAGCAACACGGCACCACGGCTGCAATTGTGAAGGGAGCAATCCTTTAACTGCACGGTTAAGTTTTAACAGTGCTGTAGCGCGTTGTTGTACGTTATGCAGCGGTCCCTTCTCTGCTGCAATTGCATCATCGAACAGAACATCTAATAATTGTGGGCGGCTTTCGCGCATTGACAAGGCTCCGGCGGATTTTAAACTCGTGATCGGTATTCTAAATCGTTGGCGACAATTTGGTAGACGTTATTTCTGGCCGCATCTCCTGTTGGGGATGGTCGCGGCGAGTCTTGGCGTGCCATCAAACCTAGCTGGCGTTCCTGATCAAGCTGCGATACCGAACACCGCAGCAAGCCAAAGCCGTCAGAATTACGGTGCGACAAACTTTAACAGTTTGGCATTGCTGCATGATATGCATCGTCGCCCTTCATTCAGCGTAGACTATTGGCAACAGCATGCACTGCGCACGGTTATTCGCCATCTTTCATTTGCTCTGGCACCGCAAGCAGCTTATGCGCGAGTGCAAGAAAATGTAGCAATCGAACAAGTGCAGCCGTCTCAAATTCAACAACTTGCATTGTTGGATACCCTGAATGCGCTGCTGACACACGAGTTCAAGCCTCCGGCAATTATTCGTTATACCGAGCAGGTTAGACGTCCCATTCTTTCGTTAGACAAACCCGGGCTTTGGCTTGCACAAGTGCAAGGTATCCGCGCCGGGCCTGCCAATTTGAGTTAATTATTTCCTTGGTTTACCCCCATTTTATACAACCTTTGGCCGTCGGTTTGATGGTCTTGTAAGAGATATTAAGAATCATGCTAATCAAATTATTAACTAAAGTTTTTGGCAGCCGTAATGATCGTACCCTGCGTCGTATGCGCAAAGTGGTTGATATTATCAACCGCATGGAGCCTGAAGTTGAAAAGCTGACCGATGCTGAATTACGTGGCAAAACTGATGAATTCCGTGAGCGCCTGGCAAAAGGTGCAGTGCTGGAAACCTTGATTCCTGAAGCTTTTGCTGTAGTGCGCGAAGCCAGTAAACGTGTGTTTGGCATGCGCCACTTCGATGTACAGCTGCTGGGCGGTATGGTACTGAACGAACGATGCATCGCAGAAATGCGTACTGGTGAGGGTAAAACCCTGACGGCAACCTTGCCAGCTTACCTGAATGCGTTAAGCGGCCGTGGTGTTCACGTGGTCACCGTCAACGATTATTTGGCGCAACGTGACGCCGAAAATAACCGCCCCTTGTTCGAGTTCTTGGGCTTGAGTGTCGGTATCAACCTGCCGAATATGGCCGCACCTGCTAAGCGTGCTGCTTATGCGGCTGATATCACCTATGGTACTAACAACGAATTCGGTTTTGACTATCTGCGCGATAACATGGCGTTCAGTCCTGAAGAACGTGTGCAACGCAAGCTGCATTATGCATTGGTGGATGAGGTCGACTCCATCTTGATCGATGAAGCCCGTACCCCGCTGATTATTTCGGGGCCAGCTGAAGATAGCTCCGAAATGTATATTCGGGTGAATAAGCTGATTCCAAAACTGATTCGTCAGGAAAAAGAAGATTCAGACACTTTCCAGGGTGAAGGCCATTTCTCTGTGGATGAGAAGTCGCGCCAGGTTCACCTGACTGAACGTGGGCTGATTCTGATTGAACAAATGTTAATGGATGCTGGCATCATGGAAGAAGGGGAATCGCTGTATTCTCCAGCTAACATCATGTTGATGCACCATGTCACGGCTGCTCTGCGTGCTCACGTGTTATTCACCCGTGATGTAGATTACATCGTAAAAGACGGTGAAGTTATCATTGTTGACGAACACACCGGGCGTACCATGCAAGGCCGCCGTTGGTCAGATGGTTTGCATCAGGCTGTGGAGGCCAAAGAAGGCGTAGAAATCCAGAACGAAAACCAGACACTGGCTTCAATTACTTTCCAAAACTACTTCCGCCTCTATGAAAAACTGGCCGGTATGACCGGTACTGCGGATACTGAAGCATTTGAATTCAGCTCCATTTATAAGCTGGATACCATTGTTGTACCAACCAACCGCCCGATGATTCGTAAGGATTTGGCTGATTTAGTCTATATGACTGAGCAGGAAAAAATTGGTGCAATTATCGAGGATATCCGTGAGCGCACTGCAAACGGCCAGCCGGTGTTGGTGGGGACCATCTCGATTGAAAAATCTGAAGTGGTTTCTGCTGAGCTCACTAAAGCCGGTATTGAACATAAAGTTCTGAATGCCAAATTCCACGCCATGGAAGCGGAAATTGTTTCTCAGGCGGGGCAACCGGGTGCGGTAACTATCGCGACCAACATGGCGGGTCGTGGTACTGACATCGTGTTGGGCGGCAGCTGGCAGAGTGAGATTGCCTTGCTGGAAGACCCAACTGAAGACCAAATTGCGGCGATTAAAGCGGCATGGCAAGTTCGCCATGATGCGGTACTCGCATCAGGTGGTCTGCATATCATTGGTACTGAGCGCCATGAGTCACGCCGTATCGATAACCAGCTACGTGGCCGTGCAGGCCGTCAAGGTGATGCCGGTTCTTCACGTTTCTATCTATCAATGGAAGATGCTTTGATGCGTATTTTTGCCTCTGACCGTGTGTCTGGCATGATGCGCAAATTGGGCATGAAGCCGGGCGAAGCGATTGAGCATCCGTGGGTCACTAAAGCTATTGCTAACGCGCAGCGTAAAGTGGAAAGCCGTAACTTCGATATTCGTAAACAATTGCTTGAATATGATGATGTGGCTAACGACCAGCGCCGGGCGATTTACAGCCAACGTAACGAACTGTTGGATGTGTCTGATGTTAGCGAAACCATCAATAGTATTCGTGAGGATGTCTTAAAAACAGTTATCGACAGCTATATTCCAACCCAGTCTCTGGAAGAAATGTGGGATGTTGAAGGCTTAGAGCAACGTCTGAAAAATGATTTCGACCTGGATATGCCGATTGCTCAATGGCTGGAAGACGAGCCACAACTGCATGAAGAAACATTGCGTGAGCGGATCCTGCAACAGGCAATCGAGGTTTATCAGCGCAAAGAAGAAGTTGTCGGCATTGATATGATGCGCAACTTTGAAAAAGGCGTTATGCTTCAAACACTTGATTCCTTGTGGAAAGAGCATCTGGCGGCAATGGATTATCTGCGTCAGGGCATCCATTTACGTGGTTATGCACAGAAAGATCCTAAGCAAGAATATAAGCGTGAATCTTTTGCTATGTTTGCGGCCATGTTGGAATCACTGAAATATGAAGTGATTAGCGTGCTGAGTAAAGTACAGGTGCGGATGCCGGAAGAAGTGGAAGCATTGGAAGTTCAACGCCGTGAGGAAGCGGAGCGTTTAGCTAAACAGCAACAATTGAGTCATCAGGCTGATAACAGTGCCCTGATGTCACAAGACGAAGTCAATGTTGCTGCTAGTCTTGAACGCAAAGTCGGGCGTAATGATCCGTGCCCATGTGGCTCTGGTAAGAAATACAAGCAGTGCCACGGCCGCCTACAGTAATATTTTAAGCAGCGGTAATGGCTGATAATAAGGGCGGGTTAAAAACCGCCCTTTATTTTGACCTTTTTTTGTCCATCTATTTTAGAACAGATAAGATAAAAGCAAGAATACTCAAACCTGCATTTATGCCCTGATCAGGAGAGAAAGAATTGAAACACTTACACATTGCGGTAGGGATTATCCGCAACTCCCAGCAGGAGATTTTTATTACCCAACGCGCTGCTGATTCTCATATGGCCGGATTTTGGGAATTCCCTGGCGGTAAGGTTGAGCAGGGTGAAACAGCGGAAATCGCATTAAAACGTGAACTGTTGGAAGAGACAGGAATTACGGTGAAAGAGGCGGTTTTGCTTAAAGTGTTGGAGCACACTTTTACTGACCGCATCGTGACATTAAGTTTCTATATGGTTGAAACATGGGATGGTGAACCCTTTGGCCGCGAGGGGCAGCCGATGCGCTGGGTGAACCAATCTAATTTGGTGGCTGAAGAGTTCCCGCCAGCCAATAAATCCATCATTGAGCTACTCACCGCCTAGTGCTCTTGGGCTATTAAGATGGAGCAACATGGCGTTTGCTCCACTCTGGTCATTAGTTAACGTTTTCAGTGCTTAAGGGGGTCTTCTTCACTCCATTCATCACTGTCGGATTGTTCACCATGACTCGGGATTCGTTTTTCTTCATCAGCCCACTCGCCTAAGTCAATCAGTTGGCAGCGTTTGCAACAGAATGGGCGATAAGGGCTTTGTTCACCCCAAATAACGACTTTTCCACAGGTCGGGCAGTTAACCTCTATTTCTTCGGTTTCCATGTTTTTTCTCCTAAAATTTATCAACTCAGCAGCAGGCTAATTCAAATGATAAACGAGCCGGCACGGTGCCATTTTCACTGTCGAGCGATAAAAAACGAATGGCATATCTGGTCTTATGGCCGGAAATTTGCGGATACAACTGCGGATCTAGCGGCAAACGTAATCTAAGCAAATCAGCCCCTTCAGCATTGTCTTGGAAGAAGCCATTTAAGCTGATTTGTGGCCGCAGTGGGCCAGATTGACGAATCAGATCCAAAATGATGGTCAGCGACTGATTAAGTGGGGTCAGGCTTGCTAACAATTTGGCAATGTGCTGGTTGCGTTGTTCTGCGGGCAGGTGCAGCCAAGTGTGCAAAGTCGGTAAGTCAAAACTACAACAGCCGCCGGGGATACTCAGACGCTGGCGAACCACGCTGATTAAGCGGTCTTCTTTTAATGATTGCCCGATACGTGGTGCCGACATTAATACCGAGGCTCGGCTTTTTAGCTGGCTACGTAAGGAGTCAATCAGTGACATATCAACGCCGGGCATATCAGCCCATTGCTGTAACTTTTGTTGTTGGCGTTCTAATTCTTTAAGTAAATCAGTGCGTACTTCACCGCGCTCAAGGACATCAATTAAATCAGAAGCGGTACGGAAAAACGTTAATGCATTGGCAATATTATCTAACGTACGTTGGCTCTCTAATTGTTGTAGTAAAAACTCCATTCTCAGCCAGGTACGCATTTTTTCATTGAGCGGGTGTTCAAAAAGTATTGTTGAGGTGAGGTCACTCATCGATGTAGATCCTGTTGGGCCGCAGCTGCCAATTTTAAATACTGCTGGTGTAATGAAGCAACTTGCGGGGCGATAACTATGGGATCGCCGCTATTGTCAATAATGTCATCAGCACAGGCTAGCCGCTGTTGCCGTGAAACCTGTGAAGCTAAGATATGTCCTGCCTGCTGGCGGGTAATGCCATCTCTCGCCATTGTCCTGGCGAGTTGTATTTCAGGTGCTACATCTACCACTAACACACGATTGGCACGGTGATGTAAACCATTTTCAATCAACAAGGGAACAACCCAAAGTACATATGGCCCATGAATACTGGCGAGTTGACGTTGAGTTTCCTGTTGAATCAGTGGATGCAACAATGAATTTAACCATGCTTTTTCCTGCGGCTCACTGAAAATTTTTGCGCGTAATGCCGCACGGTTCAATGTGCCATCTGTCTGCAAAATAGTTTCACCATAGCGGGAAGCAATATCGGCCAATGCTGGCTTGCCCGGCTCGACCACTTGGCGGGCAATAATATCAGCATCAACAACGGGTACACCGAGATTGGCGAATGCATTCGCGATAGTACTTTTGCCACTGCCGATTCCACCAGTGAGGGCCACAATATAGCTCATTGCCTAGCCTTGCATACAGTTAGTGAGTGGCGAAATTGTATCTGAAAGCAGGTGAAAAGGCATAGCAAG
This sequence comes from Yersinia hibernica, assembly GCF_004124235.1. Classification (NCBI taxonomy): domain Bacteria; kingdom Pseudomonadati; phylum Pseudomonadota; class Gammaproteobacteria; order Enterobacterales; family Yersiniaceae; genus Yersinia; species Yersinia hibernica. Next base: position 840,613 of record NZ_CP032487.1, read on the forward strand.
GTCTGCATTCTGTTTGAGCTACATGGAAAATAAGTGAAGTGGGCGCAGTAATCAAAGAGTGGTTGGTGCTTTTCAGGTAATTTGTGGGATTGTAGCGCAAATAAAGGTGGATTCGCAGTCTTGCCGTAGAATTATTCATGCGTATGATAGCTTCACTGGGATGGCGTGATTTACGCCCGATCACATTTTGCGATCTATCGCCAATAACCAGGAAATAATAAGCCATGCGTATTGAAGAAGGTTTGAAGTTAGGCTTTAAAGATGTGTTAATCCGCCCTAAACGTTCCACACTGAAAAGTCGCTCTGAAGTTGAACTGGAACGTCAGTTTACTTTCAAACATTCAGGTTGGAATTGGTCTGGTGTACCTATCATCGCCGCTAATATGGATACTGTTGGCACCTTCCGCATGGCAGAAGTTCTGGCATCATTCGATGTTCTGACCGCTGTTCATAAGCACTACACTGTTGAGCAGTGGGGTGAGTTTGTGAAACGGGTTCCTGAATCAGTCTTGCGCCATGTCATGGTCTCTACTGGGACTTCCTCTGCTGATTTCGACAAAATGAAACAAATTTTGGCGTTATCACCTGCATTGAAATTTATCTGTATTGATGTCGCTAATGGCTATTCAGAGCATTTTGTTGCTTTCTTGCAAAAAGCGCGTGAAGCATGCCCAGATAAAGTTATTTGTGCCGGGAATGTAGTCACGGGTGAGATGGTAGAAGAGCTTATTTTGTCGGGTGCTGACATTGTAAAAGTTGGGATTGGGCCAGGTTCAGTTTGCACGACTCGGGTTAAGACCGGTGTTGGTTACCCGCAATTGTCGGCAGTCATTGAATGTGCTGATGCTGCTCATGGCTTAGGGGGGCAGATTGTCAGTGATGGCGGCTGTTCAATGCCCGGTGATGTGGCTAAAGCTTTTGGTGGCGGTGCTGATTTTGTGATGTTGGGTGGGATGTTAGCCGGGCACGATGAGTGTGAAGGCCGGGTGGTAGAAGAGAATGGTGAGAAGTTTATGCTGTTCTACGGTATGAGTTCAGAATCTGCCATGAAACGCCATGTCGGTGGAGTGGCTGAGTATCGTGCCGCTGAAGGTAAAACAGTTAAATTGCCATTACGTGGCTCTGTTGATAATACCGTACGCGATATTATGGGCGGTTTGCGATCCGCTTGTACCTATGTTGGGGCGTCGCATTTAAAAGAACTGACTAAGCGCACCACTTTTATTCGTGTTGCCGAACAAGAAAACCGTGTATTTGGTAGTAACTAATACCGTGTATTGAGAATATCCTGTTCTCGAACAAAGTTAGTTTTCTCGATATCTATTTATCGATATAAAAAGGGGCGTAAATTAACGCCTCTTTTTAATTAAATTACACCTGATAATCTCCCTTAATAACGTCATCTATCCGATAAAATCCCCCAGTTGAAATATCGGCAAATACATCGCAATCACTAGAGTTCCTACAATAGTGCCAATAATTAACATCAATATTGGTTCCAACATTTGAGTGAAATTATCCGCCAACTCCTGTGTTTGTTGTTGGTGCCAATTGGCCAGTTTCTCTAATAATATATCCAATGCTCCCGATTCTTCACCTACGCGAACCATTTGTTGGCATAAGGGGGGGAATAGATGGTGTTGAGATAGAGTCATATGTAGAGGAACCCCTTGATTAATTTGCTTTTGAATGCTCCTTAATGCTTGTTGATAGATATCGTTGTTGATAGAACGAAGTGCGACATCTAACCCAGCCGTCAGCGGTAATCCAGCATGTTGAGTGATAGCCAGTGTTTGAAAAATTTGGCTAAGACAACTGCCGCGTATCAATACTGAGATTAATGGTATATGTAGTAAAAACTTTTGTTCCCATTCTTGGCATTGAGTTTTATGCCGACGAAGGTATAAATAGCTAATAAAAAGTAATGTTAATGATGCAGTAATGTATGGCCCGTAAGTCGTAATAAATGCGGACATTAATAGCAGTATGGTCGTCAGCGCCGGTAAGGGTGTATCAAATGATTGGTAGATTTGTGCAAACTCGGGTAGCACCAAAACGAGCATGATAATGCTGACAACCAGCGCGATAACGCAGACAAATACGGGATATTTAAGTGCCTTAATGACCCTGTAAATAATTCTGTGTAACTGCCACCATATTAAAGGTGATCGCTCAGGCGGTCACCGAACTCGATAATAAAACGACTCATCGCCAGCCGCCAGTTCTGGATCGGCATACTCCATTTTTTTGAAGCATCCTTGATCGCCAGATAAATAACCTTTCTCACTGAGTCGTCTGTCGGGAACACTTTGCGCTTTTTGATAGCTGCACGGATCACGCTGTTCAGCGATTCGATAGCATTAGTGGTGTAGATGGCTTTGCGGATGTCGGGCGGGTAGCCAAAGAACGTATTGAGATTTCCCCAGTGCGCACGCCAGCTTTTGCTGATTTGCGGGTATTTATCGTCCCAGGTTGCCGCGAAGTTATCCAGCGCCATCAGTGCCGCCGCTTCTGTCGGAGCCTGATACACCGTTTTCAGTCCGCTGGTGACGGCTTTGTAGTCCTTCCACGACACGTATTTCAGGCTGTTGCGCACCATGTGAATGATGCAAAGCTGGATATGCGTCTGTGGATACACGCTGTTTATCGCATCCGGGAAGCCTTTCAGGCCGTCCACACAGGCAATCAGAATATCCTGAAGGCCCCGGTTTTTAAGCTCCGTCAGCACACTGAGCCAGAACTTCGCCCCTTCGTTTTCAGCCAGCCACATGCCCAGAAGTTCTTTCTGACCTTCAGTATTAATGCCGAGAGCGAGGAACACCGCTTTGTTTATCACGCTACCACTTTGACGAACTTTCACCACGATACAGTCAAGATAAACAATGGGATACAGCGCATCCAGAGGCCGACTTTGCCATTCAGCAACCTGTTCTTTAACCGCATCGGTGACTTTAGATATCAGCGTGGGTGACACGTCCGCATCGTACATTTCCTTGAATGTGGCGACGATTTCACGGGTTGTCATGCCTTTGGCGTACAGGGACAAAATCTGGCTGTCCATCTGCGTGATACGCGTCTGATTTTTCTTGATAAGCTGTGGCTCGAAGGTATTTTCACGGTCACGAGGCGTGCTCAGTTCAATCTCGCCATCGTCGCACAGCAGCGTTTTGGATGAATAGCCGTTGCGGGTATTTGAACCGGTTTTTGGGGCATTTTTCTCGTGTCCGAGGTGTTCAGTCAGCTCTGCATTGAGCGCTGTTTCGACGGTAAGCTTCGTCAGCATACGGGAAAACGCATTGAGATCGGCCTCGGTTTTGAGGCCTTTAGCCAGTTCTGCAGCGAGAGCTTTAAGTTTCTTCTCGTCCATAATTTGCCTGTCTCCGTTGTTGGAGTGAACATATCAAAAACAGGCAATTACACAATTTTAATTACAGTCTCGCCTTAATCACTTTCTTTTGTAATTTTTGTTGCTGTTCCTGGTGTTGAACTAACTGAACGCAGCACTGTTCCAAATTCCCCGTCAATTCCCCCATCGCAATGACGGGGGCATATAATTGGGGAAAGGTGTGAGGGTAGCATGCCATTGCTTCTGATAGTGACTGCCCCTGAGAAACCTGCTGACTTATCTCCTGTAATAAACACTGCCAAGGTAAGGCATCCATTTCTTTCGCTAACAACTGCAAGCTACTCACTAAAGGCAGACCAGCTTGCAATAATGTTGCTAATTGGCGAGTGACCGCGATTAGACGGTGACCCCGCCAATAGCGAGTTGACAATTTTTTCCCACCTTTAACGCGCAAGGGTTGCAACCCATGGCGGAACATATGTTCATAGACAGTACTTCGCTCTGTTGCTAATAGCGCACCGGTTTGTAGTTGCCCAGTAGTGCTCACTGCTCTCCAGTAAAATAAGCGCTGATAGCTCACGGTGTTGCCTCTGTTTCTGTCTCTGTCTCTACTAGTAACCCTACAACACGATTAATTTCGCTGAGTGTAGTCACCCCGTTTTCGACTAATGTCAAACCCGCAGAAAGTAATGTGACTTGTTTTTGCTCCTGTGCAATTAGAGTGAGTTCCGATGGGCTAGCATTATTGAGCAAAGCTTGTTGAATTGGTGGAGTGACATTTAACATTTCGTAAATACCTGTTCGACCATAATAACCGGCACAACAGTGCTCGCAGCCCACGGCAAGATAATGTTGTAGTGGACTTGCCCATATATTTGGTGAAGTTTGGAAAGGGGTAGGGGATGCCTGGCGACAGTGTAGACATAATCGGCGCACCAATCGTTGCGCGATGACTAATGTCAGGCTGGAAGCAATTAAGTGGCGTTCTACTCCCATTTGGGTCAAACGAACCAGTGTTTCGGCCGTAGAGTTAGTATGCAGTGTTGAGAGAACCAGATGCCCTGTAAGCGCTGCTTTAACTGCTATTTTTGCGGTTTCATTATCACGAATCTCGCCCAGCATAATCACATCTGGGTCCTGACGTAGCATTGCGCGTAATACACTCGAAAAATCCAGCCCTATCTTACTGTTGGTTTGCGTTTGATTTATACCATCAACTTGGATCTCAATAGGATCTTCGACACTACAGATATTAATCTCCGGCTGGTTGATTTGGTCCAGACTACAATAAAGGGTAACTGTTTTACCGCTACCTGTTGGCCCAGTGACGAGAATCAATCCCTGTGGTGCTGAGAGCGCGCGAGTTAACTGTTTATGGGCTATTGTTTTTAGTCCTAGGGTTTCCAGTGTGGGTTGCTGCTGGGTATTGAGGATCCGCAGCACGACTTTTTCACCATATTGCACGGGGATAGTCGCTATTCTCATCGAGTAACGGATACCGTCTAGCAGTAGTGCCAACTGACCATCTTGCGCTAACCGTTTTTCAGCAATGTTCAGCTTGGACATGACTTTTAGGCAACTGCTAATGCGGTTTGATAACTCGGCTGCTGGTGGTGGAGATTCATGTAATACACCATCAATTCTTAAGCGAATACGATAGTGATATTGATAAGGTTCAAAATGGATGTCAGATGCGCGTTTCTGAATCGCCAGTCTTAGTGTCTGCGTTATAAATTGAATAACAGGTATATCACTTTCATTATCAAGCAATGTGTCATCAACACCCTCTTGTGGTGTATTGGATAGTCTTATCTTTGGTCGTTCTTCCTTTGGCTGGGATATACTAGGGTGGCTTTCTTTGGGTTCTGCTCCTTTGTTTGAAAAACCAATTGCAGATGGGGCCAAATTTAATGACTGTTCAATCTTGGCCTTCGGCCAGTATTCCACCTTTATCTTACGGCCACATGTAAAACGCAGCGCTGTTAACAACACTTCATTTACAGGGCCAGATGACGCTATGGTCAGATTTTTATCATCGATTTTTAAAGCGATTGACCGATGACGGCGACAGAGCGTGTGTAATTCATTATTTATTGTCTCGTGTGGACATTCTATGAAGTCGGTCATTGGATTAGGCCTTATCATCAAAACGGAACACGGTCTTACAGCTATCTGTCAGGCTGCTATCTTCTGTTGTACATGTCCTTGTCCAGACTACATTTCCACTGCTGTTTATTGTTGGCGACATAGCCAATGTCAGATTGGTGAGTGTTTGCTTACCTGTAAATGTAATCACTCCCTTATCGATAGTTGTTGAGCTGACATATCGGGATGATTCCCCTGTGGGAATACCATGACTCCCACCATTACAGTTATCAAGACTGGCATGTTCCAGAGCACAAAGCTCTATGGCCATTTTGTATGGAACAATGGCTTGTAACATATCGGTAAGGGCTGCTTTTTGAATATAACGTTGATAAGACGGAATACCAATACCACTGAGAACCGCAATGATGGCGATAGCGACCATCAGTTCAATTAATGTAAAACCTCGTTGATTAGTCATTTGACACTCTCCATGTGTGTGAGAAAACGTAGGCAGAGTGCACTTTTTAAATTCGTAGTAATAGGGTGATAAGAGCAATTTTCGGAGTGTACTGCCGGATATTTATCTTCTTGCAGTTGAATCATCGATAATTTCGGCGGTGTTCGCAAAACAGAGTGAAAGCCTGCTATTGAGAGACACTCGCCGAGAATAGTTTGGTAGGATTATTTAAAGCGCATGGAAAGGTCTAGGGCCGTAATATGTTTGGTGAGAGCACCCACTGAAATGAAGTCAATCCCTGTTTCAGCATAGCTGCGCAGGGTTTCCAGTGTGACGTTGCCTGAAACTTCCAATTGTGCACTGCTCTGGGTTTTGGCAAGTTCATTGCGTATGTTGACAGCATCAAGCATCATTGGAATGGTGAAGTTATCTAACATGATGATGTCCGCCCCGGCTTCCAGTGCTTGTTGTAGCTCATCAAGGGATTCAACTTCAACTTCTACAGGGACATCAGCATGTATCCAAAAGGCTTTGGCAACAGCTTCTTTAATGGAGCCAGCTGCAATAATGTGATTTTCCTTAATAAGGAATGCATCGGATAAACCAAGCCGGTGATTACTGCCTCCTCCACACAGGACTGCATATTTCAAGGCAGTGCGTAGCCCCGGTACTGTTTTCCGGGTATCGAGTAATTGTGTCGGTAACCCAGAGATTGCGGCTACATAGTGGTTCACTTGTGTAGCGACACCCGATAAAGTTTGCAGGAAGTTAAGTGCGGTACGTTCACCCGTCAGCAGTATACGGGCCGGGCCAGTCAAATGGCACAGAACCTGATCCGCTACCAGTTCATCTCCATCATTAACTTCCCATGTGACAGACACTTGGGCTCCAAGTTGAATAAATACTTCATTCAACCAGCGTTGACCACAAAAAACACCCGCTTCTCGGGTAATTATAGTGGCGTTTGCTTGTTTATCTTCGGGGAGTAATTGTGCAGTGAGGTCACGGTCTGCATTGACTTCACCACCAAGATCTTCACTCAAAGCTTGAGCAACAGTAAACGGGATATCACATTGAATTCGTTCCAATAGCTCGGCGCGGCGGCTGTCGGCATTATAGCTGCGGGTCGGCATAGAAAACTCCGAAATGGCGGATAGATAGTTGTTTAAACATGCTACTCTGTTGCTGGCAGAAGTGCCATAAAAGAGCCGGTTGAAGTGTTATTATTAGGGGGCTTAGACAAGTAATGCAGTTGGATAATGGCTGGATTTCAGGGGTCAAACGGGTTGTTTCCCCACATTTTGATCAGCGGCCCGAAGGCGAGGTTCCTTCTCTGTTGGTGATTCATAATATTAGTTTGCCTCCAGGTGAGTTTGGTGGCCCGTATATCGATCAGCTGTTTACTGGCACTCTAAATGCTGATGAGCACCCCTATTTTGCTGATATTGTGCACCTGCGAGTGTCGGCCCATTGCTTAATTCGCCGAGATGGTGAAATTATTCAATATGTTCCATTTGATAAACGTGCCTGGCATGCTGGAGTATCGACTTTTGCCGGACGTGAGCGGTGTAACGATTTTTCTATTGGGATCGAGTTAGAAGGGACGGATGTGTTACCGTTTACGTCCGCACAATATCGCAGCCTGACTGAGATTAGTGCATTGCTATTCGCGTCTTACCCGATAACCGCAGAACGTGTAACGGGCCACAGTGATATTGCGCCAGAGCGTAAAACAGATCCAGGCCCTGCATTTGATTGGGCCTTGTATCAACAGAGTTTAGCGAAGTTATCTTTACCATCGTAATGCAAAATTAATCCGAGGTTTATAGTCGAGCATGTATTTGCTAACCACCTTGGTTGTTATTGTTGTTCATACATGCCGGGAGGCATATGCCCTGTTTTTGGGCGGGTTAAGTGCAAAGGGAGAGTAGGAGCTAATGACACTGTTTACGTTGTTGCTGGTGCTGGCATGGGAGCGCTTGTTTAAACTGGGCGAACATTGGCAGCTAGATCATCGCCTTGAAGTAGTTTTTACGCGTTTACGTCATTTTTCGTTGGCACAAACAATTTTACTGACCGCAGTGTGGATGGCGCTGGTATGGCTGATTTTACGGCTGGTGGAAAACATTTTATTTGGTTTTCCCCTATTGCTGCTCTGGATACTAATTTGTCTGCTGTGTATTGGTGCCGGAGGAATACGTAAACATTACCGAGCCTATCTGAAGGCTGCACGTCAAGGTGATGCTCATGCCATGGATAAAATGGCTGAGGAATTAGCACTTATCCATGGTTTACCTATGGATAGCGGAGAAAAAGCTAGATTGGAGTCTCTGCAAAATGCCTTGTTATGGATAAACTTCCGTTACTATCTAGCGCCAGTCTTCTGGTTTGTCGTCTGTGTTAACTATGGCCCAGTAGCATTAGCAGGGTATGCAATGTTACGTGGATACCAGACGTGGCTAGCGCGTCATTATACTCCTTTACAACGCTCTCAATCAGGTATTGATCGTATTTTGCATTGGTTGGACTGGATACCTGTGCGGCTGGTGGGTGTTGCTTATGCATTATTGGGGCATGGTGAAAGAGCCCTACCAGCTTGGTTTGCTTCATTGGGCGATTTTCGCTCTTCGCAGTATCAGGTGTTAACGCAACTTGCACAATATTCACTGGCACGAGAACCTCATTTAGATCCGGTGCAGACGCCACGGTCTGCCGTTTCTTTAGCACGAAAAGTGACCCTAACAGTTATTGTGGTTGTCGCTTTGCTGACTATTTATGGTGCGCTGATATAGTGGATTGGCTGATAATGATTTATCAGCCATTTTCCTATGATTTCCTATTATTCTTATCTTTTCTGACTAATGGAATGTATTGTTCGATTTGAATTCTGCTTTATTTTTTCTTTATAAATCAAACTGTTGATTGTTTCTCATGTTGTCTTTGTCATTTATCTTAATCTCATTAAGTTTTATGTTTAAATTCTTTGGAAAACTTCTTATTTGGAATTTAATGTTCATGGCAATCTTTTCTTTATTTGAAAATTAAATTCCGAACTATTCCTTTTTCTTATTTAACTATTAACCCTAATATCTGGCTAGGTCAATTCTATCGGCTTATTTGTTCATGCGTTACTAAAACTCATTTTGATTTTTTTAAATATTAATTTGAAATTTAGTGCTTTAAATTATGCCAGTAACAAGTCAGGAATATAAAGATGGGTTCTATTTTAAACAGCATAAGGTACTGCTTATGTTTTGATTTTCTCAAAAAGACAATTACATATATTCAAATATTTTTACAAATACTATTGAGCACACTGCCATTATACTCGATGAGTTTCAGTACTCAGGCGAATAGTGACATTACAAAAAAAACATCTCTTTTTAAGCAACTTTATATTCTAACTTTAACTGATACACTTGAGTCGGTTGCATTGAGCTATGGCTTATCGGTAGATGAGCTTTGGGCATTAAATATCAATTTATATAACAAACGCAGTGACTTTGACGCAGTTAAATATGGTGCGGCTGTTTATGTCCCTCACCAAGAGGAAGAACCAGAAAATACACAACAAGCATCTATGGTTGCTTCTCATTTGTCACAGATCGGGAGTTCATTAAGCAGTGAGAACAGTACTGATGCATTCTCTCGCTTAGCCAAGGGGGCACTGTTATCTTCCGCGGCTCAATCTGTCGAGGAGTGGTTAGGCCATATTGGCCAGGCTCAGGTTAAATTACAGACTGATGATAAAAATGATTTCAGTGGTTCAGAATTGGATTTATTTATCCCCCTTTATGACCGACCGGAGAAGTTAGCTTTCAGTCAGTTTGGTTTTCGTCGTATTGATCAACGCAATATCATGAATATTGGGCTAGGTCAGCGCCATTATTTGTCTGATTGGATGTTGGGATATAATGTTTTCTTTGATCAACAAATATCTGGCAATGCCCATAAACGCTTAGGGCTGGGCGGTGAACTTGCTCGTGATTACTTGAAGCTTTCCGCCAATAGCTATCATCGTTTAGGTGGATGGAAAAATTCCACTCGGCTAGAAGATTATGATGAGCGTGCGGCTAGTGGCTATGATATTCGCACTGAAGCTTATTTACCTTATTATCCGCAGCTCGGCGGGAAGCTGATGTATGAGCGATATTTCGGTAATGAAGTCGCGCTGTTTAGTATTAATGAGCGGCAGAAAAACCCATCAGCATTCACTGCTGGTGTGAGTTATACCCCTATTCCTCTGGTGAGTTTAGGCCTAGACCATACTATGGGCAACGGTGGCAAAAATAAGACCGGATTAAATTTAGCCGTTAATTATGAAATAAATACGCCATGGCATAAGCAGATTGACCCCGCGGCAGTACAAACTACCCGGACTTTGGCCGGCAGCAGAATGGATTTGGTCGATCGTAATAATAATATTGTGTTGGAGTACCGTAAGCAGCAGGTTGTGTAGCGCGGCGATTTTTTCTGCATAGATTAACGACCATTTTTACATAACCCCACCGCGCTACAACTCTATATTTTGCACTATGCAAAATAGGCCGCTACGGGCTTTCATTGTCGGTCAATATGTCTCTGCGCTCTTCTGCTGGAATTTATTTGTAGATAGTTTTAGGTGATACATCTAGCACTAATGCAACTTGATGTAAGGTGGCACCGTTTTTAAACATACGTCTAGCTCGCGCAACAACTTTAGTTGTCATTATCCTGCGGCGCCATCCGACTGCGGCCCGCAGGCGGTTTATTATAAGGCCACCTCAAGTGGTACGGTGTCTCTATTTGTTATCGATATAAACGGGTACACGTTCTAAGAGAGGGAATAATATGCATGTTCAATAGATGCTACTGAGGCAGTGATTATTAGTTATTTCTGCTGCCAGAAAGATCCAACTTATTATGGATTTCTGGGGTAGGTTGAGGTCGATGACCCGAGGTACATCGTGTTTTATGAAAAGATGCCGGACTATGTTCAGGTGAATTTACCAACGAGTATTTACCCTTAACTAAACTACTCAATCAATAGTTTTCTCGTTGTGATAGTCATTAAAATGAATAGGCCGAGCAATTAAGTCCGGTTTTGTATTTACTATTCTGGCATATCTGACCATGCTGGATTGAGCATTGTTAAATCTGTGCGATTAACAGCAACCCGGTATTGTTTCCATTTTTTCAGCATCGCAACTTCCTCAGGTTTTGCATCGTCTAAATCAACTGCATCTTGAAGTGGCGCGATAGCCAGACCTGCGATTGTTAATAATCGATCCCTTTCTCTTTCATTTATTTCCAGAATCTCTTCTGCGCTTGGCTGGTATGGAACCGGCTCTGCAAAAATCCCATCTCTGTATGTCCAGCCCTCTTTGGGTGCGGGTTTCATCTCTGTGACGTCATACATTACAGCGACAAAATCAGGCGCAAAGCGGTCTTTAATATCAATTTCTTTACCATCCAAATCAGTTACTGGAAGGATGATTTCAGCAACTTGCTCACGCTGTACAAAGGCATATATTTTCATCAATTAATACTCCAAAATAACTGCACCAGCATGACCATTGCCGCCATTTTGTGATGCAAGGGTATAACTTGCAGCACCGCCTCCGCCTATTGATAATGAGTTTCTTCCCGTGCCACCACTCCGAGTTGAACCACCAAGGACAGACCCACCACCAATTCCTGACCCAACAGTAGCTGTAGTCGCGCCATCGGAGCCATCACTACCTACAGTGTTTATACTGCCACCAGTCCCAGCACCGCCAAATCCACCTGCGCCAGTGCCACCGCCCCCCGCATCACCAAATGCCCCGCCAGAAGCAGAGAGATACCCAGACACGCTACTAGCGCCACCAGTTGACCCCGAGTTACCCGCTGTACCGCCAACACCGTTCGCGCCAACAGTAATTGATAGCACCTGTCCAGGACTCACTGTTATACAGTCCTCCGCATACCCGCCAGCACCTCCTCCGCCGCCTGACTTTGCTGCTGCTGAGCCGCCAGCACCGCCACCACCACCGACAACGCGAACGCGAATGCGAGTCACACCATTAGGAACTGTAAACACGAATGTTCCGGCGGTTAGGTAGGAGATCATTCTTGCGCCCATTGTCTGAACAAAGGGAATATGTGCCACGTCGCTTAAACCAAGGTTTGCGAGAGTCTGTGCAACAGATGCTGGGCCCGCTACCGCAATCTCAGAAAGGTTATTAGCAATTTTTAGGGCAGTATCATTTACCGCTTTAACGGCCTTTGGGGTGGCAGCTAGCGCTTCGCTGTTACTGGTTGTTGAGCTGCTAAGCTGAGTAATTCCCTTTAAAATAAGGGATGCAACAGGCAATTCAGGTGAGCGGTTTGAAATTAAACTTAAAATGGCGAGTAATAATTGATTATTCTCACTTTCATTTATTTCAATGCCAGCCTCCGCTAATACTGAAATCAATTCTTGCTGAGTATTTCTGATAGCGCCCTGAACATTCGTCAGCCATAGGCCCGGAACAATAGTTCCTTGCTCACCCGTTGCCGGATTACCGTCATGGAATATGTTGTCAGGGGTATCAATTGGCGGCATGATATTTTTCATTATCAGCTCTCCTGGTAAGTGAAATAACAAAAGGTATGGGCAGGCTTAAGGTTGTTAAATACGGTTTCAATCACCGTGTCTGAAAATGCCGATAAACGCTCACCCGCTGACGATGTGCCCGCTCTAAACCGGAATGTCTGAACCTTTGAGCCGAAAACATTGACCCGCCATACCCAGATAATTTCTGGCACCATAAGTGGGTCACCTGCGCGATTAATCCCGGCCCTAAAGGGTTCGAGTTCATCAATGGTTATCTGGTACCCAGCGCTGGCGGCAATGCGTTTAAAATAAGGGATACTGAGACCGCCAGACTCAGATAACTTGATAAGTACCACTTGCAAACGTTGCTGATAACTGGCTTCAGGCTCTGCCGTAATCTCCAGAACGCGCTCCCAGTCAACCAGCAGGCTATTAGCATAAAAGGGAGTGACGCCCCCCAATACGGCATTAGCCAGGAAAGATGCGGTATCAAGCGCATTACCTTCTGCCTGAATTTCAGCGTTAATTTTGGGTTGCTGAGAGTCATAGGCTACTGGCGGTAGCAACAGGCCCAATAAGGTTGAAAATTTCATAGTAATGACACCGTAATCGTGCCGCTACGCAGCCATTCAACAACCGCATCATCGACTTGTGGAATAACGTTATCAACAGGCGTTATTATTTTTCGGTCAGTCACCCCCGTAATAAAGGAAACTAACATTTCAGCCTGGCTGCGAATAAACGTCTCACCCGGTATCAGTCGATTGATATAGTTATTTAATGCCTCTTTAACCTGCACTTCGGCAATATCTAACGTAATACCACTGAGCGTCACTTTAACGTCAATATCAAATGTTTTAATGGTGGGGGCCATCACTAATGAACTCTTGGCCGTGACCGGGCGAACGTCATCAATATGGGCCTGAGTGGTTTCAATAATGGCTTCTGAGGGTAAACCATCAGAAGAAGTGATCACGATATCAACCGTCCCCAGCCCACGGCGTAAGGGGTAAACAAATGCACCGGTCACGCCGGTGACCTCCAGCGCCCACCGTTTATAATCGTACTTGTTGCCCCCTGCGGGCGGGCGGCGAATGATGTCCAATAATCGTGCCAGTAAATCCGCCTGACTTTCCTGCTCTGTGCCACCGAGCATCATGCCGATGATAACGGTACTGTCCACGCCATCAGGCGTTGACGATAACGTGCCTGACATGACCTGAGAGGTGTTTCCCGCTGTACCAGAAAGGCTTGACTGAGCCGTTACCGTGACTTTGCCATCAGCATCGATAGCCGCTTGTTGAGTCGTGACAAATGAGAATGAATCGCGCGTCACCGTTAGCCCGCTGGCGACAGTGGCACCCGGTTCTCCCGTCATGGCAATGGTGCCGGTGGCAGTATTGGCAGGTTTACGAACAATGCCCCGTGTCCGGCAATGTAATTCCAGAAATTCAATATCGGCGGTATCGGGGAATATCTGACGGACAATCCAACCTTGATCCTGATAAATACCGCCCGCACAACTGGCAACAGAAGAGGCGCGGATATAATAGTCACTGTCTGGTGAAATATCGGCATCGGGTAATAAATTACGGATATCCCGTAGAAGAGTATCGCGAATAGCCTCAACGGTGGGTGTTATATGGGGCATCAGGCAACCCTCACTGGATGGCTAAACGTTTGAGATTGATTGGCGGCAGTTTCAACAACAATATGCAGTAATAACCACCCCGATTTTATCCGGGTGGATGTCACGGTAATGGCCATTGCCCGGCCATCATCAATCAAACTTTGCAATGCCTGCTCTGAATATTGGCGGGCCAGGGTATAGACCCGCGAGACATCTTTCTCACGGGCCAGTTCATGCAGTCGTGAGCCCAGCGTGGTATCCGCCCACCAGGAACCCAGTGGAACCATCAGGCGCAGATAGACGGCATTGGCCAGTGTACTGATGCTTTCGCCAGTGTAGTCTCGGGTTGAAGGGTCAATTAGCATGTCCATGCCGCTACTATGGCGGCATGGAGCAGGAAAATTCAGGTGAAGAGGTTCAGTGGGTTAGGCTTTGGCGTCGGAGGTATTGCCGCTCATGCTATCAATATGATGATGTCCGGTCAGAGATATTTCACCCGCTTTCACATCACCATTGGTGGTGTAGTTGCCACCTGTCTGCCCGATATTACCCTCAAATGTTGCCCCAGCGCCACCCTTGATGGCCATGCCGCCATTACCGGTAATTTTATTCTGCGCGGTGACCTGCTCACTGGCATTCACCATTGGGGTATTGAAATCAGCCTTTTCCTCGGCATTGATTTCATAGTTCTTGCAGGTCACGCGATAGGTATCGCATTCCACATCGATGATGCGACCCCGCTTGAGAACGATTTTAGCGCCCTCATCGGTATAGAGTGCCACTTCCCCAGACTTAAGTCCGGTCAACCGGTAAGCGGCGTTTTCAGTGGCAATAATCACGCCATGTGAGGTTTTCCCCCCGAGCGGCAATATAACCGCCATCGTGCCGGGGAGCGGGTTGGAGGTGAAACCATAATGCTGGAACAATTCATTGTCCTGAATTTGTTCGCCCGCCAGCCCGCGCGCCTGCACGGTTTGCACCTGTCCAGTACTATTAACCCGTGTTAATGCGGCTCTAAATGCTTTTCGAATGCGGTTTAACGCCGCATTAATACGACTATCAACACTATTCCACATCGACTATCCCCAGTTCTTTGGTTTTCTTTTTCTTTCGGCCTTTTTTCTTTTTCGGGAATGCATCCGGTATCCAGATACCGTCCTCTTTTAAGCGTAAAGAGGTGGTTTCGCCCTCGGTACGGCCTCCCACAAACTCACGGCCCATTAGAAAGAATATCTCATCAATGGCATGGGGTTCACTGCGCACATGAATACGCTGGCCAGGCTCCCACAATATGCCCTCAGACGTTCGATGACCCGCGACCACGGCCGTTATGCTGTACCCCGCCAGACGAGCATCCGCCATCGCTTTACGCCCGCGATAACGCACCTGATCCAGATTGTCAGCATCACCGACGACCATGATTTGTGGGCGATAATACGGTACGGTAGGGTCTTTGATGACGGTTTTCAGCCCATGGGTGCCGGTTTCAGCGGTGCCAATATCCTGACCAAGGTCATCATCTGGGCTATCATCGGCCTCGCTGGCCATCGAGGCGCTATCAACATCAACAATGCCCAGCTCGGCCGATGACTTAGACCCTTGACCATGCCCCTGAGCCAATACGGTGAGCTCCGAGAACGAACCATTGATTGAAGAGGTCTCATTGAGTGAAAGCACGTTATTACCCTCACCATTGAATTGCATTATCAGTGTGGCCACCGGGGGTGTGGTGTAATCTGGGCCACCAATGACTAACGTACCGTCAGGCTCGAACCAAGGCCATAACCCCCGGCCCGCGGCGGCACGAACTAACGCATCCCAGGCGCGTTCGCCTGGCTCAATGCTCACCTTATCGTTACGAATGGCGCTCTCGGCGTTAATCCGAATCTTGGTGATACCCAAGGGTCGCACGATATTGGCGACCACTTCCTCCAGTCCGAGCTGGCGGGAGGTAAAGACTGGGGCGGCGCAATCCACCAGAATGGCCGCGCCGTCACGACCCGACAACGATAGCGTGCATTGTTTACGTGAAGTATTGCGTTGAATTCTGTCAACACGGCCTACCATGACCGTATCGGCTCCGACCTTGACCTGCACAGGGACGCCGCGCGTGATAGCGGGTGGAAAGACACCATCGGGCAGACCCAACGAAACAGACCAGGCATCGGCGGGGATCAAAAAGTCAGAATCAATCTGGTAACGGCTCCAGGCGCTGTGGACTTTGCCGTTAATCAAAATGCTGACGCGGTTGTCTTGGTCTTTGTCAGATGGCGTAGGCATAAAGCATATCCCCCGGCTTGAGGTCATTCGGATTGCGTAACTGAGGATTGAGGCGCTGTAACTCAACTGCGCGTTGATAGTCGCCGTACCAGCGATGGGCCACCAAGTGCAGATTACTGACGCCCTCAACCTGACGCTGGATGAGCGGCGGGCGCGTGGTCATGATATTGGCTGCTAATTGCTGTACGGCCAGCGCAATATCTTTTAACCCATCAACAACCGGTTGCCACGCGATACCCAAAGGGGTTGAGCTTGAACTCACTTCCTGCGTCGCATCGGCATACTGCGCCCGATGCTGGTCAATCGCCGTCTGGATAAATTCGCGGGTATCGTTAGCAATACGCTCGATTTCAATAGGGGAAAGCAGACTGTTAATCTCGTCGTCACTGAAGATATCAGCGGCGTCTTGCGCCAGTTCGCCCGCGACAACGATTGTCACCATGGCAATCAACTCAGCAATGTCAGCTACCGATGTGCCAGCGGGTATCTCAACAGGGGCGGTCTTTTCACCGGATACCAGCGCTGCTGGCATATCCGCAATGGCCGTCAACTGTCGGTGGGACTCGCCCCAGTCAGACATTGTGGCGTTAGTCTGGCTGATGGCGCTGACAGATGAAACACCGCTTCCGGCACTTGCACCACTGGAGGTGGTATTAATCGACGTCAGACTGACCGCACTTTGTAAGTCACTCATAAACGCGCCAGGGTATTGCACAAAGTCGGTGGTATTCCCCACAAATCCGGTTATCTCGCTGCGGAAGATAATCAGCATATTTAAGGCCGTAGACGCCAGCGCCTTGGATTTTGACATCAACTTTTTAGCATCACGCAACGGGGCCAGCGCGTTATCCATCAGGCTTTGCTCGGCATCCATCAGCGACTGCACCTGATTAAAGATGACATCCGCTTGGGCGGTGGGATAGCCCTGACTGAAGAAGGGATTGCCGGTTTTGGATTCAAGGAAAACCAGCTCCACGGAGCAATAGTCGACGTTCTCAGCATCGTGACCGATTTGGCACTCGATGACCTGCATATTCGGCATCGAGCCGTAAATGGGGTGGATCAACTCACCTGCATCGCGCTTATCCAGTTCTGCAATAAAGGATTGCAACCGGCTATCGTAATCATCCCCCCAAAACAGCGCAGATAAGCGAATGTTACGGGCTTTGCGGCCCATGTCCTGAATGTCAGCCCCGTCAATATAGGGGTACTCATGCTGAGCAACATCACGGCTCCAGCTGTCGCGAGTATTAACCACATCAAATCTCACGCCACGAAATGAGGCATCTAACATGCTATCTGACCAACTCATTAATAGCCCCCCGTTGGGCCGCGCACGGCCTGAGCACCATTCACATCATTGACGACTTCCGCCAGCACACGGCCATCGACCTCTAATTTAGAGATGACCTGAATGGGTTGATTCTTTTGCCCCTGCTGGCCAGCAGCCAGATAGGACGGCACACCGAACCCAGCAAGGTTATTGGCTTGTGCATTAAAGGGATTGGCATCGCCCGTCGTAATATTGGAAGGGACGGAGATAGACGAGCCTTTCTTACTGAATCGGTCTTTAACAACTTCCAAGGCTATATCAACCAAGGAATATCCCGAGGTACCAGTGGATATGGAATCCACTTTCTCTGTCATGTTTTTCTTGGCAAAGTCTTCACGCAGATAATCTTGCATGCTAGAGATGGCGACAGAGCCAGCGGTAATGTAGAGCGCTGAAACAGCCATGCTGCTGCCCGCTATTTTACCGAGTGTACCCGGCCCACTAATTCCGCCACTGCCAGAGGGGCCTGCACCACCGCCCCCAGTCAGAAACCTGAGCCCCGCAAATGCCATAGCTACTGCACCCATAGCCTTAATACCATCGGTGGCACCGACGACAGCGGTGGTGAGACCAGGATATTCTTTGGAGTAATCGGTTAAATTTTTAGATAAGGTGCCAAGAATATCGGATAACGGTTTAATGGCATCCATCTCAGCAAAGTCTTTCGTATTATTGAATTGGCTAGCTTTAAAGTCATTACCATCAGAGACAACCGCAAAGTTAATATCACCAGCAGATTCCCCTGCTTTTAAGCTCCGTTGTTCATTGGTTTTTTTAACAACTTCATTGGCATAGTCTCTATTGGCCCGATAACCAATTAATGCCTTGAGTGCTTGTTGATCGGCAATAACTTTACCAACAGAGGAACCTTCCAAAATCTTGGCCATTGAGGCTAATATTTGGGCTCGCTCACTACCTTTTGCACTATGTAGTTGACTCTGTAATTCTTGATATTTCTTATCACCCGCAACAACTTTATCGACAATACCGACAAACGCATCAACAGAGTTAAACCCTTTCTCTTTCGCATGAGCGAGTGAGCCAGGAAGGTCAATCCCTTTACCGTTGTACTTTATTTTTGCCAAAGACATGGCAGTATCGCGGCTATTTAATTTCGCCAACAGATTTGACGTGTTGTTACCAGCCTCATCGCTATTACCCGCAGTAATAGCGGAAGTCTGATTCAATGCCAGTAACGTTGAGAAGTCGCTTAACCCACTCATGCCGGCACTTGATGCGGATGCCAATTGACCGGGTAAATGCTTAGCCATATCTGCTAATTCAAAACTACCTTCTTGCCCTGCAACAATCGCCATATTCAACGCCTTGCCGATATCTTCGTCTTTAATGTCAAAGCTTTGCTTTAAACGAATGGCAATATTGGCTAAGTCTTTAGGGTCAGCACCGGTTGCAGTGGCGTATTTTTGAATAACAGGTAACAACGTTTTTACTGAATCCATGCTCACGGCACCAGAGGCTAGCATGGCATCCAACGTATCAGCGGCTGATTCTTTTGTTCCACCCCCTACATCAACTGCATTCCTAACTAAACCGCTGAGCTCTTTTTTACCTTCCAGTCGCCCTTCAACACCACGTTCTGCGTAGGCAGTATTAGTCATCTTGGCAATCCGAGCATCGTAACTCATCTGGTTACGCACCGGTTGCACTAACATGGCACTGGCGGCAGCAATACCCCCAACTACCGCCGCAGCTCCTGAGCCTAGCATTCTGGCCCGCTGCAAGCCGGTCATACTGTGATTGGCCCCATTCAGTTCATTCTTTAATCGACTGACTTTATCGGTCATCGTGCTGAATGCACGAGCCTGCTCATTGGCAGACATCACTCCACTGCGGGTCAAGCGATTATAGGCGGCCTGGGTTTGCTGGATTTCGCGCTGAATATCCTGCTCAGAACGCACACCCAATGTAGAGCGAGCGGTGGCCTGGCGCTTAAGTTCAGCTTGTAAACTGCGGGAGGCTTTAATACCCTTTTCAGCACTCTTTGAATCGGTATCACCCAACTTCTCCGAGGCTTTCTGTGCGGCGGCGGTTTGCTGTACCGTATCTTGCAGGGTCTTTTTGAGTACTTTAGAGGCGTTATCGCGGGCGAATAACGTCAACGCCAGATTGAGTCCACGTGACATTTATCGTCCCCGCTTTTGTCGTTTGGATTTAGCTCTACGGGTGGTGGTCGTTTTGTTATTCCCGGCTGACGGTTTTTTGCCATTCAGCCGGGTTAACGCATCCAGATGACCGTCCAACTCCGTGTGGGTCATAGCGCTTATTTGTTGCTCGTTGACGCCACATCTGCCGAGAGCGAGGGTGATAAGTCGGTATCCGGCAAGGAGCTCTTCTCGGGCAACCGCTTTTTTTTAATGGCGGCAATATGCGCATCGATAATATCGAAATCATCATCAGTTAATTCATTCAATAACAACTCTGTGGTGATATCGTCCTTTGCCAGATTACCCAGGCTAATTAATGCTGACGCAATAAGTGCCACTTTATAATAAAGCTGTGCTGCCGGGCCTTCTGTCGTGCCTTGTGATTCCTGTGTATCGGTTAAGGCAGCAATGGTGTCTTTGACTACCGGCATCCGAATGGAAAATTCACGGTGAATAACATCACCAACAGCGACCCCGAAAACTAAAAAACCTTGTTCGATCATTATTCAATTACCTCACGCAGCGCGTTCATGGTGATATCAATCTTGGCTTCATTATCCACCGTATACTTCGTGCCGGTCTCGGTGGTGAAACAGTCGATGTAACTTATACGTTTACCACCACTGCCAGAATATGGGTATTGCGTCACCTTGGCATTCTCAATGCCCGCCCAGTCAATGTCGCCATCCAGCGGCACCACAGCGGACAGGCTAAGTTTGTACTCGGCAATACCCCGGCTGAAACCTTTGGCTCGTCCGGTCTTGTTCATGGTTTTAACCAGCTTACGGCCCGTGGTTATATCGACTGACAGGTCGGTGACTTCAATTTCCCGGCCGTCAATTTCCAACACGATTGAGCCTACATACTCTTCTGCTGCCATGGTGAAAGTTCCTTACAGTAAGAGGTCAATACGGCCAGCAAAGACATGCAGACCATTAACGATATCGACGGGAATGGCGGCATTGAGCCGGTTCACATCCTGAGAATCCCGCTCAACAATCAAGCCTGACTGGTTAGCGGTCACCTCTTCGACTATTTCCAGTTCTTCGAGCTTGAGCAGCACATCCAGCAATTCACTGCGTACCTTCGGCCCCGTTCTGGCGCTCAACTTATCGCGAGGGAAGCGCAAGTCGATGCGCTCACGGCAGGCTTTACGCACATAATCCAACGTGCGGATGGTGGTGATATCCAGCAATGACACATCCGGCGTTCCCGCGAGGTTCTCGGTGTAAGTGCTGATGGCGCGGACAATCTGCACGGTGTTACCGGGGCCAACTTCAAAAGGGGTCAGGCCATTGTGCAAGGCATTTTCCTGCTCATTGCGTCCTGGACGGTCAGCCAGTGCGGTCACGTCCAGGCTGCTCATCACCAGGGTGTTGAGTGGCCGTGCCGGGTCTTCTTCGCTGGCAATCACTGCCGCGTAAGCCGCCGCAATTTGCCCTGGCAATTTTACCGAGCCGTTATGCCAGCCCAGCGTCACCCGGCCATTGTTAATATCACCACTCAATGTGGTGCCGGTAGACAGCGACTTAGGCCAGCCCGCCACACCTAACGCCCCACGTTGCTCCAGTGGCCCACCGACCTCATCCAGATGATTGCGTAACGCCGTTAACGCGTCAGGCGTGGAGTACGGACAAACAATAATGTTATGACCGGCGGCAAAAACGGCAGCTAATGCCGGGGCGATATCGGGATCAACTTCCCCCCCGGTCATGGCTGCAACAGCCGTGGTAACGCCTCGCGCCGTTGACTGAGCCCGTAACCGGATATCGTTACCCACAGCCCCCTTGTGGTGACAGGTCAGCGTGATAACGCCTGCTGCCGCTTCAGCGCTCACCGGTAATGCTGTTTGGCTGGTCATCGCAGCCATCAGATTGCTGGCAATCACGTCCGGGGTATCGGTTGCTGCAACAGCGGTATCAATACGAATATCACCCACCCACAGGCTGACCACACCGCTGGTTGACGCCGTGCCGGTCAGGATCAATGTGCCAGTTGCTTCAACACCTGCTGCGGCATCTGACACACCGATGATTTGCAATTGCAGGTAGCGATTACTGGTAATGGCATCGATGGCCATCAAGTGGGCCTGCGAACCATAACCAAACAATTCAGCCGCCTGCGTATCCGAAAAGACATTGGTGGCCACAAGGGGTAACGCGCTGCCGGTTGCCAGCATCTGGCCGATAATCAAAACCAGTTGCGGGTTACCCGGCAAGGTACGCACCGCCAGTCGGGTATTAAATTCAATGTATTTACCCGGCTTGCGAATGCTGGACGGGATATTGTCAAAAGCGATATCAGGACTGGCCACGGGATGCCTCCACCTTGGTTTTGGTTTTCGTTTTCGGTTCAGACGCAACGGCAATGTCAGTCACTGGCGTATCGTCGTGCTTTGCCGCTTCTGCCTTGTCCGTAATGACCGTCAGGTCACCGGCGGCAATCTGACGCAGGTAATAGGCCGTGTTCTGCACGGTAACCGCTTCATCACCCTCTATATATTTCCGGGCATTGTGTTGGTAGGGAACACGAACCCCGCCAACGGCTTTAACTTTCAGTATGGTCATGATGAATAATGTCCTCAGCATCCGGTGAGCGCGTGGTCTGCGGGATGTCATAGCTAAGATGAGTGGTAAGCCAGTCAGCATCCGGCTCGCTTTGGCTCCCCAAATAACCGCTAAAGATACTGTCAATGGAATCAGCAGGCGCATCAACAACAGGGAATAAGCCATTTTCCAGCGCCTCTTCAACCCAGTAAGTGTCGAACTCGCAGGCGAAAACAGACAATGCTGCATCACCGACTTTGGTGTTAAACAAGGTACGAACGCGCCCTGGCATCAAATGCGCAATCCTGAGTCCCAAATCCTGACCGGATAACAAGCGCCGTACCGCTTCGACCATTTTATAAGTGCCAACTTCATCCAGTCCGGGGCCGCCCTGGCGAGTCGATTCCTCGCTACGCACGTTACGCTCCCCAACAATCACCACAAAACGCCCATAAGTTTTGTATTTGCGTTTGGTAATACTGGTATTTTCGGTCTTCTGAATGCCGCCGAACGTGACCCAGGCTCCCGGTAAACGGCGGATAACTTCAGCGGGGTCACCGTCGATTTCACCCCCGTAAGAATGAACGCCCTGAACCATGCGACCCATTCCCTGGCGTAACCGTTCACAAATGGCCTTTTCAGTCAGTGCAATAATCAAAATGCACCCCCATTGGTCGAGTCACGGCCAAAGTTACGGCCCGCAGAAGAGAAGCGAATACGCGGCGTAGACTCGACCACTTCCCCGTTGGGAAACTTACCCAGGGTAATTGTCCCCGCCGCGACCTTTTCAAAGTAGCGGAGGGCATCTTCATAACGTTCCCGGATTTCGTCAGTATTCTGAGTTTCAGCCCCACACAAAAAATAGCGGGCAATATTGCAGCAACGGCCCACTAAAATGCCGGGGGTATCTGGCCAGGGGATGGGGTAGCGACCCGCCAGATAGCTGTCAATCTCAGCGCTGGCTTGCGTCAGCTTGACCTCCATCACATGGTCATCAATTTGACCTGTGAATTTACGGTCAGTGAGGGCGATACACTCCCGCTCACCGAACGCATCCACCATATCTTGACGAGTCGCATACATGGCGAGTTACCTTACTTAGTGGCCTTGGTGGTTTTCGTGTCTGCTGGCTCTTTGGATGCCGTATCAGGAGCAGGCGTCAGGCTGGCCACCTGCGCTTTGAGCGCGTCGATTTCCAGCAACTGGTCAGCAATGGTGGTGTTGGCGTGCTCATTAGCCGACTTCAACACATCAGCATCTTCCGAAAGCTGTAGCAGGCCAGCCTCCAATTCTTGATTACGGGCCTGTAGCGTTATCATGCTGCTCTTGATCTCCAGAACCTGGTCTAGAGCCTGCTTTAACTCCTCGTTCCGGTCAGTATTCTCTAACTGACCATCAGGCACATGCGTAACAACCAGCATGGGCTCAGCCGTGAGCTCAGCAAGTTCCGATGGACTAAAGTGGCCATCGGCATAAGTCTGGGTTTTATCGCTGTGGGCCATGCCACAGCGGCGGAAACCATCCCGTTTTGCAGTGATTTGAATCGGCATTATGCGGCCTCCCCGGTTGAGCCATACGCCATCTGCCAGAAGCCGTACCCGCCCGCACAACGCGCTTCAGCACCGAACAGAAACATCTTGCGCATAAAGACGCTATCGCTGTCGTAGTCGGTCTGTTCAACGAAGACCGGCTTTTTACGCTCTTGATAGATAAGCGGTTTGACCGGGCGTGTGGTGTCCAGAAGAAACCACGCGGTGTCGGAGATAAGTTCAGGCACCACCAATACTTCCGTCGTCCCTTTATAGATGTTTGGCGTGTTATCCGGGAACCTGTCCGCGGTCATCAGATAATTAGCCACATCTTCCAGCGCCGGTGGGACAACCAAAATGGTGGGGCGAATTTTGAGAGAAGCGCCTTCTTCATCTTTGAAACCGCGCATCGCGGTACGGGCAGCGCCGTAGCTGGCCTTGGCGGCAGCTAAAGTATCGGCTGACAGCCGTTTGGTGCCTTTGTTCGAAACGGACGCCCCACGTACGGGATGGTCTGTATCAAAGAAGGGTTGACCGTCATAGCAAAGGTTGAAAAAGCCTTTCGCCAGCAGTTCAAACACGATATCAGAGGGCAATTCAGCCGCTGACTGACCTGCTGCTTGCGCTTGCTGGGCATAGCCCAACAGTTGATCGTCCTCAATATGATTACGGTCAACCTCCACGGTGGCGGCAAAATCATCATTGACGATGCTGTAGTTAAAGGCTTCAAGGGCTCTAACCACCTTGTCACCAATCCACTTGCGCATTTTGGGGAAGCGGCCCAACCAGCTATAGTCATTTTGCCCGCTGGTTGACGGCACCAGCATGGCGACTTTTTGCCAGTCGCTTGGGGTCTGATCAGAGGCATTCTGAAAGGTGGCTTTCAGATTGACGAAGATCTGTTTCACGTTTTTAAAGTTTACAAGCACAGTATGACTCCTTAAATCAGTACCCAAACACCGTCAGAATCAACGACGATCACTTTACCCGCGACTGGGCGAGCGCCTTCACCATCACTCTTGGCCACCGTCTGGCTGTCCGCGACGTAACAGTCCTTGCCGACATCCGCCTGCGTCACGGCATCGCCCGCAAAATTGGCAAAACACCAGGCTTTACCCCGACGAACAAGAGCGTCAGCATCGCCGTTAGCGCCATCACGGTTATCCACATAACCATTGGAAACACCTAACGTGACCTGAGACGCCACGGCCGAGGCCATCACCGCAAAACCACCGGCATTGGCACCAATGATGTGGCCACCAAAGATTTCAGTCGCCTGAGCCATGGGGACAGGTGACAACTCACCATCACGCCAGGGCGTGTTGCGGTCTCTCATTTTTTCTCTCCTTTAATAAACTCGGCGATTTGTTTCGGGTCGGTGCCAAGAAGGGAACAAATCGCCGTATCCACTTCGTCCTCATCCACATGGGTGGACGCTGGCGGTGAACCGGTTGGCGGCTTTCCCCCTGTCTGGGTTTGGGTGAGCGCGGCAATTTTGGGCGCTTTATCCAGAAAGCTTTTCAGGCTGTCCGGGTTAGCCAGAGCCAATGACTCCGCCCAGGCTTTCTGAGCAGGCAGTAATCGCCCGTCAGACAATGCGGCGGTAATGAGTCCGTCACACTGTTGACTGGTCAATGCGGCCATATTGGCCTGAGCCTGAGTGACTGCTTCACTGACGGCCTGGTGCATCACCTCGACAGACACCCACTTAACCGGGTCTGGCGTGGTGACCTGCGCAGTCAGCGCGGCAATTTGCGTATCATATTGGTCAAGCATTTGAAGCAGGTTCACCGAGGCCGCTGCTGTCCCTTCATCATTCGAAAGGCGCTGGATCAGCTTCATCAGTTCAGCCATGACTTCTTCTTGGGTGGTAGAGAGCGGTAGATTGAGCATCCAGCGCAGTTGTTCGAGTAGTTCGTCCATTCCGGCGTTACCCTCAGAGGTTGAGTTGATGGCCAGGACGGATGCGGCGGCTAACATCACCTCATCCATATCATCCAGAGCCGGTGTGTTAGTCAGTGCAGCGTGAAGGATTTGCAGCACATGACCGGATTTGTTGTAGCTAAAAACGGGGGAGATAAAGCGGTATTCATCTTTTAGGATCATTGCCGCTGCGGCGTCAGTCCATTTGACATCGATAGCAAACAGCCCCTTACCCTCTCGCCATTCCAGTGTTTTAAACCAACCGGATGCAGGGGCGGGCTGACCATTCTTGGCGGCTTTTAGTGTCTGATGTTCGTAATCAATGACGTAGGGAGTTAACTTGGCATTAGCCGCATCAATGAGCCGCTGCGCAATCTCAGCGTTCATCACCCAGTGATCACATTCTTCAGGGCGACCATCTACCGCCCGGAATTCGCCAGCGGGAAAGAGCTGGATGGTTCCGTGGGTCGCTTTTGTGATTTCGATGGCCAGAGCGGCGAATAATGTTTTCATGCCACCGAGAATACGGGGCCGCGAAAAGGGAATTCAGTGGAAGGGGTTCAGTGGATAGGATAGGAAATTGAGCAGATGTATCTTGCCACTGTAATTGTTCGCATGGCAATGGCTAATAGTCGTTTTAAAACCGATTTAAAAACGCCGTGAAGCCGTTAATAGTCATAATGACAAATCATCGTAGCATAAAGGTATAAAAAGCCGCTGTTGGGCTTTACAGTCGCTCATCTGCTTTTCGCAGGTTCATAACTGGGTACGACAATCTCACACGCCATGATAGCATTACCTATCAATAACGAATAAAGCCGATTATAAGGATGGATATGAACGAGCCGCGTAACAACTTTTGGAACAATACTTTTTTGTTAGCCTTGGCTCCTATCGGCGGTTATTTTTTTGTTTATAGATGGTTCGCAGGCAAAGCAGATTACTATCAATACCCAAGAGAATTAATAGAAATTAATTTAACTTCAGGTCTTAGTCTTTTTTATATCACCGTGCTCATCCTTAGTTTAGCATTGTGTTACTGGTATATTCTTAATAAAACTATTGTTGTTGATAATAATAATGAAGAGGGTTATGAAAAGGTAGAGGTTATACTTATTAGTTTATTTATATTTATGTGTATTATCTCACCCGCACCAAATATTATTGGATTCGAAGGTAAGTGGTATCACTCAATGATTGCTGCTGTAGCATTTATGACCCTGATGAATCTAATTAGCCGTTTTAATAAATTTATTTTTAAGGTGACCTCACTAAGGCGGAAATTCTTTTTAACCAAAAACAACTATGTCATGGTTTTACTTTCCGCATTTATTTTATCAAAAATTATCTATGATATGTCATATGCTGAAGCCAGAAACAAAAAAGACTATTTCATCATGCACATTGCAGATAAAAACTACGGTGTAATAGATATTTACTCCAATACCTATATCCTCGCGGCGCTGGAAAACAATCAACTCACTAAATCATTGGTTATTTACCGAGCTGACTCTGGGGATATAATACCAATAGAAAACAAAAAACTGACTCAAGCACCATTGATTACCCGCTGAAAGTAGTCTAAACCGGTGGTTTCCATGGCTTCCACGTCCTGTTCTGCCAGGTGCAGGAAAGGACGCGCAGGCATCTTGATGGTATGCGCACCCACCGTGGTGGTCTGCACAAAATTGGACTTCGATTTTTTGACGAACCGGTTACCGACTTCCCCGTTTTTATACTGTTTAAAATGCACATCCTGCTTGCGGGCCTTACGTTTTATCTCACCACCAAACTGGTGAATGGGGCCATAGACCGAATTGGTACCCACACTGGCGCTGTCATTATCGCTCTCCTGCACGATACTCGCCGCCAGTCGGCCCGATAATTGCAGAATTTGGCCACCGGCGCGTTTCTTCGCATAAGCCGGACTCCATCCCATCCAGGCAGGCCGCCCCTGATTTTTAAAGTTCTCTTCAGCAGCATCACCCATGGCTGCTGCGAGCTCGCGCATCAGGGGCTCACGGTGCTCCAGTTTGCTGATAAGTTCGCCCAGGGAACGCTCAAAATCAGTGACATTAAATTTAATACCGATACTGCCCGCCATTACAGACTCCCTGCCAGCACCGGCAAGCTGGCTAACTCTTTACGCTGAACATCCGAGAGCGCCGCGCCTTTATTCATTAAGCTCAGCGGCAAGCCGGTATGACCGCCATTAAGCGGTGCTCTGACGCCAATGACCTCCTTTCCCTGGCGAACGAGATAAACCAGCGTATCGCCATCGAGCAGCGTGGCATCCGGTTGCTGTAACAATTTCGGCAATTGTCCCCATAACGGGCCGGGGGCATCCAGTACCGCATTATCGAAAGCGGTTAAGGTTACCGTGGTGGGAGCCTGCCCGCGCATTTCCAGCTGCGTCAGGGTCTTGGGTTCAATAGCCCCAAGGTGACGTAACGAACCCTTGGGGCTGGGCTGGAGTGACACCTGATTAACCCAGCGTTTAACATCGGTTGAAACGGCATTTAACAGGGTTTTATCGCTCAGAGTTTCTTTGACGGCGAGGGATGCCAGGCGCGGAGAGGCCACCGTAGATTTATCCATCAGCCGCTGCCCCAACGCGGACAAGTTGCCCTGGCCCGGATTATGGCCAAAGCCTGCATCCGGGGTATACAGTTCACCATTGATACGAAAAGCCTGAACCGTGCGCGTATCATTTGGCCCCCACGCCTGTTGCACCGTCTCAATTCTGTCCTGGCTGGATTGCACCGTCAGGCTGTAACGGCTGATATCGGCCTCCGAACGCGCCCGAACCCGGCAGCGACAACGGTAGCCATCCGGTGGATACATAAACTGCCAGACCGGGTCGTCATAACGGGCGGTAAACCCATTCAGGGCGGCATGTTTAGGACGGGTTAGCCTGTCCATCACCGCGACCCGCTCCCAATAGGGGCGGAACTCGGCGTTGGCGAGTTGCTCTTCATAGCGGCCCGCGTTATAGGCTGACTGCATATTGGTCTGGAAGATGGTTTTCAGACGCCGGGGCGTGAGCTGTTTCCCCTCCAGAACGCCATCCGCGTCGGCCACCAGTCCTTTCCCCATCCAGCCTTTTTGTTCCAGTGCCGGGATAAGCTGCTTTTTAAACTGCTCAAAGGTGGTGCCGTTACGCAGGCTGTCACTCAGGCTCTGGCGGACATCTTCCAGCACATCCTGCTTCAATATCCCTGCCACGGTGAATGCCGTGGCATGGGCGCGGGCTTCCACATCATGCCAGTTGAAGCCGATGGTATAGCCCTTCGATTCAAAGTAGCGAATAGCCTCCTCTGGCTTGAGCGTCATCGCCTGGGCCAGATTGACATCAGCTTTCGGCATTGATATGCCCCCAGATATCAGCCACAAATATGGCCTGGGTCAGCAGCTGCTGGAGCTGATTATCATCCAGCGCCGGATAACTGGCCGCGATAATATTGATGGCCTCGTCAGGCGACTGGCCCTGATTCAGCGCAGCAACCAATGGCGCAATAAGTTTGCCCATGGCCTGATTGATGGCATCAGGCACTGTTTGCGCCTCATCCAGAACCACCTGCGCCGGATCATCCGTCTCCGGGTTCGCGGTTAATGCCGTAAAATATTTATACTGTAGGGGGGTAGATGCCAGAGATAAATTGGCTGACATCGGGGCGGGTTCTGGTGCGGTCAGTACCTCTTCGCCTTGCTGTGGTACAGGGATACCGAGTTTTTTATGTACCCAGGATGTTGGGATGCTCTTCATCCCGGCAATCACCAGATTAGATACCCCTTCAGAGAAGACTTTAATATCCTCAATATCGCGGGTATCAAAGACCAGTTTGGGCTGACGACGGGCGCTGACGTCTTTGCCATTGAGCGCCAGCAGCATCCGAATAAAGCCCCGGAAGAACCCCTCCAGTTGGCGGGCATCAGAGACCAGAATGTCATGACGCACATCGTTATGGACATTGCCCAGGGCATTGGTCGACGATTTGCCATCGGCCTGACTGGTGAGCGTTGCCCCTAAAATCACTTTGGACTCGGTGCGCTCCGCCCAGTCAATCATGGCCTGGAACGGGTCAGACTGACCTACGGCGGCTGAGTGAAACTCAATCGAACTGCCATCAGGAATAACCCCCGCCGCATCATGGCCCAGTGTCACCAGGGCATGAAGCAAGGAGTCTTTTTCTTTATCGGTGGCCCCCGGCATGTATTTACCGACACGCAAGGGCAGACCATAAATTTCTAAGAATTCCGCCATATCCCGCAAAGCATAGTTCTTAAACAGATACGGCCAGACCAGCACCCGGTATAAACCTGACTGTGCAATAAAGCCGGGTTTAGCGTTATGCGTATGCACCAGCCAGCCGAACGGCCAGAGCTCAGCACCATTAAAGGTGCCATCATTAAGGCGTATTTCGTCGTTGGTCTCCGGCGTAGTACTGAACCAGCGATGGGGGCGTAACACCATCTTGGTGGGTAACCAGGTATTGCCTTCCAGTTCCCAGGTCTCAATCTCCTGCGCGGCAAAGCCATGACCGATAGCATCAGCGGCATTGAGAATGACATCTTCCATATCTGGGATGGATTTCAACCAGGAAGAGACCACCATAGCCAGCTCTTTTTCAGCCGCAGTGGCGTTCTCTGGAGGCTCGATGCTCCAGTCCAGCGTCAACAAGGCATTCTTACGTTTGGCCATCTCCGAGAAAATATGCCCATCACGCTCCAGCATATCCTCAAACAAATCCGCCTGTGCGGACAGGTCACCCCGTTCTGCGGCTTCAAGAATATGGGGTAACTTGCGAATGCTCAGCCCCTTGGACGGATGCATTGGCCACTGGCGGTTAAGCTGTGCAACGCGTGAAGTCTGGGATTCTTTCAGGACTTCACGTTTAAGCGGACGACCATACTGGTCAACGATTTGTCCCATACTACCAACCTCCCGAGCCGAACCGACTACCGCGATCATTATCTCGGCTACGCGGCACCGGCGTAAATTCAAAGTGGCCCGCACCGGAAACAGCCAGCGCCCACAACATGTGCAGGGCGTCCGGGCCATCATCATGATCGGCTTTGGGGAAATGACGTAATTGTTCAATCAGCGTGGTCTGACTGGAATGCAGACGGATCAAGCCGTTCACCATGTGCGGCTGCAATGATTCGATGCGTAACAGCTTATCGGTGTGAGGTATCACGGCGCGGGCGGGCACTGGCACACCGGCAATAGCGGAGCGCTTGATGAGCTCGGTACGCAGGAACTCCTGAAACTGCACGGTTTCAATGCTCCACACCAGGCAACGATAAGTCTGCTGCAACTCGATAATGTCCGAGATTATCTTATCGGGAACCCGCTTACGGATAGCTGCCTCAACCACATCCAGAATGCCCGTGTAGCGGTTAAAGCCGCCGACCAATAAGGCGGAAGGGTCGCGGCTGGCACCCTGTTTACCCAGGCTAGGGTCACAAGCCCCGTAGAAAACCCACTCGGCCAGCCGGTTAACCCAAAAGTGAAACACACCTTCACCGGCAAAAATCGCATCTTCACCACTGACCGGATCATTCTGGTATTCAGCATCAAAGGTGGCATGGCCATCACGCGCACGGATAAGCATCAACGCGAGGATAGGACGCGCAGACCAGGACACCATGGCCCCTTCGTCCATCTCGGCACGGTGCTGCCGATAGTAGGCATTGGCCAGCATCTCGCCATCTGACCCGTTGTTACGCAGGATTTCTTCCCATTTATCCCACAGTGACATGTTGTCTGGCCAACGTATCAGGGCTTTAAAGCGGGCGACACGCCACAGCGGATTTTTAAGGGTACGGGACAGCACAGAATCATAGTGCAGAATAGTCCCGATGTAGATCACATCGAGCTTACCACCCGCCGTTCCCAGTGGTAACACGGTCTTCTTCAGCCAGTTTTCCAGCTTCTCGCGCTGCTCCGGGCTGCGGACTTGCTCGTCATTCTCAATATCATCCAGCACGACCAGGTCAGGCCGATATGGCCCATGGCGTAAACCGCGCAGCTTCTTACCTGAGCCTGCCACCTGCACCTTGATATCGTTACGGGTCAGGATAGTCCCCATCTGCCACACACGGCCCGCACCACAGATATCAGGGAAATCCATCAACAGACGCGGGTTATAGACCAGTTCCGCCTTGATGGCTTCCAGCATCGGATACGCCTGGTCGATGGAGTCCATTACGATGACCGGGTAATGCTTGATGCCACAAATGATTGTCCACAGTACAAAGAGCTGACTGACAAGGGTAGATTTTGCTTCACCACGCGGGGCGGCAATGGCATCGTTCTCGCCTTTGGGACTGGCGACTATCTCCGGCAGACGACTGAACAGATATTTATGCAGTTCGCTCTTATCTTTATGACGCACATAATGCGGGAAATAGTTCTCGATAAAGAACTCATACCCCGTCACCGGGTCTCTTACCTGCTGGTGACGCTGAGCAATAGCCGCCGCCGAGGGGTCAAAACCCACATCCTCGGCTTCAATGGTTCTGCGCAGGCTGGCGGCAAGGTCTGCCAGTTCGCTGACAAAGTCACGTGCGGTGAATTTCTTCGCCATAGGGCTATTCCAGCGCCTTATTGATTTCGTTGATAAGACGGTCACGACCTTGATGTGCCGTTTCGCCATATCCCGTATAAATTGACTGACGAATCAGCGCTAGACATTGATTCACCTTTTGAGCATTTATCAGGGAAGCCACACTGAATGCGTTCTTATGGGCGCTAGTTAATAACGCCCGATAGTCATACTTATCCATAGTGCTTCTCCACTTCATCACCAAAGGGTTCTAAGATTTCAACGAACGCCGCTAAATGCTGAGGGTGCTTCTCAGAAATAAAGATGCTGAGTTTCTGAAGAACATCCAGCGCAATGGCCAGTTGACTGGTTTCCGGCAATATCTTCTTGCTGGCAGAAATGGCCTTATTAAACGCATCCGCCAGGCTGGCCAACAGTTCAACCCGCTGTTTCGCGGGAAGCTGTGAATCACCGTTAAGCTGCTCCAGCGTCGTTTGGTACTGTGTGACGAGTCCGGTCAGGACGGCCCGGCCAATCTCCTCCAGTCCGCCACCGGCGATAACATGCGCCGCCCGCAATTTATCCCAGTCATCACCAGCGTCCTGCGCCTCTTTTTTCCAGCGGCGGGCGGTAACAAATGACACCGCCGCTTGCGCGGCAGCGATTTCCAGCGACATCTGGCCGAAAATGTACGACCTACGCAGCCTGTCCCGTGTTTCCTGCGGATGCGCCATAATTACAGCCCCAAACGGGCTTTAATAAGCACGATAGCCGTCGCAATAATCCCCCCGGACAAACCTCCGGCAATGGCTCCGGCCATCGCACCACGGCGGGTGGCTTCGACCTGAATTGACGTAATATTGGTTTCTATCCGATCCAGTTTTACATTGATGTCTGCCAATATTTCCAAGTCCTGCCCCGGAATAATGAGCTGGTCTAATTGGGTGCTGATTTTTTTCAGCGCACTGACTTCACTTTCAACGGCATGAACACGTCGACTTCTGCGTTTCTGGCGTGATTTCATTTGTCTGCCTTCTTATCCAGTTTGCTATCGATACGATCAATCGCGCTTCTTACTTCACGTAATGTCGACATCAAGAGATCAAAGCTTGTTTTTGCATCTTCACGCCGTTGATAATCGGTCTTAATATTTTCAACCGACTTTTCCAGCGCGGTAATATCCTTTTTGAGTTCGTTAATCCATAAACCAAAAAGAGTAGAAACCAACCCCAAAATAATTTGGAATGCCATTGCCAGGTCAAATATCACTTAGCACCGCCCGAATAATATTTATTGAGTTGTATTAACTGTGTTTCTAATTGCTGGCACCATTTCCCGTAGTCAGCGGAGTGGGCAAGAATATCTTCTGGTGGTAACCCGCTACCGGTGGGCTGGGCTTCGTGGGCAGTTGGTACAGCACCGCTGGCGGCGGGTTGCATTCGCTGATCACAATCGGGGTAGCCGAGGGCTGACTGGTAGACGCACAGGCTGTTAGGCCCAAGGCCAGTATAAGTAGCGCCATCTTGTTGAGTTGCCTCATTGATTTGCCTTTTGAGTCTTTGATTATCGTTATGGAGAGCGTCGATTTTGGCCTGCAACTCAGCAGACAATTTATCGCCCAGCTGCTGAGCGGCTTTCTGACGCGCCAGCGCGGCAGTCAGGGCAGTACTGGCGTCATTCGCGGCCTGCGTCTTTTCTTCCTGCCAGGTAGTTTTAGCTTTACTAAATAACAACTGCTCATCAGAAAGCTGTTTGCCGTAAATCAATGCCGCCAGGGCAAACCCTGCAACGGCGGCAACAAGCAATGCCAACAGGGGTTTCCAATAGGTTTTAAGGAGCGTCAGAAGTGGCACTGGAGACCTCCTTGTCGCGCTTGAGCGCCTGGTGTTTTGATGCCTGACTCTGAGTGACCCATGCGGCCAGATACAGACCAAACCAGATATCACCAGATTGGCCAAAGATGGTGGCCCACAGCAATGCGAGAGAAGACACGATAAATGCCCCCACCAGAGTGGTATCAGATGTCGATAACCGCCCCGATGCAGGGTTGGTGATAAGTTCTTTGAGGGTTTTGATTAAGGACATAGGACACGCTCAGCAACAGTTAAGCGAGACTGACGATCAGCAAGGCCATTGGTACCACCATTAATGACCCGAGTCAGTCCTTTAAAATCACTGCTATCAGCATAGCGATTACAGCTATTTGCGTGCCAGAACCAGCCAGCCGAACGGGCGGCATACTCATCTTGCAGTAGCAGGTCAGGGTTAGTGATAAGGTCAATTTCTAACGCATGGCCACAGCGATAATAATTATCCAGGAAGGTGATTTGTTTCAGGCCACGACCACGGAATTTCCAGCCATCACCGGGCGCGTTATTGCCGTAGCGCTTGCTGTAAACAAGGTTGGCAATGGCTTTCTGCCGCTCAATGGGGACTACAGTCTCACCCGGTTGACGGCCTAACATCTCGCATTGACCCGCTGTTAAACGGGTATTAAAGGTCGCTTTTAAGCCTGCTACGCTGTAGTTAAATGATTCGGAAAGCGTTTTAAAACCCGCACTTTCATGCCCAACCTGAGCAATAAACGCCGCCTGACGGCGTGGTGTATCGATGCCGAATTCATTCATGGCCGACAAGACATGAGGATACCAACGTGCAGCAAGCGCGGGAGATAATGAGGCGGCTAGTTGAAACTGTGATAGAGAGATTTGCATGACACCATCCAATGGGTTGGGATGGTGTCAGTATTGCTATGGGAGCTTTATATAATCAGTGGAAGGGGTTCAGTGGGTTAGTTAGGCATTGCTTTGAGCGCGGCAAAAACAATATTCCAAACTTTTTCATTATCTGTAGGATTGATTTTTTTACAATCTACAGATTCATTACCAAAATCACCAGCATCTATTTTATCTGCACCGGTCAATATAATTATCTTGCGCCATGCACATGCATGAATAGGTGATTGCGGAATATAATCAGGCTCGCTACTGCCATCCATATAGTAATGAGCAAGGTTCCGCTGTACCTGATAATCACCTTGTAATGCTTTATTCACCATATCTGTTTCTGACTCAGCATAGGCTGTGGCAGAACAGGCCAACATTAGCGCTATACAAAGGTATTTTTTCATTCTATTTAGCTCCATTAAAATAAAGAATTCTGGTGAGAATCCATCATGTTTTTATTCTTTTCTAACAATCCCCAAGCGAACCTATCAGAGAAACCATACTTAGGGCATAGCTGAGTCATCACCATCAGGGAAGAGATGCCACTGTCACGCAACTGGGCGAATTCAGCCAGGAACGAGCGGTTACGTAACTCACGCAACGCCCGATCACAACGAGGCAGATAAAGAACTTCCCCGCCAAAATGCCTGACCAACAATTGTGCGTTCTCTTCGCCAATGGTTTCCCGTAACAAGGTGGCTCGGGCCGCGCCAAGTGCACGCAACCCTTTACCAATTGGGAAGGTAGTACCGCCCAACTTATCGAGCAGGCGGGCTGTTGCGGGATAGCCGATCAACTCTGCAATCTGCTGGACAGACTCTGGCAATAGCGCTTTAACCTGCTCAATATTCATCATGATTTCCCTCGACGTTTGGCATCAATAATCAATGCCTGCATCAGTTTTGTTAACTGCTCCAGCAGCAACCAATCAACATATCTTACCTGAAACATATGTTGCGCCATAGATTCAGCATAACTCCACGGACGGCCAGCGTCAGTCAGTAAGGCTTCAATTTTCTTGAGAACAGACTCTTTGGTGACAGGAACGCTTGGACGACGCCCATGATTTTTAGCCGGTTTTGGCTCAAATCCATGAGCCCGCATATAAGCCACAATACGTTCTTGCTGCTCAATGGAGCACTTAGCCGAGCTAGTTTTACCGGTTAACCGGTAGATAACATCACGGTAGGTTTCATCGTCCCAGGCTAAAGCAGACTTACCCACATGAATCAGTTGGATCAGCTTTTTGTCCATAACGCCTCCAACTGAGTCCGCAAGCTATCGCTGACCCTTGTCGCCAAGCCAAGCCTTATAAGCCAGTCAGACAATGTATCCATTGCCTTTACCGGGGAATTGTGACCGGGAAAGTTATCAAAAGCCACCTGAGCAGACCACTCATTATTGAGATAAGTTAAGGTCAGTAATTGGTCAATTACAGTTTGTTGGTTTTGATGCGCCACCAGTACGTTAATCAGAACGGAAGAACCTATAGAGTACGGGCTATTGTGTTCAAACTTAGTGATATATTGGGTTAGCTTCCCACAACCACTCAATAAATCAGCGGTATCCGTAGGAGAGTAACCGCCTAACTCAAGGAGTTTAACCCTAGAGGTGGTAATCTCATCCAGTGCAGACTGGAGCACTTGCAGCAATTCGTCGCTGTAATCTTCACCCAGGGCAAGGTGATTTTTTAAAACCTCAAGATTAGTCATTTTGCACCTCATCTAACTGAGCGTGACCGGTCACATCTGTAAGATTTAAAGAACGTGACTGACGATAAAACCAACATGCTGACTCGCCTATAAAAGCCGTATTGCACCCCGCAGGCAGTGGTAAGTTACAGTGATTGCAGTTACCCAGCGCCGCCTCTTGCCGCGCCAGACGCTCGCCATCACAGAAGAGTAAAAGCTCTACATACTCACTGGGAATGTATGGCTTACGGCCTGGATTGCGCCGCTTACAGCACTCAAGCAACATTGTATACACACGGTCAGAGAGAACGATTTCAAGACGATGCTGGCCGAATTGCGACTTTGCGCGGGCGCGGGAGAGGCGCTTACGCGCCGCTACCTGCTCCTTACTGCTGCCCTTGGTCATTCGTCACCCCTCTGACGTAAACCCAATGAATGCCCTGGAGCATCATTGAGCCTGAAAAGCTCGAAAGATGTAGAAATACCAACTAAGGCGCTCAATGCTGCCACTGCGGCTTGTTTATCACTGCCCTCAGATATGGCTTGAAGTTTGGATATAATCCAGCAGGCACTAAGCGATTCTCTGGTAGAGAGCACTGCATCACAGTAGAGTTCTTGCTGATAATCCGCATTGTCTAATTCTGATTTGATATGGCTAAACCACTGGTTAACCTCTTCGAGAGAAAAGCCGCTGGCTAACAGCATTGCTATACGCTCGTCATTTGGTGAGAGTTCAATCATCATTGATATCCTCTTCTTCGGCAGCCAGTCGCTCTTCAAAAAGCATCAATCCAATAGGCCAAAACAGCATGATTAGTATGAAAGCGATAAGAGGGAGCCCCTTTCTCATCCAACCCAACCGGCGCAGAATACTGGCCCAGCAATAACCAAGGTAGATATAGGAGGCTACAGCCCAACAGATTAAGGTGATTTCTCGAATAGACATCACGCCTCCTTAACCAATTCGGATTGCTCAAAACCTGCTTTCACTACATCAACGATGCGGGATAAGTATCGGTAGGCCGGGTTTTCTACCATCGGCCAATTAGCGTAATAAGGATCATCTCCCAATAAACCAGCCAAATCAGATCCCGATAACCATTGGCAAATATCCGATTTGATATCTTCTGAGGTGACTGCCTCATTCCAATATTCACGTGCATCTTCTTTTGTAATGTCATTGGCGCGTAGTAATTTGATAATTTCCCGCTTCACAAAATTAATATTTTCGTCGTTATCGCCATCAATTTTCTTTTCGAGCTGTGGGGATAAATAACCTATAAGATAATCATTGCCACAGCGCCGGAAGAATTGACTGATTGTCTGGCCTGACATTGCGAACCATGAGGCCGTCCATGCTTTTCCATAACAAGTGATGGTGATTTTCCCATTACCTGGCTCATAGTCATCAACTAGAACCTCAATAGGGTCTAGACGCTCCAGACCAGAGAGGCGCATTTTCATTGACTGGCTGATTTCAATTTCCATTAGACTCTCCCGCATGTGCAATTACTGGTTTCATGTGTTCAATGTGAAGCCCGCCAGCACGGCCATTGACACTAACCACCACGTCACCATGACCCAGTGCCCAAGCTTCAGTGCGCGTGACCACCTCAACGCTGTCAGGAATACCCTTAACAGAGAAGTAATTAAAACGACTACCAACAGGGTATTGTTGATTGAATTTCTCGGCTGATAACCCTTTCAGAAAATGGCTCATGGCTTCACCTTCCACTGTTTTTTATGGTGTTCAACGGCCTGTTTCATGGCAACGCGCTGCTGGTTCTTGTGAACCGTATTGCCGCGACTATCAAAGAAATTGAAACGTGACTTACCTGGCAGGTTGATATACTCGGTCACCACACTGCCATCGGTCAGGGTGTAGATACGCTTAGCGCCACTGTCCTGGTATTCGCGACTGCTGACATGAGCTTTCATGGACGGCCTCCCCAGCCTTTAGACTGAGCAGATTCGCAGAACATGGCACGGGAGAGGCACCATTGCTCGTTGACGAGCAGCATGGAAGCATCAGCTGCTGCCAGCCACGCTGACATGGCGCTGGAGTATTTGAATTGCTGTTCAAGGGCAACGGCTTTCTGTGCCAACGTCCTAAATTCAGGGTTGGTGACGCCCAGCGGCAGGTAGCGAACCTTGCCTTTCCCCTTACCAGAGCCAACCTTACCCACGACAGAGCCGGTATCCTGGAGAGTCCCGGCCATGCCATAGCAGCGTATTTTCCCGTTCCAACCCCGAACAACGCGACCCTTACGGATATCGCAAGCCAGCAGTGCGCCCACGCGGTCAATCGGTAAGCCTGTGAAATTGGCTAACTCACGACCCGTAGCGGTTCCCAGCACTTGCAGCGCCTGACGCAGAGAGTCAGTTTTAGACAGGTTTTCCATTATGATGCACTCCCGATTTGTGCCATTGGGGTGCCATCAACACCGTGATTTAATTCGGCATTACGACCAGATAGATAACCGGCAATAGCGGCATCGTCTGACCCACGAACTTTCTTCGCTTCACGTGATTCCCCTTTATCAAACTCACCTCCACCTATTTTTTGAAAATAGGTTTCCATTAACACTTGCTCATCATCGGTGACGGCAAAGCGTTGAATAACCTGATAAGCCCCTCTTACCCAGGCTTCACAGAACGTATCTGCACGGGCTATTTTGGTTGTTCTCTTTAAGCTCTTACGCTGCCCTGCACTGAACTCCTTGCGGGCCGATGTCAGTTGACGAGACATCACATCGAAAGCATAAGCGGCTACCTGCGGGCGCTCAGCTGGGCCGTAGAACTTCACGATGTTTTTATAGTGGTAATGTGGAGGCTGGCGGGTCGGAGATAAATAACTCGACACACCAAATGCAATGTTGATGACACTGATGAGCATGGCCATATATTTTGGGATGGTCTCTGCATGAGACGGTGCGCCCTTGCTACTGGCTTCGCTAATAGCCATTAACTCGATATCTGACTCAGTTAATTGATGTTGACGCATTAGCTTTTTAGCTTGCTCTAACGCCAGTGCAGCCTCATGCGGATTACTATTTTTTGCCGCCAGATTCAGCAGTTTCTTTATTTTGGCGAGATACTTTTCTTTATTCATGATGATGGTTTTCCATAATTTTGGCGTAAGCGCGCCCCTGCGGGTTTACGCCATATTTAAAAGGGACTTAATAAAGGTTTAAATTAGCCCGCTGGTGTTAATGATTCCGTATTAGCAAAATAAGGTTCTTTATTAATTTCCACGACAGTAGCTGAATTAAAGTCACTGGCGGGGCCAACCGTTTTGACCGATTTGCCCCCACGTAACAATTTGCACGGTTGATAGATAAAAACCTTACCCACGGGATAGCAACGGTTAAACTCTTCAGCTTTCATATCAGACTCCAGAGATATCAAGGGGGATGGACTGATATTGGTCAGTATCACCAATGCGCTCATAGACCCGCACATAGGAACGACTCCCCACCACCTGGACGGCTTCGCTGATGGCATCCATGGCACGTAACCAGCGTGAGTCCTGAATGTCATAACGACGCAGGGCCAATACTGCACCGGTATTGATTTCACCTTCTTTATCAGAGGAGAAAGCCCGGTTGATTAAGGTATGGATTTCAGGACGTGCGCCTTCTACCCAATCAGCAAGGCATTCATCAATAAGCGCTTTGGCGGCTTGCAGGCGTTCATCAAAGGCAATCCGGTCTTGCATGGCTCGCTGGATTTTATATTTGCCATCAAAGGCATATAAGGTGACATTGCCTTTTTTACCGCCTAGTGAAACATTGTATTCATTGGCTGACAGGTCAACGAACGCCGCAATATCCGCAAAGGTGGCTAACTTAAATTCGGTCAGTATTTTGTTAACGGCAAGTGCGCGATTGATAATGTCACCCACTAACGTATCACGCATTTTGTCGATATCTTTAACCAGCGAGTCAGGTGTTAGAATACCTTTAGCATCAACCCAGTAACCCTCTGGAGCGGCCTTATCAGTGAATTGTTTATTTTCAGTGGACATGCTTTCTACCTCGTTTTGTTTTAATTAATGCTTCGTGAGCCTTGATTGAAATAAGCCCAGCCAACCCGTTAGAAACCGCTTTGGCTATCACTAAATCATCCTTACCGTCTGTTTTTGATGCTTCACACCGACAATCAACAGCTAGCCGGTTTTTACTATCAGTCGTAATATCAATGATTATTTTTGCCATAACTGGCTATCTCCAGATGATATGAGCGCCGCGCCAGATGGTCATTTTGACCAGGCTACGGACACCATTGCGGGTTTCGGTGATTTCAACCGCGCCTTTTTCCCATGCTTTAAAGGGGCGATCGACTTCAATAATCGGACGGCGTAAGCGGGTATTTAATTCCACAACCTTAATACCGGCCCGTAACAGGCGATTAATAGGTTTCATTAATGCCGGGTTATTAATAGGTAATTGGCACATGGCTTACTCCTTAATTAATTAACATCTTGGCGGCCTGGCGAACGCTACTGACACCCACCGACATATCATTGATATGACTCAGGCGAATGGCACCGCGCAATAACTTAAACAGGCGGCGGGCATTACCTTTTGATTCCTGATAAAGCGCCTCATTGATATCATCCGCCACCTCTGGCAATACGCTGGCCGCAATGGCGCTAACATCATCTTTAGGCAGGGCATTACCGATATTGAGCGCAAAGGCCACGCGGCTATAAAGCTGGACGAATTCGCCACGCTTGCCTTTCAGGTTAATCAGCAGGCGCGGCATACCGACCAGGACAACACCAATACCGCTTTTATCATGCAGGCGGCGCAGTACTTCCAGTGAGCGATGAGGTAACAATTCACCCTCGTCAATCAGCAAGACATAACCGGAATCACGCAATTTATTGCTACATAACTCAAAGGTTTCATGCATATTGCCGCGAGGGGACAGCCCCAGCCGGTTGCAGATCTCTTCCAGCAGAACACGAGCGGTAAAGCTGGGGTCAACCTCAATGAGCAGCGCAGTAGAGTTCTGGCTGGCATAAGCCTTTAATGCCATGGTTTTCCCTAAACCCGCCTCGCCGTAAATCACATTAATCTCACCGTCAACATGGGCCATGCGGATAATTTCCAGCGCTTTTTTAGACGCCGATGTGGCGACAAACTTCACTTCAACACGCTGGGCCTTATCTTTTTCACGCGTCCGGTCAAGGAAAGCCTGAACCTCGGTATTGACCCTGTCCAAATCCCCGTTATATTTATCCTGTAGATATTGATTGACGGTGGCAGTACTCATACCGATAGCGCGTGAAACCTGTGTTTGATTAAGGCTTTTACGTTCCATCAGTTCTATAAGGTCAGTTTTAATTGTCATAATTGAATTCCTGTGTAGTGAATGAGCGGCATTTGATGGGCGTCAAATAGCCGCTTTTTTATGGCCATGTGTTTTTAAATATTCATCGCGATCAGACTGGAATAAGAACATTTCTTCCCGGTCATCATTAATTCTTGAGATATCGCCCTGAATAAGTGAGCCAAAATCAGGCGCACTCTCAGCGGTCAATACCGGGTTAAGCTCGGCATTAATCTCTTCGGCTTTCTGCTCGACCAGCTTCATGCGACGGCTGTGGCGGTCTTTTGCCACTTTCTGGATATAATCCACTGGGAAGGCTGCGCGGGTATTGCCGTTCACAATGGCAGTACAGATAAATGAACCATCAAGGCGGCGAACGGTAACGCTACTGGCATCGTGGATGTCGAACTCAACCAGAACCTGTTCACCGTCGACCTGAATTAAATCCTGAGAAAAATACTCATTCTTAAAGAGAGGGAACCAGCCGCGATTAACTGTACGTATGATTTGCGGACGGAACATATCGCGTAATTCGATATCAGAAAGACGATCAATAGTCTCCTCGGCCAGTAGCAACTGCCGATACTCCGCAGCGGTATAGTGCTTACCGTCTTCACGACAAGGAAGCGAGCTATGACGATGTCTTTCGTTATAGTCTTCAATCTCATCTTCTATGGCATCAATAAGCTGACGCCATGAGGGCAATTTAGCCATGGCTGCTTTTTGGCGGCTGTTGAGTTCTTTATTCTTACCCTGTGCATTAAAAGCTGAGTTGAGGTCAACGCTGACCATACGAACCGTTTCACGGTCAGCAGACTTGCCGTTATAAGTGGCAAATTTACGGGCAATACGCGCGGGAATTTCGCGGTTAAGTCGCTCAATAATCCCGCGAGCCTGTGGGTTGCCGGGAATACCGGTGGGATGCTCCACGCCAAGTCGCGAAAAAATCCCCGTAATATCAGCGTCTAATATGTTGGCTGTCTGACCAGCCCCATTATCTGAGTAGTAGATCAACGGTATGCCGTGATGCTGCATACCGTGGCGTAGCGCATCAGCCACGGCGATAACGTTCTCTGCCAGACTCAGGCTCCAGCCGACGACATAACGTGTCCGGCCATCAATAACCAGTGTGATTTCGGGTGTGAATGGGCGACCATGGTCAGGGTGGGCCACCTTCATCTTCATGCTATGGCCATCGCCAATCCAAACGCCGTTAACGGGCATTTGTGACCAGTCACGCTTAACGTAGGTATTCAGCGCCCGCATGGCTGAGCCCGTTACGCGACCACTCTGTTTAACAATGGTCGGCAGCTTATCTAAAGCCCGGCGAACGGCATGAACCGAGGGTATCGCATCGCGCATAGCGGGCTGGTCGACATATTGCTCATCCCACGTCTTCTTAAACTTCTTGTAAGCCGCAGCAACGGTTAACCCTTTGGTGGTGCGGTAGTGGGTCATAAATAGAGGCATCCATTTTATGTGTTCTACAGGCTTACCTTTATTGTGACCGGGAGCCAGTAAGACCAGACGCTCTGCTGAGTTTGATGCACGTTCATAATCCACCACCCAACCATTGAGGGTGCGGGTGCTGACACCAGTGCGCAGACCTTTACGGGCGTTGGCTATCGCTGCTGCTTTCTGCAATTTCTCAGGCAAGGTATTAGATTGTGACTGGTCACAAATGTAATTAATGGCCCGAATGCGTGACAATCCGGCGTTCTGCAAATTGATAACCTCGGCCACCAGAGTGGCGCGGGCATCAGCGATATCACGCTGTAATTTAGTCAGGTTGCCAGTACTCCGCTCCAGCAGTGCGGGGCATTGGCGCATAAGATCTAACTCATGCTTGGCTTTTACTCTCGGGTTTAAATCACCGTTAACAGCTATTTTAACGGCCTTTTTTTCTTCTGCTAACAGAGAGTTAAGGTGACGTTCTTTGATTATGGTCTGAACGTCAGTTGGTAAGCTCTCGACCAGATACTCGTAACTTAACCCTTTAACCCCGGTTAATTTTCTGCGTGTCCATCCTTCGTTTTTAGCTTTTTTACCTAGCCCCTGTGGGGTTTTGGGTAAACCATTAACAGACAGTAATTCATTCAGGGTTATCCAGATCATTTGCCAGCCCTCTCTGCATGGCGAGAGGGCCAAATAACAGCAGGGGATACGCCAATAGCATTCGCGATAATGACTTCTGCTTTCGGGTAAGAACCTCTGAGGGCATTTCTCAATGTGGATGGGGCCAGACCAGCATCGACTGATAAAGAAGTCAGTGATAACCCCTTTTTGTGTATTGCGGCAACGATATCCGCTCTATGCCAATCAGTTTCTTTCATTGTTTTCTTCCCGTTCTATTTGTTTTATGCCAA
Source organism: Yersinia hibernica (assembly GCF_004124235.1). Classification (NCBI taxonomy): domain Bacteria; kingdom Pseudomonadati; phylum Pseudomonadota; class Gammaproteobacteria; order Enterobacterales; family Yersiniaceae; genus Yersinia; species Yersinia hibernica. The sequence continues at coordinate 885,134 of NZ_CP032487.1, forward strand.
CCTATACGGTTACACAGGTGAGTCACCTAACGGCGTTACACCATGTGGCTAATTTGAATATTAGATAGAAACTCGGTTGTTTTCAAATGGTTTCTTTCAAAGTTTCTTGCAAAATCGATAATTTAAACTCAATTGATTGATATTAATGTGATTTTATTTGATTGAATCTATTTTGCTTTTTTGGTTATTTGTTTCGTTCATGGGGTTTTGTATGAAGCAGGAATGGTATTTGGCTAAGGACTTGGTTCATATCCCAGGTTTGCCATCTACGCCACAAGGAATTAATAAGCGGGCGAAGGTTGAAGGATGGGTGAAAAGACCGGTGAGCGTGCCTGGTGTGCGCGGGCGTTCGTTTGAATACCATATAAATAGCTTGCCGCAGGTGATCCGCCATTATCTTGGCTCGGTGCAGGAAACTGGCAAGAGTCAGGAAGATGTCAATCACAAACGTGAGGACTTTATGAACTTAGACGCGGATACTCAAGAGTGGTTGAAGATTTATCAACTAATGACCGAGGAAGAACGTAGCAGTGCTTTACAGGTTGTTAGGCGCAAGGGGATTGATACTTTGTTGGCTATTACTGACGAAGAGAATCTTTGCTTGATTAGCCTGTCTCCGCAAGCAAAGAAAACAGCATTGTTGCTTGCAAAGCTGCCAGTAGAGAGAGTGAAAGAGATTTTTGATCTCGCTGAGATGGGCGAACAAGGTGCAGTATTAAATATCAACAAAAATTGAAAGTATTGATAGAGATATATTTTCATATTCAATGATTTATCTCATAATTATCATAATGTTTTTAAAGTGGATCATCATATGATCTAATTTATGCAGAATTGAGTGCAAAAAAATGCACTTTTGATTATTTTTTTAGAGACTATGCAAAATCATTGAATCGCCTCTCAAGCCTCGTCCTTCAAGGCATCCCGCCTAAATCAGACTCCCTCTAATCTATGTTAAAATGATCACTCCCCCACAGTTGTGACCTTAAATTTACCTGAAAAAATCAGCGGCAAAGAAAAACAGCTATTGCCCATTAATTATACAGCTAATGCCCGTCATGGTTTGGATCGTATCGAATGGGATGCTACCGATGTAATTAAAGCTGGCGGGCAAGTCAGTGACCTGGGTAATTTGGCTTATCATGTCGCTTTTCCTCCGTATATTGACGGTGCGGTGAATTCCTATGTATTAAGGGGACGAGCGGTTGATAAAAAAGGTAATTATTCAACTTCCAGTTCAACAAATATCTATGTCACGGGGGTGAATATTGATCGCGTTAACAGCATTATTTCTCTCACTCCAGATAATTTACCCGCCAATACAACCAGCCGAAGCATATTGCATCTAACATTAAACACTGATGCCGGTAATGCGGTCAGTGGTGTGGCTGGTCATATCACTTTTGCTGTACGTGATATTTCTGGCCATATTCCTAGAGCTAGAAGTTTACCTCAACCCGTGGTGATAAGTGATGCGCAGGAGATTCAGACCGGCGTTTATGAAGCTTCAGTTACTAGCGGTAGCTTAGTTGGGCGCTTTGAAATAATTCCAAGTGTACGCGGGGTTCAATTAAATCCGATTATTCTTACCCAATCTGCCGATGCCGCGACGGCGACTATTCATGGCAGCGCATCAGTCACATTTTCTACTCCGTCAATTACTGCTAATGGCACAGATAAAAACCATCTTGAAGTGCTGGTGACTGATGCTCTGGGCCATCCAGTGCCAGGTGTCGAGGTCAAATGGGGAAGTGATTTGAACCCCTCAGGTTTGGCGCATATTACCAGTATTACGAATGAATTCGGTATTGCAGAAAATATCTTCAGTTCCACTGTGACCGGAACTGCCAATATTACAGTGCAAGTCGGCACTTCGTTGCCTGTTCAAGCTGGTGCTATAGAAATAACGGCAGATAACAGCGCCATGACGGTAAATGGCAGTCACTTTATCGCCACGCAAACACCTGTGGTGGCGGATGGTACCAATAAAGCTGTTTATAAATTGAAGGTAACAGATAAACAGGGTAATGCCGTTCCGGCCACCGCCGTGGAATGGTTGAGCAATATTGGCTCATTCATTCAGGGTAGTACGACGACCACAGACGCGAATGGAGAAACCTTTATTGAGCTGGTTAGCTCGAAAGCTGAAATTGCCAAAGTGACGGCGATGGTCGGTGGTAAGCCTTATTCAGCCACTGAAGTTATGTTTATTGCCAATCGTCACACTGGCAAGATTGTTATATTGCCGGTAAGCAAAAACCGCGCTGCGGCTAATGGCACTGATAGCATGACTCTTAATGCCAAAATTACTGATGCCAATAATAATCCGATTAAAAATGAATATGTCGGCTGGGATGTACCTAACCATAAGGTGACATTCGATCCTGTAACGAAAAAGACCAAGACTAATGATTTAGGCGAAACGCAGATTACACTCACTAGCACGCAAGTGGGGGATATCACTCTTCATGCCCAGGTTATGAAAAATGATTTGGCCCTTAATCTGGCAACCGAAAAGCTCAGTTTCACTGCTGATACTATCACTGCCAATATTGCTGACTGGTTGGCACCGACGGCGACTAAGTTGATTGCCGATGGCGTGAAAACGGTCAGCTATAAAGTGTTGGTAAAAGATAATAATGGTCATGTGGTGCCAAATAGCCGAGTTATTTGGCAAACCAATTTAGGGGAATTTACTGCGGCGCAGGCGGTAACGGCAATAAGCAACACCGATAGCAATGGGGAGGCTAGCATTATGCTTTCCAGTGTTAAAGCGGGCCTGGCCACGGTGACAGCATCAGTTAATGGTAATAAGCACACATCGTCCGCCAGAGTAGAATTTACGGCGAATAGCAGCACGGCAAAAATTGCCATAGCACCGAATAATCAGAGTGACTTCGTTGCGAATGGTAGCGATAAGGTGACTTACGAGATTACTGTGGTGGATGCGAATAATAACCCAGTGCAAATGGAGGCTATAAGCTGGAAAGATGAAAATGGGCACCCGGTTAGCATTATTCCTATGGTGAGCCAAACGGATAACGCCGGTAAGGCAACCGTCAATATTACCTCTTTAAAAGCGGGCAAAGCACAAATTCGCGCCACACTTGGCAATGCTGATACCGCTATCGCCCAGCAAATTAGCTTTAATGCTGATCGTCAGACCGCGAAGATTAAAAATGTGGCGGTGGTAGGTAATAAACACCCCGAACCTAATGGTTCTAGCTCGCTGAGTTATATTACGACGGTCGAAGATGCCAATGGTAATCCGGTTGGTGGCGTCATTCTAAACTGGGGCAGTAATATCAATAAAGTGGCCAGCCAGACGACGACGACAGATGCCAACGGTATGAGTACGCAAACTCTCACGGGCACTCAAGCCGGTAAGGTTGAAGTTTCTGTGCAGTTAATCTCGGGTAGTCATGCCGGAAAGCTGGAGAAAAACACTGCGGCTGAATTTGTCGCGACAACCCCAGTGATGGCTAATGCGGATTTGTTATTGCAGCCTAATCTGATCATTGCCAATGGCAAACAAACCTCTACGCTGAAATTTACTCTGCGAGATGTTAACCACAACCCAATTTCGGGGCTGAATAAACAGATTGAGATAACTCAGTCGCCGACAAACCATGTCACTATTGGGGCCGTAAGCGAAACCGCAGCGAAAGGGGTTTATCAAGCCACTATATTCGGCGTAACTGAAGGGCCGGTTGATTTAATCGCCAAGGTTAAGGGTTATGGCGTGAGTAAAATGCAGAAGCTTACCCTGCAAGCTGATAATCAAACCGCGACGTTAAAAACAGTGATACCGAGTAAAACCACGGCTCAAGCCAATGGGATCGATGGCATTACATATAATGCTACAGTGATTGATGCCAATGGTAATGCGAGTCTCGACAATGTTTCAGTCGGTTGGAGAACCGATCTGGGTGAACTGCTTGCTATCACCAAAACCAATAAGTTTGGAGTCGCAACGGTGACTCTGACGAGTAAACAAGCCGGTAGCGCCAGGGTTACAGCAATAGTCAGTAGTGCCAGCAGCATGAACGCCAGCGCAGTGACATTTATGCCCGGTGGGATTTCGCTAGCACAATCATCTGCTGTTGTATCCTCTGCTGAGCTGGTGGCCGGTGGCACCACGACATTGGTGGTCAACATCAAAGATGCTAACGGCAATCCATTAGTCGGTCATGCTGGGGAAATCAAAGTGGCTACGGCCAGCTTCCCGGGCCTAGTATTGCCAAGCCAATTCACTGAAGGGCCTGATGGTGTCTATACCGCCACCATCACGGGCACGAAAGCGGGTGCGGGCGAAATTATCACTAAACTTAATGGTTCTGAGTTAGCTAAGCAGCAGCTGAAAGTCGTGGCTGATGTGAGTAGCGCCAAGATTGGTGAGATTAAACCATTGAAGTCTGGGCCTCTTTCTGTCGGTGATACCGTCATTTATCAGGCAAAACTTGTGGATGCTAATAATAACTTGCTGGGGGCCAATATTCCGGTTCATTGGTCAGTTAATGGCGCTACCCTTATTATTGGCAGTAAAATGATGAGCTTAACCAATAAAGCGGGTGTTGCGGAAATTGAAATCAGCCGTGATGTGCAGGGTAATGCAGTGGTCGCTGCCGCTGTGGGCACAAGCCGCCAGCAAGCTGCAACCGTAAACTTTACCAGCGGTGGTGTGGATATCAGCGCATCCAGCATGCAGTTACTGCAAGGCAAAATCACCGCAGATAATGTCGATATCGCGACTATTCGGGTTGATCTCCGTGACAGTAAAGGCAACCCGCTTGCTAACTTGGCAAGCCAGATAACGACATCACCAAAGAGTGGCGAGCATGGTTTGCAAATAACCACTCAAGCTCATCCGTCGGGCGGCTATCTGGTCAATATCCAAGGTACTCAAGCGGGTAATCATGCAGTCAAGGTTTCTGTTGCTGGCAAACCATTCTCAAAAGCTATAGATGTGAAATTGGTCGGTGATACAGTCACCGCTAAATTAGCGGCGGTTAAGGTCAGTAGCACGATATTCAAAGCCGATGACGTGGAGCAAGTGACCTATACGGCGAAAGTGGTTGATGCCCATAATAACGTGTTGGCGCACTACCCGGTGGCTTGGCGTTTGGCACAGGGCGAGGGCAAGTATCAGAGCCTGAGTTATACCGGGCAAACGGGTATAGCAGAAACCAAACTGAGTGTCAGTCGGCTGGGCCAATATAAAATGGAGGCGCAGGTTCGTCAGCAGGTTGAAGCTGCACCGGATGTCAGCACTACCGCAGGGGATGTCGACCCGGCGCAGTCTGATTTTGTTGTGAATGTGGCCAGTATTGATGCCAGCGGTAAAACTAAAGCTAAATTAACCGCCACGCTAAAAGATAAGTTTGGCAACTTATTAACCGGGCAGCAGGTTAAGGTCACAACCAATAATAGTATGAAAGGGTTAACATTCAGTGCTGATCCCATGAAAGATAATGGCGATGGGACTTACAGCACCGAGGTGACTTCAGTCATCAAAGGCAATACTAACTTTATTGCCAGCATTAACCGCAAGAAATTGAATCAACAGCCACAACTGCTGGTGGGGAATATTATTCCGCAGTTGAGTTTTAGTAAGAGCAAAGAGGCCATAACCTATAGTCGTCAGGCTCGCCAAGCACAAACGTTAAAAGGTTTGCATCCCAAGCTTATGCCCCACTGGAGCAGCGATAATTCTGATGTGGCCAAAATTGATAAGGACACGGGGGAAATTAAGCTTCTCAAAGCCGGTGTGGTAACTATTTCAGTATTAACGCTGCCAAATGAAACTTACACTGCGGGTAATGCCAGTTATCAGTTAATCGTGGAAAAAGCTGACCCGGGAATAAACTTCGCGGTAGCTAAACAGGCAACGACATGGATGGACACGGTGTCGCCGCAGAATTTTGTCTTGTCAAATTCTGATGTTACCCGGGGTGAGCTAAGTACGATGTGGCAAAGTGCCGATAACAACATTGCGACTGTTGATAGCAAAGGGCAAGTGGCGTTAGTTAAGCCCGGCACCACCAAAATAAAAATCATTTCCTTGGAGAATGAGCGTTTCAAACATAGTGAAGCCAATTATGAGTTGAATATTGCTAAATATAAGCAGCCAATCAGTTTTGCTCACGCAGTGCTAAGTAATAAAGACTCAGATTCACGTAACGTTCAGCAACCTAAAGAGAGATTAGCAGTAAATGCTCACTTGGAAACAAAGTGGTCATCGAGTGATAGCCGTATTGTACGTGTAGCGAATGATGGGAGCACCATGAATCTGGCCGGCCCAGGTAAGGCGCGTATTACACTGCGAGTGGTGGGTAATGATTGGTATGAAGAGCAATCTGGCTCTTACCAGCAGGAGGTGTATGTTAAGCCAAAAGTATCTATTTCCTCCACGCGGGCAACGAGTAACCATGTTAGCAAAGATAATGAGAGAGTATGGTCACCGGTCTTTACCGATGATAACCTCCAAGTATCAATGACGACAGCGAGTTCTATTTACGAAAGAGCAAATAGTGTCACCGCCATTTTGCTGGATGGCACTCAGGAGCTTGCTCGTAAAGATATAACTATATCTTCAAGCTCTGCTATTGATTTTAATCCTAAACCAGACTGGGCAGGTAGGTCACTGAAAGTTAAAGTGGTCGCTAAGAATGGCTATGGACAAGAAAATGAAGTCACGTTAGCGCATGAGATCAGAGTGGGTACACTAGAACCAATAGATATTTGGAAAAGTGCAATATTTACCAGAAATTATTCATTGCATAATTCTGATGGCTCTAAGAGAGGCTCCTGCCCTACTGTAAATAATTTATTTTATCCAAATTATGCGAGACTGAATTGGAGAATGCAGCTTAAATTGAATAAAGATATGTTACATCCAATGCAGATAACATCGTTGGAAAGTAAATCTTCAAGGGATGGATTGACTATGAGTCATATTAGCTCTGCTACGAAAGAAATATCCGATTCATATGATAAGACTGATGATAATAGATTGATTAATAAGTGTATTAAGGATGAGTATGGTACATATTCAACCTATATGACTATTAAATATGTAGGTAGGGAATATAAGTATAAAGCGGCTAATGGTTTTTATTGGGAGGGCGGCGGTGATGGTAAATACGTCGATGAAAGCGATGGTTTTAACAAAGCCCCATAATAATTGTCAGTAGTGGAGACTGTAATTAAAATTGTGTAATTGCCTGTTTTTGATATGTTCACTCCAACAACGGAGACAGGCAAATTATGGACGAGAAGAAACTTAAAGCTCTCGCTGCAGAACTGGCTAAAGGCCTCAAAACCGAGGCCGATCTCAATGCGTTTTCCCGTATGCTGACGAAGCTTACCGTCGAAACAGCGCTCAATGCAGAGCTGACTGAACACCTCGGACACGAGAAAAATGCCCCAAAAACCGGTTCAAATACCCGCAACGGCTATTCATCCAAAACGCTGCTGTGCGACGATGGCGAGATTGAACTGAGCACGCCTCGTGACCGTGAAAATACCTTCGAGCCACAGCTTATCAAGAAAAATCAGACGCGTATCACGCAGATGGACAGCCAGATTTTGTCCCTGTACGCCAAAGGCATGACAACCCGTGAAATCGTCGCCACATTCAAGGAAATGTACGATGCGGACGTGTCACCCACGCTGATATCTAAAGTCACCGATGCGGTTAAAGAACAGGTTGCTGAATGGCAAAGTCGGCCTCTGGATGCGCTGTATCCCATTGTTTATCTTGACTGTATCGTGGTGAAAGTTCGTCAAAGTGGTAGCGTGATAAACAAAGCGGTGTTCCTCGCTCTCGGCATTAATACTGAAGGTCAGAAAGAACTTCTGGGCATGTGGCTGGCTGAAAACGAAGGGGCGAAGTTCTGGCTCAGTGTGCTGACGGAGCTTAAAAACCGGGGCCTTCAGGATATTCTGATTGCCTGTGTGGACGGCCTGAAAGGCTTCCCGGATGCGATAAACAGCGTGTATCCACAGACGCATATCCAGCTTTGCATCATTCACATGGTGCGCAACAGCCTGAAATACGTGTCGTGGAAGGACTACAAAGCCGTCACCAGCGGACTGAAAACGGTGTATCAGGCTCCGACAGAAGCGGCGGCACTGATGGCGCTGGATAACTTCGCGGCAACCTGGGACGATAAATACCCGCAAATCAGCAAAAGCTGGCGTGCGCACTGGGGAAATCTCAATACGTTCTTTGGCTACCCGCCCGACATCCGCAAAGCCATCTACACCACTAATGCTATCGAATCGCTGAACAGCGTGATCCGTGCAGCTATCAAAAAGCGCAAAGTGTTCCCGACAGACGACTCAGTGAGAAAGGTTATTTATCTGGCGATCAAGGATGCTTCAAAAAAATGGAGTATGCCGATCCAGAACTGGCGGCTGGCGATGAGTCGTTTTATTATCGAGTTCGGTGACCGCCTGAGCGATCACCTTTAATATGGTGGCAGTTACACAGAATTATTTACAGGGTCCAGTAGTGTGAACGCCTTCTTATATAGAAGATCGTAACAATATCAAGAGGGCTGCGCCTAGCGTGCCGCCCTCTTTTTCTATTTATTGAAGGTTGCAGCCTGACGGTTTCTCCAGTTCTTAACCGCATACCCGAGCGCTAACACCAACACCCAAACGGGAATCAATAACACTGAAATCTGAATACCCGGTGTCAGATACATAATCACCAAAATACCGCTTAAAAAAACCAGACACAGATAATTACTGAATGGATACCAGAATGCTTTGAATTGCGGAATGACACCCTGACGGTTTTTCGCCGCACGGAATTTAAGGTGTGCCAAACTAATCATCGCCCAGTTGATGACTAGCGCGGAAACCACCAATGCCATCAATAATTCAAAAGCACGGCCCGGAATCAAATAGTTAATCAGCACGCAAAATGCGGTGGCAAAGGCTGAAACGGCGATAGCAATTACCGGTACGCCGCGGCCATCGACTTTTAGCAGCATTTTCGGGCCATTACCTTGCTTGGCTAAACCGAACAACATGCGGCTGTTACAGTAAACGCAGCTGTTGTAGACCGATAATGCCGCTGTCAGCACCACGATGTTCAATACGGTAGCGACCACATTGCTATTCAACGCATGGAAAATCAGCACAAACGGGCTGCCGCCTTCGACCACTTTGCCCCACGGGTAGAGTGACAGCAAAATCGCCAGAGAACCAATATAAAACAGTAGGATACGGTAGATAACCTGATTGGTTGCTTTCGGGATGCTTTTGGCTGGATTTTCTGCTTCTGCTGCGGTGATACCGACTAATTCAAGCCCACCGAAGGAGAACATAATCACCGCCATGGCCATCACCAAGCCCATGATACCATTAGGGAAGAAACCGCCCTGTGCCCATAAATTAGTGACCGTGGCTTCCGGGCCGCCTTGCCCGCTTAGCAATAACCATCCGCCGAAAACAATCATGGCAATGATGGCAACGACTTTAATAATGGCAAACCAGAATTCCATCTCACCGTAAACTTTGACATTCGCCAGGTTGATGGCATTAATGGCGAGGAAGAAGACTGCGGCCGAGACCCAGGTTGGGATTTCAGGCCACCAATACTGCACATAGATGCCCACCGCCGTGAGCTCGGCCATGGCGACGAGGACATACAGCACCCAGTAATTCCAGCCAGACGCAAAGCCGGCAAAATTACCCCAGTATTTATAAGCAAAGTGACTGAAAGAGCCAGCTACAGGCTCCTCAACCACCATTTCCCCCAATTGGCGCATAATCAGAAACGCGATAAAGCCGCCAATGGCATACCCCAGTAAGACGGAAGGCCCCGCCATTTGAATGGTCTGCGCGATCCCCAGAAATAACCCAGTACCAATCGCGCCACCTAAGGCAATAAGCTGAATATGGCGGTTTTTAAGCCCCCGTTTCAGCTCCGCACCTTCTTGTTGAACACTCATTATTGCTTCCTCTGTCGTTGTCACTTTTAGCTGGCTAAACGGGTGCCTTTTGCTATGCGTAATGTTTTTACTACATTGTTGTATTATTTTGTTTACGGTTGCTTTATATGGAATTTACTAGCTTGGCTACCGTTTAAAAGAGAATAGTGGTAGGCGAGAATTATTGCATCTGGTTTTTATTTTAATCGGCGAATTTTTGGTCGAAATGCGAAGAAAAATGTTGATGCGTGATCAAGCTGTTGTTTCCCGAAAAGGTAATAAGGCATGTTTTCAGTACAAAAAACCGCCAAAGGGTTGTTTTTGTAATGGTCATATCAGTGTTGGGGAACATCAAGGAGGGATTACAGATTTTTCTTGCTTATAATTGAATTTAAATTCATTAAAATTAACTATAAATTCATAAATAAAATAACTATAACGCTTCAGCTTGCCTAAAAATCCGTTTCATAAAAGTTAAAACTTGTCGGCCGCAGGTAATGGTATTACCACCGCTACGTTATCACTTTGCACTGCTTTTTTAGTAAAGTTGTTAAAATGTGCTGGGTTTCATGATTTCGGTCAAGGTCCGTATGGACAGGTAGTGAATACTTTGTTACTTTATCGTCACGTTTTTGAAATTGGTATTACCAATTGACTGCGCGCTACTCGCAGAGACGATTCACTCAATACGGCTTACAGCGCGACTCATAATAAATTATGGCCTACAACAAAATACGTCAGCCCAAACTATCAGATGTCATCGAGCAACAGCTCGAATATCTGATCTTGGAAGGGACGCTACGCCCAGGGGAGAAATTACTGCCCGAGCGCGAGTTGGCGAAGCAGTTTGATGTTTCCCGCCCTTCATTGCGAGAAGCAATCCAGCGCTTAGAAGCTAAAGGGCTGCTGTTGCGCCGTCAGGGCGGTGGTACTTTCGTGCAAACCAATCTGTGGCAAAGCTTTAGCGATCCGCTGGCTGAACTGCTGGCCGACCATCCAGAATCACAATTCGACCTGTTAGAAACCCGTCATGCCCTCGAGGGTGTTGCTGCTTATTATGCTGCACTGCGCGGTACTGATGAAGATCTGCAACGTATTCGTGAATGTCATACTGTTATCCAACAAGCACAGGACAACGGCGACTTGGATGCCGAGGCTGATGCAGTTATGCAGTATCAAGTCGCTGTCACAGAAGCCGCACATAATGTGGTTTTACTGCATTTACTGCGTTGCATGGGGCCAATGCTGGAACAAAACGTTAAACAAAACTTTGAACTGCTTTACTCGCGCCGCGAAATGCTGGCAACGGTGAGCAGTCACCGCGCCGGGATTTTTGAGGCGATTGTGGCACGCGAGCCAGAGAAAGCCCGCGAAGCTTCACACCGTCACTTGGCGTTTATTGAGGAGATTCTGTTGGACCTCAGTCGGGAGCACAGTCGCCGTGAGCGATCTTTGCGTCGGCTCCAACAGCGCAAGGATTAGAAACGAATCATTCAGGTTGCGCCTTAGCAAGACCTCAATAACTCGTTTTGGATTCTCATTTGAGAATTATTAGCGGCAACTAAACTGATGGGCCTATCTTCCGGTGTTTTCACCAGGGCACGTGCTTTAGCCCCGGGTTAAAGCACAGGAAGATAGGCTCCAAATAAACCATTAGAAACAGATAAGGAATACCACCATGTCAGAACGTTTAAATAATGACGTGGATCCGATCGAAACCCGCGACTGGCTACAGGCGATCGAATCGGTCATCCGTGAAGAGGGTGTTGAGCGTGCTCAGTATCTGATTGATCAGGTTTTGGGCGAAGCCCGTAAAGGTGGTGTGAGTGTTGCAGCTGGTTCAGCCAGCCGTGATTACATCAACACTATCGCAGTAGAAGATCAACCCGCTTACCCTGGCAACTTGGATCTGGAACGTCGCATTCGTTCTGCTATCCGTTGGAATGCCGTGATGACCGTGTTGCGCGCATCGAAGAAAGATCTGGATTTGGGCGGCCATATGGCATCCTTCCAGTCTTCCGCGACCTTCTACGAAGTCTGCTTCAACCACTTCTTCCGTGCTCGTAACCCAAAAGACGGCGGCGATCTGGTTTACTTCCAAGGCCACATCTCTCCGGGCGTGTACGCACGTGCTTTCCTTGAAGGCCGTTTGACACAAGAACAGATGGATAACTTCCGTCAAGAAGTTGACGGTAAGGGCCTGTCTTCTTACCCGCACCCGAAATTGATGCCTGAGTTCTGGCAATTCCCGACTGTCTCTATGGGCCTGGGCCCAATCAGTGCAATCTATCAGGCCAAGTTCCTGAAATACTTGTCTCACCGTGGTCTGAAAGACACTTCAGCACAGACCGTGTACGCCTTCTTAGGTGACGGCGAGATGGATGAGCCAGAATCTAAAGGTGCGATCACCATCGCGACCCGTGAAAAACTGGATAACTTGGTCTTTGTTATCAACTGTAACTTGCAGCGCCTTGATGGCCCGGTAACAGGTAACGGCAAGATTATTAATGAGCTGGAAGGTATCTTCAGTGGTGCTGGCTGGCAGGTTCTGAAAGTCATCTGGGGAAGTCGTTGGGATGAGCTGCTGCGTAAAGATACCAGCGGTAAACTGATCCAATTGATGAATGAAACTCTGGATGGCGACTACCAGACTTTCAAATCCAAAGATGGCGCTTATGTGCGCGAACACTTCTTCGGCCGTTTCCCAGAAACTGCGGCATTAGTGAAAGACATGTCTGATGACGAGATCTGGTCGCTGAACCGCGGTGGTCATGATCCGAAGAAAGTCTTTGCAGCACTGAAAAAAGCACAAGAAACCACTGGCAAACCGACGGTTATCCTGGCCCATACCATTAAAGGTTACGGCATGGGTGAAACTGCGGAAGGTAAAAACATCGCTCACCAGGTGAAGAAAATGAACATGGAAGGGGTTCACCACTTCCGTGACCGTTTCAATGTGCCGGTGGCTGATGCTGATATCGAAAAGCTGCCATACATTACCTTCGAGAAAGATTCTGAAGAGTACAAATATCTGCATGAACGTCGTCAGGCGCTGGAAGGCTATGTGCCAACGCGTATGCCTAAGTTCACTGAGAAACTGGAAATTCCAGCATTGTCAGATTTCAGCTCCTTGCTGGAAGAGCAGAATAAAGAAATTTCTACCACTATCGCTTTCGTGCGTGTGCTGAACGTGATGCTGAAGAACAAATCGATTAAAGATCGCATTGTTCCAATCATCGCCGATGAAGCCCGTACTTTCGGTATGGAAGGTCTGTTCCGTCAGATTGGTATTTACAGCCCGAATGGTCAGCAGTACACCCCGCAAGACCGTGAGCAAGTGGCATATTACAAAGAAGACGAAAAAGGCCAGATCCTGCAAGAAGGTATCAACGAACTGGGTGCCGCTTCTTCATGGCTGGCTGCTGCGACTTCATACAGCACCAATGACCTGCCAATGATCCCGTTCTATATTTACTACTCAATGTTTGGTTTCCAGCGTATCGGCGACCTGTGCTGGGCGGCGGGTGACCAACAGGCGCGCGGCTTCCTGATCGGCGGTACTTCAGGCCGTACCACACTGAACGGCGAAGGTCTGCAACACGAAGATGGTCACAGCCATATTCAGTCACTGACTATCCCGAACTGTATCTCTTACGATCCAGCTTATGCTTATGAAGTGGCAGTCATCATGCATGATGGCCTCGAGCGTATGTATGGCGAAGCGCAGGAAAACGTTTATTACTACCTGACCACGCTGAACGAAAACTACCACATGCCAGCCATGCCGCAGGGCGCAGAAGAGGGTATCCGCAAAGGTATCTACAAACTGGAAACTGTTGCAGGTAGCAAAGGCAAAGTGCAGTTGATGAGCTCGGGTTCTATTTTGCGCCACGTGCGTGAAGCGGCGCAGATTCTGGCTAACGACTACGGCGTAGGTTCTGATGTGTACAGCGTAACCTCATTCACTGAACTGGCTCGTGATGGTCAAGACTGTGAGCGTTGGAACATGCTGCATCCAACCGAAACGCCGCGTGTTCCTTATGTGGCTCAGGTGATGAATGACGCACCAGCGGTTGCTTCAACTGACTACATGAAGTTGTTCGCTGAACAGATTCGTAACTTCATTCCAGCTAGCGAGTTCCGCGTTCTGGGTACCGATGGTTTCGGCCGCTCTGACAGCCGTGAGAATCTGCGTCACCACTTTGAAGTAGATGCTTCTTACGTTGTGGTTGCCGCTCTGGGTGAATTGGCTAAACGCGGTGACATCGACACCAGCGTAGTTGCGCAAGCAATTACTAAGTTTGGTATCGACGCCGATAAAGTTAACCCGCGTCTGGCATAAGAGGTAAAGAACAAATGGCTATTGAAATTAACGTACCAGACATCGGTGCAGATGAAGTGGAAGTCACCGAAATTATGGTGAAAGTAGGCGATACCGTAGAAGCGGAACAATCGCTTATCACCGTTGAGGGTGATAAAGCTTCCATGGAAGTCCCTTCACCGCAGGCGGGTGTAGTTAAAGAGATCAAAATTGCTGTGGGCGATAAAGTCGCAACCGGCAAACTGATTATGGTCTTCGAAGCAGCAGGTGGTGCAGCGGCTCCTCTCAAAGCAGAAGAGCAGCCAGCGGCAGCAGCTCCGGTGGCAGCGCCAGCGGCATCAGCGGCTAAAAACGTTGAAGTGCCAGATATCGGTGATGACGAAGTTGAAGTCACTGAAGTGATGGTGAAAGTGGGCGACACTGTTGCCGCTGAACAATCGCTGATCACTGTTGAAGGTGACAAGGCTTCCATGGAAGTCCCTGCTCCTTTCGCGGGTATCGTGAAAGAGATCAAAATCAACACCGGCGATAAAGTGAAAACCGGTTCTCTGATCATGGTGTTCGAAGTGGAAGGCGCAGCACCTGCGGCCGCTTCAGCTCCAGCTCCGCAATCAGCAGCACCAGCAGCTTCTGCGGCTAAAAATGTTGAAGTGCCTGATATCGGCGGTGACGAAGTTGAAGTGACTGAAGTGATGGTGAAAGTGGGCGATAAAGTGGCCGCTGAACAATCACTGATTACCGTTGAGGGCGACAAAGCCTCAATGGAAGTGCCAGCACCATTTGCCGGCACGGTGAAAGAGATCAAAATCAGCACCGGCGATAAAGTGAAAACCGGCTCTCTGATTATGGTGTTTGAAGTCGAAGGTGCGGCTCCTGCTGCTACCGCTAGCGCGGCTCCTGCTCAGCAAGCGGCTCCTGCTGCAGCACCGGCTAAAGCGGCCGCCGCACCGGCAGCCAGCAAAAGCGAGTTTGCTGAGAATGATGCCTACGTGCATGCCACGCCGGTTATCCGTCGTCTGGCCCGTGAATTCGGTGTGAATCTGGCGAAAGTGAAAGGGACTGGCCGTAAGGGCCGTATCCTGCGCGAAGACGTTCAGGCTTACGTGAAAGATGCGGTCAAACGCGCAGAAGCAGCACCGGCTGCGACTGGTGGCGGTCTGCCAGGTATGTTGCCTTGGCCGAAAGTGGACTTCAGCAAGTTCGGCGAAATCGAAGAAGTGGAATTGGGGCGTATCCAGAAAATCTCTGGTGCTAACCTGAGCCGCAACTGGGTGATGATCCCGCATGTGACTCACTTCGACAAAACTGATATCACCGATCTGGAAGCGTTCCGTAAGCTGCAAAACGACGAAGCCGCCAAGCGTAAGCTGGACGTGAAGTTCACTCCAGTGGTGTTCATCATGAAAGCCGCTGCTGCTGCTCTTGAACAGATGCCACGTTTC
This sequence comes from Yersinia hibernica, assembly GCF_004124235.1. NCBI lineage: Bacteria > Pseudomonadati > Pseudomonadota > Gammaproteobacteria > Enterobacterales > Yersiniaceae > Yersinia > Yersinia hibernica. The sequence goes on from NZ_CP032487.1 coordinate 900,841, forward strand.
AACAGCTCACTGTCCGAAGATGGCCAGAAACTGACGCTGAAGAAATACATCAATATCGGCGTGGCGGTAGATACGCCAAATGGTCTGGTCGTTCCGGTATTCAAGGATGTGAATAAGAAAAGCATCACTGAATTGTCCCGTGAACTGATGGCTATCTCCAAGAAAGCGCGTGATGGCAAGCTGACCGCTGGTGAAATGCAGGGCGGTTGTTTCACTATCTCAAGCTTAGGTGGTATCGGGACAACTCACTTCGCGCCGATTGTTAATGCGCCGGAAGTGGCTATCCTCGGTGTCTCCAAGTCTGCGATAGAGCCAGTCTGGAACGGTAAAGAGTTCACTCCGCGTCTCATGATGCCAATGTCACTCTCCTTTGACCACCGTGTGATTGACGGTGCTGATGGTGCGCGCTTTATCACCATCATCAACAACATGTTATCCGACATTCGCCGTCTGGTGATGTAATCGTCAAGGCCGGCTTCGTGCCGGCCTTGTTGTTATACAGACAGATAAAGACACTTATATACCGAGTTTGTCGGGCTGTTACATTAGTCGACAAGGTTGTTGAGACACTCGTCACGTGATGCGGCTTTTCAGTTTGTTAACAATTCTGTAAACTTGCCGCGTGTCAGTATCCCTGAAAGTGTCTGTATCCAGGAATAGGCAAGAACGTCGCGGTGGATGGGGGCGTTATGAAATTAATTAGCCTAAAAAATGATGTCAGACCCGCCGGACAAACAATTAAGAGGTCATGATGAGTACTGAAATTAAAACTCAGGTCGTGGTACTTGGGGCAGGCCCAGCAGGGTACTCTGCTGCTTTTCGTTGCGCGGATTTAGGTTTAGAAACCATTCTGGTTGAGCGTTATGCCACTCTCGGTGGTGTTTGCCTGAATGTGGGTTGTATCCCTTCGAAGGCACTGTTGCACGTTGCTAAAGTTATCGAAGAAGCCAAAGCATTGGCTGAACACGGTATCGTTTTTGGCGAGCCTAAGACTGATATTGATAAAGTCCGTGTCTGGAAAGAGAAAGTTATCAATCAGTTAACCGGTGGTTTGGCAGGTATGGCTAAAGGCCGTAAAGTCAAAGTGGTTAACGGTTTGGGTAAATTTACTGGCGCGAACACCTTGGTTGTTGAGGGTGAAAATGGCCCAACGACCATCACTTTCGATAACGCGATTATTGCGGCCGGTTCTCGCCCTATCCAACTGCCATTTATTCCTCATGAAGACCCACGTGTTTGGGACTCAACTGATGCACTGGCACTGAAAACGGTCCCAGAACGTCTGCTGGTGATGGGCGGCGGTATCATTGGCCTGGAGATGGGGACGGTTTACCATGCCCTGGGTTCAAAAATTGATGTTGTTGAAATGGCCGACCAAGTTATTCCGGCGGCTGATAAAGACGTAGTGAAAGTCTTTACCAAACGCATTAGCAAGCAATTCAACCTGATGCTGGAAACCAAAGTGACCGCAGTAGAAGCCAAAGAAGACGGCATCTATGTCACGATGGAAGGCAAAAAAGCACCGGCAGAACCACAACGCTATGATGCGGTATTGGTTGCTATCGGCCGTGTCCCTAACGGTAAATTGTTGGATGCAGGTCAGGCTGGCGTTGAAGTTGACGAACGTGGTTTTATCCATGTTGATAAACAACTGCGCACCAATGTGCCGCACATTTTTGCCATCGGCGATATCGTCGGTCAGCCAATGCTGGCCCATAAAGGTGTTCACGAAGGCCACGTTGCCGCGGAAGTTATCTCTGGCATGAAGCATTACTTCGATCCGAAAGTTATTCCATCGATTGCGTACACGGAGCCAGAAGTCGCATGGGTGGGTTTGACCGAGAAAGAAGCAAAAGAAAAAGGCATCAGCTACGAGACATCCACCTTCCCGTGGGCGGCATCAGGCCGTGCTATCGCTTCTGATTGCGCCGATGGTATGACCAAGCTGATTTTCGACAAAGAGACTCACCGCATTATCGGTGGTGCCATTGTTGGGACTAACGGCGGTGAATTGTTGGGTGAAATCGGTCTGGCCATCGAGATGGGTTGTGATGCGGAAGATATCGCATTGACCATCCATGCCCACCCAACGTTGCACGAATCTGTTGGTCTGGCTGCCGAGATTTACGAAGGTAGCATTACCGACTTACCTAACCCAAAAGCGAAAAAGAAATAATTTCTCATTGCTGATGTGGTTGCTAAAGCGGCTCCTGATAAGGGAGCCGTTTTTTTGTCGGGCGAGATGATTTTTAATATCAATATACACTTGTGCGCCGGGCGCTGATTGAATAAGAAATATAGTTATTTCCCTGAGCTAATTCCCTGAGTTATAAAAGCGCTTTGTTAGTTAAGCTGAAACGGCGATGTTGGTGGCTCATCAGTGATGGCAAGCAGGCTAACTGCGAAAGTTGAGCCGTCTGCAGACTCCTCTACATCAGTAACCAAGAAGCGGCTCTTAGGTAAAAAAATGCGCTCTTCGTCTGGTTCATCAAGCAATTCACTGATATCCGTGCTGTTGCTACGCCCAATATAATATTTTATGGTATATTTTACATTGACTTGCCCATCGTCTAAATCGTCACTATTAAATTGAATAATGGTATCTTCATCCTCCGTGGTGCTGAAAAAAGAGTCTATTTGAATAGTTTCTTCAGGCTCTACCGCAGATAAAAATTCATTACGCTCTCTGACTTCACCGCGGTATACTTCGGATATAATAGTATCTTCTTCAGCAGGAATATAGCCATCCTCTTTTAGTGAAATATTAATGTCAGAATGATTATCTAATGCGGTATATACTTCGGATAGTTCAACATCTAATTCATCACTTATATTTCCACTTCTCAGCGCATTATTTATCGCTACAAATCTGCCCTCCTGATAATTTCTAACGGCAAAGTATTCTCTGAAACTTATTCTTTCATGCACTGAGGTTGAATTATAGCGTCTAATTTCATCATCAATATCTAACTCACTGTTATCTAATGTTTGTTTGCTGTATATACTCTCAATTTCTTCTTTTATATTGGCAACTTCATCTTGTTTTATGAGTTTTAATCGGTCTATTTTGTTTTTTTCTAGCGCTATCTCTCCTTCAATGTCATATACCTCTGTAGAATGAGAGCTATTCTGGCTTTGCAATAATTCTAGTTTGACTCTTTTAGTGCTTGGTTCCCCTAAAGTCGGGGGATTACTATCTCCCATTAAAACTCCAATTTTACCGTTTATCCGCTGTAACCGGCCTGAGATTTGGGGTTTAGGTTTGGGGCTAGGTGAGAGCAGCGGCACTCGCTCAGTATTTATATTTATCCGCGGCGGAGGTTGTGATACTACAATTCTCGGCTTGACGCCACGCATGATAGGCTTGCTCCCAATACCGACTTTGAACCCCCTCGGCTGCGGCGTTGGCCCCATGGTCAATACACCGATACCGACTTCAAGAGCAACATCTTCGGCAGATTGGGGGGGCGTTTTCCCCTGATCCTGGGGGACATGTCTACACGTAATACCTTGTTCCCATTTACAATGTCGTGATTGATAAGTTGACCAACTTTCTTTATTAGATTGCCATACAGGTTTGACTTCGCGGGAATAGCCAGTGTTAGTCAATAATAATGTACACAGAATGGTTAATGATTTTACCTCTGAATTCATATTCACCTCTTAATCATTTGAATAACCCATTAGCTATATATATAACTGCCTATTGTTAGCCGATATCTAAAGGTAGTTTAAATCAAGGTGATATGTATATTCTATTTTATATAATAGATAATTTAATTTCTGAACATGAATAATTTATTATGCTGCTAATTAAGGATAGATACCCTCACGAATTTGGCTGGGGGTGAGATTAAATGTTCGGCGCAGTGCGGTAGCAAAATTCGCCGAGCTGGTATAACCGGCAATAGTGGCCGCTTGATCAATACTGATACCCTCTTTCTGGAGGGCCAACATAGCGCGTTTCAAGCGGCAATGGCGCAAATATTCAAATACTGTAATGTTGTAGTTTTCGCGAAAACGCCGCTGTAATGTACTTTGGCTCATATTCACCAAGCGCGCTAACTCACTCATTGATAAGTGGTCGGCCTCGCCACTCTCCAACCAATCGCGTACTTGCTGAACACGGTTCAAGCCCCGTAATGACATTTTATTTTGTTGTTGGGCTTGCTGCTCCAGTGAACTAAAAGCTTCAATAATCAAACCGATACATTGAGTTTCCCACTGTAACCGCTCCAGTGGCGTTGAAAAAGGCGCGGCGCTGGCTATTTTCTGGGCGATGGCTTGAGCATTGATGGATGGACGCCACAAATGAATCGCCAAATGCTGCTGAGTAAAGTTGTACAGCGCGTCCCAACCGCCAGCTTGCGGCAGTAAATCACCATACAACCATTCGCGGTCAAAGGTGAGTGTTAGAGTGCGCTCATGGCTGTTGTTCTTACCGTGGCGAGTAAATAGGGTGTTTTCCGTTAATGACACCAGAGAGGCATCGCCTTTTTCCTGCAAATGCAGTTGCTTACCGCCAAATGAGATATGCGCGCTACCACTAACCACCATCGCCAGCTTCAGGGCGGGATTGAGCCGATTTTGCGTTTTAATATCATAGAGATTAGTGACGTTGGCGGTATGCAGAATCAGGTGTGGGTTCAAGCGCAACACCTGAAAATCGCCATATAATACCGGGTCAGTGGGCAATGATTTCGCTCCGCTCAACTGATAATCACTGGCAACTAAATTGGACTGCTGCACAATTTGGTCACGGTAAATGGGTTTAGCTGAGGGGGACACATTGCGTAAATTATTTCTTTTCACCGCCGGCATAACAAATTCTCCACTGACATTGACGTTCTGACAAAGAGCTTTGCTGTTTACACAAACCTTTTTTCTGATGGCAAATGTAACAATTAGCAAGATGAATTGATAATGAAAATAATTATCAATCTTGTTCGTTTTTGTTGCTCCATGAATAGATTGGTAGAGATTTTCCTCTGCTGACATTTGTTGTGGGCTTTTGCATCGGGGAAAGTGTAATGAAAGTAAAATGGCAGCGGCGCTCTCTGACAACCCTGGCGAGCTTAATTGGCCTGTGTATCTCCACTCCGCTTTGGGCGCAGACACAAGATACCACTCCGGCGGAGTCTGATACAGCCGCGATAGAAAAAACACACACTACAGCAGCAGAGGGCAATACGGCATCAGGCGATAAGTTGGTGGTGACGGCCCAACAGCAAGTTCGTCAAGCTCTGGGCGCATCAACGATTACCGCGGAAGATATCCGCAAACGCCCACCTGCCAATGATTTGTCCGAAATTATCCGTACCATGCCCGGTGTTAACCTTTCCGGTAACTCAGCCAGTGGCCAGCGCGGCAATAACCGCCAGATTGATATTCGCGGTATGGGGCCAGAAAACACACTAATTATGATTGACGGCATTCCGGTTTCAAGCCGCAATGCGGTGCGATATGGCTGGCGTGGCGAGCGCGATACCCGTGGTGATACCAACTGGGTGCCCGCCAATATGGTCGAAAAAATCGAAGTATTGCGTGGCCCTGCCGCGGCTCGCTATGGCAATGGTGCCGCCGGTGGCGTGGTGAATATCATCACCAAACAGCCGGATAAAGAGCTGCACGGTAGCTGGAATGCTTACATGAACCTGCCGCAGCACAGTGAAGAAGGGGCTACCCGCCGTACCGACTTCAGTTTGATGGGGCCACTCAGTGATACGCTCAGCTTCCGTTTATATGGCGGATACAATAAAACTGATGCTGATGATTGGGATATCAACGCAGGCCATGAATCGGCTCGAACCGGTAATCAGGCAGGAACATTACCGGCCGGGCGTGAAGGGGTACGTAATAAGGATATCAATGGGTTACTGCGCTGGGACTTCGCGGTAGGCCAATCTCTGGAGTTTGAGGCAGGTTATAGTCGCCAGGGGAATATTTACGCAGGTGATACCCAAAACACCAACAGCAATGCCATTGTCCGCAGTTTATACGGTGCGGAAACCAATGTGATGTATCGCGATAATTTCTCGCTAACCCACCGTGGTTTTTGGGATAGCGGTGTTAGCACCACCTCCTATGTTCAGTATGAAAATACACGCAACTCGCGCATTAATGAGGGGCTGGCGGGCGGGACTGAAGGCATTTTCTCTAATAACAGCTTCAGCACGATTAAGTTGGACAACTATTTGGCTCACTCCGAGATTAACCTGCCATTTGAGTGGGGGGTGAATCAGGTGCTGACTGTCGGTGCCGAATGGAATGACCAGAAAATGAATGACCCGACCTCAAATACCCAAACGACGACTGAGGGGGGGAGTGTCAGTGGCTTAACCGGCACTGGGCGCAATACCCGCACCTCGGCCCAGATAGCATCGGTCTTTGTTGAAGATAATATCGAGTTGACGGATACCACCATGCTCACCCCTGCGCTGCGTTTTGACCATCACAGCACCGCGGGCAGTAACTGGAGCCCAGGTCTGAATCTGTCCCAGGAGCTGGGTGATTACTTCACCATGAAAATGGGGATAGCGCGTGCTTATAAAGCGCCAAATCTCTATCAAACTAACCCTAACTATCTGTTATATAGCCGTGGTCAGGGGTGCTATGGCGGTGGCGGCAGTTGCTATCTGATGGGGAATGACGCTTTATCTGCTGAAACCAGTGTGAATAAAGAGATTGGGTTCGAGTTCCACGATAATGAGGGCATTATTGCCGGTATTACATACTTCCGTAATGATTATCGCAATAAGATTGAGCCGGGCTTGATATCTCTCGGCACCGCCAATGGCGGAACCGGCGCTTATGCTAACTCTGATATTTTCAAGTGGGAGAATGTGCCGAAAGCCTTGGTGGAAGGTTTGGAGGGTAACTTGACTGTTCCCGTCACCGATACGGTGCAATGGAGCAGCAACCTGACCTACATGCTGGAATCGAAGAACAAAACCACGGGCGATTACTTATCGATAACCCCTGAGTTTACCCTGAATAGCTCTGTGAGCTGGCAGGCAACGGACGATTTGTCCTTCCTGTCGACGGTGACCTGGTATGGTCGTCAAAAACCGAAGAAATATGACTATCAGGGGCTGCCGGTCACCGGTACAGCGCGGAATGAAGTCAGTCCATATGCTGTCTTTGGTCTGAGCACCAGCTACACCGTGACCAAAAATGTCAGTGTTACCACCGGCATCGAAAACCTGTTTGATAAGCGCCAATTCCGGGCGGGTAATGCCCAGAATGTGGCGAATATCGCCGGTGCTGGGGCGGCAACATACAATGAGCCGGGCCGGACATTCTTTGTTAGCTTGAATACTCAGTTCTAAAACGAGTGCCTCACAACCCGCAGAAACAGTCATTATCGGCTGTTTCTGCTCTCTTTAGCGCCACAAAATGTTCCATTTGCTCCTCACCGTTATAAAAATCATACCGACAACACGAGACCATCAGAGAGAGATGGTATCCATTCATTAGTTATGGTTATTATATCCGTACTTTTCAAACGGCATTGCTATACCACGGCAAGTCAGTTGAGAGCCATTATCAATAAGTAAGATGATTACACTACGCTCAACGATTCAGCAAAAATTTAATGTTGCTTTTATGTGAACGAATTAACACTGAGTTTAAATACTGGTATGCTGGCTAAGCGAAACTGGGCATCTGACCTTACACCTACAGCATCAGTGATGATGACTGGAGGTAACATCAGCCCGGCAAAATAAATGACAATAAGAGCGAGGAGAGAGTCGTGCTAGAAGACTACCGTAAGCACGTAGCCGAGCGTGCTGCTGAGGGTATCGTCCCCAAGCCATTAGATGCATCACAAATGGCCGCGCTGGTTGAATCATTAAAAAATCCGCCTGCGGGCGAAGAAGAATTCTTATTAGATCTGCTGATTAACCGTGTACCACCCGGTGTTGATGAAGCAGCTTACGTCAAAGCCGGTTTTTTGGCGGCCATTGCCAAAGGCGAAGCCCACTCTCCTCTGATTACCGCAGAGAAAGCCATTGAACTGCTTGGTACTATGCAGGGCGGCTATAACATCCACCCACTGATTGACGCATTGGATAATGAAAAGCTGGCTCCGATTGCGGGCAAAGCGCTGTCTCATACCTTGCTGATGTTTGATAACTTCTACGATGTGGAAGAAAAAGCCAAAGCGGGCAATGTGCACGCGAAGAAAGTGATGCAATCTTGGGCGGATGCCGAGTGGTATCTTTCTCGCCCAGCTCTGGCTGAAAAAATCACGGTCACTGTTTTTAAAGTGACCGGTGAAACCAACACCGATGATTTATCCCCGGCCCCTGATGCTTGGTCGCGCCCTGATATCCCATTACATGCTTTGGCGATGCTGAAAAATGCTCGCGAGGGTATTCATCCGGATCAACCCGGCAGTGTTGGCCCAATCAAGCAAATTGAAGAACTGAACAAAAAAGGCTTCCCGCTGGCGTATGTCGGTGATGTGGTCGGTACCGGTTCTTCGCGTAAATCTGCCACTAACTCGGTGCTGTGGTTTATGGGCGACGACATCCCTTATGTGCCGAATAAGCGCGGCGGCGGTGTGGTGCTGGGCAGCAAAATTGCGCCCATCTTCTTTAACACCATGGAAGATGCCGGTGCCCTGCCAATCGAAGTGGATGTTGCCAACATGAACATGGGCGATGTCATTGATATCTTCCCATATCTGGGGGAAGTTCGTCGCCATGATACCGGTGAGATTTTAGCCACTTTTGAGCTAAAAACTGATGTGTTACTGGATGAAGTTCGTGCGGGTGGCCGCATCCCATTGATCGTGGGCCGTGGCTTAACCACCAAAGCCCGCGAATCTTTGGGCTTGCCGGCCAGCGAAGTATTCCGTATTGCTAAGCCGGTGGCGAAAAGCAACAAAGGCTTCTCACTGGCCCAGAAAATGGTGGGCCGCGCCTGTGGTGTTACCGGCGTGCGTCCAGGGGAATATTGTGAGCCTAAAATGACCTCGGTCGGTTCACAAGATACCACCGGGCCGATGACCCGTGACGAGCTGAAAGACTTGGCGTGTTTGGGCTTCTCAGCTGATTTAGTGATGCAGTCATTCTGTCATACCGCGGCGTATCCGAAGCCGGTGGATGTCACGACCCACCACACATTGCCTGATTTTATTATGAATCGCGGCGGTGTGTCGCTGCGCCCGGGTGACGGTATCATTCACTCATGGCTGAACCGCATGCTGCTGCCGGATACTGTCGGCACCGGCGGTGACTCCCATACCCGTTTCCCTATTGGCATCTCTTTCCCGGCGGGTTCTGGCCTGGTGGCGTTTGCGGCGGCAACCGGTGTTATGCCGCTGGACATGCCGGAGTCGGTGCTGGTGCGTTTTAAAGGTGAAATGCAGCCGGGTATCACCTTGCGCGACTTGGTGCACGCCATCCCTTACTACGCGATTCAGGAAGGTTTGCTGACTGTTGAGAAGCAGGGCAAGAAGAATATTTTCTCTGGCCGAATTCTGGAAATTGAAGGTTTGCCAGAGCTGAAAGTTGAGCAAGCATTTGAGCTGGCGGATGCTTCAGCCGAGCGCTCTGCCGCCGGTTGCACCATTAAGTTAGATAAAGCGCCGATTATTGAATATCTGCAATCCAACATTGTGCTGCTGAAATGGATGATTGCTGAAGGTTACGGTGACCGCCGCACACTGGAGCGCCGCATCAATGGCATGGAAAGCTGGCTGGCGAATCCAAATCTGCTGGAAGGTGATGCCGATGCAGAATACGCCGCGGTGATTGAAATTGATCTGGCCGAGATAACTCAGCCAATTCTGTGTGCGCCAAACGATCCCGACGACGCCCGTTTGTTGTCTGATGTGGCCAACAGCAAAATTGATGAAGTCTTTATCGGCTCCTGCATGACCAATATTGGTCACTTCCGTGCCGCGGGCAAATTACTGGATCAACATAAAGGCCAGTTACCAACCCGCCTGTGGGTTGCGCCACCGACTAAAATGGATGCCGCGCAACTGACCGAAGAGGGCTATTACAGTGTCTTTGGCAAGAGCGGCGCGCGTATTGAGATCCCCGGCTGTTCATTGTGCATGGGTAATCAGGCGCGAGTTGCGGATGGTGCGACGGTTGTCTCTACCTCAACCCGTAACTTCCCGAACCGCTTGGGGACTGGGGCGAATGTATATCTGGCCTCGGCTGAACTGGCGGCGATTGCTTCACTGCTGGGGCGTTTGCCGACTCCTGATGAATATCAAACTTATATGGCCCAGGTTGATAAGACGGCGGAAGATACTTACCGCTATCTGAATTTTGATCAGTTGAGCCAATATACCGATAAAGCAGATGGCGTTATCTTCCAAACTGCCGTGTAAATCGCTATATTTCGCACTTGCTTAAAAGGAGGCCATTGGCCTCCTTTTTTTGTTTAAAAATAAGCTCGATGAGAATTTTTCAGCTATTTATCGGCTTTGCGAGTTTGCGCCAAGTCAGGTTGCTAATAACGATTACACTGATAAAAAGAGCATCAGGAGGACATGCTATGGACTATGAATTCTTGCGTGATTTAACCGGGCAAGTGCAGGTTAGATTTTCCATGGGGCATGAAGTGATTGGCCACTGGCTCAATGAAGAAATTAAAGGCGATTTGACAAAACTGGACCAAATTGAAGCCGCGGCCAGTGAAGTTAAAGGCAGCGAGCGCCAGTGGCAACTCACGGGCCACGAATACACATTGTGGCTGGACGGTGAAGAAGTGATGGTGCGCGCCAATCAACTGGATCTTGAGGGCGATGAGATGGAGGAGGGCATGAATTACTATGATGAAGAGAGCCTTTGCCTGTGTGGTCTGGAGGATTTTCTGTTAGTCCTGAAAGGCTATCGCAATTTTACCCTTCAAACTTGAAGCTGCGGGGGGTTAGCTGCGCTCATTCACCCGAATCACTTATTTGTGTAAGCTCATCGGGATTCGTTTGCTTGCTGCCTATCTGCAACTCCAATTTTTTGGGGTATGTATTTGTAAAAAGAGTTAGAGGGGATTGCGGCTGGCAGACCAGCATAATAGTGAGCCGACCACCACCATGGCAACCCCCGGCCAGAATGCAGCGGAGGGCAGGGTATTGAGCCAAAAACTGGCAATCAATATTGATAGCAGCGGAGTAAAGTAAGAGAGAGCCGCGACCAGTGTGGCATTGCCTTTTTTCATGGCTACATCCCAGCATAAATATGCCAGCGCTGTATTGGCCCCCATCAGTAACAGCTCAAAAGTGGCGCGGGAGGTGAAATGCAACTCACCGGGCGTCAGCATAAAAAACATCATCCACAAGCACAGGGCGCAAGCGAGTAAAAATAGCGGCAATGCGCCCGGCCCTCGGCTATATATGCGCACCAAATTGGAGTAACCGGCCCAGGTAAAAGCAGCAATCAGTGCCAGACTGTAGGCCAGTGGGTTGCTGCTGATATTCGCACGCAGAATATTAATATCCAACCCATCACCACCACTGACAACCCAAATAACCCCAAACAGCGCCAAAGCGGCCCCCGGCCACAGCCACCAACGCGGGCGAAGTTTAAGCAATGGCACCGCCAGCAGCAGAGTCAGGCTGGGCCATAAATAATTAATTAGGCCGATTTCGAGTGTTTGTTGGCGATCATTGGCCATGCCAACGGCCAGAGCAAAGGCCACCATATACACCACAAATAACAGGCCACAGCCATATAAATAAGCAGGATGTTGCCCTCGCAGAGTCGGCTTGCCGGCGACCAGCCACACTAATATCCCACTGACCGTATAAATTGCCGCCCCCGCGCCAAATGGCCCCAGAGTTTCCGACAGCCCACGGGTCAACGCGACACTCATGCTCCAAAGCAAGATTGCAATAATGCCATACAGGGTAGGGAGGCGGTTCATGAGCGGGAGATCTTCCTTGCAGTGGGGGGAATTAACCGGGTAAAAAGAGTCATACCCGGTTAATTGGTTTCTGTTCTGATGTATTATTGATTAATAACATGTAATTACAGAGATATCACCCATACTACATCACATTTCTGGCACATTGCGGCCATAGTAGATTTCCTGCATTTCTTTATAGAGCAGGCGGGTGATTCGTTCTCTTTCTTCCACGCTAAGCTCTTCTGGCTTGGCATTAAACAGATAGTGCTTCAAATCAAAATCTTTCAGCATCATCTTGGTATGGAAGATATTTTCTTGATAAACATTCACATCCATCATGTGATAAAGCGACTTTATATCGTCGGACATAAAATTCTGAATCGAATTGATTTTGTGATCGATAAAATGTTTAACGCCGTTGATATCACGGGTAAAGCCGCGCACCCGATAATCCATGGTGACTATATCGGATTCCAACTGGTGGATAAGATAATTTAATGCTTTTAGCGGTGAAATGACCCCGCAGGTCGAGACTTCGATATCGGCACGGAAAGTACACAGCCCTGCTTCCGGGTGGCTTTCCGGATAGGTATGGACACAGATATGGCTCTTGTCCAAATGGGCCACAACCGCATTTGGCAGCGGGCCTGGGTGCTCTGAGTTATCCACATCACGCGGGTCAACAGGCTCTTCGCTGACTAAAATAGTGACACTGGCCCCCTGAGGATCGTAATCCTGACGGGCGATATTCAAGATGTTCGCGCCAATGATTGAGCAGGTTTCGCTTAAAATCTCAGTCAGGCGGTTGGCATTATACTGTTCGTCAATGTAGGCGATATAGCCATCGCGGTCGTCTGCGGTCTCGGCATAACAAATATCGTAAATACAAAAACTTAGGCTTTTAGTCAAGTTGTTGAAGCCGTGCAGTTTAAGCTTGGACAATTTAGTTCACCTCCTTACGGATTATCAACGTTTGGCCGTTAAGGCATCCAGCAGATATTGCGGCAAAGCAAAGCTGCCGACATGAATGGCTGGGTTATAGTAGCGGCAGGTTAGATTCATTTTGGCAAAACGCTGTTGCAGTGTGGTGATATCCACTTGACGCAATTGCGGGTTTTGACTCGCCCAGGCAAAGGTCATGATGCCGCCGTAATATGTCGGAATGGCGGCCTGATAAAAACTGACATCTTTGAAATAGTGGCTAAGTTTGTTATGGCTATCGACCGCTTCATCTTGTTGCAGGAAACATACGCCGTTTTGCGCAACAAAAATACCGCCCTCTTTCAGGCTGCGGGCGCATCCTTCATAGAAAGCAGACGTAAACAGACTTTCTCCTGGCCCAATAGGGTCAGTGCAGTCAGAGATGATAACATCAAATTTTTCAGTAGGTTGGTTAACAAAATTGACGCCATCATCAATAACGAGTTTAAAACGGGGGTCATCATAGGCACCCGCACTGTGATTGGGTAGATACTGGCGGCAGAACTCGACGACACCGGCGTCAATTTCCACCATCGTAATCTGTTCAATACTTTTGTGGCGGCTGACTTCACGCAGCATCGCCCCATCGCCACCGCCGATAATAAGCACTTTCTTGACCTGACCATGGGCCAGCAAAGGGACGTGCGTCATCATTTCGTGATAAATAAATTCATCGCGTTCGGTGGTTTGTACCACGCCATCCAATGCCATTACCCGGCCCAGCACAGGGTTTTCAAAAATCACCAAATCCTGGTGCTCGGTTTTTTCGCGGTACAGTACATTTTCTACTGAAAAATACTGGCCGAAGTTGGCATGTAATGTTTCATACCATAGTTCTTTCTGTGACATGTTCGGGCCTCTCCTTCGCAGTAACAGCCATGAAAAATGGGGCAACATCATAGCCAACTCTGGCAGAGGTTGCACGGTTGAATTTCAGGCTGAAAGGGTAAATGCGGGGTAACTAGTTAGCGTAGGCCAATAAACTTAAAGAGTCACGAGCCAGAGATTTGCATTTGGTCGGAACAGGGATCGCAATACCGCGCAGGTCGCGGTAGCTCTCTTCACCCAATGCTTTCATATTAAAGCTATTGTAGTTACGCAAATCCCAGCGATTTTGTTGAGCAAAATAGACAATTGCCCGCTTGATTTCATTATTGGGTAATTCGTTATAGCCACAGTCATTTTTCAGGTAAACGAATACCGCAGTCAGATCTGCAAGATCTTCTGCTTCAGATTCACTTAATGCAGAACTGGCAGATGAGAATCCGCACAGAGTAAGCAGCAGCATAACTAACGTTGTTCTTTTCATCGCGGAAACAGGCTTATTCATTGTTAACAGACGTTATCACACTGTAGCGGTTCAGAGTAAATTTTATTATGTCGTTCGTGTGGGTATACACCGGTATTGATTCACAAAGTGACTGATTACGTCTTGACCTTCCCGCTAGGGGAAGGTTTATGCTGGCAAATAATGCTGTTTTTTGTGCCACGTAGGCACTTACCTACGATACTGACTCAGTAACATTCGGTCTTTATCGCCAATCAGAATGGAGACGACCATGCATCGCCGTGATTTTATCAAGTTAACGGCAGCTCTTGGAGCCGCCACTTCACTGCCTTTATGGAGCCGCGCGGCTTTGGCCGCAGACTTTCCACCCTTACCTATTCCGCCATTACTCCTGCCGGATGCCAGTGGCAACATTAATGTGAATATCCAAACCGGCACCATGGCTTGGTTGCCTAGCGCCGCGACACAAACGTGGGGTTATAACGGCAATTTACTGGGGCCAGCTATTCGTTTACCGCGCGGCAAGCCAGTTACCATTAACGTGACAAATTCTTTACCAGAAGCCACCACGATACATTGGCACGGTTTAGAGATTCCCGGTGAGGTTGATGGCGGGCCGCAGGCACTGATTCAGCCTGGTGCAAAGCGCCAAGTGGCATTGACGGTAGCACAGCCGGCCGCGACCTGCTGGTTCCACCCCCACACCCACGGTAAAACCGGCCGTCAGGTCGCGATGGGGCTGGGGGGGTTAGTGGTTATTGATGACAGTGACAGTGAAAAACTGCCGCTGCCGAAACAATGGGGTGTGGATGATATCCCGGTCATTTTGCAGGATAAATTGTTGGGTAAAGATGGCCAGATTGATTATCAACTGGATGTGATGACGGCTGCAGTGGGTTGGTTCGGTGACCAGATGTTCACCAATGGCGCGCGCTACCCGCAACAAATCACGCCCCGTGGCTGGGTGCGCTTACGGTTACTTAATGGGTGCAATGCGCGCTCACTGAATTTGGCCCTCAGCGATGGCCGCCCGATGTATGTGATTGGCAGTGACGGTGGGTTGCTGGCAGAGCCGGTCGCGGTGCGCGAATTGCCGATGCTGATGGGCGAGCGTTTCGAGGTGCTGGTGGATACCTCTGATGGCAAAGCGCTTGATCTGGTGACTTTACCGGTCAAACAGATGGGCATGACATTAGCGCCATTTGATAAGCCGCTGCCGGTATTACGTATTCAACCTTCACTGGCATCAGGCAGCAAAACATTACCGGATTCTCTGGTTATGGTGCCGCCACTTGCCGATGCGACGGGCGTGCAAGAGCGCTGGTTCCAACTGATGATGGACCCCAAACTGGATATGCTGGGAATGCAGGCACTTATGAACCGCTATGGTATGCAAGCCATGGCGGGCATGAGCATGGATCACGGCAATATGGGCGCAATGGATAGTGGCAGTATGGCGGGAATGGATCACAGCAATATGAAGGGCATGCACCATGGCGCGATGAACGCGGCCCCGAGTTTTGATTTCAGCCATGCCAATACTATCAATGGCAAAGCATTTTCCATGACCGAAGTGGCGTTTGATGCTAAACAGGGTAAATACGAAAAATGGACGGTTTCCGGTGAGGGCGACATGATGTTGCATCCATTCCATGTCCATGGCACGCAGTTCCGTATTTTGAGCGAAAATGGTAAACCGCCAGCGGAGCATCGCCGTGGTTGGAAAGATACCGTGCGAGTGGAAGGCGCCCGCAGTGAGATATTGGTGCGCTTTAATCATTTGGCACCGGCCAGCACCCCTTATATGGCCCACTGCCACCTATTAGAGCATGAAGATACCGGCATGATGCTGGGCTTTACCGTCAGTGCCTAGCGAGTATCAATCGGTTCGGTCTGCGGCGGGTGAGTCCGTCGCAACCTGGCTCAGGCTATGGTAAACTCAGCGGCTTTCTTCCGGAAGCAACGTAAAAAAGCGACGTTAATACCTATGAAACACACTGTAGAAGTCATGATTTCCGAGCAGGAAGTCAAAACCCGAATTGTCGAATTAGGCCGCCAAATCTCCGAACACTACCGCGACAGTGGCAGTGAGATGGTGCTGGTCGGGTTGCTCCGTGGTTCATTTATGTTTATGGCTGACTTATGCCGCGCCATTGATGTTTCCCATGAAGTTGATTTTATGACGGCCTCCAGCTACGGCAATGGCATGAGTACCACCCGCGATGTGAAAATCCTGAAAGATTTGGATGAAGATATCCGTGGTAAAGATGTACTGATTGTCGAAGATATCATCGACTCCGGTAATACATTAAGTAAAGTGCGTGAAATTCTGCAACTGCGTGGGCCGAAGTCATTGGCTATCTGTACGCTGCTGGATAAACCAGAGCGCCGTGAAGTTCAGGTGCCAGTCGAGTGGGTGGGTTTCGCCATTCCTGATGAGTTTGTGGTGGGCTATGGTATCGATTATGCGCAACGTTATAGACATTTACCTTATGTGGGTAAAGTGGTGATGTTGGATGAGTAATCGGGTTATCGGCTACTGCGCGCTGATGATTTAACGTTTTGATTTGGCTTATTATTTTAATGGGAGAGGGCGCGTCTGAACGTACCCTCCCATAACGACTAACTTAGTCTTCTTTAGGTAATAACTCAGCCATCGCTTTTCGGTACACTTGTTCAAGTGCTTCCATGCTGGTTGCGGAGACTTCCAAATCCGTCAGTAGGCCGTCTTCAATACCATAAACCCAGCCGTGAATCATGGCTTTCTGCCCGCGCTTCCAAGCGGAACGGACAATCGTTGAATGACCCAAGTTATACACTTGTTCCACTACGTTGAGTTTACATAACATATTGCTGCGTTCTTCCGCCGGCAAACGGCCTAGCAATGAACTGTGTTTAAACCAAAGATCACGAATATGCAGGAGCCAGTTATCAATCAGCCCTAATTCGAGGTCTTTCTTGGTTGCCGCTTCAACACCACCACAGCCAAGGTGGCCACAGATAATGATATGCTCGACTTGTAAAACATCGATGGCATATTGCACCACGGATAGGCAGTTTAGGTCAGTATGGATAACCAGATTGGCAACGTTGCGGTGGACAAATAATTCACCGGCTTTCAGGCCAGTCAACTCTTCTGCCGGGACGCGGCTATCTGAACAGCCAATCCACAGGAACCGTGGTTTCTGGGCTAGCGCCAGGTGCTCAAAAAAACCGGGGTCATCTTTACTGATAGCATTTGACCAAGTCCGGTTGTTCGCGATGAGCTTTTCTATTTCTTTCATAAATGTAAATAGCCTGTAATGAACGGATTGCGATAGGATAATATACGGCAAGGATAACGATTTTGAAATCGGAACAGTTGTTCCTTTGGCCGCACCATGTTGTCTGCGTAACATTTTCTCGCTATCTACTCAGGCTCCCTTTTAGCGCTGCAACTTGCCCCGATAGCGGTGGGTTAAATCAGGTATGGACATGCTGTGACCGCTGGGAACTCATTGAATAAGGTTCTTTTTTGCTTATGACATATGCACTGGAAATAACGCAGCTGACCAAAACCTATGCGGGTGGCGTTCAGGCACTGCGTGGCATTGATTTGCACGTGGAGGCAGGCGATTTTTATGCCCTACTCGGGCCTAATGGGGCGGGTAAATCCACCACTATCGGCATTATCAGTTCATTGGTGAATAAAACCTCTGGCAAGGTGAATGTCTTTGGCTACGATATTGACCAAGATATCGTCAATGCCAAGCGCCAGCTCGGATTAGTGCCGCAAGAATTCAACTTCAACCCGTTTGAGACGGTATTGCAGATTGTGATTACTCAGGCGGGGTATTACGGTGTCACGCGGCGCGAGGCGCTGCAACGCGCAGAGAAATATCTCAGCCAGTTAGATTTGTGGAGCAAACGCAATGAGCGCGCTATTCGTCTATCGGGTGGGATGAAGCGCCGGTTAATGATTGCCCGTGCTCTGATGCATGAGCCAAAATTACTGATTCTGGATGAGCCGACTGCGGGGGTAGACATTGAATTACGCCGCTCCATGTGGGGTTTTCTCAAAGAGCTCAACGCGCAGGGCACCACTATCATCCTGACAACCCATTACCTGGAAGAAGCAGAAATGCTGTGTCGCAATATTGGCATTATCCAGAATGGGGCGCTGGTAGAAAATACCACGATGAAACAGTTACTTGCCAAGCTTGAATCAGAAACCTTCATTTTTGATCTGGCGATTAAAAGCCCATTGCCGAAGCTGGAGGGCTATAGCTACCGCTTGACGGATACCTCAACGCTGGAAGTAGATGTGAAGCGGGAACAGGGTCTGAATAGTCTATTCAGCCAACTGAACGCTCAAGGAATTCAGGTACAAAGTATGCGCAACAAGGCCAACCGTCTGGAAGAGCTATTTGTCACCTTGGTTAATGGCAACGGGGGAGAGAAAGCATGACCCGCCTGTATTGGATAGCATTGCAGAGTATCTGGATTAAAGAAATCACGCGGTTTGCCCGTATCTGGATTCAAACTCTGGTGCCGCCGGTGATTACGATGTCACTCTATTTTGTGATTTTCGGCAACCTGATTGGCTCCCGAATTGGTGATATGGGCGGCTTTGATTATATGCAGTTTATTGTGCCCGGCCTTATCATGATGGCGGTGATAACAAACTCATATGCTAACGTCGCCGCCTCATTTTTTGGTGCAAAATTTCAGCGCAGCATTGAAGAGTTGTTAGTTGCCCCGGTACCCACCCATATCGTGATTGTGGGCTATGTCGGGGGCGGAGTGGCCCGCGGGATCTGTGTCGGTATTCTGGTGACGATTATTTCACTGTTCTTTGTGCCGCTGCATGTCCACTCTTGGTCAATGATTGCGCTGACATTAATGTTGACGGCAATTCTATTCTCTCTCGGCGGCTTGTTGAATGCTGTTTTTGCCAAGACATTTGATGATATCAGTCTCGTGCCGACCTTTGTGCTGACGCCATTAACCTATCTGGGCGGGGTGTTTTATTCATTAGCCTTATTGCCCCCATTCTGGCAAGCCGTCTCTAAGCTTAACCCTATCGTGTACATGATAAGTGGCTTCCGCTACGGTTTCCTTGGCATTACTGATGTGCCGCTGGTATTCACCATTGGTGTATTAGTGGTATTTATCGCGGTATTTTATGCTTGGGCGTGGTATTTGATTGAGCGTGGTCGCGGCCTGCGCACATAATCCCCTGCGGCTTTGACGTTGCAGCCGTGCTGCGATATTTGCACCTGCAACGTCGATAAGTTTGGAGAGAATCTCAGGTATTGCTCGTTAATTATTAGTGAGTTAATTGTTGTTAATGCTGGAATTTAATCGTAATAAATAATGTCCCTGTCTAATATCATCTTTCTCAACTTCGTGTGTCTCGTGCTATGCTGACGCACCAGATTTTTTCCCTTTTAATTCAGCGCCAAATGCGAATAAGTAGAACGATAATGTGGCATAAAAACAGAATAGCTATTGGGATGCTACTCGGTATTGTCATGTCGGTAATGATGCCGGCAACCCATGCAGACCTTCTGCCAGATGAAGCAGTTCTGACCCCTAAATATATGGTTACAGATCGCGACAGCGAAATGTATTCGTTGGTAGGCGAGCAGGTCATTCCTGTCGGTGAGATTAAAGAAGACCAACTTATTCAGGTTTTACCCGCCGCGGCAGAATATTATGAATTTAAATTTGGTAACGGCATCGGCTTTATTGATAAAGACGATTTACGTGATATCAATAAAGCGCGAAAAAACAATGATATATTGGGGGATTTGAATAAACCTCTGCCGAATCAAAATATTATTATTAAGCGCGAAACGCCGGTTTATTTAGCGGCAGATGTCGACAGCGAACAATTCGCGACTCTGGTTGAGAACTTGCGCTACCCCATTGTGGGTAAGTTGAAAGACCGGCTAAGTAATACCTGGTATCAGGTCAATATTGGCGATCGTTTGGGATATGTCAGCAGTGCTGATGCTGAAATAGATAATGGCATTCCTATCCTGACTTATCACCATATGTTGAAGAATGAGGAAAATAAACGTTTCCTGAATACCTCAACGACAACCTCTGATGCTGCATTTAGCAATCAGATGACCTATCTCAAGCAGACCGGTTACGACACTATTTCTCTTTATCAGCTTGAGGGTTATCTGAATAACAAGATAAACCTGCCCGCAAAAGTGGTCGTGCTGACATTTGATGATGGTCTTAAATCGGTCCATCGCTATGCTTATCCGATTCTGAAAGAAAACGGCTTCCGGGCCACGGCATTTATTATTTCATCGCGTATTAAACGCCACCCGCAAAAGTGGAATTCGGACTCATTACAGTTTATGAGCATTTCTGAGTTGAAAGAGATTCAGGATGTATTTGATATTCAGTCTCATACTCACTTTTTACACCGGACAGATAATAAACGTAATCCCATTTTATTGAGCCGTTCTTATCATAATATTGTTTTTGACTTTGAACATTCCCGCCGGGCATTGTCGCAGTTTAATCCGCATGTGATTTTCCTGTCATACCCTTTCGGTGGTTTTAACCAAACGGCTATTGATGCGGCGAAAAATGCAGGTTTCCATTTAGCGGTGACGACCATGCAGGGCAAGGTTAAACCGGGTGATAATCCGTATACTCTCAAACGGCTTTATATCCTGCGCACGGATTCTATTCCGACGATGGCTGAGCGTATCGCGAATGAACCTGGCCAAGTTCCAGTACCAGCCGCACCGGCGGTGATGGAGTCGGATTAACTCTGAATAGTTTAAGTATATGAAAAAAGGCGCTTTAATTAAGCGCCTTTTATGGTGAAAATTCAACTATTACAGGTGATTAGGCAACCTGAACCGGCACCGCTTTAGCCTTGCGCTGTAGTTGATTCTCGCCCTCAAAATATGCCACTTTGGGGTGATGCAGGCGGGCATCTGCATCGGACATCTGGACATAGGAACAGATGATCAATTTATCACCCGCACAAGCACAACGTGCTGCGGCACCGTTCACTGAAATAATTCGTGAACCGCGCTCAGCGGCGATGGCATAGGTCGAAAAACGTTGGCCATTATCAACGTTATAAATATCAATAGCTTCGTATTCAAGAATACCTGCGGCTTCCAGAAAATCCTGATCAATAGCGCAGGAACCTTCATAGTGCAAATCAGCTTGAGTGACTTTCACCCGGTGCAGTTTGCCTTGCAACATAGTGCGTATCATAACTCTTACCTTTGACCCCGGTTATTGCCCAGAATAAGTCTGGCACCCTATCCCATCATCGACCGATTTAGGGAGAAGCATTCAGTTTTGCTGATTTTATATCAGTTGTCTATGACTGACTTTACTGCTGGCTATTCGCCCTAATCAGTTACCTGTGTCGGGCCAGATAGTCAGCTTTGCAGATCAACCTGTTGATTATCAATCAGGCGCGCTTTACCCAGCCAGGCGGCCAGCAAAATCACCGCTTGCTTGCTGTCCACAGTCAGCGGCTGCAAGGATTGGGCATCGCGAATAAACAGTTCGTCTGGAGTGAAACCGGCATGGCGTAATTGCTCGGCGGTATCTGCCAATAAATCATCAATTTGCCGCTCACCCGCAGTCATTTTCTCGGCCAATGTTTGCATTATCTTATATAGCTGCGGTGCAATTTTGCGCTCTTCAGCACTCAGATAGCCATTGCGAGAACTCAGCGCCAGGCCATCTTTGGCTCGCACAATTGGCACGCCAACAATATTGATGTCATAGCCCATGTCCGCCACCATTTTGCGGATCAATGCCAGTTGCTGATAATCTTTTTCGCCAAAACAGGCCACATCCGGTTGCACCAGATTGAACAGTTTGCTGACGATAGTGGACACCCCACGGAAATGGCCGGGGCGGCTGGCACCTTCCAAAATAGTGGACAGGGCAGGGACGTCAACATAAGTCTGAGCATCAAGGCCCGCGGGGTAGACATCTACAGCTGCGGGGGCAAACACTAAATCCACCCCGTGGCGGGTTAATTTCTCACAATCTTCTTGCAAAGTGCGCGGGTAGCGAGCCAAATCATCAGGTCGCTCGAATTGCAGCGGATTAACAAAAATACTCACGACGACAACATCGGCGCGCATTTTGGCATCTTCCACTAATGTCATATGCCCCTCGTGCAAATTGCCCATCGTGGGAACCAGCGCGACCCGCAGGCCCTCCTGCCGCCAGCGGCGAATTTGCTGGCGCAACAGCGGCAAGGTTTCAATAATCAGCATTCTTTTGCTCCGCTATTTTTATCCGCAATGATTTACTGGAATGTATGTTCTTCAGCTGGATAGACACCGCTCTCAACTTCTTGAATATAAAGCTGAATGGCCGCACGAATATCCCCGGCACTTTGCGCCAGGAAGTTTTTGCTGAACTTAGGTGTATGGCCCCCAGTAATGCCTAGGGCATCATGCATAACCAGAATCTGCCCGTCGGTAACATTACCCGCGCCAATACCAATTACCGGGATTGTCAGCGCCTCAGTCACGCGTTGTGCCAGTTCCACTGGGACACATTCCAGAACCAGCAACTGTGCGCCGGCATTTTCCAGCGCCTGGGCATCTTTCAACAGCTGGTTGGCGGCGACTTCTTCGCGGCCCTGCACTTTGTAACCACCAAAGATATTGACCGACTGCGGTGTTAATCCTAAATGTCCGCACACCGGAACCGCGCGCTCGGCCAGCATGCGAATGGTGTCGCACAACCAACTGCCACCCTCGAGTTTGACCATATTAGCCCCAGCCCGCATCAGCTCGGCTGCATGGATAAATGTCTGTTCTGGGGTGGCATAACTCATGAACGGCATATCTGCTAATAACAGGCAGTGAGGCGCGCCACGGCGCACGGCACGAGTATGATAGGCGACATCTGCAATGGTGACCGGTAGAGTAGAATCGAACCCTTGTAATGTCATACCGAGCGAGTCACCCACCAGCAAAACTTCTATTCCCTGCTCGGCAAATAGCTGAGCAAAGCTGGCATCATAGGCAGTCAGTGTGGCGAACTTGCGCTTATCGAGCTTCCATTGGCGTAAGTGGCTGATGGTAGTAGCTTTCATCACTCTTTCTCCTGAGACGGTAGATTAAGATGGCGGGATATCAGATAGGCGTATTATATGTTGGGTTTAGCCCGTACTGCTACCAAAGCACAAGACCATTTTTATCCACGAGTTTAAGGCGCTCTGACAGTGATTCGCCGTCGGGGAAAACCAAGTCTGGGGCGATATCAGCCAGTGGGTAGAGCATAAATTCGCGCTCTTTCAGGCCATAATGCGGCACGATAAGGCGATCGGTTTTTATCACCAAGTCACCATACAGCATAATATCAAGGTCCAGTGTGCGCGGGCCCCAGCGCTGTTCTTTCCTCACCCGCCCCTGATTGCGTTCAATGGCTTGGGTGTTATCTAACAGTTGCTCTGGTGGCAGAGAAGTCTCTAACGCGACTACCGCATTAAGAAAATCGGGTTGATCCTGTGGGCCTAACGGTTTAGTGCGATAAAAAGGTGAACAGGCCACTAGCCGGGTGCGCGGCAGATGCTCCAGCGCCTCCAGTGCGGTATTCACCTGTTGCAGTGGCATGGACTGATTACTGCCTAGCGCAATATAGACCCGGATCATAGTGCGTATTATGCCCCTTCTTTACGTGGTGCCGGCTTGCGTGGGCGGCGAGGGCGAGAGCGGCGCGGCGCGGGATCGGCCCCTAAAGTATTTAGCATATTCTTTTGTTGTAGCGGCGTTGCTTCTTGGAATTCCCCCCACCACTGCGTAAGACGCTGTAGTTCATGGTTATTTTCCACTTCGGCACGTAGTGCCAGCAAGTCGTAAGCAGCCCGGAATTTTGGATGCTCCATCAGTTTGTGCGCACGTTTACCCTGGCGACGTGACAGGCGCAATTGCAGCAGCCAAATATCTCGCACTAATGAGGTAATACGTTTTGGAATCGCTAGTGAACGGCACTCTTCATCCAGCACGTCATTCATTGCCAGAGCGAAAGCATCGTAGTATGCCAAGCCACTCTCTTGGGTCAGCTTCTGCGCATGTTCGATCAATGGATACCAAAGCATCGCGGCAAATAAGAAGGCAGGATTGACGCGCTTATCATTATGTAGACGATGGTCAGTATTTTTCAGTACCTGCACCAACATACGTTCCATCGGCGAGTCATGATGCTCGGTAAAATGACGGGCAATGAGTGGGAATAACGGCTGGAAAAGCTGATATTCACACAGTTTTAAATAGGTTTTATAGCCATAGCCCGATTGCAACAATTTGAGTGATTCTTCAAACAGGCGAGCGGGGGGGATCTCACGTAGCAAAGAAGCCAGACGAGGGATCGGCTCCGCCGTTTCCGGGCTTATCATCATATCCAGTTTCGCGGCGAAACGAACAGCGCGTAGCATCCGCACTGGATCTTCACGATAGCGAGTTTCAGGAGAACCAATCAGGCGGATAACACCCTCTTTCAGATCACGCAAACCGCCGGTGTAATCCCGCAGTGCAAAATCAGAAATCCCGTAATAAAGGCTATTGATGGTGAAATCACGGCGCTGGGCATCATCTTCAATAGTGCCGAAAATGTTGTCACGCAGCAGCATGCCATTTTGTGCCTGTTGGGAAGAGTTTTTGTCGCTATCTTCTGCCTGTTGCTGCTCGTGGTGACCACGAAAAGTTGCAACTTCAATGATTTCCGGGCCAAACATCACGTGGGCCAGACGGAAACGGCGGCCGACCAAGCGGCAGTTGCGGAATAATTTTCGCACTTGCTCTGGTGTGGCGCTGGTGGTGATATCAAAATCTTTCGGTTTTTTGCCCAGCAGCAGGTCACGGACGCCGCCACCAACCAGATAAGCTTCATAACCTGATTTATTCAGGCGATAAAGAACCTTCAGTGCATTATCACTGATATCTTTACGGGAAATATTGTGCTGATCGCGCGGGATAATTGTCATCGAGCCCTGTTGTGAAGCAGGCTCCGCATGATTTTTGCGGCCAGTATTCGTTCTGGCAGGCCTTCTCTCTTTGCGGGCCACGTTATCTTCACCTTGCACTATATCTTTACGGGCACTGCTATCACGAGCCGTGTCATCACGGGCTGTTTGGCTATCGCGAGCTAATTTATCATCGCGAATCAGTACCTTACGGCAGAAATTGGCTACTCGGGTAAAAATGGTACACCTCGATAGTGGCTAATAAATTACAGAACAACAGAAAAACAGCGGCTAATCATAGCTCACCGTGCTTCTTTTGAGAATGCCGTTGTGTTGTCAGTGGCGGCTAGCGCCCCCTGACGTGGAATTGTTGCTAAGTCCCAGTTTTTGACAGCAAAACGTAATAATAACGGCAAATCAAGATCTTGCCAGCATTCTGGCACAGGTTGATGCAAAAACTTCAGTGCCGCAACCAAGACTGGGCGCGGATCACCATGGGGCAACGGCGGCGCATGATTTTGCTTAGAGAGCTTATTACCATCATGGTTCAGTGCCAGTGGCAAGTGCAAATAACAAGGTGCTGGTTGCTGTAACTGCTGGTAGAGCGCGATCTGACGCACCGTCGGCTCGATTAAATCTGCGCCGCGCACAATCTCGGTGACGCCCTGAAAAGCATCATCGACCACCACAGCCAAATTATAGGCAAATAGGCCATCTCGGCGGCGAATAATAAAATCTTCTTCGGCCAGCGCGGGCACAGCATGCAGCTCACCCAGTAATTTATCACAAAAGGTATAAACCGGATGAGTCTGTCGTAAACGAATAGCGGCACCGGCGGCGGGCACATGACGGTTACGGCAATACCCATCGTAATAACCGCCAATCTGCTGAATGCGGTTGCGGGTGCAGGTGCAGTAATAACTCAGCCCTTGTTGCTCCAGCCAGTCTAAGGCCGCGCGATAGGCGGCGTGGCGCTGAGATTGATAGATAACCGGGCCATCCCAATGCAGGCCATAGTGCTCGAGCGTCGCTAAAATGCGCGCCGCAGCACCAGGGATTTCGCGAGGGGGATCAATATCTTCGATGCGAACCAGCCAGCGCCCATCTTCGGCACGAGCTTGCAGGTAACTACCCAATGCCGCAATCAGCGAACCGAAATGTAAATCACCAGATGGGGATGGCGCAAAGCGCCCAACATATGGCACACGTTTCTGCAGAGCTTGCTGAGAATGGATATTTTTTGGCATAAAGGAGAGGAAATTCAGCGGGTTAAATACGGTACCAGAAATGACTCTGGCACCGTATTATTGCTGTGTTAGCCTGCCATCTGCTTTTCGCGGATTTCGGCTAGGGTTTTACAGTCAATGCACAAATCTGCAGTTGGCCGTGCTTCCAGACGGCGAATGCCTATCTCTACGCCACAAGATTCGCAGAAACCGAAATCGTCATCCTCGACTTTTTTCAGTGTCTTCTCGATCTTTTTAATCAGTTTACGCTCACGGTCGCGGTTACGAAGCTCAAGACTGAACTCCTCTTCCTGCGCGGCACGGTCCACCGGATCGGGGAAATTAGCAGCTTCGTCTTGCATGTGCGATACAGTACGGTCCACTTCATCCCTGAGCTGGTTGCGCCATGCTTCAAGAATAAGCTTGAAATGCGCCAATTGGGCGGCATTCATATACTCTTCGCCTGGCTTCTCTTGGTATGGTTCTACCCCAGCGATGGCGAGAATGCTCAAGGACGAGGTTTTACGTTTTTGCCCTTCTTGCATGATGCTTCTCCTACATTCATACGCACTATCGAAATCCCCAAGACGGGGAAAAATCAGGCCGCTATAAATAACAGAAGGAAGGTAGGTTGGCAATTATTCCTGTCGCCTGCTTGACAATGGTGTGAAGGAAGGCGTATTTGGCGAGCAACTTCATCCAAAAATCGCTTCTTTATTCAGCGTTATGGATTTGGTGTTTCGTCCAGTAATAACGGTAGGCGGGCGTCCAGCGCAATACCGTCAGGCGATAGTTGAAAACCGTAGCAAATCACCTCCACTCCTGCTTGCTGAGCCTGGGCCAGCAATTGGGCATAGCGATTGTCAATGTGTCGGGCGGCGGCAACTTGCCTGATACCCGTATGCAATACGGCAAAAAAAAGTACCGCCCGGTGACCGTTGGCGACCCTGTTTTGTAGCTCCCTGAGATGCTTCTGACCCCGCAGGGTGACGGCATCCGGGAAATACCCACATTGTTGCTGTAATAAGGTAACCGACTTGACTTCAATATAGCAGTTAGACCTATTTTCTGCCTGCAATAACAAGTCTATACGGCTGTTCTCATCCCCATACTTAACCTCTCTTTTGACAGAAGTGTAACCAGATAATTCAACAATATGATTATTATCTATTGCAGCACTGGCTAACTCATTGGCGCGTAGGGTATTTACGCAGATCCAATCACCGGTTTGGGTTTGAGTTAGCTCCCAACTATGGGGATATTTACGTTTGGGATTATCCGAGGTCGAATACCAAACTGTGTCCCCAGGTGTGGCGCAGCCAGTCATTGCTCCAGTATTAGCGCAATGAATAGTTAATGTTTCTCCAGCGGGCGTCACAATATCAGCTAAAAAGCGTTTATACCGCAGGATAAGTGTGGCGGGTTGTAACCGAGGAGCAAAAGTCAGTAGCTGCGGGTTAGATGGCATCGGAAGTCCTGTGTGTGCTAGTCAATGGCCAGCTTTGTACAATGTTATAACGGGTTCGACCGCGTGCAAATACCGACTCATATAACGAAAAATGGTCCACCCGAAAGCTTTCACTCGTCGTTTTCGCCGGAATAGCGACGGGGCGAATAGCCGCGCGGAACAAGGTGACATGGGGATGAAATGGCAGCGGTGTTTGGTAGCAGCCACTGCGTGCCGCTTGAGATCGCAACAACTGAGCCAACTGCAACAGCCCGCGCGCGGGATTTTTACATCCCAGCCAGATCACTCCGGAGTTGGGCCAGTGGCCCATATCATCCAGCGTTACATGAAAACCTGACTGACTAATTCGCCCGGCTTGTTGTTGCAATATCTGTGCTTTGGCCTGACTGACCTCACCGAGGAACGCCAGTGTCAGGTGAAGATTCGCCGCCGCAATGGGCCGTCCCGCGTCTGGCGGGAAATGAGCTGCTCGCCATTGCACTATGTTCTGTTGCACGGTGTCGGGCAGGTCGAGTGCAAAAAACAGGCGTTTATTCATCGTTTTATCAACAGTATTAATCATTAGGCTGGCATAATCACTCGGCTAAATACGCTATACGGCCATGATGTTACAATGGCTGATGATGAAAGTAGAGAGGATGGGGAAGAATGTGGTGGTGAGTTGGAAAGAAAGTGATGCTGCGAGGGGCGCTTTGCCCGTAAGTGAAGTGCTTGATGCGCTTTTGGCCGCGCTGCAAACCTCACCGCAAGTTCTGCTCCATGCCCCCACCGGGGCCGGTAAATCGACTTGGCTGCCGCTGCAAATCCTGCAACGGGGGGGCTTGTCTGGCCGCATTATCATGTTGGAACCCCGCCGGTTGGCGGCAAAAAATGTGGCTTATCGCTTGGCGCAACAATTGGGTGAACAACCGGGCCAGACCGTGGGTTATCGGATGCGCGCCGAAAGTAAAAGCGGGCCAGATACCCGGCTAGAAGTGGTCACTGAGGGCATTCTCACGCGAATGCTCCAACAAGATGCGGAGCTGAGCGGGATATCGTTGGTCATCCTCGATGAATTCCATGAACGTAGCTTGCAGGCCGATTTGGCGCTGGCGCTGTTGTTGGATGTGCAGCAAGGGCTACGCGATGACCTGAAACTGCTAATAATGTCCGCGACCCTGGATAACCAGCGCCTTTCTGCCTTATTGCCATCCGCCCCGGCAATAGTTTCCGCGGGGCGCAGTTTTCCTGTCGAGCGCAGCTATCAGCCTCTATCGAGCCATGAACGGCTGGAGGATGGGGTTGCCCATCGCGTTAAGCGCTTATTAAACGAACAATCGGGTTCTTTGCTGCTATTTTTACCCGGCGTAGCAGAGATTCACCGCGTTATGGAGCGGTTGCAAGGTGAAGTTGCCAATGACACTGACCTTTGCCCACTGTATGGCGCTCTGCCACTCAGTGAGCAGCAGAAAGCCATTCAGCCCGCTCCGGCTGGGCGGCGCAAAGTGGTGCTGGCGACCAATATTGCCGAAACCAGTTTGACGATTGAAGGTATTCGGCTGGTAGTGGATAGCGGATTGGAGCGGGTGGCGCGTTTTGATGTCAAAAACGGCCTCACCCGATTGGTCACTCAGCGCATCAGTCAAGCTTCGATGGTGCAGCGCGCCGGGCGTGCTGGGCGATTGGCTCCGGGGATTTGTTGGCATTTGTTTGCTAAAGAACAGGCCGAACGCGCGGCGCAATACAGTGAGCCGGAAATTCTTAACAGTGATTTATGCAGCCTGTGGCTGGAGCTATTGCACTGGGGATGTCAGGAGGCGGGCCAGCTCAATTGGCTTGATAAACCGCCTCGAGCGGCACTGGCCGCGGCGCGCGATTTATTGCGGAACTTAGGGGCGATTGATTCACCAGGGCAGCTTACTGGCATGGGGCGCATGATGGCCAGTTTAGGCTGCGAACCGCGTCTGGCCGCCATGCTGTGTTTTGCCGCCGGACAAAGTCCGGATGCATTGGCGACAGCGGCGTTATTGGCCGCGATTCTGGAAGAACCCCCGCGTTCAGGCCAAATTGATTTACATGACTGGCTCAGCCGCCCACAGCCGCATTGGCAGCGGCGGGCGCGGCAATTGACCTCAAGAATTAATGCGCGCGTCGGCGCCATCGACAGTGATATCGCGGGCCAATTGTTGGCATTGGCTTATCCGGACCGCATCGCCCAACAACGTGGACAGGATGGGCGCTATCTGCTGGCCAATGGTATGGGCGCTGCCATGGCGCAAGATGAGGCGCTAGCACGAGCACCTTGGTTGGTGGCGGCCAGTTTGTTACAAAGCAACAGTGGGCCGGATGCGCGCATTCTATTGGCGCTGCCGATTGATATTGACCAACTGGCGCAACAATCGCCCCGTTTGGTCGAAGAAAAAACCGTGGTGGAGTGGGATGAGGAAAAGGGCACATTGCGTGCCTGGCGGCGCTGGCAAATTGGGCGGCTGACATTGCGGGCGCAGCCATTAGCGAAACCCAGTGACGAAGCATTGCAATCGGCGTTGTTAAACTGGGTGCGCGAGCAAGGTTTGCAGGTACTGAGCTGGGATGAGCAGGCTGAACAGCTGCGCACCCGCTTACATTGTGCCAGCCGTTGGCTCCCCGAAGAGCCATGGCCGGCCACCGATGATGATAGTTTACTGAGCCAGCTTGAGCTATGGCTGCTACCCTCACTGCCCGGTGTACGGGATTTGCGTGGCTTACGGCAGGTGAATATGGCGGAGGCGTTGACGCGTTTGTTGAGCTGGCAATTACGTCAACGGCTGGATACTGAGCTGCCAACTCATTACACTGTGCCGACTGGTAGCCGCCTGCCCATCCGTTATGCTGTTGAGAGGCCGCCGGTGTTGGCGGTGCGTTTGCAGGAAGTTTTTGGTGAGCAGCATAGCCCAATGTTGGCGAGTGGGCGGGTCGCCGTGGTGCTTGAGCTGCTTTCCCCAGCACAGCGGCCGCTACAAATTACTGGCGATTTGGCGGCTTTCTGGCAGGGAGCTTATCGCGAGGTACAAAAAGAGATGAAAGGGCGCTATCCCAAGCATGTTTGGCCGGATGATCCCGCCAATACCCGGCCAACTCGTCGGACTAAAAAGTACCAAGATAAGTAAGGTCACATGGCTAACAGCCAATAATTTCAGATGTTTCCCCTTTCTATCCGATAAATTGGGGAATATATGATAGCCAAAGTAATTCGAGTTGCAGGAAGGCGGCAAGCGAGAGAATCCCGATGAGCTTACTGTAGTAAGTGATTCGCGTGATTGAACGCAGCCAACGCGCATGCAGCTTGAAGTATGACGGGTATAAGCCGCAATAATCGCCAATGCGCGTGGAGAGAAAGACATGTCTGGGGATGACCGCGAGCCAATAGGGCGCAAGGGCAAGAAAGCCCAACCCAAAGCTGCACCAAAACGGCCAGTGCGCCGGCGGCGTGATGAAGATGAATACGAAGATGAAGATTATTTAGATGACGCAGACCAAGACGATGATGACTATGACGACGAGGAAGAACCGATGCCAAGAAAGGTAGCATCACGTCCGCCCCGCAAAAAACGCCGTTGGCTTGGCTTATTTATCAAACTGTTCCTGGTCGGCGCGGTGGTATTGGCTATTTATGGCGTTTACCTTGACTCGCAAATTCGTAGCCGAATAGATGGTAAGGTTTGGCAATTGCCCGCCACTGTTTATGGCCGCATGGTGAACCTTGAGCCGGGGATGTCTTACAGCAAAAAAGAAATGATCGATTTGCTGGAGGGTATGCAATACCGGCAGGTTACCCGTATGACTCGCCCGGGCGAATTTACCGTGCAAGGTGACAGCATCGATATTTTGCGTCGCCCATTTGATTTCCCTGACGCGAAAGAAGGCCAAATTCGTGCGCGTTTGGTGTTTAAAAATGATCGGCTAGCCCAGATTCAAAACCTGGATAATCAACGCGATTTTGGTTTCCTGCGGCTTGATCCTAAGTTGATAACCATGCTGCAATCGCCGAATGGTGAGCAGCGCTTGTTCGTGCCGCGGGCTGGCTTCCCTGATTTGCTGGTTGATACTTTGCTGGCAACAGAAGACCGCCATTTCTATGAGCATGACGGTGTCAGCCCCTATTCCATTGGCCGTGCCGTGGTGGCTAACCTGACTGCCGGTAAGGCGGTACAGGGCGGGAGTACCCTGACACAGCAATTGGTCAAAAACTTGTTCCTGACCAATGAGCGTTCGCTGTGGCGTAAGCTTAATGAAGCCTATATGGCGCTGTTGGTGGATTACCGTTACAGCAAAGACCGAATTCTGGAACTGTATCTGAATGAAGTGTATCTCGGCCAAAGTGGCAGTGATCAGATTCGCGGTTTCCCGCTGGCGAGTTTGTATTACTTTGGTCGACCGGTGAATGAATTGAGCCTCGACCAGCAAGCCATGCTGGTGGGGATGGTGAAAGGGGCCTCGCTGTACAACCCATGGCGCAACCCGGCTCTAGCACTCGAGCGCCGTAACTTGGTGCTGCGTTTATTGCAAAATCAGGGGGTGATTGATGCCGAGCTGTATACCATGCTCAGCGCCCGCCCACTGGGGGTGCAGCCGAAAGGTGGGGTTATCACTCCTCAACCTGCTTTTATGCAGATGGTGCGCCAAGAGTTGCAACAGAAGTTGGGCGACAAGATTAACGACTTGTCCGGGGTGAAAATCTTCACCACGCTAGATCCGGTATCACAGGATGCGGCAGAAAAAGCCATCGAAGATGGGATCCCAGCCTTGAAAGCTGCCCGTCATTTGGATGATTTGGAAGCGGCAATGGTGATTGTCGACCGTTTCAGTGGTGAAGTTCGTGCTATGGTCGGTGGCGCACAGCCGCAATTCGCCGGTTTTAACCGCGCGATGCAGGCGCGCCGTTTGGTGGGGTCGCTCGCCAAGCCACCGACTTATCTTACTGCCTTGAGTGAGCCGGATAAATACCGACTTAATACTTGGCTGTCTGACCAACCGCTGTCGATTAAGTTATCCAACGGCACATCATGGCAGCCTAAAAACTACGATCGTCAGTTCCGGGGTCAGGTGATGCTGGTTGATGCTTTAGCCAACTCGCTGAACGTGCCGACGGTTAATCTGGGGATGTCTGTCGGCTTGGATCAGATAAGTGCCATGCTACAACGTCTGGGGATCCCGAAAGCGGTGATTAACCCCGTGCCGGCGATGCTGCTGGGGGCGATTGACCTGACGCCGATTGAAGTCGCGCAGGAATACCAGACTATCGCCAGTGGCGGCAATCGTGCGCCATTATCTGCCGTGCGCTCGGTGATTGCTGAAGACGGTACGGTGCTGTATCAGAGCTTCCCGCAAGCGGAGCGCATGGTACCTGCACAGGCCGCCTATCTCACTCTTTATGCTATGCAACAAGGGGTGGCGCGTGGAACATCGCGTTCATTATCAGTGAAATTCTCAAAATACAATCTGGCCGCCAAAACGGGTACAACCAATGATCTACGTGATAGTTGGTTTGCCGGTATTGATGGCAAAGAGGTGGCGATTGCTTGGGTAGGGCGCGACAATAATGGCCCAGCCAAATTGACCGGTGCTAACGGCGCATTGACTTTGTATCGCCGCTATCTCGAGAATCAAACGCCATTACCGCTGGTATTGCAGCCACCAGAGGGAATTAGCCAGATGAACATTGATTCGGCTGGGAATTTTGTCTGTGGTGATGGCGGCGGTATGCGCTCAATCCCGGTGTGGACAGAAAATCCGCAAGGGTTGTGTCAGGCGGCCCAACCAGCAGAGCAAGCCAAACCCGATGGTGATGGTGTCGCAGGCTGGATTAAAGATATGTTCGGCCAGTAACGTTTTATCGGCTGGCGCGGAAATCATCACCGTGCCAGCCTCTCCCGCTGTACTTGCCGACTCAACCTCTGTGTTACGCCCGAGTAAATCGTCTGGCTTTGCGCTTGCAGTTCGCCGTGGGTTACGCATAAACTATTTGCTTTGATAACTATTATCGTTTCGATTCACTTTCTCGTTATTTATCGATAACGTTCGGGTTGCAATAACAGCTACACCCGTTAACTTCTTCAATCGCAGGGCACCATCTTGGACCAACAGGCAAGCCAATCCAGCGTATTTTCACTCCGTGAGCTGAGTTTCTCGGTTCCTGGTCGAAGCTTATTGCAGCCATTGTCACTGACCTTTCCGCAAGGAAAAGTATGCGGGCTGATTGGGCATAATGGTTCTGGCAAATCGACACTCTTAAAAATGCTGGGTCGCCACCAACCGCCCTCCAGTGGTGAGGTGCTACTGAATGACGTGGTTTTATCTCAGTGGGATAACAAAGCCTTTGCCCGTGAAGTGGCCTATTTGCCACAGCAATTACCCGCCGCGGAGGGGATGACGGTACGTGAGTTGGTGGCGATTGGCCGTTATCCCTGGCATGGCGCGCTGGGGCGTTTTCGCCAAGAGGATCGTGAACAGGTGGAGGAGGCCATTGCGCTGGTCGATTTAAAACCACTGGCAAATCGGCTGGTTGACAGTTTATCGGGGGGGGAACGCCAGCGAGCTTGGCTGGCGATGATGGTGGCGCAAAATAGCCGGTGCCTGTTGCTCGACGAGCCGACCTCGGCACTGGATATTGCTCATCAAGTTGAGGTGCTGGGGCTGATTCAGCGCCTCAGCCGCGAGCGCGGCCTGACCGTGATTGCGGTATTGCATGATATTAATATGGCAGCCCGCTATTGCGACCATTTGGTGGCATTACGCGGGGGCGAGATGATAGCGCAAGGCCCAGCGTATAGCCTGATGCAAGGTGCGGTACTGGAACAGATTTACGGCATTCCGATGGGAATATTGCCGCATCCGGCCGGTGGTGCGCCGGTAAGTTTCGTGTACTAATGGCCAAGTATTTCCCCATGGAACAATCCCATATAATGTCACCGGGCCTGACTCGGCGCAGGTTACTGACCGCGTTGGCTTTATCGCCATTATTGTATTCATTGCCCGCGGGGGCTGCTAATTCTCTCAAGATTGATAGCAGCAGGGTTGTCGCGCTTGAGTGGTTGCCGGTGGAGCTATTGCTGGCTCTTGGGGTGACGCCATATGGCGTGGCGGATACTCATAATTACCGGTTATGGGTCGAGGAACCGGCATTACCTGCGAGTGTGATTGATATAGGGCAACGTACGGAACCTAATTTGGAATTGTTACAACAAATGGCTCCGTCACTGATTTTGATGTCAGAGGGTTTTGGCCCCTCAGCGGAAAAACTTGCTCCCATCGCCCCCTCGATGAGTTTTGCTTTTAACCAACAGGGTAGCTCACCGCTGGCCACCGGCCAGCATTCATTGCGTGCGCTAGGTCAGCGGCTCGGGTTGGAAGCGGTTGCTGAGCAGCATATCGCTGATTTTAATCACTTTATGCAAACTGCTCGGCAACACTTCGCTGCCACTCATAAGACATCATTATTGATGTTCTCCCTGTTGGATACTCGCCATGCATTGGTCATAGGCCAAGGCAGCTTGTTCCAGGATGTATTAAACGAATTGAATATTAACAATGCCTGGCAGGGCGAGACCAATATGTGGGGCAGCGCCGTCGTGGGAATTGAACGTTTAGCCACGGTAAAACCAGGGCGAGCAATGTGCTTTGTCCATGGTAATAATGAAATTTTACAGCAGGTTGCCCGCACACCATTATGGCAATCCATGTCATTTGTGCGCCAAAATCAATTACAGATATTGCCCGCGGTGTGGTTCTATGGCGCAACATTGTCAGCCATGCGGTTTGTACGCCTATTGGCGTCAGCATGGGGTCAATCTTCATGATGGCCAAAAAACGACGTAAAAGTTGGCTGCTGCCAGCCTGCTTACTTGGCTTGCTGCTCATGTTTGCCGTGGCATTGACGCTATATAATTTTAGTCAGGTACTACCGGCCTCACTCTGGGGGGCTGCACTATGGCAGCCAAATAGTGATGATGTGCGCCAAATGTTATTTCAC
The DNA here is from genome assembly GCF_004124235.1 of Yersinia hibernica. Classification (NCBI taxonomy): domain Bacteria; kingdom Pseudomonadati; phylum Pseudomonadota; class Gammaproteobacteria; order Enterobacterales; family Yersiniaceae; genus Yersinia; species Yersinia hibernica. Next base: position 936,622 of record NZ_CP032487.1, read on the forward strand.
TACAGCCAACTTCCCCGGTTGGCGGTGGCACTGCTCACTGGGGCCGGGCTGGGGCTAGTGGGGGTTTTGTTTCAGCAGGTATTGCGCAATCCACTGGCTGAACCGGCCACTCTGGGGGTTGCTGCCGGTGCTCAACTTGGCCTGACTATCGCGACATTATGGATGTTACCCGGTGGTGAATTGACCCGGCAACTGGCGGCGATGGCCGGTGGCATCATGGTTGGGTTGTTGGTATTTGGTGTTGCCTGGGGCAAACGGATGTCGCCCGTGACCCTGATATTGGCAGGGTTGGTTCTCGGCCTTTACTGTAGCGCGGTCAGTAATTTGTTGGCGCTATTCAATTATGATCAACTGCAAGGATTGTTCCTGTGGAGTAGCGGTGCCCTGAATCAACAAGATTGGAGCACGGTGCAGTTTTTGCTACCGCGCTTGCTGATAACTGGTGTATTGGCTGCTTTATTAATTCGCCCATTAACTTTGCTCGGTCTGGATGATGGTGTGGCCCGTAATCTGGGCTTAGGATTGTCGTTAGCGCGGCTAAGTGCGTTGGCAGTGGCAATCTTATTTAGTGCAATGTTGGTTAATGCCGTCGGAGTCATTGGTTTTATTGGTCTATTTGCGCCTTTACTGGCAAGAATTTTGGGGGCTCGCCGATTAGCGCAACGTTTGATGTTGGCTCCGCTCTTGGGAGCTTTACTGCTGTGGGTTACGGACCAGAGCCTTATCTGGCTGGCACAAGTTTGGCAGGAAATCCCAACGGGGGCGGCAACTGCGCTAATTGGCGCTCCGCTTTTATTATGGCTGTTGCCTCGCCTGCATAGCGCGACCCCACCCAGTATGGATTTTGGTGACAATGTTCCTGCCGAACGGCAACATTTGGGCTTATGGATCAGTGGCGGCTTATTGATAATGCTTGCCGGCTTATCTGTGGCGCTAATGTTTGGTCGTGATAGTCATGGCTGGAATTGGATTTCTGGGGAGGATATCCAAGCATTGTTGCACTGGCGCTGGCCACGGGTCTTGGCTGCGCTGGCCGCCGGTATGATGCTGGCAGTTGCGGGAACATTAATTCAAAAACTGACGGGTAATCCAATGGCCAGCCCCGAAGTGTTGGGGATCAGTTCCGGTGCATCTTTCGGTGTTGTCATCATGATGTTTATCGTGCCAGGTAATGCGCTAGCATGGTTGCTACCCGCCGGAAGCTTGGGGGCGGCGGTAACTTTATTACTGATTTTGGTGGTGGCTGGCCGTGGCGGGTTTTCACCTGGCCGCATGTTATTGGCAGGGATTGCGCTGAGCACCGCCTTTACCACGGTGATAACTATGTTATTGGCCAGCGGTGATCCGCGCATGCGGGGTTTACTGACTTGGATCTCAGGTTCTACCTATGCTGTTGATGGCCCACAAGCATTGATTACCGGTGTTATTGCGCTGATTTTGGTGGCATTAACTCCATTGTGCCGCCGTTGGTTAACTATCTTGCCACTGGGGAGTGTGACCGCCAGAGCATTGGGGGTGGCGCTATTACCTAGCCGATTAGCCATCTTGCTGTTGGCGGCCACGATGACAGCAGCGGCCACATTGACGGTGGGGCCATTAAGTTTTGTCGGCCTGATGGCACCGCATATGGCTCGAATGCTAGGCTTCCGGCGTGCTATCCCACAGTTATTTCTTGCGGCTATCTTAGGTGGTTTATTGATGGTCTTTGCTGATTGGTGTGGCCGGATGTTGTTATTCCCAAATCAAATCCCCGCAGGGTTATTGGCGACGTTTATCGGTGCCCCGTACTTTGTTTATTTATTGCGTAAACAGGGGCGGTAATTGGATTCTATCGTCTATCTCATTCAGCCTGATAATAGGGTGTCCTCCATGGGCTAATGAGATAGCAATATCAGATTTTTTCTACAAAATTCTGATAATAAGCGCCACGTGAATTCATCTTTAAGGATAAAGATAGTGGTGCTAGTAAGTGAATTTAACCTTTTAATTTATATGCATATATTGTGTGTCTAGTTATATGAGTAATACAATCCCGCGAGGAAGGCGGTTGTAGCTATTACGAATGATGAAGCCACCGAGGAATTGAGCAAATATGAATTTTTTCACCACCCCCCATATTGGGAGATGGTGAATGAATTGGGATTAAAGCTTGGCAAAACAGCGACGAGCCGCATTCACAGTTTTCTGGATATCTTCTGGGCTGTGCGCCACGGACATAAAGCCCGCTTCAAAAGCCGACGGAGCCAGATAAATACCTTCTTCTAGCATCAAATGGAAGAAGTGCTTGAATCGCTCGACGTCGCAGTTCATCACATCCTGATAGCAAGTCACGGTTGGAGCATCGGTAAAGAATATGCCGAACATCCCCCCTACATGGTTAACTACCAGTGGAATATTCTCTGCTTTCGCGGCATGTAGCAGACCAGTCGCCAGAGAGTCGGTTAACTCTGTTAGGGTCTCATGAATACCAACCTGAGCCACCTCAGTCAGGCAAGCAAAACCGGCCGCCATGGCAATTGGGTTACCGGATAGTGTACCCGCCTGATAAACCGGGCCTGTTGGTGCCAGAGCATCCATGACATCGCGACGACCACCAAACGCCCCCACCGGCATACCGCCGCCAATAATTTTCCCCAGACAGGTCAAATCAGGGACAACACCGTAATAATCCTGCGCTCCGGCTAATGCCACACGAAAACCGGTCATGACTTCATCAATAATTAACAGCGCGCCAAACTCATCACATAATGCGCGTAATCCGGGCAGGAACTCCGGTAAGGGGGGAACGCAATTCATATTACCGGCGACAGGTTCAACAATGATACAAGCCACGTCTTGCGGATATTGCTCAAAGGTTTTGCGCACGGAGGCTAAATCATTATAGGTACAAGTCAGGGTATGCTTCGCAAAGTCTGCGGGCACGCCTGGAGAGTTAGGTTGGCCAAGTGTTAAGGCGCCTGAACCCGCTTTTACCAGCAGACAATCTGCATGGCCATGATAGCAACCCTCAAACTTGATAATTTTATCGCGACCAGTGAAGCCTCGGGCCAAACGAATGGCACTCATGGTCGCCTCTGTACCGGAGTTGACCATGCGCACCATATCCATGGTCGGGACTAAATTGGTTACCAATTCAGCCATTTTGACTTCCATTTCTGTTGGTGCGCCAAAGCTCAGACCGCGTTCGACTGCTTCAATCACGGCCTGACGAATTGCCGGGTGATTGTGCCCCAAGACCATTGGCCCCCAAGAACCAACATAATCAATATAGGCATTACCATCCACATCAAATAAATAAGCGCCATCAGCACGTTCAATGAATAATGGGACGCCACCGACACCGGTGAAAGCACGCACCGGAGAGTTAACCCCGCCTGGGATTAGCTGTTTTGCCTGGGCATACAGACTTTCGGATTTACTCATAAAACGGCTCCTGAATTGGGCGACATTAACATTGGCAACATCAGCCTTGGCAATAACAATGCTGCTTATTCTAAAGAACTGGCAGCAGTTATCAAATGATTGGCTATATTTAACCGCTAGCTTGCGCGATGCGCCGCAAATTGAAAATAAAGCCTTTTCTGAGCGAGATCATTTCATTAGCGTTTAAGTAGGCACACTCTCAACGTCTAAGCTAGACTCATATTGCGGATTTGTATTACTTATTATTCAACTCAAAACATACAAAATATGACTGACTCAACGCAAAACATATCTACAGAAGGCATTTCTGAGGTGAAACGTGGCCGCTTTATCCATGCTTTGGTTAATCGTGATACGACACCTTTAGTTATTCTTATCATGGCAGCGGTGGTTGGTGTGGTCACCGGTTTAGTCGGGGTGGCTTTTGATCGCGGCGTCGATTGGATTCAGCAAGAAAGGTTGTCGATTGTCGCAAACGTTGCTAACAATGCGATTTTAGTCTGGCCGCTGGCCTTTATTATGTCGGCATTGCTGGCGATGGTGGGGTATTTTCTGGTGCGCCGTTTTGCTCCTGAGGCCGGTGGTTCGGGGATACCTGAAATAGAAGGGGCCATGGAAGAGATGCGGCCCGTTCGCTGGTGGCGGGTTATCCCAGTCAAGTTTATTGGTGGCCTTGGCACACTCGGGGCTGGCATGGTGTTAGGCCGCGAGGGGCCGATGGTGCAAATGGGGGCCAATAGTGGGCGGATGATTGTCGATATCTTCCGTCTGCGCAGCTCTGAAGCTCGCCACTCTTTATTAGCGACCGGTGCCGCTGCGGGGCTATCTGCCGCGTTTAATGCTCCACTAGCGGGGATATTATTTGTTATTGAAGAGATGCGTTCGCAGTTCCGCTACAGCTTGGTATCCATTAAAGCGGTATTTGTCGGGGTGATAACTTCAACCATTGTCTATCGCTACTTTAATGGTGAGCGGGCCATTATCGATGTTGGCAAGCTCAGTGATGTGTCGCTAAATAGCTTGTGGCTCTATTTGTTGCTGGGCATTATTTTCGGAGCAGTGGGCGTGATGTTTAATGCGCTAATATTCCGTACGCAAGATATGTTTATGCGCTTTCACGGCGGTGATTGGCGCAAACTGGTGTTGATAGGCGGCTTACTGGGGGGGATGTGTGGTTTGCTGGCATTGATTCATGGTGAAGCTGTGGGCGGCGGTTTTGCATTAATTCCTATCGCGGTCGCCGGTAACTACAGTATTGGCATGTTGCTTTTTATCTTTGTTGCCAGAGTGGTCACCACTTTATTGTGTTTTGGTTCTGGTGCTCCGGGCGGGATATTTGCCCCTATGTTGGCTCTGGGAACCATTCTGGGAACCGCTTTTGGCTTATCTTGCGCGCACTTTTTCCCTGAATACGCTATTGATGCAGGGACTTTTGCCATCGCTGGAATGGGGGCGCTGTTTGCCGCTTCGGTGCGGGCACCTCTTACCGGGATCGTGCTGGTGTTGGAAATGACCGATAATTATCAGCTCATTTTGCCCATGATAGTGACTTGCTTGGGGGCAACATTAATCGCGCAATTTATGGGGGGTAAGCCCTTGTATTCAGCTATTTTGGCCCGCACTTTACAAAGGCAAGAGCAAGCAGCAAAGGCGGCGGAGCAACAAGCGGTGGTTGAAAGTAGCACTCAAACAGGTAGATAATATATAACATTAGGCCACAATACTTGAATGAATTACTCGGGTATTGGATAATCAATACATAGATCAGGCTGCCATTGTAGTAACCTGCACCTCGAACACCGGTTGGGAGTGATGAGTATGAGTGACGAAACAGTACTGCCCCTGCAGTTTACCGAGGCAGCGGCAAAAAAAGTGAAACTGCTGATTTCTGATGAGGAAAATCCAAATCTGAAGCTGCGGGTCTACATCACTGGTGGTGGATGTAGCGGGTTCCAGTATGGCTTTACTTTTGATGATCAGATAAACGATGGTGATATGACCATTGAAAAGCAAGGTGTTGAACTGGTTGTTGACCCAATGAGTTTACAATATTTGGTCGGTGGTGCAGTGGATTATACCGAAGGGCTGGAAGGTTCTCGCTTTATCGTGACAAATCCGAATGCGAAGAGCACTTGTGGGTGTGGCTCTTCTTTCAGCATCTAGCCTATCCCTGGTGCTACCGCTATGTTAGCGGCATTCATGCACCCGAATCACTGACTTGAGTAAGTTCACCGGGGTTTCTACCTTGCTGTAACACCAATGTTTTTGGCTATAAAATCACCTAATATTTTGCTAAAAAAAAACCGCAACCTTATACAGTTGCGGTTTTTTACATCAGAATATTACCACTCTACAGTAATCAATTGCGCCATCTGGCCGCTAACGGTTTTGCTCAATTGCGAGTCACCAGATGCAATCACGGAATGGCTAATTTTAGGTTCCGTAGCTAATCCATTCCCTCGATTACACTGTATTTCTGGATAATTCATTTTTGAGTCATTAGTTTGGCGCTCATTTTGAGCAGGCGATTGCACCTGACAAGATGGCACGATAGAAAGCTGTAAATTGATTGTGCCGCTTACCCCCTGGGCTAGCGACGGACTGGCAAAAAAGACCAGCCAAAACATCAACAAAAAGTATTTCATGATTTATAACTGCATTTTTAACTGCTACTGCCCAACCCAGGCAGTAATGATATCTAGATATCGGCTAATTATTTAAAAACTTGAAGATTTAATACGGACTAAAATATAAATTCCATATTAATTTATACGCCGCTACGAAAGCTTGTAGGCTCGGTGGGAGTCTACAAGTTATCCGCATTGTACAAAATATAGGCTGCTCCTGACAATCGGTATCTGTGCATCGCCATTAATGCTCGATTTCAAATGTTGGCAGTTTTAAACGCCAGCGAATAGCGGCGAGCCTGATACCAAGGGTTATCACCATGCCCAGCATCATCGCTTGTTGCAGTGGCATGCCAAAAGTATAAAACGCTGTTGCATGGACAATTCCGCCGATGATGCAGGCTGTGGCGTAGATTTCAGTACGCAGGATCATTGGGATCTCACGGGCTAAGACATCACGGATAATTCCTCCCCCAACGCCGGTTATTACTCCCATACAGATAGCGACTAAGGGGCTGGCATCGGCTGCAAAAGCTTTATTGACCCCGATCCCCACGAACACCGCCAAGCCAATGGCATCGAGCACCGGCAAGATCCATTTTGGTGTGCGTCGTGGCTGTCGCACCAGCAAAATAGTTGCCAGACAAGTGACCATCGCCACCACTAAGTCAGTGGGATCTTTGACCCAAAATACGGGGCCATTGGCTAAGGCCATATCGCGGATTGTCCCACCACCAACCGCGGTCACTACACCCAAAACCAGTACGCCAAAGGGATCCATACGCAACTTCCCCGCCAGCAACACACCAGAGATAGCAAATACCGCAGTACCTAAAATATCCAGCCAATAGACCAGCATTAATGTGACTCCGCCACAGAAGATGGAAGGCTGGCCATTTGTTGGCACAGCTGTTTGGCCGCCAGTACAATGCGTGGGCCAGCACGATTAAACCAGTCCTCATTGAGTGTTATCACCGGCACTGTAAGCTGGGGCTGCCAAAAGGTGTGGATGTTATCTGCCTGAGACTTATCACCACTTACCACTATCAGCTGTGGCTGGCGCGTCATCACTTGCTCACGACTAACTTGCGGCCAAGGAACACGGCTACCGGCAAAAATATTTTCCCCGCCACAAAGGGAAATAACTTCACTCTGTAATGTATGTCCTGAGCTGGTAAATAGCGGTTGAGTACCAAATTGCAGGAAAGTCCGTAGCGGCTGACTGCGGGCATTATTGTTGCGTAACTCACTGACTTCCTGACGTAATTTCCCAGCAGCCAGATGTGCTTTCTCTGGTTGTGGGCTGTATTGAGCCAGTTTATCCAGATCATCTGCAATTTGATCAATATTAGCGGGATCAGAATAGAAAATCGGAATACCAAAAGAAGCCAGTTGATCCAACGGGCGCTGTGGATTTCCGCCGCGCCAGGCAAGGATCAAATCTGGCTTTAATGCCAAAATACGTTCGACATTGACCCCTTGCCAGGAAGCGACGTGTTCCAGCTTTTTAGCCGCTGCGGGATAGTCAGAGTAAGCACTTACTGCAATTAGTTTGTCCCCAAGCCCGGCAGCATAGGCCAACTCAGTGGTGCTGGGAGACAAACTGATAACCCGCTCCGCTGCCAGCACTGATTTGGTCAACAGGCTGAACAACAATATCCCTGCCAAGGGCAGGATTATTGCTGCTCGCGCCCTCGGGGCAATCTTGCGCCGCACCATTAACCGCGCTGAGCCAGTGTGGTTAGCATTGCTTCAATCATCAGAGTCGACTGTTTGGCGGCGACAACCAGAAATTCATCAAAACTCAGATGAGACTCTCTATCAGCAACGTCAGAAATAGCGCGAACCACAACAAAAGGTGTTTTGAAGAGGTAGCAAACATGGCCGATGGCCGCGGCTTCCATTTCAACGGCTGCCACGGTCGGGAAAGTGGCGCGAATGCGAGCCAAAGGGGCTGCCCCATTGATGAAAGCATCGCCGCTACAAATCAGGCCACGCACTGCATTTAAATTCAATTCATTGATGCAACTTTCAGCCAGTGCAATCAGCTCAGGAGCGGCGATGAAAGCTGCTGGACAACCCGCCATTTGTCCTGGTTCATAGCCAAAAGCTGTCACATCGGCATCGTGATAGCGGACTTCAGTAGAAACCACGATATCGCCGACTTTCAGACTAGAGGCTAGGCCACCAGCGGAACCGGTATTGATAACAATGTCTGGCTGGCAATGCTCTAATAATAGAGTGGTGCCCATTGCTGCAGACACTTTACCAATACCCGATTTCAGCAAGGCGACATCAACACCATTGAGTTGGCCGGTGTAAATCTCACAGCCCGCGCGTGCTAAGGTTTGGCGATTTTCAATTTTGTCACGCAGCAGTGTGACTTCTTGTTCCATTGCACCAATAATGCCTACTTTCATATAGATACCTACCGATTTTAAAAAATGGATTATTCTGTAATCATCAAGACACAGTTTATCAGGTAAGTGATATAGTCGGGTAGTTCACCAAAGATAATGCGTAATGTGCCGCAGTTCACACGTAATCAATTGCATCTTCTCCTGAGAGTGGGTATCACTGTTTATTCCTTTGGTACTTGAAGTTACGGCGGCGTGATCGGCTCTTATACATCTGAATCACCAACTTATATCAGCTCGTAGGGATATACTCATTTGCTGCTTTGCCGTAATACTAATGACTGTTGGGATACACTTAGATACTCAGGGGGTAACATGTCCGGGATCGACTTTAAACAGAAAATAAGTTTTCAGCGGCCATTTGGTAAACCCAGCTCGGCTGAGGATGAATATGAGATTACCCGAGTATTTGAAAGTGATCGCGGCCGCATTGTTAATTCCGCTGCCATTCGGCGTCTACAACAAAAAACACAAGTCTTCCCGTTGGAGCGCAATGCCGCCGTCCGCAGCCGTTTAACTCATTCGCTGGAAGTCCAGCAGGTCGGCCGTTATATCGCCAAAGAGATCCTCAATCGCTTTAAGCAAGATAAAAAAATCACCGCCTATGGGTTAGATAAACTGCTTGATCCCTTTGAAAGTATTGTAGAAATGGCATGTCTGATGCATGACATTGGTAACCCACCTTTTGGCCATTTTGGCGAGTCGGCAATTAATAATTGGTTTACTAAACAAATGGATCCTAATGGAGGGGGGGCCGAGCCACGGGGTAAAGATCAATGCAAAGTTAATATATTAAAACTGCGGGAGGGGGAAACTGAACTCAATATTCTGCGCAGTAAAATCCGTCGTGATTTAAGTCAGTTTGAGGGCAATGCACAAGCTATTCGCCTGGTTTATAGCTTATTAAAGTTGAATCTCACCTATGCCCAAGTTGGTTGCATTCTTAAATATACCAAGCCAGCTTATTGGTCAGATGATATTCCGGCTTCTCATCACTATTTGATGAAGAAACCAGGATTTTATCTCGCTGAAGAGGCATATGTTAAAGATTTACGTCGTGAACTTAATATGGGGGAGTTTAACCGTTTCCCGCTGACCTATATTATGGAAGCTGCGGATGATATCTCTTATTGTATTGCCGATTTAGAAGATGCGGTGGAAAAAAATATTTTTAGTGCTGAACAACTTTATGAGCATATGGTGAAAGAGTGGGGAGAAGTGAGTCATGGTGATATGTTTGATAAAGTGGTTGGTGGTGCATTTCGTCAATTAGGACGCGAACAAGGTCGGCGTAGTTCTGAAGATCAATTCTTTATGTATTTACGGGTTAATACCGTAGGGAAATTAGTTCCGCATGCAGCACAGCGTTTTATAGAGAATCTACCGGCGGTATTTTCAGGTTCGTTTAATCAGGCTTTATTAGAAGACTCCAGCCCGGCGTGTAAATTACTGCAAATTTTTAAAAAGGTAGCCGTAAAGCACGTATTCAATTATCCAGAAGTAGAACAGCTTGAATTACAAGGATATAGAGTTATTAGTGGGTTGCTTGATATTTATAGCCCGCTATTAGCTATGCCGCAAACAGCATTTACGCAATTAGTGGTAGAAGACAGTCATCGGGAGTACCCGATTGAGACTCGTTTGTTCCATAAATTGTCAACTAAGCATCGTCTGGCCTATGCGGAATCCGCGGAGCGATTACGTAATTTACCGCCAGAACAACATGAGATATATGAATATTATTATCGTGCGCGTTTAATTCAGGATTATATCAGCGGTATGACAGACCTTTATGCTTATGATGAATATCGCCGTTTGATGGCCGCGGAATAGCATACAGAAAAACTAAAATGTCCGTTTAATTAACTATAGATTTGTAAAGACGGACAATATTTTTTACTTTTCCAATTATTGGTTCTCTGAACTTCATCCCCCATATTTAATCTTACTAAGCAAGACGACTATATCCCTCTTACTTGAAATTGTTGGGGTGCTAGCGGTTAGCATTCACCCGATTCACTAAATTGAGTTAGATTCTCGGGTTTGCCTGCGGTACCTGCGGCAACATCATTTATGACGGGATAAGTTTGCGATACACCATTTTATTGACTCATTATTAATTGTACAGCGAGAGCCAGAATACATGAAAAAAACAACTTTAGTGTTAAGTGCATTGGCATTGAGCATCGGTTTAGCCATGGGGCCGGTTTCTTCTGCCATTTCGGCAGAAACGGCGTCTTCTAGCAGCCAGCAGCTCCCTAGCCTGGCGCCAATGCTAGAGAAGGTCATGCCTTCGGTTGTGAGTATCAATGTGGAGGGGAGCGCTCAAGTCAGCAATGCTGCAGGCGCTATTCCACCACAGTTCCAGCAATTCTTTGGTGATGATTCGCCATTCTGCCAGGACGGTTCCCCGTTCCAAGCTTCTCCGATGTGTCAGGGCGGCCCTGGTAGCAAAGGTGGTGCGCCGAGCAAACAGGATTTCCGAGCTTTGGGCTCAGGTGTCATTATTGATTCCGCTAAAGGTTATGTCGTGACCAATAACCATGTGGTAGATAATGCGACCAAAATCAGTGTGAAATTGAGTGATGGCCGCAGCTATGAAGCGAAAGTGATCGGCAAAGATCCACGTACCGATATCGCCTTATTACAGCTGAAAGATGCTAAAAATCTCACCGCGATAAAAATTGCTGATTCTGATCAACTGCGTGTTGGGGATTATACCGTGGCAATCGGTAACCCTTATGGCCTGGGTGAAACCGTCACTTCTGGTATCGTGTCAGCATTGGGTCGTAGTGGCTTGAATGTGGAAAACTACGAAAACTTTATCCAGACTGATGCGGCCATTAACCGTGGCAACTCCGGTGGCGCACTGATCAACCTGAACGGTGAGCTGATTGGGATTAACACCGCTATTCTGGCACCTGATGGCGGCAATATTGGTATCGGTTTCGCTATTCCAAGTAACATGGTGAAAAACCTGACCGCTCAGATGGTTGAGTTTGGCCAGGTGAAACGCGGTGAACTGGGAATCATGGGCACTGAGTTGAACTCTGAGCTGGCCAAAGCGATGAATGTGGATGCACAGAAAGGCGCCTTTATTAGCCAGGTACTGCCAAAATCTGCTGCTGCTAAAGCAGGGATCAAGGCGGGGGATGTGATTGTCAGCATGAATGGCAAAGCTATCAACAGTTTTGCAGGCTTCCGTGCTGAGATTGGTTCTTTGCCAGTGGGTAGCAAAATGACCTTAGGTTTGCTGCGCGAGGGTAAACCAGTCAATGTGGAAGTCACATTAGAGCAGAGCAGCCAAACGCAAGTTGATTCAGGCAATCTTTACACCGGTATTGAAGGCGCTGAATTAAGCAACTCTGATGTTAATGGTAAAAAAGGTGTGAAAGTTGATAGCGTGAAAACAGGTACCGCTGCGGCGCGCATCGGCCTGAAAAAAGGCGATATTATCATGGGCGTTAACCAGCAACCTGTCCAGAATCTGGGTGAGCTGCGGAAAATCCTTGATACCAAACCATCGGTATTGGCATTGAGTATTCAGCGTGGTGATACTTCACTCTACTTGTTGATGCAGTAATAGCGCTTAATACAGTGGCTGTTATTTATACAGTAACATTATAGCTAAGCAGTAAAAGGGTAAATATCTCAAAAAGGGCACGGCCGATAATCGGTGTGCCCTTTTTTATTTCTGCCAGAGGCGGCAGGGTTATCAGGCTACGCCTAAATAACTTCGTGCGGCAAAGCGGACGTTTTCTATTTCATCTAGCAATTCAAGCCATTCGGGTTGCAAGTCTTGTAAATCAGCTTGTTGGCGTAATTGCTGTTCAATCGTCATACACATTTGCTTCAGCCGTGGGACACCGCTGCATGCGCAGCTGCCATGGAATTTATGAATTAGACTCAGAATATCATCATCATGGCTACCGGCCAGAATCGCCTGCACGCGCTTTGTCACTTGGGGCGTGAACTCTAATAACATGGCCAACAGATCTTTGGCCAGCGACTCTTTATTGGCCGCTTGTCTTACTGCCAGCGGCCAGTCTATTGCGCCTTCACATTCAGATGGTGAAATTGACGGAATCTCGGGTTCAGTGGGCGTTTGTGAGTCACAATCAGGTTGATAACGCGAAAGAGCTTGTATCAGCCGAGCTTCATCAATAGGTTTCGCTAGATAATCGGCCATGCCTAATTTCAATAATTGTTCTTGCTGCCCCCTAACGGCGTGTGCAGTGACGGCAATAATCGGAGTGTCCTGATGATGCGACATCTGGTGAATAACTTCGCTGGCGCGGATGCCGTCGATTTCCGGCATTTGGATATCCATTAAAATGATGTCCAAGGTGTTTTCACGAGCATAGGCGATGGCCTTCGCGCCACTGTCACATAACACCGTTTCTTCAACCTGTTCTTCCAGCAACGTACCGATTAATTTCAAGTTAGCCGGGTTGTCATCAACTGCCATCACTTTGAACGGCAGTTTTGGTAACTTGTGAGTTTGTTCGCCTAGCGGCAATTCATCAGGCGCTGCTTTACAAGATAATAATGGGACTAATCGATTAGCGGATATGGGCTTAACCAGGCATGCTTTGGCGCCGATTTGTTTAAGTTGCTCCGCTTCCACCTGTGATTGACTCGGTAGCGCCAAAATAACTTGCTCGGAAATCTTCAGGGCTGCTATCAGTTTATCCTGATGAACAGCCATATTATTGCGGTACGGAATAGGCACCCCAACCAGCAGGAAATCATAATGCTGTATCGGTAATTGAGCTAATGTTGGGCTATGAGTCACCTTCAACGGTGTGATGCTGAGAATATCCAGTGTTGCTCTCGCCGCAGCGGCATTACGTTCAATATATGCCAATGTTTTCCCTGCCAAATGCGGCATATCTGGGTGGCGATAGGGAATAGCCTCATTAAGATCCAACGTCAGGTGGAATCTGAAAGTCGAGCCACGATCGACTTGGCTGTGGAAGCTGATATCGCCCCCCATTTCTTTCACTAATCTTTCGGTTATTACCAGCCCCAGCCCCGTGCCGCCGTGGCGACGTGAAATACTGGCATCCGCCTGACGAAATGCCTGGAACAACTGTGCTTGTTGGGATTCGGAAATGCCAATGCCAGTATCATGAATTTCTACCACCAGAGTGATCTGCTGTGCGGTTTTGGTCTGCACCGCCACCAAAATATCAATATTGCCCTGTTCGGTGAATTTAATCGCATTACCCAGCAAGTTGGTGACTATTTGCTGCAAACGCATGGCATCACCAATCACTTGTTCTGGAACATCATTATTCACATGCAGAGTCAGTTCCAGGCCTTTTTCATGTGCGGTGTGCGCCAGCAGAATAACCACTTCATCCAGCGCCCCGCGCAGTGGAAACGGGATATGCTCGAGAACCAGTTTTTCGGCCTCTAACTTGGAGAAATCCAGCACATCATTAATGATGCATAACAGATTGTTAGCGGAACGCTGAATAGTTTGCAGATAGTCAGTTTGTGTCGGTGTCAGTGATGTTTTCAGCGTTTGGCGGGTAAAGCCAATGACCCCATTGAGTGGCGTTCGTAGCTCATGGGACATATTGGCCAGAAATTCAGATTTAATTCGTGCGGCTTCTTGCGCACGTTTTTTCGCTAACCCCAATTCGACGTTCTGGATTTCCATTTGTTCCAATGTTTCGCGCAAGTCTGATGTGGCTTGGTCGATATTTTGCTGCATCTCTTCATGATAGGCCGCGAGTGACATCGCCATGGAATTGATGCCATTCTTAAGAATGTTCAATTCACCGAGCATATGCCCCTCAACCCGGCTGTCTAATTGCCCACGGCGAATACGGTCGACGGCATTTACCATGTTACGAATGGGGCCGGTAACATCGCGCATCAGACGATATGCAAATAAAATTGCCACACACATACAGAACAACAGCAACAGCGTTGAAATGAAAATCTCTTTATATTGCTGCAAGCGCACTGACTGTAAATCCAAATCCATGGCGATATAGCCCAATGGCCGATTTGTGATATCGGAATCCGAGGCGCGGTCACTGGACAAATTAGATTCTGACACAATAGGCATTCGCAGAATTAAAGAGTCGCCGCGATAGGAAAGCATCAGGGAGCGGGGAATGGCGTCACTTTTCGGCAATCTTAATTGTGAGGAATTGTAATTATAGTTGGATGTGACAAAAAGATTATTATCTGCGTCGAAAACGGATATTGACCGAACAATATTTGAGTGGCGGCGATGGAGTAGATTAATCAGCTGACGAACAGTGTCACGATTGCGAAAGGTCATTCCGTACTCACTGGCAACAGCCAGCGGCTCAATAATATTGGTGCCGGCGCTAACTAATTGTTTTTGCAATTCATTATAACGATTGACCATAAAGGACGTACTCAGTAACAGCCCAAGGAGCAGCGTGGGGGCCAGGATTAAAATCATCATGCGCGCGCGAAGACTGTATTTGGTCATGGTATTCCAATGTGGGAGAATTAGCAGCTTACGAAACCGATGCTTGATCAATCAATATGGCGCAATTCTACTCTGCAAACCGACGTGTGACGACCAAACAAACGCTAACTGTGACAGTAAACTCGCTTGACCCTTTTGGTCAGGGGGTTGCGCGCCACAACGGCAAAGCCATCTTTATTCCTGGCGCTCTGCCGGGGGAGCAAGCTGAAATTGAGCTTACTGAGCAAAAGCGCCAATATAGCCGTGGTAAACTTAAACGTTTGTTGAACCGATGCAGTGAAAGAGCCGCTCCTGCTTGCCCTCACTTTGGAATTTGTGGAGGCTGTCAGCAGCAACACGCCAATAGCCAGCTACAACAGATGAGCAAGGCAGATTCACTGCGGCGTTTGATAATCCGGGAGACGGGAAGCTGCCCTGAGTTAGACCCGGTTATTAGTGGGCCGCAATACGGCTATCGGCGGCGGGCGAGATTTGGGCTGCTCTATCAGCCAAAGCAGCAGCGATTACAAATGGGGTTTCATCAAAACGAATCCCATGATTTAGTGAGTGTAAAACATTGCCCAGTTCTGCGGCCTGAGTTAGAGCGCTTGTTACAGCCGCTTTATCACTGTTTATCAGCTTTGCAGGCCGTGCGCCGTTTGGGGCATGTGGAGCTGGTATTGGCTGATAATGGGCCGTTGCTGGTGTTACGTCACCTTGATACCCTTAAAGAGGTAGACCGCGCGGCGTTAACTGACTTTGCTCAGCGAGAGCAAATAACCGTCTATCTGGCCGGTGATAGCGAGAGCTTGGAAAAACTTATTGGTGAGGAACCCTATTACCAAATTGAGGGTCTACGCTTAGCGTTTCATCCGCGAGATTTTATTCAAGTCAATGATGTCGTCAACCAGCAAATGGTAGCTCAAGCTATAGTTTGGTTGGATGTGCAGCCGGATGAGCGAGTGCTGGATCTGTTCTGCGGTATGGGCAATTTTACCTTGCCGTTAGCCAAGTTTGCCCGCGAGGTGGTTGGTGTGGAAGGAGTTGCGGCGCTGGTAGCGAATGGGCAGTATAATGCACTGAATAACGCATTGCCCAATGTGTCCTTTTTTCACGAAAATCTGGAATCTGACATCAGTTGTCAGCCGTGGGCAACACAAGGATTCGATAAAGTATTGTTAGACCCCGCCCGCGCTGGTGCTGCCGGGGTGATGTCACACATAGTCAAACTGGCGCCAAAGCGGGTGGTGTATGTTTCGTGTAACCCCACCACGCTGGCACGAGATAGTCAGGTGTTGTTAGCCGCCGGTTACCGTCTTGCTCAGGTGCGGATGTTGGATATGTTTCCCCACACTGGGCATCTTGAATCTATGGCGCTGTTCATGCAGGAGCCAGGGGTCGCAAAGTAGGGAGAAGTTATGGTTGCGGTACGAAGTGCACATTTGAATCCAGCGGGCGAGTTTGCTCTCGACGATTGGATCGCCAGTTTGGGGCTTCCTAATCCGCAATCTGGTGAGCGTTTAGCCGAAACCTGGCGGTACTGTGAGCAGCAGACGCAAAACCATCCCGATGCCTCATTGTTGCTGTGGCGTGGCCTTGAAATGGTTGAAATTCTTTCCACCCTGAGCATGGATAATGACAGTATGCGGGCCGCGCTGCTGTTCCCGCTGGTGGATGCCAATGTGGTGGATGAAGCCACGTTGACTGAGCAATTCGGCAAAAGTATTACTTATCTGGTACATGGCGTGCGCGATATGGACGCCATCCGTCAGTTGAAAGCCACCCACAATGACTCCATGAGCTCCGAGCAAGTGGACAATGTGCGCCGTATGTTATTGGCGATGGTGGAGGATTTCCGCTGTGTAGTCATTAAGTTGGCTGAGCGCATTGCGCATTTGCGTGAAGTGAAAGATGCGCCGGAAGATGAGCGCGTGCTGGCGGCCAAAGAGTGTTCCAATATTTACGCGCCACTGGCGAACCGCCTAGGTATCGGCCAGATTAAGTGGGAGCTGGAAGACTTCTGTTTTCGCTATCTGCACCCCGATGAATATAAGCAAATCGCTAAATTACTGCACGAGCGGCGTATCGATCGTGAGCAATTTATTGATGATTTTGTCGCGTCGTTACGTAAAGCCATGGCCGATGAAGGTATCAAAGCCGACATTTATGGTCGCCCCAAGCATATCTACAGTATCTGGCGCAAAATGCAGAAGAAGTCGCTGGCCTTTGATGAACTGTTTGATGTGCGCGCTGTGCGGGTGGTGGTGGAGCGCTTACAAGATTGCTACGCCGCGCTGGGGATTGTTCATACCCATTTCCGTCATTTACCTGATGAATTTGACGACTATGTTGCTAACCCTAAACCAAATGGTTATCAGTCGATCCATACGGTAGTGCTGGGGCCGCGTGGTAAAACGCTCGAAATTCAAATTCGTACCCGCCAGATGCATGAAGATGCTGAACTGGGGGTGGCGGCGCATTGGAAATACAAAGAAGGTGCTGTGGCTGCAGGCCGCTCTGGTTATGAAGGGCGGATTGCTTGGCTACGCAAACTGATTGCCTGGCAGGAAGAGATGGCCGATTCCGGCGAAATGCTGGATGAAGTGCGCAGTCAAGTGTTTGACGACCGGGTGTATGTGTTTACTCCGAAAGGCGATGTGATTGATTTGCCAGCCGGTTCAACCCCGCTGGACTTTGCTTATCATATCCACAGTGATGTCGGGCACCGCTGTATTGGGGCCAAAATCAGTGGCCGAATAGTGCCGTTTACTTATCAGCTACAGATGGGGGATCAGATTGAAATCATCACCCAGAAACAGCCTAACCCGAGCCGTGACTGGCTGAATCCGAACCTCGGTTATGTCACCACCAGCCGTGGGCGCTCTAAGATTCATAACTGGTTTAGAAAACAAGATAGAGACAAGAATATTCTTGCTGGCCGGCAGATGTTGGATGATGAGCTGGAGCACATGGATATCAGCCTGAAAGAGGCGGAGAAGCTGCTGGTGCCGCGCTATAACATGAATTCTATGGATGAAGTGTTGGCGGCTATTGGTGGCGGTGATATTCGGCTCAATCAGATGGTCAACTTCCTGCAAGGGAAACTCAATAAACCCACTGCGGAAGAAGCTGATTTAGAAGCTTTACGCCATCTGAATAGCAAACATCAGCCCGCGCCGCGCAATGCCAGCAAAGATAGCGGGCGCATTGTGGTCGAAGGTGTTGGCAATCTGATGCACCATATTGCTCGTTGCTGCCAGCCAATCCCTGGTGATGAGATTATTGGTTTTATCACCCAAGGCCGGGGCATTTCCATTCATCGTGCTGATTGTGAGCAATTAACTGAATTACAATCTCATGCTCCTGAGCGAATTGTTGATGCAGTGTGGGGCGAAAGTTATTCCAGTGGCTATTCGCTGGTGGTGCGAGTGAGCGCCAATGACCGCAGTGGTCTGTTGCGCGATATCACCACCATTTTGGCGAATGAAAAGGTCAATGTGTTGGGCGTTGCCAGCCGCAGTGATACCAAAAAGATGCTGGCGACCATCGACATGGATATCGAGATCTACAATTTGCAGGTGCTGGGCAGGGTGCTGGCTAAGCTGAATCAGTTGCCGGATGTTATCGACGCCCGTCGGCTCCACGGCAATTAGTGATCTTTAAACGGCTACTGCTCTTTGCCATATTGATAAATAATGTATCTGAGGCGGAGAGAATAGGCAGATCGTAAAGACGCCGTAAACCCATCCTTGGGGGGCTTGAGCCGCGCCATCCGTGGCGCGGACACTTTACTCTTCTGCCTATCCTTTTCGCTGATATTGTGCAAAATAACAAAAGTGATAAATAGTAATGACCCAATCAGTGACTTCCCCTGGTACCACCGCTTTAGCACTACAACGTTTGCTGGATATTATGCGCATCTTGCGTGACCCCGAACACGGCTGTCCGTGGGATCGTAAGCAGACGTTTGCCACCATCGCGCCTTATACACTCGAAGAAACTTACGAAGTGCTTGACGCGATTCAGCGCAAGGATTTCGACGATCTTCGTGATGAATTGGGTGATTTACTGTTCCAAGTGGTGTTTTATGCGCAGATGGGGCAGGAGCAAGGGTTATTTGCCTTTGATGATGTTTGTCATGCTATTAGCGATAAGTTGGTACGCCGCCATCCACATGTGTTCCCTGATGCGCCACCCAACGTCACAGACGCTATAATGGGCAGTGAGGCCGCATTGGCGGGGTGGGAATCACGTAAAGCCGAGGAAAGGGCGGAAAAAGCCTTGTATTCGGCATTGGATGATATTCCTGATGCACTGCCAGCCTTGATGAAAGCCCATAAAATCCAAAAGCGCTGTGCATCTGTCGGTTTTGACTGGGACACATTGGGGCCAGTGTTAGACAAAGTCTACGAAGAGATTGATGAGGTTATGTTCGAAGCGCGGCAAGCGGTGGTGGATGAAGAGAAATTGGGCGAGGAAATTGGCGATTTGCTGTTTGCCACGGTGAACTTATCTCGTCATTTAGGCCACAAAGCTGAAAATGCGTTACAGGCGGCAAACCGTAAATTTGAACGTCGTTTTCGTCAAGTAGAACAAATAGTTACAGCCTCAGGCAAGACGATGGAGAGTGCGACACTCGATGAGATGGAATCTGCCTGGCAGCAAGTTAAAAAGCAAGAAACTGAAATGTAAGGTGTTTTAATTCATTTGACCGATGGTTGTTGAATTTTAATTGCGTTAATATATTGAATTATAACGGATAGCAGGGCGATGTTCCGCGGGGTAAATACGGTGAAAACGGCCACCGATGCGGAGATAGTTTGTAGCGAAACCAAGGTTCGGGTATACTACTTTCCCGTCTTGGTTCTTCCATCGTCTTTAAACCTAAACTCTCAGGTTCAGCATGACAACTAATTATATATTTGTGACCGGCGGGGTCGTATCCTCTCTGGGTAAAGGCATTGCCGCAGCCTCTCTGGCGGCTATACTTGAAGCCCGTGGCCTCAACGTTACCATCATGAAACTGGACCCGTACATCAACGTGGATCCGGGCACCATGAGCCCGACACAACACGGGGAAGTTTTCGTCACCGAAGATGGTGCTGAAACCGATCTGGATTTAGGGCATTACGAGCGCTTCATTCGCACCAAAATGACCCGTCGTAACAACTTCACAACTGGCCGTATCTACTCTGAAGTCCTGCGCAAAGAACGTCGCGGCGACTATCTGGGTGCGACTATCCAGGTTATTCCTCATATCACCAATGCTATTAAAGAACGCATCATCGAGGGCGGCGAAGGCCACGATGTCGTATTAGTTGAAATTGGTGGTACTGTCGGTGATATTGAATCCTTGCCATTCCTGGAGGCTATTCGTCAGATGGCAGTTGATGTTGGTCGTGAGCATACACTCTATATGCACCTGACATTGGTTCCTTACCTGGCAGCGGCTGGCGAAGTGAAAACTAAGCCAACACAACATTCGGTAAAAGAGCTGCTTTCTATCGGTATTCAGCCAGATGTGCTGATTTGCCGTTCTGACCGAGCGGTTCCGGCTAATGAGCGCGCTAAAATCGCATTATTCTGTAATGTGCCAGAAAAAGCCGTTATCTCACTAAAAGATGTTGATTCCATTTATAAAATCCCGGGCCTATTGAAATCACAGGGTCTTGACGATTATATTTGTAAACGATTCAGCTTAACTTGTCCTGAAGCAAATCTTGCCGAGTGGGAACAGGTAATATACGAAGAGTCAAATCCAGGTGGTGAAGTGACCATTGGGATGATTGGCAAATATGTAGAATTGCCGGATGCCTATAAATCTGTGATTGAAGCCTTGAAACACGGTGGGTTGAAAAATCGCCTGACGGTGAATATCAAGCTGATTGATTCGCAGGATGTGGAGACGCGCGGCGAAGAGATGCTGAAAGGATTGGATGCTATCCTCATTCCAGGTGGTTTCGGTTACCGTGGTGTAGAGGGTAAGGTTCTGGCAGCGCGTTATGCTCGTGAACACAATATTCCTTATTTGGGTATTTGCTTAGGGATGCAGGTGGCACTGATGGAGTTTGCCCGCAATGTTGCGGGGATGGAAAACGCGAACTCCACAGAATTTGTGCCAGACTGTAAGTATCCGGTGGTTGCATTAATCACCGAATGGCGTGATGAAGACGGCAACGTTGAAGTGCGTACGGAAGAAAGCGATTTGGGCGGTACCATGCGTGTGGGTGGGCAGCAATGTCACCTGACCGAAGGTAGTTTGGTCCGTCAGATGTATGGCGAACCTACCATCGTTGAGCGCCATCGTCATCGCTATGAAGTCAACAACATGTTGTTGAAGCAGATTGAAGCCGCTGGATTACGTGTAGCAGGGCGTTCTGCGGATAACAAACTGGTGGAAATTATCGAGTTGCCAAACCACCCATGGTTTGTGGCTTGTCAGTTCCATCCAGAATTTACTTCGACGCCACGTGATGGTCACCCGTTGTTTGCCGGCTTTGTGAAAGCGGCTGGTGAGTATCAGAAGCGCCAAGTGAAATAAAATATTTGGTAGAAGGGGCGGCAGAGATGTCGCCCCCTCTGTCTGGAGTTTTAGTTTAACTTGTACTGAGGAAAATCTAATGTCCAAAATTGTTAAAGTCATCGGTCGCGAAATCATCGACTCCCGTGGTAATCCAACTGTAGAAGCCGAAGTTCATCTGGAAGGCGGTTTTGTTGGTTTGGCTGCGGCACCATCAGGTGCTTCTACCGGTTCCCGTGAAGCACTGGAACTGCGTGACGGTGACAAATCTCGTTTCCTGGGCAAAGGCGTTCTGAAAGCCGTTGCAGCAGTAAATGGCCCTATTGCTCAGGCAGTTTTGGGCAAAGATGCCAAAGACCAGGCTAACATCGATAAAATCATGATCGATTTGGACGGTACTGAGAACAAATCCCAGTTTGGTGCTAACGCCATCCTGGCTGTTTCTCTGGCAGCAGCGAAAGCAGCAGCAGCATCTAAAGGCATGCCTTTGTATGAGCACATCGCTGAACTGAACGGCACCCCAGGCAAATTCTCTATGCCATTGCCAATGATGAACATCATCAACGGCGGTGAGCATGCTGATAACAACGTTGATATTCAAGAGTTTATGATTCAGCCGGTTGGCGCAAAAACTCTGAAAGAAGCAGTTCGCATCGGTTCTGAAGTGTTCCATACTTTGGCGAAAGTTCTGAAAGCTAAAGGTATGAGCACTGCGGTAGGCGACGAAGGTGGCTATGCGCCAAATCTGGGTTCTAACGCCGAAGCACTGGCTGTTATCGCTGAAGCGGTAAAACAGGCAGGTTACGAGTTGGGCAAAGACGTGACTCTGGCGATGGACTGTGCTGCATCTGAATTCTATAAAGATGGCAAATATGTTCTGGCTGGCGAAGGCAACAAAGCTTTCACTTCTGAAGAGTTCACTCACTTCTTGGAAGATCTGACCAAACAGTACCCAATTGTGTCTATCGAAGATGGTCTGGACGAATCTGACTGGGCTGGCTTCAAATACCAGACCGAAGTTCTGGGCGACAAAATCCAGTTGGTTGGCGATGACCTGTTCGTTACCAACACCAAGATCCTGAAAGAAGGTATCGAAAAAGGCATCGCTAACTCTATCCTGATTAAATTCAACCAGATCGGTTCTCTGACCGAAACTCTGGCGGCTATCAAGATGGCAAAAGATGCCGGTTACACTGCGGTTATCTCTCACCGTTCAGGCGAAACCGAAGATGCGACCATTGCCGACCTAGCAGTTGGTACTGCAGCGGGCCAAATCAAAACTGGTTCTATGAGCCGCTCTGACCGTGTTGCTAAATACAACCAGCTTATTCGTATCGAAGAAGCGCTGGGTGACCGCGCACCATTCAACGGTCTGAAAGAAGTTAAAGGCCAGTAATTACTGTACCTTAGCTTTGATTTAAGTTGATTGAAAACCCGCTTCGGCGGGTTTTTTTATGTCATGGCTTTCTCATCCGATAACTATCTTCTTATTCTTTCTTAATTTTCTTCTTCGAGATTCTTCTGAATCTTGCTGGTCATCTGCCGCCGATTCACATCTATTGCACTATCGCCGTGCAGATAACTCATCAGCCGTTATTCTTAATGAGTGGTTGAATGATTCAATAATAATGCATAAAGGATGGTAATTGATGAAACTGAAATACTTACTGTTACCGGCGATGCTTATCTCCGGCGGTGTATTGGCGGCAGAAGTGACTGTCACCATGCATGAAGTACAGCCAACCGGCAATGGCAAGGCGCTGGGCACTGTTACCGTGAGCGAGACGCCTTATGGTTTACTGTTTACCCCAAATCTGACCGGGCTGGTCGCGGGCATTCATGGTTTCCATCTGCACGAAAATCCAAGTTGCGCCCCGGGGCAGAAAGAGGGCAAAGCGGTGCCAGCACTGGCTGCCGGAGGGCATTTTGATCCGCAAAAAACGGCGGCACACCTGGGGCCATATAGCGATAAAGGACATTTGGGTGATTTGCCGGGGTTAGTGGTAAATGCTGATGGCACCGCTACCTATCAGGTATTAGCCCCACGCCTGAAATCTTTAGCGGAACTAAATCAGCATGCGCTGATGATTCATGCCGGGGGGGATAATTATGCTGACCACCCGATGCCGCTGGGCGGCGGCGGTGCTCGAATGGCTTGTGGTGTCATCGAGACGGCCTGATACAAACAAATGGGTAGCTTCGCTGCTACCTGTTTGGTCGCCGCTGGGGAATCTGCGATAATCACGCACTATTTTGAATTGATGATAGAGATACTGATGCTGTACCCGATTAATGAAATGTTCCAGACCTTGCAGGGCGAGGGTTACTTCACCGGTGTGCCGGCGATTTTCGTGCGCTTGCAGGGCTGCCCCGTCGGGTGTAGTTGGTGCGATACCAAACATACTTGGGAAAAAGCGGCTGATCGTGAAGTCGATATGCAGCGCATCATGGTGAAAACTGCGGAAAGTGATGCTTGGGGGGCGGCCAGTGAACAGCAATTACTGGATATCTTTCATCAACAAGGATATACCGCCCGCCATGTGGTGATAACCGGCGGCGAGCCCGCTATTTATGATTTATTCCCGTTAACGTCACTGCTGGAACACGCCGGCTACAGTTGCCAGATTGAAACCAGTGGCACTCACCAAGTGCAGTGTTCAGCGGCCACGTGGGTGACGGTTTCGCCAAAAGTGAATATGCGCGGCGGCCTAAAAATATTGCCGCAGGCATTACAGCGCGCAGATGAAATTAAGCATCCGGTGGGGCGTTTACGCGATATCGAAGCACTGGAAGCACTGCTGGTCACACTGACAGATAACAAAAAGCGGATTATTGCGTTGCAACCCATCAGCCAGAAAGAGGAAGCCACCAAACTCTGTATTGAAACCTGTATTGCCAAGAATTGGCGTTTGTCGATGCAGACTCATAAATATCTAAATATTGCTTAATAGCTTGTATCCTTGGCGTTTTGCGGCAACGCCAAGGATTTTGGCGATAAATATTTACCCGCGATAAACACAGCCCGCTGAGCACGTCTCTTTCACCATCACCGCACTCAGTTCCGGCAATTGCGGTTTAAGCTGTTGCCAAATCCAGCTAGCCAGCACTTCACTGGTCGGATTTTCCAGCCCGGGAATATCATTCAGATAATGGTGATCCAAACGTTCCCAAACCGGTTTAAATGCCGCTTTGAGATCAGCAAAATCCATCACCCAGCCGGAGTGAGCATCAACTTCGCCCGTGACCTCGATACGAATCATAAATGAATGACCGTGCAGACGACCGCATTTGTGACCCTCTGGGACATGGGGTAGCCGGTGAGCGGCTTCAAACTGAAAATCTTTAAATAGGGTGGTGCTCATAATCCTGACCTTATTGACTCGAAAAACCGCCGCATAGTACCGGAAAGCACTGATGCTGGCTATGAATGTGCATGATGGCGCGGGCAATCTGGCCTGATACATCCCACTTAACCACACGTAGCCTACTGATTTATATACAGACGTATTGAATCTGTGGTGCAATATCCGTGGGCGAAAATTTTCCTAACAAGTTGAACACTTTAACTCATATCTATTACCTGAAAAACCGCTTAGTCGTTTTGGTTATTTATTATTTCCATCGCTTCTTTAATTGTTATTATCGGGATGGTTAACCTTACAAACATCAAGAATTCTATGCTGAAAATATTCGACTGACACTGGCGTAAGCTTAAGGGAATACGTACTGCAATGACGACTCAGGTTCCTCCTACTTCTTTACTCCCGCTATCGCCGGAGCAGTTAGACCGCTTACAGGCGGCGGTTGGTGAGTTTTCGCCCACCCAAATGGCATGGTTATCTGGCTACTTTTGGGGCAGGGTTAACCAGCAACCTGGTGCGGTGATTGCCCCAGCGGTGGCGGCCCCTGCGCCAGTCTCTATTACCCTGATCTCCGCTTCCCAAACCGGCAATGCCCGGCGTCTGGCGGAACAGCTACGCGATGACCTGCTAGCCGCCAAACTTAGCGTCAATTTAGTCAATGCTGGTGATTATAAGTTTAAACAAATTGCGCAAGAACGCTTGCTGGTGATAGTTGCCTCCACCCAAGGTGAGGGCGAACCCGCCGAAGAAGCGGTGGCACTGCATAAATTCTTGTTCTCTAAAAAAGCCCCGAAATTACCAGAGACTGCCTTCGCGGTATTTGGTCTGGGCGATACTTCCTATGAACACTTCTGCCAGGCCGGTAAAGATTTTGACAGCAAATTAGCTGAGTTAGGTGCGGAGCGATTATTAGCGCGAGTTGATGCGGATGTTGAATATCAAAACTCAGCACAGCAGTGGCGTCAACAGGTTGTGGCGACCTTACTGGCAAAAATCCCCGCACAATCAACAGCGACGGCGGCAGTAACCGCCAGTGGGGCGGTAGATGAAATTACCTCCAGCCCCTATAGCAAAGCCGCGCCATTGACTGCCCAGTTATCGGTGCAGCAAAAAGTGACGGGCCGCAATTCTGCAAAAGATGTGCGCCATATTGAGATTGATTTAGGTGACTCTGGGCTGCGCTATCAGCCGGGAGATGCGCTGGGTGTTTGGTTTGATAATGACCCGGCGCTGGTTGATGAGTTGCTGGCGCTGTTGTGGCTCAAAGGCGACGAGCCAGTCAGTGTTGATGGGCAAGATATGCCAGTTTCACAGGCACTGCGCAGCCACCTTGAACTAACACAAAATACCACGGTGATTGTCGATAAATACGCCGCGCTCTCGCGCGATGAAACATTGATTGCATTGCTGGCTGATAAACCGGCGCTGCAACATTATGCGAAAAATACCCCAATTGTCGATATGGTGCGTCAGGCACCGTCTGACCTGAATGCCGACCAACTGGTTGCTCTGTTGCGGCCGTTGACACCTCGCCTGTACTCCATCGCATCGTCACAAGCCGAAACCGAAAATGAAGTGCACATCACCGTCGGTGTGGTGCGCTATGACATCGAGGGGCGCCCCCGTACTGGCGGCGCTTCCGGTTATCTGGCTGACCGCTTGGCAGTGGATGGCGATATTCGCATCTTTATCGAACATAACGATAACTTCCGTTTACCGGCTAACCCAGAAACCCCAGTGATAATGATTGGCCCCGGTACTGGCATTGCCCCTTTCCGCGCCTTTATGCAGCAGCGTGAAGCCGACGGCGCGACAGGTAAAAACTGGCTACTTTTCGGTAACCCACATTTCACTGAAGATTTTCTCTATCAGGTGGAATGGCAGCGCTACGTCAAAGACGGCTTGCTGACTCGCATTGATCTGGCCTGGTCGCGCGATCAGGCCCATAAAATATACGTACAAGACAAACTGCGCGAGCAAGGCGCAGAACTGTGGAGCTGGATCCAACAAGGCGCCCACATTTACGTCTGTGGCGATGCCAACCGCATGGCCAAAGACGTTGAGCAGGTTTTACTGGATGTGGTGGCTTTGCACGGCGCGATGGATGCTGAGCAGGCTGATGAATATTTGAGTGAGCTGCGCCTGGCGCGCCGTTATCAGCGGGATGTGTACTGATGAATGAAAAACACCCAGGGCCACTGGTCGTGACCGGAAAACTTTCCGACGGCGAGCGCATGAAGTCACAAAGTAATTTCCTACGCGGGACTATTGCGCAAGACCTCAATGATGGGCTGACCGGCGGTTTCAATGGCGATAACTTTCTGCTGATCCGTTTTCACGGTATGTATCAGCAAGATGACCGTGATATCCGAGCAGAGCGCGCGGAACAGAAGTTAGAACCGCGCCACGCCATGATGCTGCGCTGCCGCTTGCCCGGTGGAATTATCACCCCACAACAGTGGCTGGGCATTGATAAGTTTGCCGCGGATAACACGTTATATGGCAGCATCCGGATCACCAACCGCCAGACATTCCAGTTCCATGGCATTTTGAAAGGGAATGTGAAACCGGCTCACCAGCTGCTCAATCAATTAGGTTTGGATGCACTGGCCACCGCAAATGATGTTAACCGTAATGTGCTTTGCACCTCGAACCCGGTGGAGTCAGTCCTGCATCAGCAAGCCTATGAATGGGCGAAGAAAATTTCTGAGCATTTGCTGCCGCGGACTCGTGCTTATGCTGAAATCTGGCTGGATGCGGAGAAAGTGGCGACCACTGATGAGGAGCCGATCCTTGGGGCGACTTATCTACCGCGCAAATTTAAAACCACAGTGGTTATTCCGCCGCAAAATGATGTGGATCTTCATGCCAATGACCTTAACTTTGTTGCGGTCGCGGAGAAAGGTCAGTTGGTTGGCTTTAATGTGCTGGTGGGCGGTGGTTTATCTATCGCTCATGGTGATAAGAATACTTACCCACGTAAAGCCAGTGAATTCGGCTATATCCCACTGCAACACACTTTGGCCATTGCCGAGGCGGTGGTGACGACTCAACGTGATTGGGGCAACCGCACTGATCGTAAGAATGCTAAAACCAAATATACCCTGGAGCGCGTTGGTGTTGATGCTTTTAAAGCCGAAGTTGAACAGCGCGCTGGCGTGAATTTCGCGGCCATCAGACCTTATCAATTTACCGGCCGTGGCGACCGTATCGGCTGGGTGAAGGGGGTCGACAAAAAATGGCATTTGACCTTATTTATCGAAAATGGCCGTTTGCTAGATTACCCCGGCCGCAGTCTGAAAACCGGTGTGGCAGAAATCGCCAAAATCCACCAAGGTGATTTCCGTTTAACCGCTAATCAGAATCTGATTGTGGCGGGAGTGCCAGAAAAAGACAAAGCCCGCATTGAGGCACTGGCCCGTGAGCATGGTTTGATGGATGACAGTGTCAGCCCACAACGTGAAAATTCGATGGCCTGTGTTTCATTCCCCACCTGCCCATTGGCAATGGCTGAAGCAGAACGTTTTTTGCCGGAGTTTGTGACGCGGGTGGAGGGGATTTTACAACAGCACGGTATTGCTGATGAACATATCGTCCTGCGCGTCACCGGCTGCCCGAATGGTTGTGGCCGTGCTTTACTGGCGGAAGTTGGGTTGGTGGGGAAAGCCGTCGGGCGCTATAACCTGCATCTGGGGGGGAATCGTGAAGGCACGCGGATACCGCGGATGTATCGTGAAAATATTACCGAAGATGAAATTCTGGCCATTATCGATCAGTTGGTTGGGCGCTGGGCTAAGGAACGCCATGCTGATGAAGGTTTTGGTGATTTTGTGATTCGCGCCGGTGTTATTGCTCCGGTGATTGATTCTGCCCGTGACTTTTATCATGTTCAGGAGGCGGTGTGAGCCAATTCAATTTGAGCGAACTAAAGGCCTTGCCAAAGGCGGAACAAGCTGCGGCATTAGCACTGGTTAATGGGCAATTGGAGCACTTAACCGCGCAGGAGCGCGTCAGTTGGGCGCTGGAAAACCTGCCCGGTGAATTTGTGCTCTCGTCGAGTTTTGGTATTCAGGCGGCGGTATGTTTGCATTTGGTCACTCGTCAGCGGCCTGATATCCCGGTAATCCTCACTGATACCGGTTACCTGTTCCCTGAAACTTATCAGTTTATTGATGAGTTGACGGAGAAACTTAAGCTTAATTTGCAGGTATTTCGCGCCCAGCAAAGCCCGGCCTGGCAAGAGGCCCGCTATGGCAAATTGTGGGAACAGGGCGTTGAGGGGATTGAGCGGTACAATGATTTGAATAAAGTTGAGCCGATGAACCGTGCTCTGGCAACGTTAGGGGCTCAAACCTGGTTAGCCGGCCTGCGGCGTGAGCAATCGGGCAGCCGTGCAAAGTTACCGGTTTTGGCTATTGCGCGCGGTATTTTCAAAGTGCTGCCGATTATTGATTGGGATAACCGGCAGGTTTACCAGTATTTGACGCAAAATGGCCTGAATTACCACCCACTGTGGGAACAGGGCTATCTCTCAGTGGGAGATACCCATACCACCCGTAAATGGGAGCCGGGCATGAGTGAAGAAGAAACGCGCTTCTTTGGCCTAAAACGTGAATGCGGTTTGCATGAAGGCTGATAGTGACCGATACCGAATAAGGGCGCTAATTGCGCCCTTTACTTTTGGCGACCAGACTATTTTTTAGCGCCAGCTAACTCTTGAACCAAAGGCAACATAATTTGCACCGTGTCGTGGGTGCGTTTAGTGATGCGGCCAGGCAAGAACTTATCCAGATAATTTAAGTTATCCAGCTGGCTGTGATGGCGGGTAGTTCCTTGCGGAAAATGCTTGCTGATCGCGCGCTGTTGGCAGCCATCTTTATTCCCCAAACTGTAGTTGCTGGCCTCTATCGACAACACCGCTATTGCGGCGGCATCAAATGCATTTTTCTCAGTCTGGCACGGGGAGGTGAGCTGGCCTGCTACTGTGGCGGCCGCAATGCCATAGCGACGAGCCAATGTGAGCGTTTGCTCCTTGGCTGCAATGGCCGCGGGCTGATTGTTGGCAGTAAAATAGAGGCGATCGCCCGTAATCAGATTATCCAAATTGATCACCAACCAAGTATTAGCTTTCTCTGTTGGACTCATACGTTGCAGGTAGTTTTCGGTTCCTTGGGCACCGATTTCTTCGGCGCTGAGTGCGACAAAACGCAAATCATAGCGTAGCGGTGTATTTTTGAGGCGCTCCGCCAGCTCGAGCATCACACCTACGCCCGCAGCATTGTCATCAACACCTTGCAACGTCAGCCCACCTAGATTTTTATCCAAATCTTGGTCGCTTTGCGGGGTATAGGTATCAAAATGCGCCATGATGATTATCTGCTTGGAGTTATCGACTTTGCTGACCGCATCTTGTTGATTGGCCAATACGTCGTGAGCAGCAATCACTGAAGTGGCACTGACATTCCGCCAGCTTTGCTTACCATTTTTACTGGTATAGAGATAACGCGTATTGAAACCACGT
Source organism: Yersinia hibernica (assembly GCF_004124235.1). Classification (NCBI taxonomy): domain Bacteria; kingdom Pseudomonadati; phylum Pseudomonadota; class Gammaproteobacteria; order Enterobacterales; family Yersiniaceae; genus Yersinia; species Yersinia hibernica. The sequence continues at coordinate 966,949 of NZ_CP032487.1, forward strand.
AAATTACTCTGATAGCCCATTTGCTGAAAACGATGATTGATATACTCAGCAGCCAGCAACTCCGCTGGGCTACCCGCCATACGGCCGGGAAAGTAGGTGCTGATATGGCGAACTTGCTGTTCAGCAATTTGACCGGTAGTTGGCGATGTCGCTGCCTGAAGGGGCAGGACGGTACTTAAACTCAGCGTAAATAGTGCCCACTTTAGGCAACGGCGGGAAAACATACCGAAATATCCTTGTTAAAGTCTGCGTCATACCTGTTGGTATGGATAACGTCATTAGTATGGGAGCGCTAGGTCTAATAGACAATCTGTATGGCTCCTAAAATGCAGATATTTATGTCAGCAGCTAAGAAAATCACTCACAGTGATAATTGGCTAACATAGCTGGGAACCTTACTATTGCGCCTATATATCATTATGGAACTTGTAATTACTTTTCGTCATTTCATAAGGCCATAGCCCCCCCCTATAGTCACCCTACGCTTATTATGTAATTGAAGGATGCTGTGGACTATCTACCTCTTTTTGCCGACTTGAAACGACGCCCGGTATTGGTTGTAGGCGGAGGTGAAGTTGCTGCGCGAAAAATTGACTTACTCCACCGCGCAGGCGCACAGGTGCGGGTAGTGGCACAGACCCTCTCAGCACAACTCGAGCAACAATATCAGGATGGCCGCATTCACTGGCTGGCATTGGATTTCTTGCCCGAGCAGTTGGATGAAGTATTTCTGGTGATTGCCGCGACTGATGACACGGCATTAAACGCGGCGGTTTTCGCAGCGGCAGATGAGCGGCATCTTTTGGCTAATGTGGTTGATGACCAACCGCGCTGTTCATTTATCTTCCCCTCAATTGTCGATCGCTCCCCACTGGTGGTGGCGATCTCCTCGGCTGGTCAAGCACCCGTGCTGGCGCGCTTACTGCGCGAGAAACTGGAAGCTTTGTTACCCAGCAGTTTGGCGGAGATGGCAACTATTGCCGGGCGTTGGCGTGGCCGGGTTAAACAGCAGTTGACCTCAATGGGCGCGCGGCGACGTTTTTGGGAAAACGCCTTTAGTGGGCGCTTTGCCAGTTTTGTCAGCCGTGGGCAGTTGGCGCAGGCCGAAGACGAACTGCAATTGGCGCTGGAGGGGCAGAGCAGCACTCAAGGCGAGGTTGCCTTAGTCGGTGCAGGGCCAGGAGATCCTGGCTTATTGACCTTACGTGGCCTGCAAGTTATTCAACAAGCTGATGTGGTGCTTTATGACCATTTAGTCAGCCCAGAAGTGCTGGATTTGGTGCGCCGTGATGCTGAACGTATTTGTGTCGGCAAGCGTGCCGGGGCGCATTCGGTCGCGCAGGAAGAAACCAATCAATTATTACTCACCTTCGCGCAGCGCGGAAAACGGGTGGTGCGGCTAAAAGGGGGCGACCCTTTTATCTTTGGCCGGGGCGGCGAAGAGCTACAAGTTGTGGCGTGCGCGGGCATTCCGTTTCAGGTGGTGCCAGGGGTGACGGCCGCTGCGGGGGCAACCGCCTATGCCGGTATCCCATTGACTCACCGTGACCACGCGCAAAGTGTGACATTTATTACCGGGCATTGCCGCTCTGATGGTGCTGATTTGGATTGGCAGGCATTGGCGCGCGGTCATCAAACTTTGGCTATCTATATGGGCACGGTGAAAGCGGCTGAAATCAGCCGAAAATTAATAATGCATGGTCGAGCCAGCACCACGCCAGTGGCGGTGATTGGGCGGGGAACGCGTACCGACCAGCAAGTTTTGACCGGCACATTGGCAGAGCTGGAATCATTAGCACATCAGGCCCCGACACCGGCACTGCTGGTTATCGGTGAAGTGGTGGATTTACATCATCAAATTGCCTGGTTTGGGCAGCAACCGCAGACTGAACAGGCCATCAGCCCGTCAGTCGTGAATTTGGCATAAAGGATCTGTTATGGACGAAAAACGACTCACTCATTTGCGGCAATTGGAGGCGGAGAGTATCCATATCATCCGTGAAGTGGCCGCTGAATTCGGCAACCCGGTGATGCTCTATTCCATCGGCAAAGACTCTTCTGTGATGCTGCATTTAGCGCGCAAAGCTTTCTTCCCCGGTAATTTACCTTTCCCATTATTGCATGTGGATACCGGCTGGAAATTCCGTGAAATGTACGAATTTCGTGACCGCACGGCCAATGCCTTCGGCTGTGAGTTACTGGTGCATCGCAACCCAGAGGGGCTGGCAATGGGGATAAATCCCTTTGTTCACGGCAGCGCTAAACATACCGATATCATGAAAACCGAGGGCCTTAAACAAGCGCTGAATAAATACGGTTTTGATGCCGCTTTCGGGGGGGCGCGGCGTGATGAGGAGAAATCTCGCGCTAAAGAGCGCATTTATTCGTTCCGTGACCGTTTCCATCGCTGGGACCCCAAAAATCAGCGCCCGGAACTGTGGCACAACTACAACGGCCAGATTAACAAAGGCGAAAGTATCCGCGTGTTCCCGCTGTCTAATTGGACTGAACTGGATATCTGGCAATATATTTTCTTGGAAAAAATCGACATTGTGCCGCTGTATTTGGCGAAACCGCGCCCAGTGCTGGAGCGCGATGGCATGCTGCTGATGGTCGATGACGACCGCATTGATTTACAGCCGGGCGAAGTGATTACTCAGAAAATGGTGCGTTTTCGTACCTTGGGATGCTGGCCACTGACGGGCGCGGTGGAGTCCGAGGCCGAAACCTTGCCCGCCATTATTGAAGAGATGCTTATCTCGACCACCAGTGAACGCCAGGGTCGCATGATCGACCGCGATCAATCCGGCTCCATGGAGCTTAAAAAGCGTCAGGGATATTTCTGAGGAGCGCCCGATGAGCACCAAATTTCAAAACCAATCTGTGGCCGAAAATCAGCCGGCATTGGAAAGTAAGTCAATGATTTTACACAATACATCTATTGCCCAGCAAATTGCTAACGAAGGTGGGGTAGAAGCTTACCTGCAGGCACAGCAGCATAAAACTATGTTGCGTTTTCTGACTTGTGGCAGTGTGGATGATGGCAAAAGCACGCTGATTGGCCGTTTGCTGCACGATACCCGCCAGATCTACGAAGATCAGCTCACAACGCTACACACTGATAGCAAGCGTATTGGCACACAGGGCGAGAAACTGGATCTGGCATTGTTGGTGGATGGCTTGCAAGCCGAACGTGAGCAGGGCATTACCATTGATGTGGCCTATCGCTACTTCTCGACTGAGCAACGTAAATTTATTATTGCTGATACCCCAGGACATGAGCAATACACACGCAACATGGCGACCGGTGCTTCGACATGCGATCTGGCTATTTTATTGATCGATGCGCGCAAAGGGGTATTGGACCAAACTCGTCGCCACAGTTTTATCGCCACGTTATTGGGGATTCGCCACTTAGTGGTAGCGGTGAATAAAATGGATTTAGTGGATTATCAGGAAAGTGTCTTTGAGCAATTTAAAGAAGATTACCTGAGTTTTGCTCAGCAGTTACCCACTGATTTGGATATTAAATTTGTCCCGCTGTCAGCGCTGGATGGCGACAATGTGGCCTCACCAAGTGAGAGAATGAATTGGTATTCCGGGCCGACGTTATTGGAAGTATTGGAAAGTGTTGATGTGGTTAACGCCAGTCGTCAGCAGCCGCTGCGCTTCCCGGTACAATATGTGAATCGGCCAAATCTAGATTTCCGTGGCTATGCGGGCACTTTGTCTGCTGGAATCGTGCGAGTCGGGCAAAAAATCAAAGTGTTGCCCTCGGGGGTGGAATCCACCGTTGCGCGCATTGTCACCTTTGATGGCGATTTGAGCCAAGCAATCCCCGGTGAAGCCATTACATTGGTACTGGCGGATGAAGTGGATATTAGCCGTGGTGACTTATTGGTTGATGCCAGTGACCCGCTAAAATCCGCGCAAAACGCACTGGTGGACGTGGTGTGGATGGCGGAGCAACCGCTGGTGGCCGGGCAAAGCTATGACATTAAAATTGCTGGGAAAAAGACCCGCGCACGCGTCGAAAAAATTCAATATCAAGTCGAAATTAACTCATTAACCCAGCGGGTGGTCGAAAGTCTGCCGCTAAACGGCATTGGTTTGGTTGAATTGGCGTTTGATGAGCCGCTGGTGCTGGACAGCTATCAGCGCAATCGGGATACCGGCGGCATGATTTTTATCGACCGGTTAAGTAATGTTACCGTCGGTGCTGGCTTGATTCGTGAAACGCTAGAATCGGTTTATCAGGAAAACACGGCGTTCAGTGCGTTTGAGTTAGAACTGAATGCGCTGGTTCGTCGCCACTTCCCACACTGGGGCGCGCGTGATCTGTTGGGGGGGAAATAGCGTGCCGGCGGATGAGAATATTGTTTGGCATCCACATGCCGTAACCCGCAAGGATCGTGAGCAGCAACATGGGCACCAAGGGGTTGTTTTGTGGTTTACCGGTTTATCCGGCTCAGGCAAATCGACCTTGGCCGGCGCGCTGGAGCAGGCGCTATTTGCCCGTGGTGTCAGTACTTACTTACTTGATGGCGACAATGTTCGCCATGGCTTGTGTCGTGATTTGGGTTTTTCGGATGCTGACCGGCGTGAGAATATCCGCCGGGTGGGCGAAGTCGCCAAATTGATGGTGGATGCCGGCCTAGTGGTGCTAACTGCGTTTATCTCCCCACATCGTGCTGAACGCGAAATGGTCAGAGATATGCTGGCCTCAGGCCAGTTTATTGAGGTGTTTGTGGATACGCCGCTAGAGATTTGCGAAGCTCGCGACCCGAAAGGATTGTATAAAAAAGCCCGTGCCGGTGAGCTGAGAAACTTCACCGGTATTGACTCCGTTTATGAATTTCCTGAGCATCCTGATATTCATCTGCAAGGTGAACAATTAGTAACAAATTTGATTGAACAATTGTTAGACGTGCTGCGTGGTAGAGCTATTATCAAGTCCTAAATATACCTTTGATAGTTGACGTTACAGGGTTATGAGTTGTGCGCATTCACCCGAATCACCGACTTGAGCCGCGTGTCGGGATTTATTCGTTTGCCGCCGACCTGTCACTGCAATGAACTTAGGTATCTATAGCCTTATTATTACAGGCAAAACGCCTTAGAGCGTGCCAGTATTAAACTGTGCCCACAGGATTTGTATGCAGAATATCACCCAGATTATTATTGACGAACAGCGGGAACGGGAGGAGCCGTCATACTCCTTTCTCGGTGGTGTCATTGGCTTTGTTTTCTATTGGCTGGCGTTTGCTATCCCATTCTTTGTCTATGGCCCCAATACCGTCTTTTTCTTGCTCTATACCTGGCCATTTTTTTTGGCCTTGATGCCGGTTTCGGTCTTGATCGGGATTACGCTCAGTATGCTATCGCGCGGTAATCTACTCGTTACCGTAGGGGGAACAGGGATTGCGGTGGTGTGTTTATTCTGGATGCTGTTTTCATTTCTCACCGGCTGGTGAGTGCGCAATCTGCGGGCTGTTTAATTGCTGTTTGCTAACAGCCCGCGTGAGTTTTTAATCTGGTCAATCTGTAGTGCTCAGCCCTGCGCTGACAGCACCTTGCTAAGGAATGCTTGTGTGCGTGGGTTACTCGGAGCAGTAAAAATCTCCTCCGGTTTTCCCTCCTCCTGAATTACCCCTTGATCAATAAACAATACTCGGTCGGCGACGTCGCGGGCAAAACCCATTTCATGGGTGACCACAACCATTGTCATCCCCTCCAGAGCCAATGCTTTCATTACCGCCAGCACTTCCCCCACCAGCTCCGGGTCAAGCGCCGAGGTTGGCTCATCGAACAGCATGATTTTCGGCTCCATCGCCAGGGCTCGAGCAATTGCCACTCGCTGCTGTTGCCCGCCTGACAGGCTGCTAGGATAGGCATCAATTTTGTCCAATAAACCGACCTTACGCAGTAACAATTCTGCCCGTTCAATAGCTTGCGCGCGCGACAGCTTTTTGACATCCATTGGCGCCATAGTCAGGTTTTCCAGCACTGTCATATGGGGGAACAGATTAAAACGTTGGAATACCATGCCGACACTTTCGCGCATGCGGTTAAGATCCGTTTTCGGGTTATGGATCTCAAAACCATTGACGGTTATCTCACCGCCAGACAAAGTTTCTAGCGCATTAATACAGCGCAAAAATGTACTTTTTCCTGAACCCGACGGGCCGATGATACAAACCACCTCTTTGGGCTGTATATCGCAGGAAATTCCGCGCAGCACATGGGTTTCGCCAAATTGTTTTTGTAGGTTATGTACGTGAATCACTTTTACCGAACCTCTTTTCCATATGCCGCACTAACAGCGAAAGTAAGAATGTAATAACCCAATAAATCACTGAAATAACCAGGTAGGGTTCCCAATAAGTGGCATAAGCACCGGAAACCGTACGCGCGGCATAGGCTAAGTCCGCCAGTCCAATGGCGGATGCCAGTGATGAGTCTTTCACGATGGCAATTGCATTGTTGCCCAGTGGCGGCAGCATACGGCGGAAAGCTTGCGGCAGGATAACCTTGCGCATGGTTTTCGCGTAGCTCATACCCAGTGAGCGGGAGGCTTCCATCTGGCCGCGATCAATAGATTGAATACCCGCCCGGAAAATCTCCGAGACGTAAGCCCCAGCATTCAGTGTGATAGCCACGATACAGGATAAAAACGCGCCATAATCAGAGCGCAGCATTCTGGCAAAATCGGAAGACATAATGCCATTGGTGACCAGAATGCCATCGCGTGGGTTGATAAACAGCGGCACCAGAGCAAAGTGCACCACCATTATCTGCACAAAAAGCGGTGTCCCACGAATGGCGCTGATATAGATACGCACCGGCCATTGAACAAAGTAATACAAAACGGGCTTCCAGATACCATGAGGTGCCTGTGCTAAGCGCCCCAGACCCAGGGTTAAGCCCCAGGTGGTGCCCAGAATCACACAAATAATTGTGCACTTTATTGTCATCCAAGCGCCATCCATAAACAGCGGGGCATATTCCTGAATGATTTCCCAGCGAAATCCTGACATATGAAATCCAAATACTCTGATACTTGACGGTTAGCCACCTGCCAAGCCCGGATTACTGAAAAGAGTCAGTGAACCGGGCGTTATTTATTGGCCGCTAGGCGGTAACGCCCATGACTTTGGCTCTAAAGTGTATTAAAAAAATTTATTTGGCTGGCAGTGTTGGCACCTGAGCATCAAACCATTTTTCATAGATTTTGGCGTAAGTGCCGTCGGCCACAATTTTTTGCAGGCCGCTGTTGATTTTACTACGTAATTCTTCATTACCTTTCGCGACGGCGATGCCGAAATATTGGCGCTCAAACTTATCATCAGCAACCAGCGCAAAGGCTTTCTCTGGATGGTTTTTTAGATAGAATTTGGCCACCCCCACATCCCCGACCGCGGCGGCTATACCATCTTCATATAACTCTTGCAGCATTAATGGCGTGTTATCAAAGCGCTTGATTGCGGTGCTATTTTTGCCCAGAACCTCGGATACCACGATATCCCCAGTGCTGGAATTCACCACACCGACATTCAAGTCTTTCAAGGCCGCAATGGAATCCACTTTCGAGCCTTTAGGAACCACGATAGTTTGCTCTGCCGGGAAGTAAGGGTCAGAAAAATCAACCATTTGTTTACGTTTATCGGTAATGGTGATGCCAGAAATAATGATGTCGCGGTCACCTGAACCTAGTGTGGCAAAAATACCTTCCCACGGCGTATTGACCAATTTGACCTGAAAACCTTCGGCTTTACCGATAGCTTTAATGATATCGATATCAAAACCTTCCAGTTGTTTTTGGCTGTTTTCATACTCGAATGGGCGATAAGTACCACCGGAACCAACGACATAAGTCGGCTCGGCGGCAATAACTGTGCCCGCAGATAACACCGCGGCCAAGCAAGTTCCGACCAACATTAAACGTGTAAACATGTAAATCTCCCGGCTAAAAGTTAAAAGTGAGTGAAAGCATGATTTTTTATTTATGCAGTTTAAGTGCATAAAAATAAACTTTTATATATGTAAACTCAACTGCGATATGGGTTATTTATTTATGGCGATATTAAATATGCAAATTACTGTTGATGGGGGGCATAAGCTAATGATAAAAACAATTTTTCTAGTGTTTACCTCTAGGTGATGTCGCCGGGTTATTCATCAGCCATATCGTGGGGAGAAAGTGTGCGAGAAATTAGCATTTAATGACATTTTGTCGATTTACGTGGTATTTTTGCCGGAAATCGTCCTTGACCTGTATCTTGTGGGCTATTTCCGTCACAGAGTGGAGTCCGACGAAAAGTTGTGGGATGATTAGGCAGTTTTTCAGGGGGCGGAAATGGGAAAACTTACGCTACTATTGCTGATTTTACTTGGCTGGCTACAGTATTCATTGTGGTTGGGCAAGAATGGTGTTCATGATTTTGTTCGGGTTAAGGATGACGTGGCGCTCCAAGAGGTCAATAACGGCAAACTTAAAGCTCGAAACGACCAGCTATTTGCTGAAATCGATGATTTAAACGGTGGTCAAGAGGCTATCGAAGAGCGCGCACGTAACGAGCTGGGTATGATTAAACCCGGCGAAAGTTTCTACCGTCTGGTTCCTGACCAATCCAGACGCAATGCGAGTATCCCTTCGACGCCAAATAACGCGCAACAATAAATAATGAGTAATTTCGCAGTTTCCCTTCCTGAAATCGTCGCCGTATTGCCGGCGGCGGGTATTGGCAGCCGAATGCAGGCTGATTGCCCTAAACAGTATTTAATTGCGGGGGGCAAGACCATCATCGAACATGCTGTTTTTTCTTTGCTGAGTCACCCACGAATTCAGCGGATTATCGTGGTGATACATCCGCAGGACACGCAATTCTCTCAGTTATCCATCGCCCAAGATCCCCGCATCAGAGTGGTTCACGGCGGAGATGAGCGAGCTGATTCTGTGATGGCGGGTTTACAGCATGCCGGGCAGGCCGAATGGGCATTGGTGCATGATGCCGCGCGCCCCTGTTTGCACCCGGATGACCTTGAAAGATTGTTGGCGATTACCGCACATAGCAAGGTCGGTGGCATTCTGGCTGCACCGGTTCGTGACACCATGAAGCGCAGCGAGGCGGGTATTCAAGCCATTGCTCATACTGTGGATCGCCAAGCGCTGTGGCATGCTTTGACTCCTCAACTTTTTCCACTTGAGTTATTAAAAATGTGTTTATCCCGTGCCCTACAAGACGGCGCGGTGGTCACTGATGAAGCTTCTGCATTAGAGCATTGCGGCTATCATCCGATGCTGGTTTCCGGGCGTTCGGATAATATTAAAGTGACGCGCCCAGAGGATTTGGCGCTGGCAGAGTTTTATTTAACCCAACGGCAACCCCCAAATTCATTGGAGTGTAATTAATGCGAATTGGTCATGGTTTCGATGTGCATAAATTTGGTGAAAATGGCAGTGGCCCACTGATTATTGGTGGGGTGCGCATCCCTCACGAAAAGGGCTTGTTGGCACACTCAGATGGCGATGTTGCATTGCATGCTGCCACCGATGCATTACTGGGGGCCGCGGCACTGGGTGATATCGGCAAGCTATTCCCCGATACAGACCCAGCATTCAAAGGTGCGGATAGCCGCGCATTATTGCGTGAAGCATATCGCCGCATTCTGGCAAAAGGCTATCGGCTTGGGAACCTGGACATCACAATTATCGCCCAAGCGCCTAAAATGGCCCCCCATATTCCACAAATGCGCGTTCATTTGGCAGAAGACCTACAATGTCATATGGATGATATCAACGTAAAAGCCACGACGACTGAACAGCTCGGTTTCACTGGCCGCGGTGAGGGTATTGCATGTGAAGCCGTAGCGCTATTAATTAAAGTTGAACAGATTTAAGGCATAACTGATGGATATGGACAATCTAACCTGGCTGCACGGCAAACCTAAGGCGAGTGGCATTTTAAAAGCCAATCCGGAAGACTTTGTGGTGGTCGAAGACTTGGGATTTGAGCCGGACGGTGAAGGCGAGCATCTCTTGGTTCGTATCCGCAAAAATGGCTGCAACACCCAATTTGTTGCAGATTATCTGGCGCGTTTCGCCAAAATTCACCCGCGGCTGGTGAGCTACGCGGGCTTGAAAGATCGCCACGCGGTCACCGAACAGTGGTTCTGCTTACATTTACCCGGTAAAGAAGCGCCAGATCTTGCCACTTTCGCGTTAGAGGGCTGTGAAGTCCTCGAGTCCGTGCGCCAAAAAAGAAAACTGCGTATTGGTTCATTGAAGGGCAATGCTTTTACCTTGGTATTACGCCATATTACGGACAGTCAGGACGTAGATCAGCGACTGCAGCAGATAGCCACTCACGGCGTACCTAATTATTTTGGTAGCCAGCGATTTGGCCGTGGTGGCAATAATCTGGTGCAAGCGCGTTTGTGGGCGAATAATGAAATTCGAGTTAAAGAGCGTAGCAAACGCAGCTTTTACTTGTCCGCCAGTCGCAGTGCCATGTTCAATCTGATTAGCAGCTGCCGTTTAGCTCAACAGCTGGCGACGACGGTACTGGCAGGTGATGCATTGCAGCTATCTGGCCGTGGGAGCTGGTTTGTCGCTGAGTCTGATGAGTTAGTCGCGTTACAGCAGCGCCTTGATGCCGGTGAATTGAATGTGACGGCTCCGTTGCCGGGTGATGGTGAACTGGGAACTCAGGCTGAGGCATTGGCTTTCGAACTGGCGTGTCTGGCAGATCAATCTGAACTACTGGCACTGATTAAACGCGAACGTGTCGAGGGTGCGCGCCGGGCTATCTTACTCAAACCGCAAAATATGCAGTGGAACTGGTGGGATGAGGTCACTTTAGAACTCAGCTTCTGGTTACCTGCGGGCAGTTTTGCCACCAGTGTCGTGCGCGAAATCATAAATCAGGATAATGCTGATGCTGCGGATATTGCTGAGTAACGATGATGGAATCACTGCGCCGGGCATACAGACGCTCGCTGCCGCATTACGGGAGTTTGCACTGGTGCACATTGTGGCACCGGATCGTAATCGTAGTGGCTCCTCTAATGCATTGACGCTTGACAGTGCTTTGCGCATTACCACCTTATCTAATGGCGATATTGCCGTACAGCAAGGAACCCCGACAGATTGCGTTTATCTGGGGGTTAATGCCCTAATGCGCCCTCGGCCAGACATTGTGGTGTCTGGCATCAATGCTGGCCCTAATCTGGGTGATGATGTTATCTACTCCGGCACGGTGGCGGCGGCCATGGAAGGGCGGCATTTGGGTTACCCGGCTTTGGCGGTTTCACTCAATGGGCATCAACATTATGCGACCGCCGCCGCCGTTACTTGCCGTATACTGCGCGCTTTACAACATAAACCGTTGCGCACGGGCAAGATACTGAATATTAATGTACCTGATTTACCTTTATCTGAAATTAAAGGGATTCGGGTAACACGTTGTGGTAGCCGCCATCCCGCAGAGCAGGTATTTTGTCAGCAAGACCCTCGAGGGCAAGATCTCTATTGGATTGGCCCTCCAGGAGAAAAATTTGATGTGGCGGAGGACACTGATTTTGCGGCGGTTGAGCAAGGTTATGTGTCGATCACGCCATTGCAGGTTGATTTAACGGCCTATGGGGCTCAAGACGTAGTTGAAAACTGGTTAGCCAGCAATCAACATGAGGTTGACGGGGAATGGTAAATAAACGCATGCAAACATTGTTGATGCAGTTACGTCAGCAAGGTATCCAGGACGAGCGCTTGTTACAAGCTATCGAAGCGGTGCCGCGCGAGCGTTTTGTTGATGAGGCATTGGCGCATAAGGCGTATGAGAACACTGCATTGCCGATAGGTTCCGGGCAAACTATTTCTCAGCCTTATATGGTGGCACGAATGACCGAGTTGCTGCAATTGACACCCACTTCGCGCGTATTAGAGATAGGCACTGGGTCAGGATATCAGACTGCTATTTTGGCGCATTTGGTCGAACATGTATGCTCAGTCGAACGAATCAAAGGGCTACAGTGGCAGGCAAAACGCCGCCTGAAGCAGCTGGACCTGCATAATGTCTCCACCCGCCATGGTGATGGCTGGTTAGGTTGGGCATCGCGCGGGCCATTTGATGCGATCATTGTGACGGCTGCTCCACCAGAAATACCGCATGCTTTACTTGAGCAATTGGATGAGGGGGGGATATTGGTGCTGCCGGTAGGGGAACAGGCCCAGACCTTGAAATATGTGCAGCGCCGAAATCATGAGTTCCAGGTTGAAACGGTGGAAGCGGTGCGTTTTGTTCCTCTGGTTAAAGGGGAATTGGCGTAAATAAATACCTTGATACCCGGCATATTTCAAGCTGCATCAGTGTTGGCTGCTTGCGTTCACCCCAGTCACTTACTCGTGTAAGCGCTAGGGGGTTTATTCAATCGCCGCCCTCCTGCAACTCGAATTATTTGGGGTATATTCAGTCTTAATCGTTGACTAAAGTCGAAGTGCAGTTTTCTTGTGCTAAAGATGAGACAAAAATCAGTAACATAATTGTATGGCATGGCTGGGGCGCTATTGATAGCATGCGCGCATCTATATTGGATATATCGCTTAATATTGCTGTCATGGGGGAAGCATGAGCACGGGAAGCCCAATGATTACATTACGCCGGGTTGCGGCATGTACGGTTATGAGTTTATGGTTGGTTGGTTGTAGTAATGATAATACCACATCAGCACCAATCAGCAGTGTTGGTGGCGATCGTTCAGGCACGATGCTGAGCGGCTCGGACACCAATAGTTCGGGTGAGCGCATCGTTTATAACCGTAGTTACGACAATATTCCCAAAGGAAGCTACAGCGGTAATACTTATACCGTTAAACGTGGTGACACACTGTTTTATATTGCCTGGATAACGGGGAATGACTTCCGTGATCTGGCGGCAAAAAATAATATTGCCGAGCCTTATAGCCTGAATGTGGGGCAATCTATTCAGTTGGGCAATGGTTCTGGCGGCGGAATGTTAGCCGCGACGGACGCCACATCAGGTGGAATAACAAAACCGCCTGCAAATATTCAGAACACAACTACAACGGTTGATTCTCAATCAACTAGCGGGTATTCTGAAAACTCGGGTAAACAGAATGTTGGCAAAATGTTGCCATCGGCAGGGGCAGTTGCTGCGACAACCGCACCTGTTACCGCGCCAAGCAGCCCTATCAGTGACCCTACCAGTAATGGTGGCCCAGTCAGTAGCTGGAAATGGCCAACTGAAGGTAAAACGATCGATAGTTTCTCTGCTTCCGAAGGGGGCAACAAAGGGATTGATATCGCCGGTTCTCGCGGGCAACCCATCTTCGCCACAGCAAATGGGCGAGTTGTGTATGCCGGGAACGCACTGCGTGGTTACGGTAATCTTATCATCATCAAACACAATGATGATTACCTGAGCGCCTATGCTCACAACGATACAATGCTGGTCCGGGAACAAGAAGAAGTGAAGGCGGGTCAAAAAATAGCCACCATGGGTAGCACCGGAACCAGTTCAGTAAGATTGCACTTTGAAATTCGTTACAAGGGGAAATCCGTAAACCCGCTGCGTTACCTTCCGCAGCGATAGATTGGGCAGAATACGCTGTATTCTGTTCGCCGGATTCACGGGTAGGAGCAGCATATGAGCCAAAATACGCTGAAAGTTAACGAGTTGCATGAAGATGCTGATTTTGATGAAAACAGTACGGAAACTGAAATTTTCGACGAAAAAGCATTAGTAGAAAATGAGCCTACTGAAAGCGAGTTAGCAGAAGATGAGCTGTTGGCGCAAGGCGTTACCCAGCGAGTGCTGGACGCGACGCAGCTCTATCTTGGTGAGATTGGTTATTCGCCGTTGCTGACCGCGGAAGAAGAGGTTTATTTTGCCCGGCGTGCATTGCGCGGAGATGTGCCTTCACGTCGGCGTATGATTGAAAGTAACTTGCGGCTGGTAGTGAAGATTGCCCGCCGTTACAGTAATCGCGGTTTAGCGCTGCTGGATTTGATTGAAGAGGGTAACCTTGGTCTGATCCGCGCAGTGGAAAAGTTTGACCCTGAACGCGGTTTTCGTTTCTCCACTTATGCCACTTGGTGGATACGCCAGACCATTGAACGGGCGATAATGAACCAAACCCGTACTATTCGTCTGCCTATCCATATCGTCAAAGAATTAAACGTTTATTTGCGTACGGCACGAGAACTTTCTCATAAATTGGATCATGAACCGAGTGCGGAAGAGATTGCTGAGCAACTCGACAAACCGGTCGATGACGTGAGCCGTATGTTACGCCTTAACGAACGTATCACTTCTGTTGATACACCTTTAGGCGGCGATTCAGAGAAAGCCCTGCTAGATATTCTGTCTGACGAAAATGAAAACGGCCCAGAAGACACCACGCAAGATGACGATATGAAGCAAAGTATCGTGAAATGGTTGTTCGAATTGAATGCTAAACAGCGTGAAGTTCTGGCCCGTCGATTTGGTCTGTTAGGATATGAAGCAGCAACGTTGGAAGATGTGGGCCGCGAGATTGGTTTAACACGTGAACGTGTTCGCCAGATTCAGGTTGAAGGTCTGCGTCGTTTGCGGGAAATTCTGCAAGCTCAGGGCCTGAGTATTGAAGCATTGTTCCGCGAATAAATATTGTCTGAAAACAAAAAAACGGTGAACTAATGTTCACCGTTTTTTTATGCCTAAAATTGTCAGTGGCTAATGGTTTTTGTCCGGTTACACCATATTCTTCAGGCGATAAATCCACTCCAGTGCCTGGCGTGGTGACAGTGAGTCTGGATCCAGCGCTTCTAAGGCTTCGACTGCAGGTGATACTTCTTCATTGAGCAATGTCAGTTGCGAGCCATCAATCTTGCTTGCCGCGGCATTATTAGACAAAGATTCCAGCTCTTTCAGCTTTTGCCGCGCGCGCTTAATCACTTCCCGCGGTACACCGGCCAGAGCGGCTACCGCCAGACCATAACTTTTACTGGCCGCGCCATCTTGTACACTGTGCATAAAGGCGATGGTTTCGCCATGTTCCAGTGCATCAAGGTGAACATTAACCACACCCTCCATTTTTTCCGGTAGGGTTGTTAGCTCAAAGTAGTGGGTTGCAAATAGCGTCATGGCTTTGATACGGCTGGCCAGATTTTCAGCGCAGGCCCAAGCCAATGATAAACCATCATAAGTTGAGGTGCCGCGACCAATTTCATCCATTAACACCAAACTTTGCTCGGTAGCATTATGCAAAATATTAGCAGTTTCAGTCATTTCGACCATAAAGGTGGAACGACCTGATGCTAAATCATCAGCAGCACCGACTCGGGTGAAAATACGATCAACCGGCCCGATAGTGGCTTGATCCGCAGGAACATAACTTCCCATATGAGCCAGTAAGACGATCAATGCCGTTTGGCGCATATAAGTGCTTTTACCGCCCATATTGGGGCCAGTAATGATAAGCATGCGCCGCTGAGGTGATAATGTCAGCGGGTTAGAAATAAATGGCTCGCTGAGCACCTGCTCCACCACCGGATGACGACCACCGGTAATTTTTATCCCCGCTTTGTCACTCAGAACAGGGCAGTTATAGTTAAGTGTTTCTGCTCTTTCGGCCAAGTTCGCCAACACATCGAGTTCAGCCAGCGCATTGGCACTGATTTGCAATGCAGAGAGATGCGGTAACAGTAAATCGAAAATTTCTTCGTACAGCCCTTTTTCAATCGCCAGCGCTTTTCCCTTAGACGTCAGAACCTTATCTTCATACTCTTTCAGTTCTGGAATAATATAACGCTCGGCATTTTTTAGGGTTTGTCGGCGGACATAATGAATAGGTACCAGATGGCTTTGGCCACGGCTAACTTGGATGTAATAGCCATGGACACCATTAAAACCGACTTTTAGTGTATCCAGCCCCAACTTTTCGCGTTCACGAATTTCCAAACGATCAAGATAATCGGTTGCGCCGTCAGCCAGTGCCCGCCATTCGTCTAATTCTGCATTATATCCTGGGGCGATGACGCCGCCATCACGCACTAATACTGGCGGAGTTTCGACGATGGCGCGTTCCAGTAGGTCTTGTAACTCATCAAACTGGCCGACTTGTGAGCATAAATTTTGCACATGGGGAACATTCACCGGTTGCAATAAGCGGTGAATCTCTGGCAATTGTTGAAAAGCATGGCGCATTCTTGCCAGATCTCTTGGGCGAGCCGTCCGCAGAGCCAGGCGTGCCAGAATACGTTCTAAATCCCCGACCTGGCGCAACGGCGTTTGCAGTTCAGCCGTAATATCTTGCAGACCACCAATGGCTTGCTGGCGATCAGTCAACATTTTAAGGTCACGAATGGGGGCATGTAGCCAGCGTTTTAGCATGCGGCTGCCCATCGCGGTCACACTGCAATCAAGAATCGCAGCCAGTGTGTTCTCCGTCCCCCCTGACAAGTTTTGGGTCAGTTCGAGATTCCGACGGGTCGCGGCATCCATAACAATGCCGTCTTGCTGGCGCTCCATGGTCAAGCCACGGATATGGGGCAGTGAAGTTCGTTGGGTATCTTTGACATATTGCAGCAAGCAGCCGGCAGCCCGCAGTGCCTGATGCGCATGTTCAACACCAAAACCGATTAAATCTCGAGTGCCGAATTGCAGATTGAGCTGCTGCTTGGCGGTTTCCAGCTCAAACTCCCATAATGGGCGGCGGCGTAAGCCATGTCGCGGTTCGATTAACGACATTTGCTCGAAGTTTTCTGGATAAAGTAACTCTGCTGGATTGGTTCGTTGCAGCTCGGCCGCCATGGTTTCAAGGTCTGCGGGTTCTGCAACCCTAAAGCGCCCTGAACTGATATCCAGTGTTGCATAACCAAACCCACGAGCATCCTGCCAAATAGCTGCCAGCAGATTATCCTGCCGTTCTTGCAGCAAAGCCTCATCGCTCACCGTGCCAGGGGTGACAATGCGCACCACTTTGCGCTCAACAGGCCCTTTACTGGTGGCAGGATCACCGATTTGTTCGCAGATAGCTGCTGACTCACCCAATTGAACCAGTTTTGCCAGATAGTTTTCTATCGAATGATAGGGAACCCCGGCCATCGGAATCGGTTCACCGGCAGAAGCACCGCGTTTCGTCAGTGAGATATCCAGTAACTGTGATGCGCGTTTGGCATCATCGTAGAACAGCTCATAGAAATCTCCCATCCGATAAAACAGGAGGATTTCAGGGTGTTGGGCTTTGAGCCGAAGATACTGCTGCATCATCGGCGTGTGATTTTCCGTGCCTTTAATTATAACATTTTTGTCGTTGATTTTACTGTGTTTTTCCATTTTAGAAAACTCTGGAGTGAGTGTGTTTTAGTATACATAAACACACTCACTGCGAAAAAATGTATACTATATGTATATCAGCTACTCTTGCTGCTGAACAAAAAAAGAACTGGTATACAAATCATATGAAAATCAATCTAAATCAACAGCTTGTGGCTAAGACATTATCTATTGATTATAAGCCGAGGATCTTACCTGACGGCCAATTGATCTTTGAACTTAACGAAGACCGTAAACCGTACTTTATCACAGATGCTCATCGTGACGCGCCAGTCGGATTTGGTATAAAGGTTTCAACCAACAAGAAGGTGTATTATATCCAGAGAAGGGTTTCTGACTCGGATTCTGGTATGCAAGTGATTAGAGCTACCCTTGGAAGCGTTAGCGACTTTGATAACATCGCACAAGCCCGCGATGAGGCCCGTCGTTATGTTCAACAGATGAAACAGACGAAGCGCAATCCAAATAAAGTCAAACGAGAAACACATGCTTCAGAACTAATGATAAAAGAGATCTTTGAGCAATATAGAAGGCATTTAACTACCCGGTCAAGTATTCAATGTGTTGATCATGCGGTAGAATCACTCTTTTTGAAGTGTGCATCTGATGGCTAAAGTTGACGTAAAATGCCCGTTTTGTGAGCAAATCGAATCTGTTAAAAAGCATGGCCTGGGTAAGGCCAAACTTCAGCGCTATCGGTGCCAGTCGTGCTGCCGTACTTTCCAGCTCGATTATGCTTATCGCGCCTGCCAACCCGGCATGAAATCACAAATTGTCGACCTTGCAATGAACAATGCCGGTATTCGAGACACTGCCCGAGCTTTACATATCAGCATTAATGCCGTTGTGCGCACACTAAAAAACTCTCGCCGAGAGTTGTAACCACGCTTCCTCTGGATAACCTGCAAATTCAGCTTATCTGTGAAGTTGATGAAATGTGGTCGTTTGTTGGCAATAAAAAGCGTCAGCGTTGGCTGTGGTATGCATGGGAGCCTCGTCTCAAACGTATTGTTGCTCATGCTTTTGGGCGCAGGAGCAAAATGACGCAGTGCAAATTACTGGGTTTACTGTCGGGCTTCAGAGTCGCCTTCTGGTGTACAGACAACTTCAGTGCTTATGAGATGTTACCGGCTACAAAAGACATCACAGGTAAGCTTTACACCCAGCGGATTGAACGCAAAAACCTGAATCTTCGTAACCGGTTAAAACGACTGAATCGCAAAACGCTTGGGTACTCAAAATCGGCAGAAATGCATGACAAGATAATCGGCACGTTCATTGAGCGTGAGCATTACCTGCAATGACCCTATCTACACATTGAATACGTGACCCAGTTTTATCAACAATATTGTGGTGTTAGGTGTAACGGCCTGATGCCACGAAGATGACAGTAGTATCAGATAAAAGGCGCCTTTTTCTGTTTTGGATAAAAGAAAATCGTGTAGACGAGGTATAACCATACAATCATAGTGGAATATTGTGTCAATTAATCAAGAACAATAAAAAGATGTCGAAACACTAATTGAAAACAGAGCTTGACCAGATTAATTAAAATGATATTTATCACAAATATTTTTATGCGAGATATTGCGGCTGGGATATTTTAATTAATATTATTATGTAGTTAGCGTTTACTTCCCTCCTATTAACAAGATTAATCTTGCCTTTCCCGAGACTTTGTAGAATAAATAATAAGAAAACTATCAACTATAATCTCAACCACAACATCCTGATTCTGTGAATTTTATCCAGGCCGCACACGCGGGATCTCTCATTAATATAGACAAGAAACATCTGAAAATAATAAGCGTTACTTAATAATCGACTACTTTTCATAGTCACTTTTCATTATTCGCTATAGTGACTACACAAAGATGTATCAAAAATAATATTTGAGGAGATAAGAATGTCAGAATCCCCAATCAGTCAAACAGATAGCAAACATTCCAAACAACGTCGTGCCTTATTAAAAGGTGCAGTCGGCATGTCTGTACTGGGTATCGCCAGCGGGTTAACTTTAGCCGTGCCTGGGATATCTTATGCGGCAGCATTAACGCGTGAGGAACGCGATAAACTCACGCCGGATCAAATTATTGCCGGAATGAAGGAAGGTAACGTTCGTTTTAGAAGTGGCAAGATTCAACAACATGACTATTTGGCGCAAAAACGTGCCAGTGCTGAAGGTCAATTTCCGGCTGCAGTCATTTTAAGTTGTATTGATTCACGTGCACCGGCTGAGATTATTTTTGATACTGGGATTGGTGAAACATTTAATGCCCGCGTTGCCGGTAATGTTTCCAATAACGATTTACTCGGTAGCATGGAGTTTGCCTGTGCCGCGGCGGGAGCAAAAGTTGTACTGGTGATGGGGCATACTGCGTGTGGCGCAGT
The DNA here is from genome assembly GCF_004124235.1 of Yersinia hibernica. Classification (NCBI taxonomy): domain Bacteria; kingdom Pseudomonadati; phylum Pseudomonadota; class Gammaproteobacteria; order Enterobacterales; family Yersiniaceae; genus Yersinia; species Yersinia hibernica. The sequence continues at coordinate 986,676 of NZ_CP032487.1, forward strand.
ACGTGGGGCTATCGATGGTGTAGAGCTTGGTCATTTGACTGGGCTGTTGAACCAAATTAAACCTGCTATTGCTAAGACTGAATTTAGCGGTGAAAGAACCGGCAAAAACGCTGAGTTTGTTGATGCTGTCGCTAAAAGTAATGTGCTGCATACCATCAATGAAATACGCAAACAAAGTGAGATCCTTAGCGGATTAGAGAAAGAAGGGAAAATTAAAATCGTTGGCGCTATGTACAACCTCAATGGCGGTGCGGTTGAGTTTGTGAGCTAATTGTTTGTGAGATGATTGTTTGTGAGATGATTGTTTGTGAGATGATTGTTTGTGAAATAATTGCTTGTAAAGTAATTGTTTGTCAGCGTCGAGTGTAATAACTCGACGCTTATTATTAATGAGTCACGTTTAAACGCGATAATGTTTATTGATAAAGCTATGCCATGAATATGTTTCCTATCCCTAGGATTTCAGGAGCCTCACGATGATTCCTCCTATATCAACTTGTTAAACCTATCCAAAAACTCAAATAACAGATCATTATTTTAAATAGGTGAGGCTTCGATATGTTTCAATTTGATGCCAATGGCACGCTCGTTATCGCTTCGCTGGTGTTATTGCTTGGACGGCAATGCGTCAAGCACATTTCTATCTTGCAAAAATACGCCATACCCGAACCCATTGCGGGGGGATTATTACTCGCATTACTCTTTTTGCTTATTCATCAGACCACAGGTTGGGAAGCCAACTTTGATACCTCGCTGCGTGACCCATTAATGCTAACGTTTTTTGCCTCCATTGGGCTGAATGCAAATTTGGCCAGTTTACGGGCGGGCGGTAAGGTTTTGGTTCGATTTTTTGTCGTCGTGATAGGGCTATTGTTGCTGCAAAACATGGTGGGTATCGGTATGGCGACCTTGCTAGGACTGGATCCGCTGATGGGGCTGCTGGTCGGCACCATCACCCTTTCGGGAGGGCATGGAACCGGTGCGGCGTGGAGTGCTGTTTTTGCCGATGATTACGGTTTAAGTAACGCAACGGAAGTTGCTATGGCCTGCGCAACATTCGGTTTAGTCTTGGGCGGATTGATTGCTGGCCCAGTCGCACTTTATCTTATCAAGCACTCTGCTACGCCAGAGGGGAGGGCGGAAGATAGCTTGCAACCGACGACGTTCGAAAAACCTCAGTCTGGGCGAGTGATTACTGCATTGGTCTTGGTCGAAACTATCGCCATGATTACCATTTGTTTGATGGCGGGTCGCTATATTGCGGGATTGTTGGCAGAGACTATTTTCGCATTGCCGGTATTCGTGTATGTGCTCTTTATTGGGGTTATTCTCAGTAACTTACTTCTTTATACTGGATTTTATCAGGTATTCGATCGCGCGGTTTCGGTGGTGGGTAACGTCAGCCTTTCACTTTTCCTCGCCATTGCACTGATGAGTCTAAAATTATGGGAGTTGGCTTCTTTGGCATTGCCCATGTTGGCGATTTTAATTGTGCAGATGCTGACGATGGCGCTGTATGCCATATTTGTGACTTATCGGGTGATGGGTAAAAATTACGATGCGGCAGTGCTTTCTGCAGGGCATTGTGGTTTAGGTTTAGGGGCGACACCTACCGCTATTGCTAATATGCAGGCGATTACCGAGCGTTTCGGTCCCTCACATGTCGCGTTTCTTATTATCCCGATGGTCGGTGCATTCTTCTTGGATATAGCCAACGCGATTGTCATCAAACTTTCGTTATTATTGCCGATGTTTACGCCATTGGGGTAAAGCGAAGTACTCAATAGCAAACTTCAAAAATATTTTGGGTGCTATTAGGTGGCGCAATAACAATAAGAAGGTCATGTGATGACCTTCTTATTCATCCTTATAAGCGTCCCTATTCTTAAACCGGGAATTAACCACTGGGGCTTTTCTGTATCCATCACATACATCATCGGTAATAGTAAAAAGGAATTTTACCTTTCACGGAGATGAAGATGAAAATACAGGCATGGACAGAAAAGCTGCACGATGATCGTATAGAAAATATATGTATTCGAAACCGGATATTGCTGCGTTACTGGCTGACTGAACAGATCATGACCGGAGAGGCGGTATGAAAAGAATTCAGTTGTCTGGCGGCGTGAAGCCCCTTTATTTGATGATTCCTCTGCTGTTATCGGCATGCCACACCCCTCCATTCCAATCGCAAGTGCACAACACAATGTCTGTATCAGCAGAAAACATTGACCCGACCAAATCGCTTTTTCCTCTGGAGAATTATTCGCAGTCTGTCGATAAATGGCTCCCACCTGGCCCTGAAATGCATGTTCCAGTCATCGATGCCGCCACACAGCAACGGCATTTTTCTGCCCTACAATCCCACTATTTTGGCATGGGACAAGATGAACAATCGCCTTGGAATCCTCATCACATCAGTTCCATTCTGAGTCATGAAGCTGAAAGTATCCGAGATGCCAACATTAACAAGTACCTCAGTAAAAGCAGTGTTTCTTGGGGAGAAAACTTTAGGGTCCATTCTGATGACTGGAAACAGGCGATAAGAGATAACGCGAATACCAACATTGACCCTATTTATCGCCCCTATGCTCGGGGTATTACCGTCAAGGAGGCACTGGTCAGGATTCTCCCAACTGTCGATCCGGCTTATGACGACCCTCGCAAAGCTGGGCAGGGATACCCATTTGACAATTTACAGGAGTCCTCCATCCGTACTGGCACCCCTGTGTACGTCATCGCAGATAGTCGCGACAGAAGCTGGAAATACGTCATATCCCCATCTGTCACTGGATGGGTTCACAGCGAAGATATCGCGACAGTAGATCAGCCGTTTGTCACCGAATGGTTGGCGCTGGCGAAAGGAAACCTCGGCGCGTTCATTAATGAGCCTGTTTCCGTCCATGAAAATGGGCAGTATTATTTCACGGCTCGTCCTGGCACTATCTTGCCATTTCGTAATAAACAGTCGGACCTTTTTCTGACCGCAATACCAGTACGTGACGTTGACGGCCGCGCAAAAATTCGGTGGGTCAGCCTGAAAGAAGGCGAGTTCATTGCAATGCCTTGGAAAATGACGCCCAGTAATATTGCAACGCTGATGAAGTCGATGAAAGGCAGACCCTATGGTTGGGGAAATTATAATTTCTATAACGACTGTTCTGCCGAAATACGCAGCTTACTGATGCCTTTCGGTATATTTCTTCTCAGAAACTCCGCAAGTCAGATACAGGCGGCGACCAGAGTCGTTGACCTCAGTCAAGAGGATACCAACGCGCGGATCCGTTATCTCATGGAACATGGCAAGCCATTCACCACGCTGGTCTACATTCCGGGGCATATCATGTTGTATATCGGCAACGCGGTGATTAACGGGCAGAATGTACCGATGACCTATCAAAATATATGGGGGCTGCGACCAGCAGGATCTAATAGCCGGAGTATTATTGGCGGTTCAGTATTCTTCCCGTTATTAGCCTCCTATCCAGAGAACCCTGAATTGATGTCGCTGGCAGGTAAAGCGCAGTTTAAACTGGGATTTATTGAATAACGGATACGGTTTACTGTTCTGCGTGATTATTTTCTCGATGAGAATCACAGTCGCTCATTATTTACAAAAACTAACGCCAGCAATGATGTCTGGCGTCTTTCGAGGGTCTTCAGTTGTATTGAAAGTGGCCGCTGCGTTTGGTGTTATCTGGTCGCAGCGGCAGGGAAATGGAGGTATTTAGGGCGTAGCAGTAGTAACCCGACCAACTTGGCCGGGGTATTCATTAAAATGGTGAAAATAAAATACTTTTACTATCGCTATCAGCTTGGTCGATTAATGCAATTACAGATAATAAATAATCCTGAACATCTTGTCCTGATAACTCATATTTCATTAGGTTTCTAATCTCTTCGCGAAGCTCCCCAAGCTGCTCATCACTAAAAAGCTCCATATCGCAATTAGATAGCTCAGATAGCAAAGGATATCTACAGCGATCATTCCTAATTAAAAAGTTTTCATTCCCTGGAAAGTCTTCCAATGCGGTAATACTTTCGCCCAAAACCTTATCCCATAAATATACTATAAACATATGGTCACCTAATCACCGTTTTACCTGGGAACGTATTAATCAAATTACCTTGTTTGTCAGTGATGACTGTCATTATCGACGTTGGAGCACCGTTGCTCATAGCATCAACCCCGATGTTTTTCCCCATATCTACAGTACGAATATAGTTACCTGTCGAAGGTGAATATTGGGTCGTGACGCAAACTTAGTGTTGGTGTACTCTTTACCCTTTGGATGATTGATGGCAAAGATTGATGTGGTTTGTCCTCGCTGTTCTGAAACTCATGGGGTTATCCGAAACGGCCACTCCGGCTCAGGGGCGCAGCTCTATCGCTGTAACCAATGCCTGAAGACCTTCCAGCTCAGCTATCGCTACAACGGAGCTAAACCCGAAACCCATCAGGCCATCGTTGATATGGCGATGAACGGCTCCGGATGCCGCGATACAGCACGGGTTCTACGGATAAGCCTCAATACCGTTCTGCGTCATCTAAAAAACTTACGCCGCACCAGGTAGCGCAAAACGTAGAGCCTAGCGCAGAGGTGGTTATCTGCTGTGAAGCCGATGAGCAGTGGTCATATGTCCGCTGTAAAGGCAATCAACGCTGGCTGTTTTATGCCTATGACCGCATCCGAAAGCGCGTTATCGCCCATGTATTTGGCCCGCGAAATGCTTTGACATTAAAGCGTCTTCTGGTTTTGCTGAGCCAGTTTAGCATTGCCTTCTACATGACCGATGCCTGGCCGGTATACCGCACTTTATTGTCCTCAACCAGTCATGTTATCAGCAAGAAATACACCCAGAGGATAGAGCGACATAATCTGAACTTGCGAACCCATCTCAAACGGTTAGCCCGCAAGACTATCTGCTTCTCAAAATCAGAAGAAATGCACGATAAGATCATCGGATGGTATCTGACAATTAACCATTACCACTAAATCTGCGGCACGACCGAATATTGTACTGACGTTTTAACAACTGTGTCTGATTGCAATATCGTCTTCAGTTCATCTTGGGTGACAGTAAAATGTGATTTATTAGCTCCCCACTCACCACCATGTTTCTTCCAGGCATATTCCAATCCTGAGCCTGTAGAACCATCCCCAACTCTGAGGTTAACTCTCGACTGAACAATTGAACCTTTCCAGATTGGCTGCGCTGAGATCTCATCACTGGCCTTGTTAATCAGCTTAGATGCTTCTGTAACATCACCTTTCTTCAGCGCCGATTCCGCTGCTTTAATCGCCTTGCCCGCGGCATCGCCAACACCTGGTATAATACTTATCGCGACAACAAGGTAATCCAATGCACTTTGGGCTTCCGCAAGGCTTTTGATATCGCCGATGATAGGAACGAAGTCTATTCCAAATTCAGCAAATCCCTTCAGCAATTCATCACGATGTTCACTTATCTTCGCTGAACAAGCCTCTGCACTTAACCCGGCGCAGTTCTGCGCCTTGAACTCTTCAACTGCGGCAACCAACTCTTTCTGCGCATTTTGATATTTCTGTTCCTGCGATACACCAGCGGTTTTATTATCAATAATGTCATGGAGTGCATTATTCTCAACCGCATTTTTCCCAGCCTGCGCACCCGCAACCGTATCAGCGGTGCTGTCACCGGTCAAGCCACCCGCCAGCCCTGCTGCCAGTGTTGCCAGTGCACTGACCGTCTGTTTCTGGTCTTCCGAGAGAGTGTTTTTGTCCCAGCCCATTGCCGCGATGATAATCGGTGCCATCAGTTCTGCCGTCGCCGCACCCGCAGCGCCTGCCAATGCACTGTTACCACTGGCATAGGCAGTGACTGCACCCAGCACGGCGTGTGCCATGGCATTGGCGGCCTGATTATCGCCGGTGCTTTTCTTAATCACTTCTGCCAGATACGGTGCTGAAGCGCCCGCCAGTGCCTGCGCCATGTTACCGCCCGCTAGCCCCTGTATCGCTGCCGTTGCTGCTTGAATGCCTTGTTGCAGGGCACTGCCAGTACCGTAAGGCGCCATGGCGGTATTGCGTATCTGGTTGGTCAGTTGTTCTTCCGTTGGCGTCAGAATACCTTTTTGAGCCAGCGCTTCTTTTGCCGCCTGAATAGCTTCTGGGTCTTTCAGCGCTTTTTCTTCCGCTATTCTGCCCTGAGTGCGAACAATATCGCTGACCTGACCACCAATCTCGCCAATAAGCTGCGCTTCCCGCAGCCGGTTTTGCTCTTTCTCTTTATCAAAGATAGGGCCGATACTGCCGTTGGCGTTGTCGGTATCGCGACTCAGGTCATCGACATTCTGCTGCTGTTTATCGGTATCGCGAATAGTGATAGTGCCATCAGCGATGGCTGCTTGCGTCGTGCCCTCGGCATGACCATCATTGCCCAGACCCGACAGCACCACGCCGCCCAGATTACTCAGCAGGTCAGACCCCACCGGGCCACCGGTGCTCAGGCTTCCGCCCTGATGCTCGGCCTTGAAATCAGCTTTGTTTTCGATGTTACTGAAGCCCAGCGTACCGGTATCCAGACTGTTTTTGCTCTTGTCGGCGGTGCTGGCAATCACGGCACCATCCAACTGGGTATGTTCACCAACGGTGATATCAAAGCCACCTTTGCCTGCGAAGATACCGGTCTGCTCCTGCACCGAGTCATAATTACTGTGCAGCCAAGCGACCATTACTTTCTTCACTGGCATCTTTGGCGGTGGTCACCGCGGTGTTCAGTGCGCTGCCGACTGCGCCAGACAGGGCCAGCGTCAGGCCGCTACTTTTTTGCTCGATGCTGTGGGTTTGGCTACTTTGGTTAAAGCGATCGCCTACACGCTGAAACGACGGGCCACGCTCAGCCGGTTCCTGAAGGATGGCGGGTTGCCACTGGACAACAATCGCTGCGAGAGGGCCATCAGGCCGGTGGTGATGGGGCGTTCAAACTGGCTCTTCGCAGGTTCGTTTGCAGCGGGTGAGCGCGCAGCCAGAATCATGAGTCTGCTGGAAACGCCCAAGATGAACGGTCTTGAGCCGCATGCCTGGCTGACGGATGTTCTGCAACGGTTACCGGGATGGCCGGAAGATAATCTGGATGCGTTGCTACCTATGCAGGGGTTCACCTTCGGGGAGAGAGACTCCTGACAGAGAGCCCGATGTCCGCACTAAGGACTTGCGCACCTGACAACGTAAATAGCGGCAAGCAGCGTCTCACCTAGCTTCAGAGCCCTTACACAACTGACTCCGTTCCTGCGTCACAGGCGCAAAACACCTTACTCAGAACTTCACCACCTGACGAGCGCTTCCCGAGGAAAGCTGAAGCCGACCTCATAGGGCATGTCAATATGAGGTCACCGGATGCTTACCCTAATACACTGATTTTAAATGTTAATCAGCAAAAAGTTGGTTTTGCATGGGGTGTGGGGATTTGGGGATTTTGAGGTGAGAAGCAGGCTATCGTTAAATAGCCTGCCGGGAAGGATTAACTTATTTCTGCTAGAGTTGCGGAGCAAAAAAATCCCACCAACTATGGGCGGGATTTTCGTTATTTCAAAATATAGTCAAACTTCTCATCCCAGTTAAATAGAATATCTTGTTGTTTTGTTTGTTCGAAGATTTGAACAATTTTATCAAAGCATTCACCAAGACATCTTTTTGATTGCTCAGAGTTTAGCCAAACTATCGTTACTGGCCTTTCTACGTCATTACTTAGACGATCCCTGAGAGCATCAAGATTCTTCCCATAATAAGGGCCAAAATCTAATAACGTGGACATAACCTTATGGAAGTCAGGCTCAGTTTCTACGCTCGCCCCATCTAAAATTACTTCATTCATACTCACTTCCATTTGCCTATTGAAGTCGCGGTTTCATAGTGATCTGTCGTGATATATAGCAAACCATCATTTGAATACAATAGCCTTGTTCCTGGTTGATTGCTTCTCGATATAGTATTATTTAATCCTATATCCGCTTCTTGCCACACTCTTCCTGGTGCAGAAGGCAGTAAGTTAGTCGAGTTTTCAAAGATATCGCCCCCCAACTGACCTCCAGGATTCGTATTATTTAATGCCTTTCCTGGCTTCCACCCATTAGCCGCAGCTTGTACTTTATTTACATAGTTTTGAGGCAATTGAATCGCCACTGATAATCTAGACACTTCCGAGCCGTTGATAATACTGGTTTTCATATTCTGTCGGTGACATCTGATCGCTAGAACCATGCCGACGCTTACTGTTATAAAACATTTCGATGTAATCAAAAATATCGCTGCGGGCTTCTTCCCGCGTTCCGTAGATCTTTTTCTTTATCCGCTCGCGTTTCAATAATTGGAAAAAGCTTTCTGCAACCGCATTATCGTGGCAGTTACCGCGACGGCTCATACTGCCCTCCAGGCCGTGTGATTTCAGGAACGACTGCCACTCATGGCTTGTGTACTGACTGCCCTGATCCGAGTGAACCAGCACCTGTTTTTGGGGATTACGCCGCCATACAGCCATCAGCAGTGCGTTCAGGACAATGTCCTTTGTCATCCGGGATTGCATGGACCAGCCGATAATTTTGCGTGAGAACAGATCAACAACCACGGCAAGATACAGCCAGCCTTCGTGGGTCCTAATGTAGGTTATGTCCGTTACCCAACGCTCATCCGGAGCATCCGGATTGAACTGCCGCTGGAGCCTGTTGGGCGACACGATACTGGCCTCGCCTTTACGTGCCCGCGGGCTCCGGTATCCGACCTGAGCCTTTATCCCGACACGTTTCATCAGTCGCCAGACTCTGTTGACTCCGCACTGTTGCCCGCAGTCCCGCAGTCCCGCAGTCCCGCAGATCCAGATGGATCTTGCGATAACCATAGACGCATCCCGATTCCAGCCAGAACTGTTTTATCTGTCCTGTCAGTCTCAGGTCTGCCTGATGACGTTGTGAATGCGGCTGCTGAAGCCAGGCGTAAAAGCCACTGGGATGAACATCCAGCACCCGACAGAGCAGGCGAACAGGCCAGCAAAAGGTGTTGTCACGGATAAAGGCGTACCTCAGTCGGACAGCTTTGCGAAGTACGCCGCGGCTTTTTTTAATATGTCCCGTTCGTCGGTAACCCGCTTCAGCTCTTTCTGGAGACGGCGGATCTCGGCCTGAGCATCTGACTGTTCTTTATTAGTGGAAGAATCCGGACCGTACTTCTTTATCCAGGCGTAAAGGCTGTGGGTGGTGATATCGAGACGTATTGCAACGCTGGAAACAGAATGACCACGATCAACAACCTGTTTGACTGCTTCAATTTTAAACTCTTCGGGATAACGCTTACCGCTCATGGGCACCTCTCTTTAAGCCATCTTAAATGACTCTGAGGTGTCTGTTAAACCCGTGGCGATTCAGTATTAATTATGCAAAACAATGCAAGAATACACATCAGTAAATAAAATAACGCGCCAGAGAATATATAAATTATTATCGGCGGCGACTGGCTCACCGAGTCCGGCATCACCAACGCTGAACAACTGCAACTCACCGCCGCACCGGGGATTATTCGGGTGCAGCGGGGGGAAGAGGAAGGATTTAGGGCTTAAAAGCAATGTCCCGGCCAGTTGGCCGGGACATTTCATCTAATACACTTAAAGGTACTCTTTGGGGATACTTATTAACTGTTCATCTAACAACCAATTCTCTGGTTTAGATTTAGCGATGTTCCATTTAGCCCCACTAGTAAGCCACTTCTCTCTATATCGTTTTATCCCTGTTAACGTTGCATCCTCATAGCCAAATTCAACGCCACAACAATCACATATATTAAAAGTCGGATTCTTTCCATCATCTCCCCAAGGAGGATCTGACTGTTCAGCTCCACAGACTCGACATACATAAAACTCATTTTTACTGTGCATTAAAATAGTCCAGATTTGTTTCATAACCATGATCCGCCGGATTAGGTTTGAACATAGTCCGAGGAACGTTATCAGTTCTTTTTACTGCAAATGTGTTCGTAGCAGGATTGTAATATACAGTTTCCCCATTAGGTCGAACTTTGACCAAGGTTCCCGGTGGAGGATTGTTTACAAAGTCATGCGCAGCCTCTACATATTGCTTTGAGTTCTGAAGTTCAGGGAATTCCTGCTTATGCTTATCCCAGTGCCCATAAGCATTTGAGACTGGATCATTTTTCTTGGTTTCAGACCATATTTGAACGTCTTTAGCTTTTGAAGATACCTGTTGACTGCCTTCATTAATCAGCCTAGACGCTTCAGCAAGGTCGCCCTTCTTCAGTGCTGCTTCTGCTGCCTTGATCGCTTTACCCGCGATATCACCTGCACCAGGAATAAACCCTATCGTCGCAATCAAGTAATCCAATGCACTCTGGGCTTCCGCAAGGCTTTTGATATCTCCGATAATGGGAACGAAGTCTATCCCAAAACCCGTAAATCCTTTCAGCAGTTCGTCGCTATTGGCCTGCATCTTGGCTGAACACGCTTCTGCACTTATTCCGGCACAATTATGCGCCTTGAACTCCTCGACAGCAGCAACCAGCTCTTTCTGCGCATTCTGGTATTTTTCAGCCTGTGATACACCAGAAACATTCTGATCAATGATCTCGCGTAGCGCATTATTCTCCACCGCATTTTTCCCGGTCTGCGCACCCGCAACCGTATCAGCGGTGCTATCACCGGTCAAGCCACCCGCTAGTCCTGCTGCCAGTGTTGCCAGTGCACTGACCGTCTGTTTCTGGTCTTCCGAGAGAGTGTTCTTATCCCAGCCCATCGCCGCGATAATCACCGGTGCCATCAGTTCTGCCGTCGCCGCACCCGCTGCACCCGCCAGTGCATTGTTACCACTGGCATACGCTGTTACCGCACCCAATACCGCGTGCGCCATGGCGTTGGCTGCCTGATTATCCCCTGTACCGGCCTTTATCACTTCCGCCAGATACGGTGCCGAGGCGCCGGTCAGTGCTTGCGCCATATTGCCACCCGCCAGTCCCTGTATTGCCGCAGTAGCCGCCTGCATCGCACGCTGCACCGAGCCGCCTGTTCCCAGACCTGACTCGTTAAATGCCTGATTGTAAGCAGTTTGGTATATCTGGTTATTGATATCTTCAGCGGTAGCTACTTTGCCCGGATTGGCTTTTTCCCACTGTTCTTTTGCTGCCGTAATATCTTCAGGCCTGACGTCCTTCATCTTCTCGTTAGCCGCATTGGTCGCAATAATCTTGCCCTGCGTGCGCGCAATATCCATCGCCTGACCGCCAATCTCGCCAATCAACTGGGCTTCCCGCAGGCGGTTTTGCTCTTTCTCTTTATCAAATATCGGGCCGATGCTGCCGTTGGCATTCTCGGTGTCACGACTCAGGTCCTCAACATTCTGCTGCTGTTTATCCTGGTCACGGAGGGTGATAGTGCCATCCGCGATTGCCGACTGAGTGGTGCCCTCGGCATGGCCATCATTACTCAGACCTGACAGCACCACGCCACCCAAATTACTCAGCAAGTCAGACCCGACCGGGCCACCGGTACTCAGGCTGCCGCCCTGATGTTCGGCCTTGAAATCGGCCTTATTCTCGATATCACTGAAACCCAGTGTGCCGGTATCCAGGCTGTTTTTGCTCTTGTCGGCGGTGCTGGCAATCACGGCACCATCTAACTGGGTATGTTCACCGACCGTGATATCAAAGCCGCCTTTGCCTGCAAAGATGCCGGTCTGCTCCTGCACCGAATCATAATTGCTGTGCAGCTTGTCCTTACTCATGCTCAGGTTGGCAGAGCCACCGCCGCCGACCACTGCCACGCTGACACCACCGCTGGTACTGGTCTGCTTCGCATCATAGTTATCGCTGTCTTGCTGGCTTTGCAGCAGCAGGTCACGGCCGACATCCACCTTGACGGTTTCACCGCCCGCCTGAGCGCCCACCAGTGAGGTATCGCGGCCACTGTGCAACGATAGCGTGCCACCGGTGTCGACCTGGGTTTCCGTCCAGAAGGTGCCGTCTCCGTGCTCATTGCCCTGACCCTTGTTGGCGTTAGCAAAGATGCTCAGACCACCGCCAGAGCTACCGAACCCCAGACTGACACCCACACTGCCGCCGCTGCTGCTGTTACTGCCGTCAGTTTTTTGTGTATTGGCCGCGCCGAGTAGCAACACATCACGAGCCGCATCCAGAGTGGTATCGCCACCGGCTTTGAGTTGGCTGCCCTGCACCACGATATCGCCGTTCGTTGGGTTGCCATCACCGGTTGCGTTGATGGTTAGATTATTGCCCGCCGTCAGGGTCGAACCGGTCACGCTGGTCTGTTCCTGATGCTGCTGTGAGGAGGATTTTTGTGAGCCTAATGAGGCGCTGACGCCGAACATGCTGGTGGCATCGCCTCCCTGCGCCTGCACCAACTGCCCGCCTTGCACCGCCTGTACACCACTCAGCGCCGCTTTGACACCTTGCAATGCCGCCAGTCGGCCATTGCTTTCTTCACTGGCATCTTTGGCGGTGGTCACCGCGGTGTTCAGGGCGCTGCCGACTGCGCCAGACAGGGCTAGTGTCAGGCCGCTCGATTTTTGCTCGACACTGTGGGTTTGGCTACTTTGGTTCTCTGCCGCCAGAATACTGACGTTTTTCCCGGTCAGATTGATATCTTTACCGGCTAACACATCAGAACCTTTTACCGTCAGGTCTTCACCGGCAGTCATGTTGACATTGCCCAGTACGCTGCCGACGGTGCTGCCGACATTGGAAATTGATTGACCGGTGTCGGTGACTTTGGTGCTGTTGCTGCCGACCGTGACCCCAATACCGCCGGTGCTCATCAGGCCAGATTTTTTCTGCTCATACAGGTGAGACTCGCTTTCACTCTGCTGCGCGGTGCCGACGATAATGTTCTCTTGCGCCCGCAGATTGATATCGTTGTCGGCCACCACATTACTGCCAATGACCGCGATATTTTTACCACTGACATCGATAGAGCCGGCTGACAGCATGGAGCCAATCGCCAGCGTCTGGCTAATACTGTCTTCGGTGCGGGTGGTGGTGCTGGAGGCCAGTCCTTTTTTCGTGCCGGTATGATTGCGCTGCTCGTCATGCTGCTCAGTCTGGGTGGTGAGGGTGATATCGCCGCCCGCCGCCAGTTTTAGCGCGCCATCGGTTTGTATGCCACTGGCACTGATATTGATGTCTTTTACCGCATTAAGATTAATATCGCCCGTGGCATTCAACTGGCTGCCACGCAGGGTTTCATCATAGAGTTCCACTGAGCTGGCATGGCGCTTGCTCGAAGATTCACCGGTCACTTGCAGGCTGTCCGCTGCGGCACTCAGGTTGATATTTTGTGCCTGCACATCAATAGTATCGGCATTAATATTGGCCCCCACGGCGGTCAGATTGTTGACGTTAGCGGTCAGCGCACCGCCAACATTCACTTCGCTGCCCAGATGGCGGATATGTTCACTGGTCGAGCTGCTACGGCCAGAATTCGCCGTTATCTGGTCGCGGGTCTCCACTGTATTGAGTAGCCAGTCGCCGCCGGTATTGACCTGCAAATCCTGGCCGACATTGAGGCCAGCGCCTTGCATGATAAAGTCACGTTCAGTATTGATAACCGCGTTGTTACTGACATTGATGCTCGCCAGCGGCCCCAGCACGGTTTGGTTGCGCTGGACAGCCCCATTATCGCTGCTGAGTTGCTCACTGGCGGTGCGCAAAATGATATCGCGGCCGCTGTCCAGTTGCAGGTTGGTGGCAGTTAATCGGCTGCCGGTCAGGTCAATATCACTGTTCAGTGTACTGAGTAACATATTGCCACCGGCCTGAAGTAAGCCGCCACGGTTATTGAGTGTGATGTCTTGCGCCATGCTGAGGTTCAGGTTATTGGTGGCGATCATCGCCCCTGAGTTATTGAACCCCTGCATATCGGTTAACGTGATATTCTCTGCTGCAATCAATGATCCGTTAGCCTGTAGGTCACCCGGCTTCACGCCCGCCAAATAGACCACCGGCACCAGCACGGTTTGCCCGGCGACTTCACGGCTTTCCATCAGCACGATATTGGTGGTTAATGCCGCCATTTGTTCAGCACTGAGGTGAGTACCAAGGGCAATATTGAACGCTTTGCTGTACTCCAGGCCCGCCGCAAAGAGTGCTTCGAACTGTTCCTGCGCACTACGGTAATCATTGGCCACAGCCTGGCCGGTCAACGCCAGCACCTGGTCGCGTACTAAACGCTGTTCATAGGCGTTATCTCCCAACCGTTTGAATATCACATTCGGGTCATTATTCAATTGCTGGAGAAGGTAGTCTGATCCGCGCCAGTTATTCAGGTTGGCAAAGGCAGGATTCGTTTCTATCAGATACTGGCTGTTGACGGTGTAGTCAGTACTGAACTGATACAGCCCACCATTAGGTTGTGTCAGGGAGATACCGTTAAATTCGACAGCCAGATCTTTGCCAGTATTGCTGCTCCCTCCGGGAGGCGTAACAGCACCGGGGTTGGCCCCATTATTGATAGTGCTCCCGCTGCCACTGATGGTTTTTGCGGTGAGGCTGGAGGCGTATTGGTTGGTCGCCTGTTCACTCACCTCCGGACCCCAAGCGGTACCCCATAAATCACCTTTATAGGTACGATAACGCCACACGCCTGTGGAGGTTGTTCTTTCGATCAGCCGTTGCGCATTCCCCCAACCATCTTGTTGCACAGTGACACCGGTCAGATCAATCTCGCCTTGCGCACTGACTTTACTCCAGTAGTTTTCCAGTGTGCCGACTTGAGCGGTCAAGTTCCCGCCAGCCAATAGTTGCGCTTCAGGGCTGATGTTATCGATGCTGTTATAGGCGATAGTCGACGTATAATCTGTGCCGATATAATCGCTGTTCATCGAGCCACCATGAGGGGGCTCAGCATAGCGTCCCCCCGGAATATCGGGGTTATCTTCCGTCCAATAAGCCGAGCCATTCACCGTGTCGGCCACGACAAAATCACTGTTAGCGGTGAGAATATGGCGGCGATTGGTCAGCGTATTGGCGTAAACCAGCAGATCTTTGCCTGACTCAATTAAGCCAGAGATATTGAGTACCTGAGCAGCTTGCTGGTAGAGGCCATTACTGTCTAAAACGCCAGCCAGAATGACGTTACCCATCCCTAAAATGGTGGTCGTTGGCGCCGTGTCGGTGTCAGTGACGGTATCACTGTTTTCAATCACCGGAGCCAGTAAGGCTAAAGTACCATTTTCATCCGTGGCACCGATCAGGGCGTTCGGGCCGGAGTTAGTGATGCGCTCGCGTGCTTTGAGTGTGGCCTGTGCACTAATAATGGTGCCCGTATTGAACAGGGTGTTAACGTCAGTATTGAGCTGGCCACTGGTCAATATCTGTCCGTTGTTGACCAGTGCCCCTGCCGTTGTGAGGCTGGCTTGCGCCGCGATAATATTGCCGTTGTTCAGTAAGCTGTTTGAATCTGTGCTGAGTTGACCCCCTGACAATATCTGCCCGTCGTTGGTGAAGGAACCACGGGTGTTCAAGGTTAAATCCCGCCCAGCTTGAAGTATTGAGTCAGCTAGATGGCTGAAATCGCTCTGTAATTGAATGCTCAGATCCTCGCTGGCCGTTATCTTGCCTGCGTGGTTGTCCAACTGACCCAGATTCAACGACATGGTGTTCGCCGCCAATGTGCCGCTCTGGTTATCGAGGGTTTGACCGGCATTCGTGTTGGCATTGATGGTCAGTGCGCCAAGGGATGTGATATTGGCGCGTTGCGTGCTGATATCGCCCTGAGTGGCAGTGATGTTTATCTCACGGGCTTGCGTGTAGCTGTCACTCAGATCAACCCGGCTGCCCGCTAACGTCATGGCGCCTGCGGCGATGGTTTGCCCTTGTGCGATTAATTCTTGCCGGGTGGTGACTTTCAGATTGCCTGCATCCATCAGGCGACCATCACTTTGCACACCCGCGCCCAATAGGCTGCTACGATCGCTGTCTAGGCGCTGCGCATTGATGGCGATATTGCCCTTAGAGAGGAGGGTGCCGCCACGGTTATCCAGCGCACCGGCCAGATTCAGGTTAAAATCTGTTGCTCCCGTTTGCGCTATCACGCCGCCCACATTGGAGAGTGAATGAGTGTCGAGCGTCATTTGCTCGGCAACCAAACGGGCGCTGTCAGTGCGTAACATCAAGGCGGTCGAGGCGGACAGTTGGTTGGCCGACAAGTCTGCCCCCGTGAGATCGATATCCCCACCTTGGGCGGTCAGCGCCAAATCACTGCTTTGCGTTTGGCTGCCGCTGAGATCGAGACTTTGCCCGGTGAAGTGCTGCGCCGTCCCGCTAATATTCTTCCCTTGCGCGAGTAACTTTCCGCTGGCCTCAACACGCAGTGTGCCGCTGGTAATGCGGCTGTTGTCGGATTTAACGCCCGCCCCTAAGACGGAGTGGCGGCTGCTATTGACTTCAGCGGCGCGCAGCGAAGTGTCACCGGCGGCGGCAAGGGTACCGGTGTTACTGAGTTTGCCTGCCGTGGTGAGTTGGGTGTTGCCCTGCGCATACAGCACCCCCGCGTTTTCTATCTCGCCAGTGGTCTTCACCGTCAGTTGTTGGGCGCTGTTGATCTGCCCGCTGTTGACCAGCATGCCATCGGCGGTTATCGTGATATCACCCGCTGAAGCCCCTATCTTTCCGGCATTGCGCACGCCGACACCGCTTTCAGTACCGATCAGGCGAATTTTACCGGCGTACATGCCGCCCAAACTGGCGACATCCACTGCCACGGTAGGGCGCGGGCTGCCATCGCTGGCTTTGGCATTAATGGCCTGATGCGCGGCATCCACCTGATTACGCCCGGTGGTGACATTCAGTTCTTTGGCCCAAATACCGGCATTCACTTTGACGGAGCGCGCGATCAGATCGGTATGGTCCTGACGGCTGCTGTCCAGACCGTTGCCCTGAATAACAATTTCGCCCCGTTCGACATCGTAGCCGGTCAGTTGGCCGTTATTGAGTTGCACCTGACCGGTGGTCAGCGTGGCGCGGTTGGCGTTGATAAAGCCGCAGCCTTCACAGGTAATGCCAGCGGGGTTGGCAATCACCACCTGCGCTTTGCGCCCGGCCACCTCGATATAACCATTGAGCTTGCTGGGGTCGCGGCTATTAACCTCATTGAGAATAACGCTGGCTTCACCGCGCGCCAGCCACGGGTTACCGTCAACGACGCCGGCGATTTGCGTTTGATTGGGACCGTGGCCGTTATTGAGGATCACCCCGCGATTATCGACATCAAACTGGCTGTAGACGTTGCGAGAAACCCCGCCACTGCTGGGCGTTTGAATATTGACCTGTGGCGTACCGTTGGCGCTGTTGATAATGGTCGGCTGCTGGTTACCCGGTGCACTGGTATCGGCGACAATATTGGCCTGCACGGATAATGAGACGCAGCCCAATGCCAATAACAGGCTGAAGCTTAATGTTGATAAAGAACTGATACGGCGGCTCTGAGTATGACCCACACCTGACGAGGGCGACGAAGCCGCCCGACCGGAAGCCGCGATATCCGCGACCACCATCAACAGGCCTCGCGCCTTGTTGAATACGATTCGGTACAGGTTTTTATTCATGGTTCATTCTCAAAAAGTCAGGACTCATCAGGTACATTAGTATTGCCAGTTCAGGTTAAAGCCGAGGGTCACCGAGTCGGTTTTGAAGCCATCGGGTTTAGACAGGGGTTTACCGGCAAACAGGTCATATTGGGTATGAAACACGTGGCCACGCACACCGACAGCACCGCCCGCTAAGTGTTGGCCCAGCAGATAAGGGTCACTGCGACCACCCACCTCGCCATAATCAACACCGACATACAGCTCATGCCCTGGCAGCGGGGTATACCAGCCCAGATCATTGCGTACCGTCCAGCCGCGATCGGCATTGAGGGTGCGTTCGCCGTCAAACCCGCGCACTGACCAACGACCACCGATAGCGAACTGATCCTGCGGGGTCAGTGGCGTGTTGGTGCTCTGGCGCTGGTATTGCAGGTTGTAATGGAAGTTTTGTTGCTGGATCGTAAAAGGAATATCCAGTTGCGCATTCAGTCGCAGAATTTTGCTCAATGCAGTGGCTTCGCCAAAATATTCTTCCTGCGCCGGCACCGCGCCAAACCAGCGGGTGCCGCGCTGATAACTAATCCCCGCGTCCAGCGTGGACTGCGCGATAAAATGGCGATGTTGTAGCCCGACGCGCCAAGCCGAGGTGCGGCGGCGCTGGACTTCCACTTCGGTATCATTGATGTAGTTTTTCGATGAGCGGGTTAGCACATCGTAGGTGAAGGTGGTTTTCTGGCTGGCGTTGCGGTGCAGCAAACGGCTGAGTTGCAGCGAAACATTCTCACTTTCGCCCCGGTAGCTGTAGTCGCCATTCAGGCCCGCCACCGTTTGGTGGTAGTCATAGCTGCTGGCGGTAATACCTGCGGTCCAGTAACCGAACGGCAGAGAGTAATGCCCTGTCAGGTTGTTGGTGCCTTTTTCGCCCCGATTCTTAATGGAGCCGCCGGCAGAAACATAAAACTGGTCACTCAGGGATAAAGGATTATCGAGAAACAGCGTTGCACCGCCTTGATAACGGCCGGTGCTGCGCGTGCCCGAGTCATCCAGTGAAGCAGCCAGTCGCCACATTTTGCTCTGCTTCCAGCTCAGGGCGATATCTGTCTCACCGGGGGCATCGCCGGGGATCAACTCCATGCTGGCTTGCACAGTGGGGATACGTTGGAGATTCTCCAGCCCCTGCTCGATATCGCGCAGATCCAGCAGGTGACCGGCGCGGGCAGGGAAAGCGGTGAACAGCGTGACATGGCGATCACTCTCGGGTGTCAGGGCCACATGGCGTATCTTGCCGGGCACCACGTGTAGCACCAGCGTGCCACGGTTCAAATCTTGCTGCGGAGCCAGCACGCGTGTGGTGACATAACCGTGGTCGATCAGGCGGTTCTGCATCTCGCTCATCAGCAGGTTAATGCCTTTCGCGCCCAAACAGTGGCCTTGCGCCTGATTGGCCAGCCGTTGTAATGGCAGCCAGCGCGGCAAGGGCTCTGTTCCGCTCAATGTGATGTGGTCAATGGCGAAGCACGGTTTTTCCAACGGAAAAGAGAGGCGACCCAAAGAGGTTGAGGGTTCAGATAAACGCACATCCGGTGTTGAGGGGGCCAAACGCTCTTCCAGGGCACGTTGCCGTTCCTGTTGGTGAATACTTTGTTGGACTGGTGGTAATTCCGCGCCAAAGCTGGCGAACGGTATAGCCAATGCTGGCGATAATACACCCGCGATTAATATAAAATAACAGGAACGCGACACAATAAAAGCCTTCCCCCCTATTTTGGGGTAGGTAAATATAAGATGATTTGCGCGCATTATGCCTGCAAAAACGTTATTTTCAATGTATTTTTGTCGATAAAATGAGCGGGCAAGAACCCGCCCTTACTGGTGTGGGAAATATCCTACAATGCAGGAGTTAGTGCGGGAATATATTATTAAAAGATATTTGAATGGCAGCTCGAAGCCTGGGAAATAATATTCCGTCGACGTTTAAAAATGGGTCACGTATTCAATGTGTAGATAGGGTCATTGCAGGTAATGCTCACGCTCAATGAACGTGCCGATTATCTTGTCATGCATTTCTGCCGATTTTGAGTACCCAGGCGTTTTGCGATTCAGTCGTTTTAACCGGTTACGAAGATTCAGGTTTTCGCGTTCAATCCGCTGGGTGTAAAGCTTACCTGTGATGTGACTTTGTGCGTAACGATGCTAAGCATAATAAATTTGGCTTATTATTTAATGAATTGGCTGTTGCTGATGGTGCCGCCTTATTTCATTGCACTGCGGGTAAAGATCGTACCGGATGGACCGCGGTAATCCTGCAAAGTATTGCCGGTGTGGACCGCCAAACTATTATGGAAGATTATCTGGCGACTAATGAATATACCCAGGTGCGGGTCGATGCGACGTTGGCAGTACTCCCTGCGGAGGCTTCGGCTATCTATAAACCGATGCTCACAGTAGATGCCAGTTACCTTCAGGCTGGATTGGATGAGATTGTCACCCAATATGGGGATATGAATAACTATTTGAGGACAGGTCTTGGACTGTCGCAAGAAACAATTTATGTATTGCGTGCAAAAATGGTTGAATATCATTCTCTCCCAGGTCAAGAAGATAGTTACGGTAATACTGAAGCCGGAATACAGTTATTGAGTCAATTACAGAATAGCGATTTATCGGGCCGTAACACTGCTTACAATTATTATTTACAATCTGCTATTGATGCAGAAACATTAAGTGGCGTTGAGACAAGAGTTGGTGGTCAAGTATATGCCGATACGGCAAGTTACTTGCTACGACAACCTGCAACTATTGACCAAGCTTTGCAACCTTATCTTACTGGTATAGAACTTAGTGAGGGGCAAAATAAAGTATGGGCTCATATGTTGGCCGACGTTATTAGTGTTGATGGGTCGAGACAGGCGGTCAGTAGTGATGAACGTACTTATGGCGTTGTCGTGGGTATAACTCACCGGGTTAGCGAAAATTTGAGTGCTTACGGCGATCTTGGGTATGCGCGAGGAAAGGTAGAAAGTGGTGGAGGCCAAATTGACACTAACTCGACTTTTCTCGGTTTAGGGGGACGTTATGGCGTCGATAATCCCGAACAGGGGCTATACACGGAGCTTGGATTTAATGCGGGGGTTATCGACTACCAGAGCCAACGGGAGCTAGGAAGTGGTTTGGGGAAAACTAGCGGTGATACTGATGGCCATCAATTGGGAGCTAAATTATCACTGGGATATCTCTATACCACATCCACGATAACGCTGGAGCCATCAATAGGAATGAGAGTATCACACCTTCATCTCGATAATGTCCAAGAGACCGGTAGTGAATTATCACTCAATATGGACGGTTTTGATAACACGATGACGAGTGCTGTTACCAACATCAATGTAGGAGTTAAACCTTTTATCTCTGGACGTTGGTCTGTGACGCCTGTTATTCGATTAGGTTATGAACATACACTCAGCTCACCATCAGTCCACAGTAAAGGGCAGCTTTATGATTACGATATAGAGCAAAGTGCCGCATTCAGTAGCCGCAACCAGTTTCGGGGAGGAGTCAATTTGGCCGTTAACAATGGACCACTCTCTATGATTGCAGGGGGAAATATAATTGAGGGACAGGGTAATCATGGTCTGAGTGGAAACTTAGCTCTGGTTTATGCATTTTGATAACCGACTAAGTAAGTTAGTCGAATAATAACTTACCTGCGGCGTGAGCAAAGGCAAACTCTCGCCGATTGTGTAGCATTAGCCACGTGAGGTCAGCAAAAGTTGTGCTGTCGGTTTTCCAGGCAGCCAGCAGATAAAATGGCTCTGTCGCATTAACGGTGAGAAGACGAAAAGATGGAAGTAGCCTATTGATTCTCAAGCCTACACTTGTAGGCTAAATCCTTCATTAAAATAATACCCCGCCTATAAATTCCGTAAACGTATGCTAAAACCTTATCCTTTTGAAAAACTAACTAAAATACTCAATATCGATAAACATTCATCATACGGTTAAGCTATCACTCGTTTAATGAAATAAGGAAAGCGGCGGGGTGATGCGAAGCAACGGTATCCACCCATTCCTACATCATCACTTTCTGTTCATCGAGATAAATTGCATGGTTAAAATAATAATGAATCTGATGTTGGGTTTTAAATCAGACGGCGCAACATTTATTTTGTGAGCTAATAGAGACTGTAATTAAAATTGTGTAATTGCCTGTTTTTGATATGTTCACTCCAACAACGGAGACAGGCAAATTATGGACGAGAAGAAACTTAAAGCTCTCGCTGCAGAACTGGCTAAAGGCCTCAAAACCGAGGCCGATCTCAATGCGTTTTCCCGTATGCTGACGAAGCTTACCGTCGAAACAGCGCTCAATGCAGAGCTGACTGAACACCTCGGACACGAGAAAAATGCCCCAAAAACCGGTTCAAATACCCGCAACGGCTATTCATCCAAAACGCTGCTGTGCGACGATGGCGAGATTGAACTGAGCACGCCTCGTGACCGTGAAAATACCTTCGAGCCACAGCTTATCAAGAAAAATCAGACGCGTATCACGCAGATGGACAGCCAGATTTTGTCCCTGTACGCCAAAGGCATGACAACCCGTGAAATCGTCGCCACATTCAAGGAAATGTACGATGCGGACGTGTCACCCACGCTGATATCTAAAGTCACCGATGCGGTTAAAGAACAGGTTGCTGAATGGCAAAGTCGGCCTCTGGATGCGCTGTATCCCATTGTTTATCTTGACTGTATCGTGGTGAAAGTTCGTCAAAGTGGTAGCGTGATAAACAAAGCGGTGTTCCTCGCTCTCGGCATTAATACTGAAGGTCAGAAAGAACTTCTGGGCATGTGGCTGGCTGAAAACGAAGGGGCGAAGTTCTGGCTCAGTGTGCTGACGGAGCTTAAAAACCGGGGCCTTCAGGATATTCTGATTGCCTGTGTGGACGGCCTGAAAGGCTTCCCGGATGCGATAAACAGCGTGTATCCACAGACGCATATCCAGCTTTGCATCATTCACATGGTGCGCAACAGCCTGAAATACGTGTCGTGGAAGGACTACAAAGCCGTCACCAGCGGACTGAAAACGGTGTATCAGGCTCCGACAGAAGCGGCGGCACTGATGGCGCTGGATAACTTCGCGGCAACCTGGGACGATAAATACCCGCAAATCAGCAAAAGCTGGCGTGCGCACTGGGGAAATCTCAATACGTTCTTTGGCTACCCGCCCGACATCCGCAAAGCCATCTACACCACTAATGCTATCGAATCGCTGAACAGCGTGATCCGTGCAGCTATCAAAAAGCGCAAAGTGTTCCCGACAGACGACTCAGTGAGAAAGGTTATTTATCTGGCGATCAAGGATGCTTCAAAAAAATGGAGTATGCCGATCCAGAACTGGCGGCTGGCGATGAGTCGTTTTATTATCGAGTTCGGTGACCGCCTGAGCGATCACCTTTAATATGGTGGCAGTTACACAGAATTATTTACAGGGTCAGCTAATAGCAATTTTGTACAGGCTCACAATATTCAAATTAGTTGAGCGAATATTATCTATCTGCACCCGCAAACTCATAAGGCGTGATTATTTGCTCTCTGTTTGCATCCAAATAATCAGCCCACCATTGCATCATGAGTAATCGCTCTTCCATATGAACGGCCAAATGAGTGTAGGCTCCCCGAACTTCATTGCGCTCCATATGGCTCATCTGCCGCTCTACGGCATCTTTTGACCACAGTCGTGACTCAGTTAACGCACTGCATGCCATTGCTCGGAAACCATGTCCACATACTTCAGTTTTGGTGTCATAGCCGATAGTTCTTAATGCTTTATTTATAGTATTTTCACTCATCGGCTTATAGGGATTGTAATCACCGGGGAAAACTAATTCGTAGTCTTTTGATATCTCATATAGCTGGCGAAATAAGGCTAATGCCTGTTTTGATAACGGTACTAAATGAGGTAAGCCCATTTTTGCTCCTCGGCCAGAATAACGAACTTCAGGCAGCTCCTCCCTGTTTCCTGGAATAATCCACAGCGCTTTATCAAAATCAATTTCACACCAACGGGCAAAACGTAATTCACTGGAGCGGACAAATACCGTCAATGTTAGCATCACTGCCAAACGAGTTAATTCACGGCCTTTGGTATAGTTTTCTATACGTTGTAATAGCTCAGTCAGCCGGTTGAATGGTAACGCTGGGCGGTGTTGTGTTTTTCTTGGTTGAACCGCACCTTTTAAGTCATGCGCGGGATTATAACTAATCAAACCCTCCTGTACGGCATAGCGGAATATGGCAACTAATGTCGGCCCTAAGCGTGCAGCGGTAACTGCATTTCCTTTCTCAGCAACAGCGCGTAATGGTGCAATTAAATCGCGAGTCTGTAACTTTGCGATACCGTGGGAGCCAATTAGGGGGAATAAATGATTCTCCATCGCGCTCAGTATTTTTGTTGCGGTGATGGGTTTCCATTCAGCATGTCCCAGTGTTCCTGTATGCCATCTACGCGCTACTGTTTCAAATGTATCTCCTGGCTGGGCAATTTGCTTATCTGCTTTTTTTTGTTCTTTTGGATCAACACCTGCCACAATAAGTGTCTTAGCTGCATCACGTCTTTTTCTCGCTTCACTAAGTGAAACATCGGGATAGACGCCAAAAGCTAAAGTTCCCTGACGACCACCAAACCGATAATTCATCCGCCAGTATCTGGCACCGTTGGGCTGGATAAGTAGATATAAACCCGCACCGTCAGTGAGTTTGTATGCTTTATCTTGAGCGGTAGACGAACGTACTTTCAAATCAGTTAGTGGGGCCTTAGCCATTATTGATTGCTCCAGATGCTAAGTTGAAGGTGGGTTTTATTATGAAAATGATTGGTAACCGAATGATGAATAAGAGGAAAAAATTTATCGGATAGCGGTGCCTGATCTTGACATATGGCTAATGAACAGTAAGTAAGGACAGTAAGACACATAGGTTTAGCCTCTTATTTGATGGTATCTCAATACCAAACCAAATAATACCATCATAAATACCATCATCAAAATGAGCTCTGGAGAACCCGATTGAGATGTGGTGAGACGACGGATAACTGAATGGTCTTTGTTTTTATTTGATTTTTAAGTGATTTGAATCTGAATGAGACACTATGATAATCGGTTGTGGTGTCCCCGACTGGAATCGAACCAGTAACTAGCCCTTAGGAGGGGCTTGTTATATCCGTTTAACTACGGGGACCCGTTTATCGCCGGGTTTTACCACTAATGCAGTAAGCTGCCGGAGCATTATACGCATTTTGACCCAGATAATAAGCAGTTAGCTGCCTGTTTGGTTACTCTGTCACCAATTAGTCGTGAATAATGGGTACCGGTAAGCAAAAAACGCCCGCGTATAACAGCCAAATTCGAGCAGTTACTCCTGTGGGGGGATGAATCCCTGTCCACTTTGCTGCCAAGGTATTGAGCCATTAAAGACTAAATAGAAGATTTCCAACGAGCCAATCACAATATGAGTTAAGTCGCATAAAGCTACTAACTAAATAGTGCAAAGCTGTCGCGCTCTAGCTCTTTTTCACCATCCATACGGATAATCTTATGAATGGCCGCGGCTTTGGAGGGCAGTCTTTTGGCATTCACTGCAATTTCCTTTCCTTCACGTAACTCGTCACTTTCCACTGTCAAATCGCCTTTATCTTGAGGCTGTTTTTTATCCCTCATAGGGATCCCTAGTCAGTAAAGAAAATAAGCGAATAACCAAGTAATAAGCATAGTTGTAAATGATTGCTTGCCAATTTTGGCGTGATGAAGCGGACGTAAAAAGTCAGTTATTTGCGGCGTTGGCGGTTTTTTCTGCAGAATATTGATCTTAACCCGAATATTACCTCTATAAGGGTAGGAATAGCGTTAGGCCCATACTACGTAAGGATTAAGCCTTTATGTTATCATTTGGTTTTCCTGAACTGGCAATCCTACGGCGGAAGATAATCCCTCATGCTGGAAGCTAAAAATCTGACCTGCATCCGAGATGACCGCAGCTTATTCCAACAGCTGAGTTTCTGTGTGACTGCGGGGGAGATTGTGCAAGTCGAGGGGCCTAATGGCGCAGGTAAAACCAGTCTATTACGTATTTTGGCGGGGCTTGCCGATGCAGACGTTGGGCAGGTGAATTGGCTGGGGGAGAATATTCGTCGCGATCGGGCCCGCTATCATCAGGATTTACTCTTTTTAGGTCATCAGCCGGGAATCAAGTCTGTACTGACTCCTTTTGAAAATTTGGCATTTTATCAGTCTGTTTTTCAACAGGTTAATAGTGACGCTATCTGGCAAGCATTGTCTCAGGTGGGGCTGGTGGGATACGAAGATTTGCCCGTGTCACAGTTATCTGCAGGCCAACAACGACGGGTGGCTTTGGCCCGCTTATGGCTGAGTCAGGCTCCGCTATGGATTTTGGATGAACCGCTGACAGCAATTGATAAACAGGGCGTTAGCAGCTTATTGGCTCTGTTTGAGGAACATGCTGCCACCGGGGGCTTGGTGCTACTGACCACCCATCAGGATTTAGATGGGATGGGGCAGCACGTCCGTAAAATCCGTTTGACCAACACGCAGGAGAGTTAATGTTTATCAGCGTGTTGCGCCGTGAATTGAAAATTGCCTTCAGAAAAGGTGCAGAAATTGTGAACCCGCTCTGGTTTTTTCTGATTGTCATCACCTTGTTTCCATTGGGTGTTGGCCCTGAACCGCAATTATTGGCGCGTATTGCGCCGGGTATTATTTGGGTTGCCGCATTATTGGCATCGTTATTATCACTGGAGCGGTTATTTCGTGATGATTTCCACGATGGCTCTCTTGAACAGTTGTTGTTATTGCCCAGCCCGCTGGCACTCACGGTGTTAGGCAAAGTGTGTGCTCACTGGGTTGTTACCGGGCTACCTTTACTTATTTTATCGCCGCTGGTGGCTCTATTGCTTTCCCTCGACAGTAACACGGCCATCGCGATGGCGCTGACACTGCTTTTGGGGACGCCGACCTTAAGTTTTATCGGGGCGATTGGTGTGGCGCTGACGGTTGGCTTACGTAAAGGCGGGGTTTTGTTAAGTTTATTGGTGCTACCGCTGTATATCCCGGTGTTGATCTTTGCCACTGCGGCCATTGATGCCGCTTCGATGGCTCTGCCCATTGATGGTTATTTGGCTATTTTGGGGGCGATGTTAGCAGGAAGCGCGACATTGGCCCCTTTTGCTACCGCTGCTGCATTGAGAGTGAGTGTGCACTAGCTATTTATGGTGGCTGGCAAGCTGGCTATCAGCTAATACGATTTATAAAAAAGAAAAGAGTGCCGATTTTCAGAAGCTTAAAGGCGTTAGTTAACGCAGTCAGAGCTGATTGTGCGCCTTACCCTGCACCGGTGTTGCCAATGGGGCGATGCTCGGCCAATTTTAACGTGAGCAATGAAAAATGTGGAAATGGTTTCATCAATTCGCTAAACCCGAACGGCTTTATCAGTTGTGTGGCCGGTTTATTCCATGGCTGAGCATGGCGACAGTTATCTGCCTGATTGTGGGCTGGGGGTGGGGATTGGGGGTTGCCCCAGCGGATTACCAACAAGGTAATAGCTTTCGTATCATGTATTTACATGTGCCAGCAGCGATTTGGTCGATGGGAATTTATCTGTCGATGGCCATCGCGGCGTTTGTTGGTTTGGTCTGGCAAATGAAAATGTCCGATAACCTCGTGGCGGCGATGGCCCCGGTGGGCGCGGTGTTTACCTTTATTGCCTTGGTTACCGGTTCGGCCTGGGGGAAACCCATGTGGGGAACGTGGTGGGTTTGGGATGCGCGGCTGACCTCCGAGCTGGTGTTGCTGTTCCTGTATTTGGGTGTGATAGCGCT
The DNA here is from genome assembly GCF_004124235.1 of Yersinia hibernica. Taxonomy (NCBI): domain Bacteria; kingdom Pseudomonadati; phylum Pseudomonadota; class Gammaproteobacteria; order Enterobacterales; family Yersiniaceae; genus Yersinia; species Yersinia hibernica. Next base: position 1,014,143 of record NZ_CP032487.1, read on the forward strand.
GTATAACGCCTTTGAAGACCGCAAACTGGCAGGGCGAGCCGCCGGTATTCTGGTGCTGGTTGGCGTGGTGAATATCCCCATCATTCATTTCTCCGTCGTGTGGTGGAATACCTTGCATCAAGGTTCGACCAACATGCAGCAAAGCATTGATCCGAGTATGCGCTCTCCGCTGCGCTGGGCTATTTTTGGCTATCTGTTTTTCTTTATCACTCTGACATTAATGCGCCTGCGTAATGTGATTTTACAGCAAGAGCGTCAGCGCCCTTGGGCTGCCGCTTTATTGCGAAAGGAGCCTCGTGTATGAATCCGGCCTTTAACTCTTGGGCGGCATTTTTTGCCATGGGCGGTTATGGTTTTTATGTCTGGCTGGCAGTGGCCGCAGCCCTATTATCCCTGTTGGGCCTGTGGGGGCATACCCGCTGGCAATATCATCAATTATTAGCAGATATTCAGCGCCGTGAGGCGAGAGAGCAACGCATTCGCCAGGTAAATCAGTCCCAACGTGATCAAGTCAAAAATGTTCCCCGTTCGCAGGAGAAACAGTCGTGAACCCTCGTAGAAAAAGCCGGCTCTCTTTAGCGATTGTGGTTCTCATTGGTATCGGTTTGACCACCACTCTGGTGCTGTATGCGCTGCGTTCTAATATTGATTTGTTTTATACCCCAAGTGAAATTTTACAGGGTAAAGGCGAGCGCCATGAGAAGCCAGAAATCGGCCAGCGCCTGCGCATTGGCGGCATGGTGATGCCGGGATCGGTGAAACGCGATGATAAAACGCTGGCAATGAGTTTCAAGGTTTTCGATGCGCGTGGTGCGGTTACCGTGACTTACACTGGCATTCTGCCCGATTTGTTCCGCGAAGGGCAGGGCGTGGTGGCGCAAGGAGTATTTGCTGAGGATAACACCATCAATGCCAAAGAAGTCTTGGCAAAACATGATGAAAAATATACCCCGCCGGAAGTGCAAGAAGCGATGAAAGAGAATCACACCCGCCCAGCGGAGGCTTACCGCAGCACCCACGGCGAGGGCACTGGCTCATGATGCCTGAAATTGGCAATTTCTTATTATGTCTGGCGCTGGCTATCTCACTGCTGCTGAGTTGGTACCCGCAGTGGGGGGCCGCGCGTCAGGATGCTCGCATGATGGCAACTGGTAGGCCATTGACCTATGGAATGTTCGCCACCATTACCCTTTCATTTATCTGCCTTGCATATGCATTTGTGGTAAATGATTTCACTGTCTCCTATGTGGCGGCAAACTCGAATTCACATTTACCGGTCTATTATCGGATTGCTGCTACTTGGGGGGCGCACGAAGGGTCACTGCTGTTGTGGGTGCTGCTGCTCAGTGGCTGGTCACTGGCGGTTGCGCTGTTTAGCCGCTCTATGCCGGATGATGCGGTGGCCCGAGTGCTGTCGGTGCTGGGGATGATAACGGCGGGCTTCTTGCTATTTATTATTCTGACCTCGAATCCGTTCAACCGCACCTTGCCGGACTTCCCCATTGATGGCAACGATTTGAACCCGTTGTTGCAGGATGTCGGGTTGATTTTCCACCCGCCTTTACTCTACATGGGCTATGTCGGCTTTTCGGTCGCATTTGCGTTTGCCATTGCCTCGTTAATGGCCGGGCGACTCGACAGTGCCTGGGCGCGCTGGTCACGCCCGTGGACTCAGGCGGCATGGGTGTTTCTGACCATGGGCATCGTGCTCGGCTCAGTCTGGGCTTATTATGAGCTTGGTTGGGGCGGTTGGTGGTTTTGGGATCCGGTAGAAAATGCTTCCTTTATGCCTTGGCTGGCGGGCACGGCACTGATTCATTCATTGGCCGTCACCGAAAAACGCGGGACATTCAAAGCTTGGACGGTATTGCTGGCTATTACCGCATTTTCTCTGTGTCTGATGGGGACATTCTTGGTGCGCTCCGGGGTATTGGTTTCGGTGCACTCTTTCGCCTCTGATCCGGCGCGCGGCATGTTTATTCTGGCTTATCTGGTGATTGTCATCGGCGGTTCCTTATTGTTGTACGCCGTTAAAGGCGCGCAGGTGAAGAGCCGCACTCAGCATGAAGTTTTCTCGCGCGAGACTTTCCTGCTCGGCAATAATGTGTTGCTGATTGCCGCCATGCTGGTGGTGTTGCTGGGCACATTGCTGCCATTGGTACACAAACAGTTAGGGCTGGGCAGCATCTCAATCGGCGAACCTTTCTTTAATACTATGTTCACTTGGTTGATGGCGCCGATGGCACTGTTAATGGGGATTGGGCCCTTAGTTCGCTGGCGGCGGGATGAGCCGAGTAAATTGTACAAACGCTTGGCTGTGGCGCTGGTGGTCACTTTATTGACATCGATATGGCTGCCGTGGTTGCTGCAAGATACTCTCGCCGGCATGACGGTGGTCGGGCTGATAATGGCCATCTGGGTGATTATCCTCACCTTGATGGAGTTGCACGAGCGCGCGACTCATCGCCATGGCTTCTGGCGCGGCTTAAGCCACCTTTCCCGCAGCCATTGGGGCATGGTGTTGGGCCATCTTGGGGTGGCGGTAACGGTGATTGGCATTGCATTTAGCCAGAATTACAGTGTTGAGCGCGATGTGCGCATGAAAGCCGGTGATAGCATAGATATCCACGATTATCACTTTGTCTTCCGTGATGTTCACGATATTAAAGGGCCAAACTATACCGGCGGTGTCGGCATTATTGATGTCACCCGCAATGGTAAGCCAGAAGCCACGCTACATGCCGAGAAACGTTATTACGCGGTGGCGCGCTCGATGATGACTGAGGCGGCCATTGATGGCGGGGTAACCCGTGATCTGTACGCCGCCTTGGGGGAAGAACTGGATGACGGTTCGTGGGCGGTGCGCTTGTATTACAAGCCATTTGTCCGCTGGATTTGGTATGGCGGGGTGTTTATGGCCATCGGCGGTATCTTCTGTATGTTCGACCCCCGTTATCGGATGAGTAAAAAGTTAAAGCGCGACGCGGCAACGGAGGCTAAATAATGAAACTCAATAAGCTGATGTTTATTCCGTTGGTGCTGTTTTTACTGCTAGTCGTCGCTTTTCTCGTCCAATTGACCCGCAATGCCAATGGTGATGACCCCACCATGCTGGAATCGGCGCTGGTGGGTAAACCGGTGCCGGCATTTAAGTTGGAATCTCTTGAGCAACCCGGGAAAGTTTTTGATCAAGCGGTATTGCATAATGGGAAACCAATGTTGCTCAATGTATGGGCGACTTGGTGTCCGACGTGCCGTGCTGAGCATGAATATCTGAATAAATTGGCGGCACAGGGTATCCGGGTGGTGGGGCTGAACTATAAAGACGATCGCAGCAAAGCGGTACAGTGGCTCAATTCGCTGGGAAACCCTTATGCCCTCAGTTTGTATGATGGTGACGGCATGTTGGGGCTGGATCTGGGGGTTTATGGCGCGCCAGAAACTTTCTTGATAGATGGCCAAGGCATTATTCGCTATCGCTATGCGGGCGACCTTAATGACCGTGTTTGGCAGCAGGAAATTTTACCACTGTATAAAAAGTATCAGGGGGGCGCATGAGATTATTTCATCTGGCACTCGGCCTGATATTCAGCTGGAGTATTTTGGCGACCAATGTTTTTGCTGCCATTGATACTTATACCTTTAGTTCGGTGGCGCAGGAACAGCAGTATCGTGAGCTCACCGAGCAACTGCGCTGCCCTAAATGTCAGAACAACAGCATTGCTGACTCCAATGCCACCATTGCTGCTGATATGCGGGGCAAGGTGTATGAACTGCAACAGCAGGGTGATTCCAAACAGCAAATTATTGACTATATGGTAGCCCGATACGGCAATTTCGTGACATATGAGCCGCCGGTCACCGCCGCTACGTTGATTTTATGGGTGGGGCCAGCACTGTTTGTCTTGATTGGGGCGTTGATTGTGGTGCTACGTGCCCGCCGGCGGGGAGAGAAAAATACGGCATTTTCGCTGCAGGAGCAGCAACGGCTACATACTCTATTGGCTGAGCAAGATGCTCGTGCGCCAACACCGCTCTCGGCGCAAGATAAAAAGATGAAGAGGAAACAACCCTAATGGCTTTTTGGCTGATAGTCATTATTTTGCTGGCGGTCGCGGGTGCCTTGCTGGTCATACCGGCGATGCGCCAAGAGACGAATTCACCGCTGACCACCCGAGATGAGCTGAATAAGGCGATTTATCAAGACCGATTATCTGAATTGGCTGCAGACGAAGCCCAAGGTGTGGTGGCGCAGCAGCCGGAATTGATTCAGGAATTGCAACAAAACCTGCTGACAGATATCCCCGCGCAATCATTTGAACAAGCCAGCCCAATTAACCGCTGGGTTTTATTACCGGGTATGGTGATTCTGGTCGTGGTGTCCGTTGGGTTATATCTGAAAACTGGCGGTTTGGCGCAAGTGCAGGCGTGGCATCAGGTTGAGGCACAAATGCCTGAATTACGGGGCAGAGTAGCCAATGAGCGGGCTGAACCTCTGACGATGGAGGAAATCGCGCGTTTGGGGTTGGGGTTGCGCACCTCATTGCAGCGAGATAGCGGGAATCTCAATGATTGGATGATGTTGGGCCGAGTGGGCATGGCACTGAACAATGCCAGCACGGCAACACAGGCTTTCGCTAAAGCTTACCAACTTGCGCCCGATAATAATGATGTCAGGCTCGGTTATGTTGAAGTGCTGATTCGCTCCAATGATCCACAGGATAATCAATTAGCTACCACGATGCTGCGCACCATCGTCGGGCAGGATCACACTAACTTGCGCGCCATGAGTTTATTAGCTTTTAATGCTTTTGAGCAGGGCGATTTTAAACAAGCCATTGGCGCGTGGGAAGTTATGCTAAAATTGCTGCCAGCTGGTGATTCTCGCACAGAAGTGATAAAACGCAGTATTGCGCAAGCGAAATCACAGGCAGGGCAGGAAACAGCTACACTGAAAATAGAGCTCTCATTGTCACCTGAGGCCGCACAGAAATTACCCCAACAGGGGGCGCTGATTATTTCGGTAACAGACGGAAAAAGCCCAATCCCGGTTGCTGTAAAACAGCTGCCTTTGAGCCGATTCCCGTTATCAGTCATTCTGGATGATAGTAATGCAATGATGCCGGAGCGTTTGCTCTCCTCTTTGCCGCAAGTGAATGTGCGTGCCCGAATTTCATTGGATGGCACTGCTAATGCGCAATCGGGTGACTGGTTTGGTGACAGTGGTGTGCAGGATTTCGGTACGAAAGGGCAGCCCCAGACAATTAATGTTCAGATAAACAAACAGATCCCTTAAATATAAGGGGTTGAAAGAATTTCATGGAGAAAAATATGAACTACCGCCTGATTGGGCTGGCTTTTGCAACCGTACTGTTAGTCGGATGTGCCAGTAGCTCGCCGGATCACATTGAGCAGGGCCGCTCTGATCCACTAGAAGGTTTTAACCGGGCAATGTTCAATTTTAACTATGAGGTTCTTGACCCGTATATTGTGCGCCCGGTGGCTGTTGTTTGGCGTGATTACGTGCCACAACCTGCGCGTAATGGGATGAGTAACTTCCTGGGTAACCTTGAAGAGCCCGCCAGCATGGTCAACAGTTTCCTAGTTGGCGACCCGTACAATGCAATGAAGCACTTTAACCGCTTCTTCCTGAACACTATTTTGGGGATGGGGGGCTTGATTGATGTGGCGGGTATGGCTAATCCAAAACTGGCGAAAGAAGTTCCGCACCGCTTTGGTAGCACGTTGGGTCATTACAATGTCGGTTATGGTCCTTATGTGGTATTACCGGGCTATGGTAGCTTCACCATTCGTGAAGACGGGGGCGATGCTGCGGATTATGTCTATCCGGTGCTGAGTTACCTGACTTTCTGGATGTCAGCAGGGAAATGGGTGTTGGAAGGGGTAGAAACACGTGCGCAGCTATTGGATTCTGATGGTTTGCTGCGTAATTCATCCGATCCGTATCTGATGGTGCGCGAAGCATACTTCCAACGCTATGATTTCCTGGCGAGCGGCGGCCAGTTGAAACCGGAAGTTAATTCTAATGCTCAGGCTATTCAGGATGAATTAGAAAGTATCGATTCAGCTAACTGATAGATTGTTGGTCTCGGTAAATAAAAAAGCGCCTCACGGCGCTTTTTTATGGGCATCATTGATATCAATGATGCTGTTAAGCATAGCTATCAGAAGGCGTAGTTGAAGTTCACGCCATACAGCATTGCCGTACCTTTCGAGTCAAACTGATAGGTTGTCCCGCGCAATGCCGCAGGGGTTTTTTCCGAGATATGTACATTCTGACCGTGCATATAGGAAATCCCGACGTCAACTGAGGCATCTTTGTTGAAAGCGTAGGTCGTACCGGCACTTATCCAGAAGCGGTCTTGGTCTGGAATCGAGATAGTGCGGTTATCGGCGGGAACTGGGCTGTCATCAAAGGCAATACCAGTACGGAACGTCCAGTTATCATCGTAATAATAAGTGGTACCTAGCGCGATACGGTAAGCATCGCGGAAACCTTCTTGCTTCTCAAACAGTGTTTGGCCGTTGGTTCCGGTGGCTTTCAGCTCTTTGAACTGACTCCAACTGGTATAGGCCATGCTGTAGTGAACCGCCCATTGTGGTGCCACTTTATTATAGCCAGACACTTCCCACACTTCCGGCAAGTTCAGGGTTAATGCCCCTGGAATAACTCGGCCGCCGGTACCACTTGGTGGTGGTAACTGGCTGCTGAAATCACCATCAAAATCGATTTTCACTTTAGAGCGATAGGTGAAGCTGTAACGGTTTTCTTTATCAACTTCATACAGAACGCCCGCATTCCAACCATAGCCCCATTTTGTCCCCTCCATACGGGTCACTTCAGTGCTGGCTGGGATAACCCCACGGCCCGCTTCACCAATATGACGGACAATTTTCGCATCGGCATAAACTGCATTAAAACCTAAACCAAAGCTGAAGTTTTCATTCAGGCGATAGGCAGCAGCCAAGTTCAGGTTAGCGGTTTTCAGGTCAGTCTGACCGCCGAGAGAACCGGCAATATAGTCATCATTAAATTCAGTTGCTAAACCGTAGTTTGAAGTACCAGAAGCCCCAATTGCCCATTGTTCATTCAGCGGCATAATAAAGTGGATATTCGGGATCCACGCTGATGGCGCGATGTTTTTGGCACTGGTACTCCTGCCTGATACCGGGGATGTGCCACTGATATCAACATTTGGATCAACATACACCGCACCGCCAGAGAAAGAGGGGCGGTCGAATAAAGTCATTGCGGCGGGGTTGCGGCTACCCACGGAAGCATTGTCAGCAACAGCGCCTTCACCAGAGAAAGAGCGGCCCAACGCAGCTGCTGAATATTCATTTAGCTGAAAACCAGCCGCAGAAACGTTCGAAGAAACCAGTGCTACTGCAGCTGCCAGAGCTGATCGGGTAAACAGGTTTTTCTGGTTCATGACCAAAACCTCATTGTTTTATTTAAACTATGTTACATACCGTAACAAGAGAATGCGGGATTGTAGGGTCCGTTATCGGTCAGACAAAGCAGACCAGTGGCTGAAGTATAGGTCTGACCTGTGCGAGTGTTGCAAGCATGTTTTAGCATTTGGTCAATTTTGATTGCAAAAAATAGACGTAGTTAACAAAAAACTCACAATTTAGTAGCAACTGATACATCATTGATGAGTTGGCTAACAATTTTACTGTGATTTCCGTCACTTAATAGGCTTATAAACAGTAAGTTCTAGTACCCAATGATTGACGGTAGTAAAATGGTGTTAGAGAAAATATTTTTTTGCGCTAATGGTCATTTGCGCTATCAGATAGGCAATTTGCACCTATTTTGAAATATCCGCTGAGGAGAATTGAAGATGTCAGATGCAACTGTTGGATCAACAAACAAGCGCTGTAATGCTGAAGAAACAGCGGCATGCTGTTGTGTCGATGTTGGCACAGTAATGGACAATACCGACTGCACCGCATCTTATAGCTGTGTATTTGGCAACCGCGCTGAAGCTGAAACAATGCTGAAAACGCTGACTGAAAAAGCACGCGCGGTTGAATCGGAACCTTGTCTTATTGAGCATAAGCTGGAAGAAACGGAAGGTGGCGTGCGCTTAACCATTGATTTCACTTTCTCTTGCCAGGCAGAAACCATGATTTTCCAGCTGGGTTTGCGTTAATCAGCCCTTTGGGCTGAGAAGATTCAGGTACGTCGAGTAACCTTAAAACGCGGGGCTTTTTGCTTCGCGTTTGTTTTTGTATTATTTCCGCTGTGAATTTATTAGGTTATACCCGCCCCGCCAGCTCTTAATTCTCCTTATTTTTATTGCGAAAAGTTGCTCCTGCTCTCACTTTCCTATTCTATAGGTTTACCAAATGTAAATGTTTGGTTAACAATAATTGGATCAGGTCAGACCTGTTATTTGTTATGCTTTCATCAAAGCCACTTTGACTTATCAGGAGCATTTATGAGTAAGCCATTACCGCTAGTGACGCGTCAGGGCGATCGCATTGCCATAGTCAGCGGCCTGCGCACCCCTTTTGCCAAGCAGGCAACTGCTTATCATGGCGTGCCAGCTGTAGATTTAGGCAAAATTGTGGTCAGTGAATTATTGGCCAGAAGTGGCGTTGCTCCTGAACTCATTGACCAACTGGTGTTTGGCCAAGTAGTACAAATGCCTGAAGCGCCGAATATTGCGCGCGAAATCGTTCTGGGCACGGGCATGAGTGTGCATACTGATGCTTATAGTGTTTCCCGCGCCTGTGCGACCAGCTTTCAGGCGGTGGCTAATGTTGCGCAGAGCATCATTGCCGGCTCTGTCACGCTAGCCATCGCGGGAGGGGCGGATTCTTCTTCTGTTTTGCCCATTGGGGTCAGCAAAGCACTGGCGCGAACCTTGGTGGATGTGAATAAAGCCCGAACTTTATCCCAGCGATTGAAGTTGTTCAGCCGATTGAAATTGCGCGATTTGCTCCCGGTGGCCCCCGCCGTCGCCGAATATTCAACCGGTTTGCGTATGGGCGATACGGCGGAGCAGATGGCGAAAACCTATGGTATCAGTCGAGAAGATCAAGATGCTTTAGCACTGCGCTCCCATCAAATGGCGGCACAGGCTTGGCAACAGGGGTTATTGCAAGATGAAGTGATGACTGCTTATATCCCGCCCTATCGTGATGCTATCACTGAAGATAATAATATCCGCAAAGACTCCACCATGGCGCAATACGCCAAATTACGTCCGGCGTTTGATAGAAAACACGGCACTGTCACGGCCGCGAACAGTACGCCACTGACCGACGGTGCGGCTGCGGTCATGATGATGAGTGAATCAAAGGCCAAGGCGCTGGGTTTACAGCCGCTAGGTTATCTGCGTAGTTTTGCTTTTTCGGCCATTGATGTCTGGCAGGACATGCTGTTAGGCCCATCTTATGCCACCCCCCTCGCATTGGATCGCGCCGGAATTAGCCTGGCAGATTTAACCCTTATTGACATGCATGAAGCCTTTGCCGCGCAAACACTGGCTAACCTGAAAATGTTTGCCAGCGACAGTTTCGCGCGCGAAAAACTAGGGCGCAGTCAGGCCATCGGTGAGGTTGATATGAGTAAATTCAATGTATTGGGAGGTTCGATTGCTTATGGACATCCCTTTGCTGCGACTGGCGCGCGTATGATTACTCAAACATTGCATGAATTACGTCGCCGTGGAGGGGGATTAGGATTAACGACGGCATGTGCGGCGGGTGGTTTGGGTGCCGCAATGATTTTGGAGGTGGAATAATGAGCCAGCAACATACCCTTAATAGCGGTGAAAAGGCAGCCACAGTGGCGGTCGCCTCTCCGGCCCCTTCAGTGTTCACACTCAGCATCCGGCCCGATAATATCGGCGTTATCACCATCGATGTTGTTGGTGATAAGGTGAATACCTTAAAAGCTGAATTTGCAGAACAAATCTCTTTAATATTGCAACAAGCACAGGCTTTGAATCAATTACAGGGCTTAGTGATTATTTCGGGTAAGCCGGACTCTTTTATCGCCGGTGCTGATATCACCATGATAGCCGCTTGCCGTACTGCGCAGGATGCTCGCGCTCTGGCTCAGAAAGGGCAATCCGTTCTGGCGCAAATCGCTGCATTCCCTATCCCTGTCGTCGCGGCTATTCACGGGGCTTGCCTTGGCGGTGGCCTGGAACTGGCGCTGGCATGTCATAGCCGCATTTGCTCGCAAGATGATAAAACCGTGCTCGGTTTGCCGGAAGTACAGCTCGGGCTGCTACCTGGTTCCGGTGGCACCCAGCGCCTGCCGCGTCTGGTAGGGGTGAGTAGGGCGTTGGACATGATATTGACGGGCAAGCAAATCCGTGCGCGTCAGGCACTGAAAATGGGGCTGGTGGATGACGTCGTTGCAGCGGAGATTTTGCTTGATGTGGCTGTCCAACGGGCAAAAGCGGGTTGGCTTGATAAGCCAGTCGTGCCCTGGCAGGAGCGGTTGCTCAGTGGCCCATTGGGTAAGGCATTGTTATTTAACATTGTGCGCAAGAAAACGCTGGCGAAGACCAAGGGGCACTATCCGGCGGCCGAACGTATTATTGAGGTGGTGCGTAAAGGGCTGGATCACGGCGGGCCAGCCGGTTATGAAGCCGAAGCCAAAGCTTTTGGCGAACTGGCGATGTCCCCTGAGTCAGCCGCATTACGCAGTTTGTTTTTTGCAACCACCGCGCTGAAGAAAGAAACCGGCAGTCAAGCACAACCACGTGCTATTCATCGCGTCGGAGTACTAGGCGGTGGTTTGATGGGGGGCGGTATTGCCAATGTAACCGCAACGCGTGCCGGTTTACCGGTACGCATTAAAGATATCAACCCGACGGGGATTAATCAGGCGCTGAAATATACCTGGGATACTTTAGGCAAGCGGGTGCGCAGCAAGCGGATGCGCCCGGCACAGCGGCAACGGCAGATGATGTTGATTTCCGGCAGCACCGATTATTGTGGTTTTGGCAATGTGGATATCGTCATTGAGGCGGTATTTGAAGATTTATCGTTGAAGCAACAAATGGTCGCCGATATTGAGCACTTCGCCGCGCCGCACACTATTTTCGCCTCCAATACATCGTCACTGCCCATCAGCGATATTGCTGCGCAAGCTCAGCGGCCAGAGCAGGTTATCGGCCTGCATTACTTTAGTCCGGTGGATAAAATGCCGCTGGTAGAAGTTATTCCGCATGCAAAAACCAGCGAAGAAACTATAGCAACAACCGTAGCTTTAGCGAGAAAACAAGGGAAAACGGCGATTGTGGTGGCAGACCGGGCCGGATTCTATGTAAATCGTATTTTGGCACCATACATCAACGAAGCCGCCCGCTGTATTTTAGATGGTGAACCCATTGACTCAGTAGATAAGTCCTTGGTGGATTTCGGCTTCCCGGTTGGCCCAATAACCTTGTTGGATGAGGTTGGAATTGATGTCGGTACCAAGATAATGCCCATTCTGGTTGAAAAATTAGGCCCGCGCTTTGCCGCACCGCCTTCATTTGAGGTGATCTTGAAGGATGGGCGCAAAGGGCGTAAAAATGGCCGGGGCTTCTATCTTTATCCCGCTAAAAGTACCGGCTTTACGTGGAAAAGAAACCCGGCTAAGCAAGTTGATACCAGCGTTTATACCTTGCTTGGTGTCAGTCCGAAGGCCCATATCGAGTCAGCCGTGATAGCTCAGCGTTGCATCATGATGATGCTGAATGAAGCCGCGCGCTGCCTGGATGAAGCTATTATCCGTAACCCGCGTGATGGGGACATTGGCGCGGTATTTGGCATTGGGTTCCCTCCGTTCTTAGGCGGGCCTTTCCGCTACATGGACAGCTTGGGTGCTGAAAAAGTGGTGAAAACGCTTAAGTTACTCGCGCAGCAGTATGGTGAGCGTTTTGAGCCTTGCCCATTATTGGTGACGATGGCGCAGCAACAGCAAACGTTTTATCCATCAGAAAACAGCACCGATGAAGGGGCCGTCAACGCCTAAAATTAAGAGTGTGAACAAGATCACCACCTGCAACTCTTAGCGATAAGGTGGCTATACATCGGGGGCAACCCGCGCTACCTTAAGCCAGAATCACGCAGAGTGACTATTCGTGGCAAAATGAATGAATCGCCACTTATTGTACAGGTGATAGAGTTTGGATTAAGCTGTTGATATGGTTACTCTGTAACCAATCAAGGTTGGCTGCCTAGGTTAGTGGTGTAAAAACAGCCATTTTCTTTATCTTAAGTTTCAGGCAAAATGCCCGGCCGCCATAGAGAGACGGCGCGTTATCGTTATGAAGTTTCTTTGCTTTCCAGCAAAGGTTTCGGCGGTACAGCACGCAAAGCGTTTCTGTATAGCGTTATTTGGTTAACAAAAACGGTGCAATATGCAAGTTTTCATTATGCGTCACGGTGACGCGGCCCTTGATGCAGCGAGTGATGCGCAAAGGCCCCTTACTCTGTGTGGTCAGGATGAATCACGTCAGATAGCCGGCTGGCTAAATGAGCAGTCAGTTGATATCGATCAGATTTTGGTTAGCCCATACTTACGCGCAGGGCAGACACTGGAAGTGGTGCGCGAGGTGATGGCGCTCCCGGCAGAGCAGGAAGTGATGCCAGAACTCACCCCTGGTGGGGATGCCGCTTTTGTTTGCTGCTATTTACAAGCATTGGCAAAAGAAGATTGTGCTGCGGTGTTGGTTATTTCGCACTTGCCGCTGGTCGGGTATTTAGTGGCTGAACTTTGTCCGGGGCAGTGCCCGCCGATGTTTGCGACTTCAGCAATTGCTTGTGTTGATTTGGATGGTGCAACCGGCAAGGGGACTTTTGATTGGCAGGTTAGCCCGACACAGCTGTTAGCGAAAGCTTGTCACGGCTAATATGAGTCGATTATCCATGGGCGCGGCATCACCGCCGCGCCTTTGTTATTGATGCTACCCCTGCCATACTTCAAACCGAATGTGTTAGTTGCACTCATTACTTGTCCCATCTATGGCCAGCTTCGCCAAGGCCGCGAAATCTATCCCGCTACTGTTCTAACTCGATTAATACCAATAATGCCGCCGTCCCTCCCCATTCTTTTGGTGCCTGATGGAATGCCAGCACATCGGGATGTTGCGCCAGCCACAGCGGGGTTTGCTGTTTTAACACATGTTTGCCGTGACCATGCATCACACAGGCGCAATGCACATGCTCACGTTTGCAGGCGGCGATTAATGCCCCCAATTCTTGCTTAGCTTGTTTCTGGGTCAACCCGTGTAAGTCTAAAAACATGTCGGGCGAGTAATCACCACGCCGCAGTTTTTTAACCTCAAAATGGTCAACACCCGGCCGCACATAGCGCGTGGGGCCCTCAGTATCCAATTGGGGTTGGAATTCATCAGAAAAATAATAACTGGCATCAACCTGTTCTTGCAGCAATCGCTCTGGCGCAATTTTTTTGCCGATTTTAGGGGGGGCACGGTGAACAATAGTGTCTTGTTTCAGTCTCTTTGCCCCGGCTATCGACTCTTTAAACAGCTGTAATTCATCCGTGGTCAGGTGATATTTATTTTTCATTGTCTATTCATCGTGCTTATTCATTTTCCCCAGTTTACCTAATGTCCCGCGCAGATTAACCACTTTAATCAGTCTTAAATGTGTCTTTCATTATTTGGTTATCATGCAACTGATGTATTGCTGCTGATTTGTGGCGGGCTTCATGGCAAACTAGAGAGATAGATAATGATTTTATGCCCTAGCTGGAGAATACCTTGGACAAGATTTTCGTCGACGAAGCCGTAAATGAGCTGCACACCATTCAGGATATGTTGCGTTGGGCGGTCAGTCGCTTTAATGCGGCCAATATTTTTTATGGTCACGGGACAGATAATCCGTGGGACGAAGCGGTGCAATTGGTGTTCCCAAGCCTCTTTTTACCCATTGATATTCCAGAAGATATGCGCAGTGCGCGCCTGACATCCAGTGAGCGCCATCGTATTGTTGAGCGGGTTATTCGTCGGGTCAATGAGCGTATTCCAGTGGCTTACTTGACGAATAAAGCCTGGTTCTGTGGCATGGAATATTATGTCGATGAGCGCGTATTGGTGCCGCGCTCACCTATCGGCGAACTGATTAATAACAACTTCGCTGGGCTGATTCGCCATCAGCCTAAGCACATTTTGGATATGTGTACCGGCAGTGGCTGTATTGCGATTGCTTGCGCCTATGCCTTCCCAGAAGCGGAAGTGGATGCGGTCGATATCTCCAATGATGTGTTGGCGGTGACGGAACACAATATTCAGCAGCACGGCATGGAGCATCAAGTAACGCCGATTCGCTCTGATCTGTTCCGTGATTTATCGCCAATTAAATATGATTTGATTGTCACTAACCCGCCATATGTCGATGCCGAAGATATGGCCGATTTACCGCAAGAGTTCCGCTTTGAACCTGAGCTTGGTCTGGCTGCGGGCAGCGACGGCCTGAAATTGGCCCGCCGTATTCTGGCCTGTGCGCCAGATTTTTTGCAAGACGATGGCATCCTGATTTGTGAAGTGGGTAACAGCATGGTGCACTTGATGGAGCAATATCCCGATGTGCCGTTCACTTGGCTAGAGTTTGACAATGGCGGTGATGGTGTCTTTATGCTGACCAAACAGCAATTAATTGATTGTGCAGCATATTTCAGTATGTATCGCGATTAATCATTCACTTTTAAATTGGTCAGGGTGATAAAAATCAGCCTGACAAAATGCTTATTAGAGAATTCAAGGAGCCGTGATGGCTGGGAACAGTATTGGGCAGTTTTTCCGCGTCACCACTTTTGGTGAGTCTCACGGCATCGCCTTGGGATGTATTATTGACGGTGTTCCCCCGGGAATTCCTATCACTGAGGCGGATATCCAGTGGGATCTTGACCGCCGTCGCCCCGGCACCTCGCGCTATACCACGCAACGCCGTGAACCGGATCAGGTACGCATTTTGTCTGGCGTATTTGAGGGGGTGACCACCGGTACCAGCATCGGGTTGATGATTGAAAATACAGACCAGCGTTCACAAGATTACAGCGCCATTAAAGACGTATTTCGCCCAGGCCATGCCGACTATACCTACGAACAGAAATACGGCGTGCGCGATTACCGCGGTGGTGGCCGCTCTTCTGCCCGCGAAACGGCGATGCGGGTTGCCGCCGGCGCCATTGCCAAGAAATATTTGGCACAGAAATTTGGTGTGCAGGTGCGGGGTTATTTAGCACAAATTGGTGATATCAGCTGTGACGTGGTTGACTGGGATCAGGTGGAGCAAAACCCATTTTTTTGCCCGGATGTCAGTAAGTTGGAATCACTGGATGCCCTGATGCGCGAGCTGAAAAAAGCCGGTGACTCCATTGGCGCCAAAATTACGGTCGTGGCCGAGCATGTGCCGGTCGGTTTGGGCGAGCCGGTATTTGACCGGTTAGATGCTGATTTGGCCCATGCGCTGATGAGTATCAATGCGGTGAAAGGGGTGGAAATTGGCGATGGTTTTGCGGTGGTGAGCAAACGTGGTAGCGAAAACCGCGATGAGATTACGCCACAAGGTTTTCAAAGTAACCATGCGGGCGGTATTTTAGGCGGAATTAGCAGCGGACAACCGATTGTCGCGCATATTGCATTGAAACCGACTTCCAGTATTACGGTGCCGGGGCACACAATTAATCGACAGGGCGAGGCGGTTGAGATGATTACCCGTGGCCGCCATGACCCGTGTGTCGGTATCCGCGCAGTGCCGATTGCTGAAGCAATGATGGCTATTGTGTTAATGGATCATCTACTGCGCCAACGTGCACAGTGTGGTGATGTGATTTCAGACGTTCCGCGCTGGTAAGCACAATGAAAAAATGGATCGCGGGCTTATTGGCGCTGTTTGCCATCAGCCCGGCAATGGCTGTGACGCCGTGGCAACAGATTACTCACCCAGTGGCAGGTGCTGCGCAGTCAATTGGCGGATTTGCTAATGGCTGCGTGATTGGTGCGATGCCGTTGCCACTTGAGTCGGCAGATTATCAGGTGATGCGCCCAGATCAGCGCCGTTATTTTGGTCATCCTGATTTGCTCAACTTTATCCACCGCCTGAGTGATAAAGCACAGAAAAATCAGTTGGGTACCGTCTTGATTGGTGATATGGCGATGCCCGCTGGCGGGCGTTTTAGCAGTGGGCATGCCAGCCATCAGTCTGGTTTGGATGTGGATATTTGGCTGCAACTGCCAAAGCAGCGCTGGAGCCAGCAGCAACTGCTAAAACCGCAACCTATTGATTTAGTCGCCGTAGACGGGAAACGCGTAGTGCCAGCATTATGGCAACCGCAAGTTGAAAGCCTGATTAAACTGGCGGCGAATGATAACGAAGTCACACGTATTTTCGTCAATCCGGCGATTAAAAAGCAGCTTTGTCTGGATGCAGGGGCGGATCGCACTTGGTTGCATAAGGTGCGGCCGTGGTTTGGTCATCGCGCCCATATGCATGTGCGTTTACGTTGCCCGGCAGATAGCTTGGAATGTCTGGATCAAGATACCCCACCACCGGGTGATGGGTGTGGCGCGGAATTAGAAAGCTGGTTCCAGCCTCAGCAACCAAGTGCTAAACCGGGTAAAAGCTTACCACCACCATTGCCACCTTCATGTCAGGCTTTGCTGGATAACCATTTCGCTGCGGAATAAATCATGGACTGGTTTACCCTGGGCCCTGCAATTTTAGCAATATTGTTTTTAGTCGCTTTATTGGCCGGTTTCATTGATTCCATTGCGGGTGGCGGCGGGCTATTGACTGTCCCGGCACTGCTGGCTGTGGGATTGCCCCCAGCACAGGTTTTGGCGACCAATAAATTGCAATCGGTCGGCGGATCATTCTCCGCCAGCCTTTATTTTATTCGCCGTGGGGCGGTTAATCTAAAGGAGCAAAGACTCACTATCGCTTTAACCGTGGTGGGGTCGATGTTGGGCGCTATCTTGGTTCAGCATATGCGGGCAGATATTTTGCGGCAAATCCTGCCGTTGCTGGTGATTGGCATTGGCGTCTATTTTCTGGTGACCCCCAAACTTGGCGCAGTTGACCAACAGCGCCGTTTGTCTGCACTGCCATTTGCCTTGATAGCCGGTGGCGGTGTGGGTTTTTATGATGGTTTCTTTGGCCCCGGAGCCGGTTCTTTCTATGCGCTGGCTTTTGTGACTTTGTGTGGTTTTAATCTGGCGAAATCTACCGCTCATGCCAAAGTCCTCAATTTCACCTCCAATTTGGGTAGCCTGATTTTCTTTATTGTCGGCGGCAAGGTGGTGTGGAGCATCGGGTTGGTGATGCTGGTAGGGCAAGTTCTGGGGGCACGTCTGGGAGCCCATATGGTCTTAACCAAAGGGCAGAAATTGATTCGTCCAATGATTGTCGTGGTGTCATTCGTCATGAGCTGCAAACTGCTGTACGACAGCCACGGTGCTGAGATCTCTTCCTGGCTGGGATTACACGTTTTCGCCTAACTTAAGGTATCAAACATAGAACAGTGAGCTTGAATGCCGCTGCTGATACCGCTCTGACGGATCTAAGTATGACGCATGATTATCAACAACTAATTGACATTTTTAATGCTTGTTTTAGCGATAAATATAATACGCAGCTGGTGAAAGGCGATGATGAGCCGATCTATCTGCCCGCTGATGAGCAGTTTGCTTACCACCGGGTGATTTTCGCCCATGGCTATTATGCCAGTGCGATGCATGAAATTTCTCATTGGTGTATTGCCGGGGAAGAGCGCCGCAAGTTGGTGGATTTTGGCTATTGGTATTGCCCCGATGGGCGTGATGCATTAACTCAGAGCCAGTTTGAAGTGGTCGAGATCAAACCTCAGGCCTTGGAGTGGATGTTTTGTGTCGCGGCGGGTTTCCCTTTCAATGTCAGTTGCGACAATCTGGAGGGGGATTGTGAGCCAGACCGCATCACATTCCAACGTAAAGTACGCGAACAGGTGCTGTGGCATCTGGAAAATGGAATATCCCCACGACCTGCGGGCTTTATTCAGGCGCTACAATCGTTTTACAATACGCCGCCGCTGGCAGCCGAACTTTTCCCTTACCCGGAAGATTTAGCTTAATTTTCTGTTTGACGGAACACCCATTATTTTTGGATATAAAATATAACCCTATAGATTTCATGATGCAGGAAGGCGGCAAGCAAGATAATCCCGATGAGCTCACTCAAGTTAGTGATTCGGGTTAGTGAGGTCAGCCAACACATCTGCGGTTTGAAATATGACGGGTTATTGAGGAAAATTGATGATCGCAGAGTTTGAAACACGCATCTTGGCGCAGATTGATGACATGGTAGAGCACGCCAGTGATGATGATTTATTTGCTGGTGGCTACCTGCGCGGCCATCTCACGCTAGCAGTGGCTGAATCCGAAGAGTTTGGCGAGCACACCGCCGAGCAGTTACACGCACGAGTGCAGACCAGCCTGGATAAAGCCATCAAAGCCGGTGAACTCTCTCCACCGGATCAGGCTTTGGTATTGGGGCTGTGGGATCGTTTATTAGAACAAGCCCAATTACCACACTGAATACTTAATAGCCCTCAACTCAGGCCGCTAATCAGCTAGATAGGGCGGGGAAATGTGCCGAATGGGCCGTAGTCGCGTAAGTGACCGGAGTGCCCATCGGTGCAGTCGCCCCGTTAGTTTTTGGACATACAAAACTTCAATAACCGTTATCCAGAGACCGGCGAAGCTTGATGCTGCACTGGCCGGCCTTTCAGCAATTTTCGCATCCAAAACCGGTTAGGATTCAGCGCTGCCAGTGTGGCGGCATCTAATGGCTGCGGTTCAGCAAACATTTGCGCCGCCAGAATTTCAGCCACCAATGGCGCACTGCACAAACCGCGTGACCCCAATGCTCCGACCATAAATAACTCCGGCCACACTGGCGCGAGCGCTATCTCTTCCCCATGTTGGATTTTTCGTGGCAAATCTTGATATTGCGCCAGTGTGGCGTGGTAATCCGGCACTGCACCGACCATCGGTAAATGGTCACGAATGGCACAACGCACCCCACAGCGCGCCTGATTATCACTGATATCAACCTGTTGTGGCCAACTCACATCCGGTAAGCAACGTATCAGACGATGCCGATTCTCTTGCTGTTCGTCGGCACGAAAATCAGTAGTTGCATCACCGCGCTGGTAACTGGCACCGATACAGTGATGCTGATTAGCCGGATTGACTGGCGTCAGGTAACCGTCATAACACAGCACCTGCCGCAGCTGGCTAAGTATTGGTGTAGTAGGAATGTGTGAAACCTGCCCACGTACGGCTGTTAGGGGGAGATGCTGAGTTTGTTGCCACTCGGGTAAGCGGTGACCGGCAGCAAGCACCACAGTGGCATGCTGCCGGTTTATCAACGGTTGTTGGAATGTCAGCTGCCATAATCCATCAACACGGTCGAGTTGGCGCAATTCATGCTGGTAGTGGCAGGTCATGCCATGTTGTTGTGCCCGCGCCATGAGCGCTTTAGTCAGGTCTGATGGGCACAGCCAGCCGCCGGCGGGGTAATGGATACCGTCATGAGCGCAATCTAACCCTGCCAGCGCACTCAGTTGCTCGCGACTCATTGCTTCAGCCAGTGGTGTTGGCCAATTTATTTGCAGCATTTTATTAATCTTGCCACGGCTTTTCTCATCAAAGGCCAATTGGCTGACACCGCACCACTGATGATCAAAGTGAATACCTTGCTCAAGCAATTGATCATATTGACGGCGGGCGTAGGTAAATGCGCTGGTGAAAAAGATTTCTAGTGCATCATTTTTGCCGTTAAGCAGTGGATAAAGCGCGCCTTGTCGATTGCCAGATGCGCCTTGGGCTGGTTGTGCGTCGGTGCAATAAAGTGTGACTTTAGCCCCACGGCGCAGTAAAGCTAATGCGGTTAATGCGCTGACAATTCCTCCACCGATAATGGCGATATCATCACAATGGGTGGCGGATGGCCGGTGATACCAAGGTGCGGGTTGGGTGCTGAGATTTTGTCGCAAAGTGCCGGTCAACATTTCGCGTTTCTGACCAAAACCCTTTACTTTCATGACGTCAAATCCCGCTTGCTGCAAACCCCGGCGCACAAATCCGGCAGCCGTGAAAGTAGCAAATGTGCCCCCCGGCCTCGCCATGCGCGCCATAGTATTAAACAGTGCATCATTCCACATATCAGGGTTTTTGGCGGGAGCAAAACCATCAAGGAACCAAGCATCGACCTGATTTATCAAACTGGAGTCTAACTGTGGCAGTAGGGTGTTCACATCACCAAACCATAAATCCAGTGTGATAGCTCCGTCAGCCAGTAAAATTCGCTGGCAGCCCGCAAGGGGCAATGGCCATTGGGCGCGTAGTTGTTCGGCAAAAAAGGCCAACTCCGGCCAACGGGCATGGGCCGCGGCTAAATCGGCGACCTGAAGCGGGTATTTTTCAAAGCTAATATAATGTAAACGCTGGAGTTTAGCAGTGGGATGTTGCTGGCGAAATTGGGCGAAATCTCGCCATAATGTTAGGAAATTCAACCCGGTGCCAAACCCTGTTTCGGCAAAAATAGTGTTATCACGCGGGTGTTGGGCGAAGCGCTCTGGAAAACCATTCCCCTTGAGAAAAACGTAGTGAGTCTCTTCCAGCCCATCTTCATTGGAAAAGTAGATATCACCAAATTGTTCCGATACAGGTGTACCCTGTTCATTCCAGCTCAAGGTTGCAGTTTGGATTGGGGTTTGGCTCATGTTCAAAGACTCGTATCTCAAGGGGTAGGGCGATTCTAACTATGTGATCCGCTGCGTGCAAATTGCAAAATTATCT
The DNA here is from genome assembly GCF_004124235.1 of Yersinia hibernica. Taxonomy (NCBI): domain Bacteria; kingdom Pseudomonadati; phylum Pseudomonadota; class Gammaproteobacteria; order Enterobacterales; family Yersiniaceae; genus Yersinia; species Yersinia hibernica. Next base: position 1,034,986 of record NZ_CP032487.1, read on the forward strand.
GAGTATATTACGCTGATCGGACTTGTTCGGCGTACAACTGTACGCTAAAGTGCGTTGCAAAATCCCGAATGTAAAATAAGTGGAAGAGGTATTGAATGAAGCGTGCAGTAATTACTGGCTTGGGTATTGTCTCCAGCATTGGTAATAACCAGCAGGAAGTTCTGGCATCTTTGCAGGAAGGCCGCTCTGGCATTACTTTCGCTCAAGAATTTAAAGACGCAGGTATGCGCAGCCATGTATGGGGCGATGTAAAACTTGCTGCTGAGCCTAAAGATCTCATTGACCGCAAAGTGCTGCGTTTTATGAGCGACGCCTCAATTTATGCTTATCTTGCGATGCAAGAAGCTATTGCAGACTCTGGCCTGACTGATGAGCAGGTTTCTAATTTCCGTAGTGGTCTGGTGGTTGGTTCTGGTGGTGGTTCACCCCGTAACCAAGTGGCAGGCTCCGATGCAATGCGTACCCCACGAGGCCTGAAAGGTGTTGGCCCTTACATGGTGACCAAAGCCATGGCATCCGGTGTGTCCGCTTGCCTGGCAACGCCTTTTAAAATCAAAGGTGTTAACTACTCCATCAGTTCAGCTTGTGCAACATCCGCACACTGCATTGGCCATGCGTTGGAACTGATCCAACTGGGCAAACAGGACGTGGTCTTTGCTGGCGGCGGTGAAGAACTGTGCTGGGAAATGGCCTGTGAGTTTGACGCGATGGGTGCATTGTCGACTAAATACAATGAAACTCCGGCTAAAGCTTCGCGTACTTATGACCAAGACCGTGATGGTTTTGTCATTGCTGGCGGCGGCGGTATGGTTGTCGTGGAGGAGTTGGAGCATGCTCTGGCTCGCGGCGCACATATCTACGCGGAGATTGTTGGCTATGGTGCAACTTCAGATGGTGCCGATATGGTCGCGCCATCAGGCGAGGGTGCGATGCGTTGTATGAAGATGGCAATGGAAGGTGTTGATACGCCAATTGACTACATGAATGTACACGGCACTTCTACTCCTGTGGGTGATGTGAAAGAGCTGGGTGCGATCCGTGAAGTGTTTGGTAATAACACACCGGCTATCTCCTCTACCAAAGCGATGACCGGTCACTCTTTAGGGGCCGCTGGCGTGCACGAAGCTATCTTTAGCTTGCTGATGGTTGAGCACGGTTTTATCGCGCCAAGCATCAATATTGAAAAGCTGGATGAACAGGCTGAGGGGATGAATATCATCACTGAGCCAACCAAACGTGAACTGACTACTGTTATGTCTAACAGCTTCGGTTTCGGTGGCACTAACGCCACATTGGTGATGCGTAAATTCCAGAAATAAGATAAAACGCAGATGCTTCTGCTGGTTTGTTCTTAATAATTAGGCCTGCGAGAGATCGCAGGCTTTTTTATTCGATATAAAATAAAGATGGCCCTTGATAATAGCTTAATATCGGGGAAATAGGCTTTTTGGCTTAATTTTATCTTTTTGTATAAAAGAAGGTAGGTTGATCACATGTTATTCATAAAAACATCTTATAATAAATATCCTATATGAATAACTTTATAAAAAGTAGGTGATTGAATCGTAAAGTATTAAGATAAAACTGATCCTTTTTTAGTGTATTTATATTCCTTTAAAATCAAATTTAGAGTTAAAAAGTCCTTGCCTGCTCAAAAACGTTAATTCACAATATTAGAACAATAATTAAACAAATTTATTTGTGTCTTCAATTTACCAACACAGCAGGGTAGTTTAATGAACCATAATCAAAGTGATCAGAAGTTTAAGATTGCAGATTTAAATGAGCGCGTCGTTCATGAAATTCTTGAAGTTATAAGTGATGGTATCTGGGATTGGAACGCAAACAGTGGATTTGTTTACCGTAATACGGGCTGGTATGAAATGCTGGGATACCCAGCTCATGCTTTTGAGAATACAGTCCATACCTGGGAGAAAATCATCCATCCGGATGATTTTGAAAGGGTAATGTTTCAATTTGATGCTTATATTAATCAGCAGGCGGAAAAATATCAGATAGAATATCGCTGTCGAACTTATGATGGTGACTATATCTGGATTGAGGATCGCGGCAAGGTGATTGAACGTAACAGTGACGGTACTGTATCAAGGATGATTGGTGCGCACAGGAATATTCATGATAGAAAACATCGCCTCGAAAAATTGGAATTAAAGAATAAGTCATTGGAAGCATTAGTCGAAGAACGAACGGCCGAGCTTCTCGAAAGTAATTTTCAACTTCAACAGCAATTAGATATCAAAAAAATCCTTTCGGAGACAGATGTATTAACATCTGTTGCGAATCGCTATTTACTGGAGAAAGTACTAAAGCATGAATATAACCGTGCTAAGCGTTTCAGCCAGCCACTATCATTACTTTCTCTGGATTTAGATAATTTTAAGTCGATTAATGACAAATACGGCCATTCCGCCGGGGATTTAACCCTGACACATATTGTTGATGTTATTGGTAATAATATTAGAGAAGTTGATGTTTTAGGCCGTTGGGGAGGCGATGAATTTATGATTGTTTTACCTAACACCCAATTAAATGAGGCTAAAAGCATTGCGGAGAAAATCAGACACCTGATTGAGATAATGCCCGTAGATGGCAATATTAATGTGACAATGAGTTTAGGTGTGGTTGAGTTGGAACAAAAAGAATCCCAAGAACAGTTATTAATTCGTGCAGATAAAATGCTCTATAGCTCAAAAGCGGCGGGCAGGAATATTATCAGTGGTTGATATTCCTGCCCCGGGACGTCAACAGATTTAAGTATTGCTATGGCTGAAGTGCATATTGAGCCGCGGCTGTGGCGTGTATTGCTGTAGTATCAAATACTGGCACAGCGGCATCTTGTGTATTAACCAGCAGCGTAATCTCAGTACAACCAAAGATAATCCCTTGAGCACCGAGTGTTTCTAATTTTTTGATAATTCGGCGATATTCCTGACGGGACACTTCACTGATAATACCCAAGCAAAGTTCTTCATAAATAATGCGGTTTATGATTTCTCGGTCCGCACTATTGGGCGTAACGACATCAATATTATGCTGCTGAGTTAAGCGGCCACGATAGAAATCTTGCTCCATAGTATAGCGGGTACCCAGCAGACCGATTTTGCTGATCCCTTGCTGCTTAATTTGTACCGCAGTAGCATCGGCAATATGCAACAAAGGTAAGCCACTGGCCGCTTCAATATCATCTGCCACTTTGTGCATGGTATTGGTGCACACCACGATAACCTCAGCACCGGCACGTTTTAATGAAACGGCAGCATCAGACAACAATTGACCCGCAGTTTGCCAATCACCTTTGGTTTGAAGTTGCTCAATTTCATGAAAATCTACGCTGTAGAGAATAATTTTGGCGCTGTGTAGTCCGCCTAATTGCTCTTTTACTTGCTGATTGATCATGCGGTAATAGGGAATGGTCGATTCCCAACTCATACCGCCAATAAGACCCAAAACTTTCATTATGATCCCTATCCATTACCGTGGCAGCAAAAACCTGCTGTCTGTTATTACTAATATACAGGTATTACCAAGATAACAGCCGGATAGGATTTTTATCAATGCATTATAATTTCAGGATAACCGCTGAAGCGGCTATCCTGAATATGTTCTAGAACCAAGCTTCCCACATTGCTCCGATATTGAAAGAGTCAAGACGAGTGTCTTCGGTGTCAGTGGTGGTTGCCGTATGTTTATTGTCGACTTCGCCCCCGGTGACGTAGAAGCGCAGCATTGGCCTGAAGTCGGCCCCCATTGCGATAGAAATATTCTGGGATAGGGTCAGTTTCCAGCCTTTATTATCGCCCCCAGTATCATAATCTACGCGCTGATAACCGGCTTCAAGCCAGGTCGAATGTACATCGTTCCAGAAATGCATCGGACGAATAATCACCCCGTAGTTGCGGCGATTGTCCTCATTATGATGACTTCTGTCGTAATCATGGAATGCAGCAAGGTAGGTTACTGACGTTTGAGGTGTGAACTTATAGGTTCCCTCAAGGCTGGTATAAACAGTGCGAAGATCGTCGGTTTTGTTATAGACACTATTATCCGAATTGTCTGAATAGCGAGTAACCCATTTGTTCTCAATGTTTTCCCCGGTGTGGCTAAGCACAACGGCTGTTTGCCAAGCTTTTAGTTTTTCTTCACTCTCAATAGCTTTAGAATCAAAACCATAGTTGGTATAAAGTTCAAAATCGATCGCCCCTAACTTCACGCCATGTATTTTAGATGTCAGAGCATAATGGCCGTTATCACCCGTGCCCGAGCCGCCGGTACAGGTAATGCGTGATGGGTTAGATTGGTCTGCAACGACTTGCGGACTACATGATTGTACTGAGCCGACTGCTGCGGCATCAAGTTGAACGCCACCGAGATCCAGATTCTTTATCCCGGCACCTTGCCCGTCATGGGTCATCCAGAAATAGTCGTTGATGCCTTGTTGTGGGCGCTGATGAAAATCTCGACCCGCCCATAAATAAGCATTAGGCTGAGACTCAAATAGGTTGGTGACTCCGGCATAAGCTTTTTTAAGATTAACTTCGTCGCCCCAGTGGTCCAACATCACTACCACATCCCATATTGCCCCATTATCGCCCTTAAAGGCTTTGGATAGCTGGAATTCACCCCCATTGCCCTCATTACCTAGACGGCCAATCGCGGAGGAGCCATTATAGGAGCCATCAACACCAACATATTTTTGGTCACCCGCTTGGAAGTGCGCACCATAACGGGCATATGCATTAAATTTTAGGCCATATGGGATAGCCATATCCGGGCTTGGCGGGATAGACGCTTTCTCAACCACATCTACGCTAGGTTTTTGTAGGGTTGCAGCCTCTATTTTTTCCTTACGTTCAGCCAGTGCTTTTTCCACGGCTTCAGCAACTATTTTATTTAATTGTTCTGTGGTTATCGTTGTCACTGTTTCTTGTGCCAATACAGAAATTGGACAAAGTGCGGCGATAACCGCCATGGCTAATGGAAGTTTTTTATATATTGTCATCGCTATCTCAATTTAATTATTATCCCCTTCACATTAGAAACTACAGCAACGTTAGCTACGGCCACTTACCCGAATGACTGATTTTAATTGTCTTATCGGGATGAGTTTACTTGTTGTCTGCCTGTTACTTCATGTTCTGTGGGGTAGGTTTAGATAATGGTTATCCCGTCTGGATTTGACAGGATAATAATGCCATTACCATAGTGATTTTATTTTATAATATAATTGGAATGTGATTTATTTAAAGTTTAGGCGTAATGATTTCTCCATTTAATTGGGTGATATTATGTTTTTGTCTGAGTAATATTAACGCTGATAAAGATGAATAATCTCTTCCGATAATTCACGTGCCAATAAAGAGGTCATTAAATGATCCTGCGCGTGAACCATAATTAGTGTCATTGGCTGCCTGGCTTCACCGGCATCCTGTTCAATTAGCTTGGTTTGCATATGGTGCGCTTGGCGAGCAAAACCATCCGCTTCTTGTAACAAGCTTTTAGCTTTATCTATATCGCCTTTCCGTGCCGCCTGTAATGCTTCGAAACACAAACTACGTGATTGTCCAGCATTAACAATAATTTCCATTACTGCTTCTTCTAATTCAATCATTATTTATTCCTACTTTAATCAAAACCATTATTTATAGCTGTAGTTGCAAACCATTCGCCGCTTTTCTTGACTGTACGTTTCTGACTTGATAAATCTAATTGAACAAAGCCATAACGGTTTTTATAGCCATTACACCAAGACCAATTATCAATAAATGTCCACATGTGGTAGCCAAGGCAATTGCAGCCTTCACTTATTCCTTTATGCAGCCATTTCAAATGGTCAGAAACAAAATCTATTCTATATTGGTCGTTAATTTGTCCATCTTGTAAGAAACGCTCTTCATTTTCGACGCCCATGCCATTTTCGGAAATAAAGCAGCGCGGGTTGCCGTAATTAAGCCGTAAATTAGTCAAGATATCGTAAATTCCAGCCTCATAAATTTCCCAACCACGGTAAGGATTCATTTTACGGCCCGGCATTTCGTAGGCGTCAAATAGCCATTCAGGCATAAAAGGGGCCTGTGGATTTACCGCGCTGTCACGGCATTTTACCCGCCGGGGTTGATAATAATTGATGCCTAGCAGATCAATTTTACCCTCAGCAATCAGGGCTTTGTCTCCTGGCTGGCGTGTTGGCATCTGGTCGTAATCGCAAAGTAAATCAATCAGTTCCTGCGGATATTCGCCGCGCAATGCCGGGTCAAGGAAGCTGCGATTAAACAGCAAATCTGCATATTCAGCCGCTTTAAGGTCCGCTGGGTTCTGTGAGCGGGGATATGAAGGTGTCAGGTTAAGCACGATACCAATTTCCCCCTCATAGTGACCCGCGCGGTAAGCTTTGACCGCCGTCGCGTGTGCCAGTACGGTGTGGTATGCCACTGTCGCCGCACGTCTGAAATCCACCACATTGGGATAGTGGAAGTCGTACAGATAACCGCCTTCTACCGGAACGATTGGTTCATTAAAGGTAAACCAATGTTGCACCCGGTCACCGAACAGTTCAAAGCACACTTGCGCATAGTGCTTCCAGGCCTCAATGACTTCACGGTTTTCCCAGCCGCCTATCTCTTGCATCGCCATCGGCATGTCAAAGTGGAATAGGGTAATAAAGGGAGTAATACCTTGCGCCAATAATTCGTCTATCACATTGTTATAAAAGGCCACAGCCTCGGGGTTAACTGCACCGACTCCATTTGGAATCAGGCGCGACCAACTCAGTGATGTACGAAAACTGTTGTGATTCAGCTGCTTGAGCAGCGCAATATCCTGTTGCCAGTGGCGATAGAATGTTGATGTTTCATTCGGGCCAATCTGCTGGTGAAAGCGCGACGGTTGGCTGGCGTACCAGGCATCCCAGGTTGTCGGGCTTTTGCCGCCGTGCAGGCTTGCCCCTTCAGTTTGCAGTGCAGAGCTGGCACTGCCCCACCAGAAGTTCTCTGGAAATAGATATTTCATTAATCTGGTCTCTTTATTTATGAGTCATTATCAGTTGCTACGGACGGTATCTGAAAGTGATGGGGCGCTGTTCATGGCTTTTTCCCCTTCGGTTTTCAATAAAGAACGTTCATAAGCACGCAGGAATGGCAGATAGATTAACGCGGAAACTGTCATACATATCAAACACATAACTACCGGGCTGAAGGCCCAATTTGCCGCCCAGGATGCGCCAATGGGGGCCGGGGTAGTCCACGGAGTTAGAGACACAACTTGCGCTAACCATCCCAGTTTGGTGGCGCTATAAGCCAGAATGGCATTAATCATCGGTACACAAGCAAATGGTATGAACATGATTGGGTTCATAATAATTGGAGCGCCGAACAGGATGGGTTCATTAATATTAAAGAAGCTCGGCACAATCCCCAATTTGCCAATCGTCCGTAAGTGAGTGACTTTGCTGCGCAATAAGAGGAAAGCCAGTGGTAATGTGGAGCCAACGCCGCCAATTAATAAGTAGTGATCCCAAAAACCTTGCAGGTATATATGTGGCAAGGCTGCACCTGCTGCCAGAGCCGCTTGGTTTGCCGCCAGGTTGGTCATCCAGAATGGGCTCATGATACCGGTGACAATCAGTGAACCGTGGATGCCTGAGAACCAGAAAATTTGGCACAATAGCACTGACAATAACATTGCCGGTAAAGAGTCTGATGCTGAAACCAATGGTGCCAGTAAATGCATGATAGCTTCTGGAATAATCATGCCAGTCTGGGATTCAATGAATAAATTAAGTGGGTGTAGGGTGGCAATAATAACTAATACGGGGATCAGAATTTCAAAAGAGCGCGCGACCCCTGTCGGCACCTCTTTGGGCAAGCGAATCGTGATATTGTGCTGCTTTAGAGCGGCATAAACACGAGTGGAATAAATTGCAGTAATTAGTGCCGTGAAGATCCCTTGACCAGAAAGATATTGAGTAGAAATTTTGCCATCAGCGAATGGTGCGGCAACAAGCAGAAATGCCATAAATGCCAGCAAGCCGGTCATTACGGGGTCGAGATTAAATTGTCGTCCCAGACTGGCCCCGACCCCGACTGAAATAAAGAATGTCATGACCCCCATGCTTAAATTAAAAGGCAACATGAGTTGTGCACGATATGTCTGAGAAAAGTCCAGCCATGCTCGGGCGAACCCCATCGTGGTATCGGCAGAGAAGGGCGGGAAAATAAACACCAACATAAATGACCCGATGATCATAAAAGGCAGTGCTGCAGTAAAACCATCACGGATAGCAATAACATATTTTTGCTGCCCCAGACGCCCGGCTAACGGAGTAATAGATTGTTCAATAACAGCAATCATCGATTGATAGAGAGAACTCATGTGAACACCTTCTTAGTGGGTCGCGTTAATGAGCGACAGTGCATAGTCCAGGACTTTATCGCCACGCTGCATTCCGTAATCCATCATGTCAATGGACTGGACGGGAATACCGTGAACTGCAGCCTTTTCTGAGAGCATACCTAACATATATTTTACTTGCGGCCCGAGCAGAACAACCTGATAGCGCGGAAATTGAATATCAAATTCAGACACGCCAAATGCATCAATTTCGACAGGTATTCCTCTTTCCTCGGCAACAGCTCGCATTTTTTTCACCAGCATGCTGGTGGACATACCGGCGGAACAGCACAACATAATCTTGAACATCGACAGCCATCCTCAAAATATAAAAACATTAGGGACCACGGTTTTGACACTCTACGGAAACCGTTTTCCAATTAGGTAAAGCGGTTGTTTCGAGAATGATTGGATATCATGCGGAAACCGTTTTCCATTTAAAGTGGATGGAACTGTGATAGCCATCAAAGTCCAATGGATAAAGGGATTATTTATTTGATGAACATCACAGCTTTGGGGTTTTGATAACTATTTTGGATGGTGATGGAAATTCGGTTTCCATGGCAAATGGAAACGATTATACTCAGGTAGCTGCAATAGTTTGACCAGCGCTGTATTTAGGAATGACAGGTAAGGACGAAAGCCTGCCGAGGAGAGAATCATGTCTACAATCAACGATGTATCACGTTTAGCTGGGGTTTCTAAAGCCACAGTATCACGGGTGTTGAGTGGTTCGCGTGGCGTTAAGGAAGCTAGCCGCCTGGCCGTACTAAAAGCGGTTGAGGAACTCAATTATCGGCCAAATGTTATCGCGCAATCATTATTAAGCCAGTCAACAGGCTGTATCGGTGTTATTTGCGCGCAGGAAAATATTAACCAAACAACGGGTTATCTGTACGCACTTGAAAAACATTTAAGTCAGCATCAAAAGCATTTATTGCTGCGTTTTGCCAATAATAGAGCTGAGGTTATGCAGGCGCTCGATGAACTGACCTGTGGTCTGTGTGATGATGTGCTGATTATTGGTGCCCGTTTCCCGCTTAATCTCTCTGATGACGATATTATTCTGGTCGATTGCATGGATGTTGATGCCACCAACAGTATCCATTTCGATCATGCTTTTGCCGCCGAAACTGCCTGTAATTATTTAATAAAACAGGGTAGAAGAAAGATTGCCTTAATTAATACCGATACCAGCGGTTATGTTGACGAAGTGCTGTTGGGGTATAAGCGAGCACTGGAAAATAACTTTTTACCTTTTAACCGCGATCTTATTTTCATGGATTCACCCTCTTCATCAGTTGCATTACAAGTGTTGCTTAATAACAGCGCCACACTCAATTTTAATGCATTGCTGGTGGCGGATGAGCGCGAGGCTCAAAGTGTTATTCCACAACTGCAAGCATTTAATAAATCCGTTCCTGATGACATCATGGTATTCAGCCTAGCTGGAACGTTACATTATCCGGGTATTCCGACAATTCCTGCGATTGAGTATTCGATGGATGCGATGGCGGCGAAAATAGTGGCATGGCTTAATGGGAAAACCAAAAGTGTGCTGGGTTCATATGCATTACGTGGGGATTTAATTATTCCGGATATGCTTGGTAGGAAATAATTCCTGATTAAAATAGCGCGGTGTCAATTTCAGCACAAAGCAATGCGAAAATAGCAAGCCAGCGCTAACATCCAGATTACTCGATATAAAAACAATTAGCGGAACTGTGATGAGGCTCCGCTTTTACCCCTGCTCTGTGTCTATTATGTCTGTTGTAACAAATCTGTAGCAATTAAAAGTCTACTGATTTTTTATGCCTATTGCTATTGATGTTACGGCTATCCCAGTAACAGCAAGTGAGCAGGGTATATACCATCAACTGGATGACGGAGCTTGAGATGATAAAAGTAAAGACGGCGTATACCTTGAGTTTATTGGCAATTCTCCTACCTGCTTCACCCCATATTATGGCTCAAGATAAAAACGATAATTATAAACTTGAACAGGTTTTGGTGATGAGCCGCCATGGTATTCGTGCACCTCTGGTGAATTATGGCGATATGCTTTCCAGTGCAACACCGGATAAATGGCCACAATGGACGACCCCAGGGGGGTATTTGACGCCAAAAGGCGCAGAGCTTGAGGCGATGATGGGCGGGTATTTCCGCGAGTGGTTAGCACAGGGTAAGTTAATAAAATCAAGTGGATGCCCCGCACCCAGCACGGTATTTACTTACGCAAATAGTTTGCCAAGAACGATTGATACCGCGCAGCATTTCTTATTTGGTGCTTTTCCTGGCTGTAATGTTCCGGTGGTTCATCAAAAAGAAATCGGCAAAATGGACCCGGTATTTAACCCGATTATTACGCTGGATATTACTCCAGAGTTTAAAGAGAAAGCGTTGGCTTCTATTAACCAACATGCAGGGCCGGGTGGCGTAGCAGGTTTAAATAAGCGCTTGCAACCTAACTATGATTTGCTGTCCAACGTTTTAGATTATAAGAACTCACCGGCCTGTCTGATAGATAAGAAATGTGATTGGAGCACGCAACCGACAGATATTGTATTAGTGCAAAATAAAGAACCGGGTATTACCGGCCCGCTGAGATTGGGCACCGGTGCATCGGATGCTTTCATGTTGCAATATTATGAGGGTTTCCCAGCAAAAGATGTCGCCTGGGGACGAATTCAGTCCCCGCAAGAGTGGCGCAAACTCATCGATATTAAAAATCTCTACCATGAAACCTTATTTGGTTCTCCAGCCATTGCGGATAATGCTGCTAAAAAGTTGGTCGGTTTTATTAGTTCCGCCCTTGACCCTATAGGTGAGAAAACGCCAAATGAATTAGCGGCACAAAAAGCTAAGTTGGCAGTTTTGGTCGGTCATGACTCCAATATTGCATCTTTGCTGGCGGCGCTTAAGACGAAAGAATATCAACTGCCAGATCAGTATGAAAAAACTCCGATCAGTGGCAAAGTAGTATTTGAGCGCTGGAAGGATATCAAACAAAACAAAGAGTTGATGAAAGTTGAATATATCTATTTGTCGACTGAGCAAATCCGAAATAAAACACCGCTGTCACTTCAAAACTCCCCAAAACGAGTCACATTAGAAATAGAAGGTTGCCCGATTGATGCTAAAGGATTCTGTGCAATGGATGATTTCAGAAAAGCGATAAAACAAAATACCCATATCTAGTTTGAAGTTACCGAACATAGGTTTGGTCAGGAGTAGAGAATAGGGGCTGGCATAAAATGATAGGCTGCGCTAACGTGGCTTTCTTTGTCAGCCTCAGTTATTTGTAGATCTCCTGATGACACTATTTGCAACCACTTGTCGCGCAGTAACAACTGTTTTCAGGCCTTTTTTAAAAGACCGCCTGCTGCATATTTTATTGATTTTAGGTATCGGCCTAACGGCGCTGACGCCAACAAAGATTTCAGCTTTTCCACAGTTTATTGACTGGACAACTATTGTCACGTTATTGGGATTAATGCTACTGACGAAAGGGGTTGAAATCAGCGGTTACTTCGATTTTATTGGCCGAAAGATCATCAATACATTACACACCGAGCGGCATTTGGCACTGTTTTTAGTTATGTCAGCTGCAGTGTTGTCGTCTTTTCTGACCAACGATGTGGCTCTGTTTATTATTGTGCCACTGATTTTAACGCTGAAAAAAATATCGTCTTTACCGGTTTCCAGGTTGATTATTTTCTCTGCACTGGCAGTGAATGCGGGCTCGTTATTAACGCCAATCGGTAACCCTCAAAATATTCTATTATGGAGCCGCTCCGAACTGTCGTTTATTGGCTTTACTCTCCAAATGGCTCCGCTGGCGGCGCTGATATTACTGACGTTATTGGCTGTGACCTGGTGGCGTTTTCCTGCCCGGATTATCAATAAACAGAGCGCTAGCCCCATTTATCCTTACCAGTCTCGGCTATTATTGAGCTGTTTGGCGTTGTATGTGATTTTTATTATTTGCGTGGATTTAGGCTGGGCAATTTACGGATTATTGATTGTTTTCATCGGGTTATTATTACTGGCCAGACGTGTTTTACTGGCGATAGACTGGAGCTTGATTGTGGTCTTTATGGCGATGTTTATCGACGTGCGCTTATTGACTGAATTACCTGGCTTACAGTCACTTTTTGGCGAGATCAAAACCTTATCGGCCGGGGCGGCTTATATGCTGGGTATTGGTTTGTCCCAAGTGATAAGTAATGTTCCTGCGACAATTTTATTGCTTAATTATCTGCCCTCCAGTTCATTGGTGGCCTATGCCGTTAATATTGGTGGTTTCGGCTTTGCATTGGGCTCTATGGCAAATTTAATTGCACTCAGAATGGCCGGTGAGCCAGCCATCTGGTTAAAATTCCATGCTTATTCGTTGCCATTCTTATTCTGGAGTGCATTGGTTGGCTGGTTGTTATTGATATTTTGAGGTGATTGCTATCAGACGGTTGGCTCAGGAGTTATATACTGAACCAATGGTCTGTAAGCTGGCACCAATTAAAGAAAAATAGCCAGTAAAAAAGCCATGACAATAATAAACGCGACAAAAGCCAGCGACGGTTTTTGCAACAATGATTGCGGTAGGGCGGCAATCAACGGGTTAATTAATGGCTGCGGAGTTTTTTGCTCTTCGGCCAAACGTTGAGCAACATTCACTCGGTCTAATCTGGCGGCAAATAGAACATTGATAATGTCATTTAACTGCGCTTGAGTCAGAGGTGTACTCGGGCTGGCTTGAAAACGATTCTGACTGTAATCAACCAATAACTGCTGCTCCTGCGCATCCGCGGGCTGTTTTAGCGCTGCCTGCAGATTAACCAATGTGGGCGCGCTTTGCTGGCTAAGAGCCACCTTGGTCTGCAAAAATTGGCTGAGTATCTGAAAATGGCGCGCGGGCAGTGGGTCATTACTTTTCACCCCCACCATATCAAAGAGTGCTTGCCAGATTTTGGCGGGTTGCTCGCCCGTTGCTGCACTGAGTTTAGCCACCAGCGATTGAATATGCTGATGTTCCGCCGGTAACAATGGCCTGTCAGTTATTGTTGTCAGCTGAGGTTGGGGAATATTCAATGTGCCGGATTGCAGTAACACCAGCACCTGTTGCAGCTCTGTATGACTTAACTGACTCAATACCGTGTGACCAAATTGCTGGCGAATGAAGTCACTCACTGCCTGGCGGTTATTCCCTTGCGGCAGTAACTCGGTGAGCTGTTGGCGCAATTGGTGATTAACATGATTTTCTTGGGCCTGCGACAAGCGGGTTTGCAGCAATTGCTCCGCCGGTTGGAAGTGGCGGGCGAGTAAATCACTGGTGCTACTAAGGGATAAATCGTGGCGCAAGCCAGCCCAAATTTCGGCCGATTTTATCGGGCTTAGCGCCATGATCCGCACAATCAGTTTTTCCAGCGTGGTGCGCTGCGCGGGAGTTAATGCCCTCTCTTCCACTTGGCCCGCAGAGGGTATTTTGGCGGGGGTGACATTGCGATCACTGGCAATGGGAACACCTGGGCCGTTCAAAGGTTGCATATAACCCGTCCTTCGCTGTGGGGGCGGCAGTGTGGAAGATATTTCGGTGACCCGCTGATAGAAACAGGCTGCGGGTATAATACCTGTAAATGTGAGTAACCAATATATTCTTCTTACATTTGGTTTCTGTTGCGCTTTGGCGCAGTGGCAGCGGTTAAATGTCCAAGCTAAATATCATCCTATTAACAAACCGTTTAAGAACCAGACATTGATAATGATAATTATACCCGGCATACTCCCGGCTGCATGTTGGTGGGCGATATTGGTTACTCGGCCCATCCATGGCGTGCTTGCAACCATCCGGCAAGCAGATTGGTTAGGTTATAAAATGCGCCGCATAACAGAGCGGCAAATTGATAGGGATTATTCAGTCATCAGCATGTTTAAACGACAACGCGCCGCCAAGTGGTTCCTCTGTCTGGCTTGCTTGGTCATACTGGTTTGTATGACACAGCGTATTGCCAGTTTGCACGCGTTGGAAAAAAAACTCCTGCTGACGTCGTCGTCACAGATGGTTGCGGATGCCAATGACTCCCCAACACCTTGTGAGCTAAGCGCCAAGTCGCTATTGGCATCGCCACCGGTGTTGTTTGAATTAGCCATTTTCTCTCTGGGCTTGCTGCTGCTGTTGTTGGTGCCCGTCATACCAACCCGTATGCGCTTCCCTCCGCCCAGAGCCATATCACCCAGTGGTTTGAGGGTGCACCTGCGGTTATGCATTTTCCGGGAATAGCACAGCAACTCTCTATGTTGCTGTAATTAATCTATTTCTGGAGAAAAATAATGCTCAATTTAAGCAAGACAGCCTGGTTCTGTCTGTTGCTGTTATGGATGCCTGCTCTGTGGGCAGCAGATAGCGGCTGGTTGGTCAGCGGGCAAAATGACCACGCCAAGGTTCGGGTTCGTGCCGAACCCTCTGCTGGCGGCAAAACCCGCCTGCTACTTAACGTTCAGCTGGCAAAAGGTTGGAAAACCTATTGGCGTTCGCCTGGGGAGGGGGGGATTGCGCCCACCATTGCCTGGTCAACACCTCTGGACGCGGTCAACTGGTATTGGCCTGTGCCACAACGTTTTGATGTGTCTGGGATTTCTACCCAGGGCTATCATGAACAGGCCGTCCTGCCGCTGGTGATTTCCGGCCAAGTCCCCACCATACTAAGTGGAATATTGACCTTGTCGACCTGCAGTAATGTCTGCATTTTGACCGACTATCCATTTAGTCTTGATCTGTCTGCGGCTGTCAGTGCGGAAAGCCAGCAGCAATTCGCACACGATTTTGCCCAGGCAATGGGGCAGGTGCCGATTGCCAATGCATTGACTCAGCATATTCAGGCCGGTTTTAGTCAAGGAGAAGTGCAAATACTTGCTCAGCGCGCTGAAGGTTGGCAGCGGCCTGAGCTGTTCTTCGATACTTTGGCAGATGTCGACCTTGGCAAGCCTATTGTCACTGTGCAGGGTAATCAATTGTCGGTACGGGTACCCGCGACTGACGGCTGGGGCGAGAGCGCTGGGGATCTGCGCGGCAAGCCACTTACCTTGGTCATGACGGATGCCGGGCTGGCGCAAGAAGCTACGGTGACTATCGGGCAAGCGCTGACTTTGCCGCAATCCTCTGCCACGTTTTGGTCTTGGGCGCTAATGGCATTGGCGGGTGGGTTGATTCTTAACCTGATGCCATGTGTGCTGCCGGTATTGGCGATGAAACTTAGCTCGATTTTGCAAACTGAGCAGCAAACTCGCCGTCAGGTGCGCTGGCAATTTCTGGCCTCGTCTGCTGGGATAATCACCTCATTCTGGTTGTTGGCCCTGCTGATGACCGCCTTGCGCTTGGGCAACCATACCCTTGGCTGGGGGATTCAGTTCCAAAACCCGTGGTTTATCGGCTTTATGGTGTTGGTCACTGCACTGTTTACTGCCAACTTGTTTGGTCTGTTCGAGATTCAGCTTTCTTCGGCGTTAAATACCCGCATTGCCGCGCCCCGAGTGGAGAGACCGGGCGTGCGGGGCATGGCCGGGCATTTTGGCCAAGGGGTGCTGGCGACCTTGTTGGCGACGCCATGCTCTGCGCCATTCTTGGGCACCGCAGTGGCTTTTGCGCTCGCGGCCCCTTTGCCTGCGTTGTGGGGCGTTTTTACCGCACTCGGTGTTGGGATGAGTTTGCCGTGGTTGGCAGTTGCGACATGGCCCAAATTGGCATTGTGCTTACCACGGCCCGGCCGCTGGATGAATCATCTGCGCATAGCAATGGGCGTGCTGATGCTGGCATCCAGCCTGTGGTTACTGAGCTTGCTGGCGAGCCACGTGGGTTTGCTCACGGTCATGGTCATTGCCGGAATATTATTGCTGGCGCTGTTATTGGCTATCGGCTGGCGTTATGGGGCTCGCATTGCCGCCATTGTCAGTTTAATCGCCGTGCTGGTGCTCGCAGGGGGGCTACTGGCAGGGGCACTAAGCGCCGATTTATGGCGTAAACCGCTGCACGACAATATCCCCTGGCAACCATTAACAGAGTCCGCCATTAAAAAGGCCCTGACTGAGCACAAAAGCGTGTTTGTTGATGTCACCGCAGATTGGTGTGTGACCTGCAAAGTCAACAAGATACATGTGCTGATGCGCGATGATGTGCAACAGGCCCTGCAAGCACCCGATGTGGTGGCATTACGTGGGGATTGGACTCATCCGTCTGCTGATATCACGGCATTTTTACGCGAACGTGGCAGTGTTGCCATCCCGTTCAATCAAATTTATGGGCCACATCAGCCGCAGGGGATCGTGCTTTCTCCGCTGCTAGACCGCGCTGTTTTATTAAAAGTATTGGCTGATGCTAAAGGAAATGAAAAATGAGAATTCTGTTTGTGTTGTTGATTGCCTTACTTTCAGCGCCATCATGGGCGGCGGCCCCTTTTACCCCGGAACAAGAGGTGCGGATTAAAGAGCTGATTCGTGAAACGCTGATAGCGAATCCGGATATTTTGGCGCAATCAGTCAATGCTTGGCAGCAGCAAGCTGATGAGGCGCAGGGGCAACAACTGAGCCAATTTATTGCGGCCAATCAGCAAGCCCTGTATCAAGACCCCGGTAGCCCTCGCTTTGGCTCGGCAAGCCCGCAACTGACCTTGGTTTCGTTCACCGACTACAATTGCCCTTTCTGCAAAACATTTGATCCCTTGCTGGAAAAACTGGCCAAAGAGTACCCTCAGGTGGCGGTGGTGATAAAACCGCTGCCATTTAAAGGGGAAAGCTCAGTGACCAGCGCGCGATTGGCGCTGACACTGTGGCAGCAGCATCCTGATCAATGGATGGCTTTTCATCAACGTTTGATGGCGAAAAAAGGCTTCCATGATGCCAGCAGTATTGCCGCGGCACAGAAAAAAACGGGCGTCACGCCAGTGGCACCGAGTGAACAAAGCTTGAGTGTGCTGCGCACTAATCTAAAACTCGCCGATCAGTTGGGGATTCAGGGCACTCCCGCCACTTTGATTGGCAATCAAATGGTTCCGGGCGCTATTTCTTACGAACAACTGGAAGAGATAGTGAAACAACAGCTGGCGCAGGCGGGTAAATGAGTCGCTTAACACGCTGGGGCAAAGAGCTGGTGGTTTTATTGCTGTTGGTGGCGGTGGCTTCATTCGCCATGGATTGGCTGCGCCGCCCACAAGCCCCAACACAGTGGCCGGATGCAGCATGGCAAACGCTAGCGGGAAAGACCGTCTCCTGGCAGGAAATGAGTCAGGAAAAACCGCTGCTTATCTACTTCTGGGCGACATGGTGCGGAGTGTGTAAATTCACCACCCCCAGTGTAAATCAGCTGGTGCAAGAGGGGGAGAATGTGCTGACGGTGGCACTGCGTTCAGGTGAGCCGGCGCAAGTTGAGACTTGGCTGCGTAAAAAAGGCTATCTATTGCCCGTGATTAATGACCCGCAAGGCCAGTTATCAGCCCAGTGGCAAGTTAATGTTACGCCGACAGTCATTATTCTCTATCAAGGCCAGATGGTGCAGCACACCAGCGGCTGGACCAGTTATTGGGGAATGAAACTGCGCTTATGGTTAGCATCTTTCTAATTTAATATTTTCTCATCTCAAGCCCGGAGCCACTACGCCGGGCTTTTTTGTGTCTGACACTGCCGGATGGCCGCACTTAGCCGGCTAATCCCTTGAGCTATCAGTTCTGGGGAGTTGGCGGCAAAATTCAAGCGCAGGGTAAACTCCCCGCCTGATTCTTGGCTATAAAATCCGCCCCCTTTCGCGAAGGTTACACCGGCTTGCCAGGCCCGCGGCATTAATTGTGATATTGGTGCATTTTCAGGGAGTTGCAGCCAGATAAATAAGCCACCATCAGGTATTTCAAACTGGCAGCCCGGCGGTAATGTTTGTGTTAGTGCCTCGGCCATAGCATCGCGGTGTTGGCGATATAAACGGCAAGCTCGGCGCAACTGTTTGTCATAACGCCCGATGGTGACAAAGGCATCCAATGCCCGTTGGATCAGATTCGAACTGGTAAAACTATCGACATGTTTTAAGCGCGCCAACTGTGTGTAGTGGGGTTGGTCGGCGACCAGATAGCCAATACGCATGCTGGGCAGCAACATTTTGGAAAAAGTGCTGACATAGATAACCTCGCCTGGAGCAGCCAGTGAGCGCAGTGACGGCAACTTTTTACCGCTGTAACGTAAGTCCCCCACATAATCATCCTCAAGAATGACGACTCCAGCGGCTCGAGCTATATGCAGTAGCTGATGGCGACGGCCCTCACTCATACAGCGACCAGTGGGGTTATTGAAGTTGGGAATGCAATAGATAAGTTTAGGGCGGTGTTCAGCTAACTGCGCGGGCAGGGTATCGAGTTGCATGCCCTGTCGATCACTGGGCAGCGCAACAATATTCACTTTATGCAGGCGAAACAGCGCCAGTGCTTCGGCATAGGTGGGTTCTTCCACCAACACCGTATCACCCGGGGCTAATAATGATTGGCTCACCAGGCTAATGGCGTGTTGGGAGCCATTGGTTATCAGTAATTGCTCAGGGCGCGACGGGATACCTTGGGCCGAAAGAATCCGGCTGAGAGTATCGCGCAATGGGTAATAGCCGCAGTAGTCGCCATAACTGAAAGCTTCTTCAGCATGACGCCGCAGTATTGATTGTAGTGTCTGGCGAAATGCATCCAGCGGGAAAATCTTCGGGTTACCAATACCGGCAGCAAAATTGATGGTGTCCGGGGGCAGAGGGATATCTGCATAGCCATCAAGCCGCGAGGTCAGTGTGGTAAAACGATCGAGTGGAAACTCTCCTTGTAACCGCGGTTGTGGCTGACTTGGCGGCGGCGGTAAGTGGCGAACATAGGCCCCGCTACCACGGCGCTGTTGTAAAAAACCTTTGGCAGCTAACTCGGCATAGGCGCTATCCACGGTTAGACGACTAACTGATAATTCGGCCGCTAGGGTGCGAGTTGATGGCAATTTATCGCCGTCAGCGAACACTCCACTGAGAATTGCCCGGCGTAATGCTTCTTCAATTTGCAGATACAGCGGAATATCTTGTTGGCGATCTAAAGGAATATGCATGTCATTACGCCGAAAGTGGCTCATATAAGAAATGATATGTTCACTATACCCAATGCTAGTAGGGCTTCAAGCAAGAAAAAGTGGCCTGCATCAATTGACGGCGAAGTGGCTCTGGTGACAAAAAAACGCCGGAGTAAAATCCTATCAAGTTAATCAATGCATTGAATCTAATGAGGCTGTTATGGCAATACCGGCGGGATTACCCCCATCAACGATGGCTACGCCGCTGACCGGCGGTAGTTTTTTTTCCGGTAGACGGCAAGGTTATGTCTTAGCGATTATCAGTGCCATGTTATTAGGGTTTACCGGCATTATTATTCGCATTCTGACGGCACATTATTATTTGCCCACATCGGTTTTGGCTTTTTGGCGCGCAGCATTAGTGGCGGCGGTATTATTGCCGATTCTATTGGTGACCAAGCCGCAGTGGGTTAAATTACGCCGTGACCAGGTGAAATTCTATCTCTCGTATGGGCTATTGCTGGCGGTATTTAATGGCTTATGGACAGAATCTGTTGCCTTAAATGGCGCATCAATATCTACTATTTTGGTTTATTGCTCTGTGGGCTTTACAGTTTTTCTTGGCTGGGTTTTTTATCATGAATATATGGGCTGGCGTGAGCTGCTGGTCATTATTATCAGCCTGATAGGCTGTTTTTTAGTCAGTGATGGAATGAATATCACGGCGACAGACTTTAATTTTATCGGCCTATTTATTGGGCTAGCATCGGGAGTGGGTTATAGCTTTTATACCTTAGCCGGGCGAATTGCCACTGACCGTCGTTATCCGGTGTGGAATACCATTTTGTATGTATTTGGTTTCTCCGCCGTCTATCAATGGATATTTAATCAGCTGCTATTGTGGTTCCCGGTGCAAGGGTTACAGCACATGGTGGGCAATGTATTTTTCTTATCCTCAGGGGCTGAGGGCATCCAATGGTCGGGGTGGTGGCTATTGCTGATTTTGGCGGCAGGCCCGACATTACTGGGGTTTGGCCTATTTAATCTGAGTTTGAAAACTCTCCCGTTGGCTGTCGCCAGTTTGATATTAACTTTGGAGTTGGTGTTTACTGCGGTGATTGCTTATTTTCTGCTGGGGGAGGTTTTATCGGCTTCACAATTACTTGGCAGTGCATTAGTTTTATTCGGCGTCTTAATGTTGCACAGGAAAGATAATGCGCAATTAGGCGGCGAAATAGTGGCAGATAATAACGCCACTATCTCATCTTGATATTTATTGGGTTATTTTTCGCCGCAGCGGAGTGCGCAGGCGCTGAGCTAAAATCACCCCTGCAAGGGTAATACCGCCGCCAATCAGATGGTAACTGTGTAATTGCTCATGCAGGAAAGTGACGGCAATAATGGCTGTAAACACCGGAGTCAGATTCATAAATATCGAGGCGGTGTTTGCCCCCAGCCGCATGACGCCGTGAATCCATAAGTAAGGCGCAATAATAGAAGCAGGAATGCCGGCAAATAATACCAATGGGATATTCTGCGCGGTTAATTGCACATCAGGTGCCAGCAGGAAGTTAGGTAATAACAACACCACGCCGAAGGCAATTTGCATGTACAGAGATTGCCAGTTGGGTAACTGAATCGCCCAGCGCTTGGTTAATACGCCATACAGGGCATAGGATGCTGAGGCACCGAACATCATCAATTCCCCCTTGCCAATTCCCTGTTGCAACAGTTGTGCCGGGTTGCCCGCACTGACCAGCCATATTAATCCCCCGAGTGACAACACACTGCCCAGTGCAATTCCAACGGTAGGGGCGACGCGTAACAGGAAAATACTGATAAGCACGGTTAACAGCGGGATCAGTGAGCTAAGGATACCCATAAATAGGGCGCTAACACTGTGGGCGGCGTAATACGCCAGGCTTTGATACAGCACCATACCTAGCAGCCCCAGAATCATCAGTTTCCACCAATAGACCCGTATTGCCGGCCAGTTGCGGATGACGCCCAGCAGTAAAAATGGCGTCAAAGTCAGGAGCGCCAAGACCCAGCGATAGAAAGAGATCGCCGCCGGATCAATGGCTGTGGCGGATACTTTGCTGACAACAGCATTAATTGACCAGATAATCACTGCGAATAAGGGAAATAACACATTCATGCGAAAAATTCTCATCCATATACTTATGTGATGTAGTCTACAGTTGTCTGATTCATTCTATATACTGATAATCAGACAATGGTTGCTGTGATTAGGACAATTTCAGCCGATAGATGCGCAGCCACAAGAGATGAATCACGATGACAAAACCTAATTTCCCGGTGGTTGCTGCCAGCGCGCCGCAGAACTTGTCTTTCCGCTGCGAGATATACAATGCCAATACTGAATTCCTGCCGCACACCCATACCTACGGGCAATTGATCTGCGTTAAATCGGGGGTGTTGGCAATGAATATTGGTGGACAGCGTTTTCTCGCCCCCCCTGAATTTAGTGTTTGGGTTCCTGCTGGGGTAGAACATTCCAGTTATAACCGAAAGCCGATGCATTTCCGTGCCATTGATATTGCACTGGAATTTTGTGATGAACTGCCAGCCTCTGCGTGCCTTATCAATGTCAGCCCGATTTTTAACGCCATTGTGGAGGATTGTTTCGCGCGCGGGTTATTTATGCCGGAAAGTGAGCAAGATATGCGCTTGGGCCGGGTGTTGATTGACCAGCTCAGAATCTCGCCGGTGCAATGTACCTATTTGCCTACTTCACAAGATAAATTGTTGTCGCCCATTTTAACGGCGCTGGAGCGCTGCCCGTCGGACAATACCTCGTTGGCACTCTGGGCGAAACGGGTCTATACCACGGAGCGAACACTATCCCGCCGTTGCCAGCAAGAGTTGGGGATGGCGTTTAGTGAATGGCGGCAGCGATTGCGTTTTTTACATGCGATTTCTCTGCTAGAACAAGGAAAAACGGTGCAAAGCGTGGCGCTGGATGTGGGCTATAGCTCAGCATCCGCATTTATTGCGATGTTTCAGCAGATTTCTGGCACTACCCCTGAACGTTTTCGCCGAACTTGAGGCCGGCGAGTGAGCTGCAACGTCGTATTTTTTGGGTATATACTAAGCCCCCTGTTTGGTAGGGCAGCAAGCTGTCGGAGAACAAAGTGAAAATTCTGGTTGATGAAAACATGCCGTACGCCACGGCGCTATTCCAGCGCTTAGGTGATGTCCAGGTGGTGCCGGGGCGGCCCATCCCCCTCGAGGCACTGGCTGGTGCCGATGCGCTGATGGTGCGCTCGGTCACTAAAGTCAA
Source organism: Yersinia hibernica (assembly GCF_004124235.1). NCBI lineage: Bacteria > Pseudomonadati > Pseudomonadota > Gammaproteobacteria > Enterobacterales > Yersiniaceae > Yersinia > Yersinia hibernica. The sequence continues at coordinate 1,057,763 of NZ_CP032487.1, forward strand.
TGAGGCACTGTTGCAAGGCTCGTCAATTCGCTTTGTGGGCACGGCGACGGCGGGCATTGACCATGTCGATGATAACTGGTTACAGCAGCAGGGGATTGGTTTTTCAGCAGCACCTGGGTGTAATGCCATTGCGGTGGTTGAATATGTTTTTTCCGCGCTCATGATGATGGCCGAACGTGATGGTTTCCAGTTGCGTGATAAAACTGTCGGTATCATTGGTGTCGGCAATGTTGGCTCACGGCTGAATGCTCGCTTACAAGCTTTGGGGGTGCGCACTCTTCTGTGTGACCCGCCGCGTGCGGGTCGGGGTGATAAAGCGGCGTTTTGGCCACTGGAAAAACTGGTACGGGAGGCTGATGTGCTCACCTTCCATACGCCACTGAATAAAACCGGTGCTTACCAAAGTTGGCACATGGCCGATGATGAGCTGCTGGCCGCTCTGCCGGATGGTCGCATCCTGATTAATGCTTGCCGCGGGGCGGTGGTCGACAATGCTGCTTTGCTTGGTGCGCTGGAGAAAGGGAAAAAACTCAGTGTGGTCTTGGATGTGTGGGAGCCAGAGCCGGAGTTATCTTTGCCGCTGTTGGCCCGTGTTGATATTGCCACCCCGCATATTGCTGGCTACACATTAGAGGGTAAAGCTCGCGGCACCACTCAAGTGTTTGAAGCATTTAGCCAATATTTGGGGCAGCCGCAATCTGTCGAGCTGGCTTCCTTACTGCCAACGCCGGAATTCAGCCAGTTACAGCTAAATGGTGCGTTGGATGAAGGCAAATTAAAACGATTGATGCACTTAGTGTATGATGTGCGCCGCGATGATGCGCCGCTGCGCCGTGTTGCAGGCCAGCCGGGTGAGTTTGACCGCCTGCGCAAGCACTATCAGGAACGGCGTGAATGGTCGTCGCTCAGTGTGCAGTGCGACGATGCCGCCAGTGCGGAGTTATTACAAAAATTAGGGTTTACCGCTCAGTTACGCTAACGGGTTTGCCGCCTTCCTGAAACTCGAATTATTTTGGGTAGATATAAATTAATCATTATTGAATATCAGGCGGTACTTTACCGCCTTTGTCTTATCAATCATTAGTGGAGAAAACCAACATGTCTGACGGCTGGAATATTGCTTTGTTAGGAGCAACGGGCGCAGTAGGTGAAGCTTTGCTGGAGCTGTTAAATGAGCGCCAGTTCCCGGTTGGTGAATTGTATCCTCTGGCCAGCGAGCGCAGTGCGGGTGCTACCGTGCGCTTTAACGGCAAAAGTGTATTAGTTGAAAATGCCGCCGAATTTGACTGGTCGCAAGCACAACTGGCTTTCTTTGTTGCAGGTCGGGAAGCCGCGCAACAATATGCAGAAGAAGCGGGTAATGCAGGTTGTCTGGTCATTGATAGCAGCGGTTTGTTCGCCATGGAACAAGATGTGCCGCTGGTGGTGCCCAGTGTGAACCCGCAAGTGTTGGCGGATTATCGCAATCGCAATATTGTTGCGGTGGCCGATAGCCTGACCAGCCAGTTGTTAACCGCGATTAAACCATTGATTGAACAGGCCGGTTTATCCCGTCTGCATGTCACTGCACTGATTTCTGCCTCCGCTCACGGTAAAGCCGCAGTGGATGACCTCGCGGGGCAAAGTGCCAAACTGCTTAATGGCATTCCCGCCGAGCAAGGTTTCTTCACCAAACAATTGGCATTTAACGTTTTGCCACTGCTGGCTGATGAAGAGGGCAGTGTGCGCGAAGAGCGCCGGTTGGTGGATCAGGTGCGTAAAGTCTTACAAGACGAAGGTTTGCCTATCTCCGTGAGCTGTATTCAGTCACCGGTATTCTACGGCCAGGCACAGGTGGTTCACTTGGAAGCTTTGCGCCCGATCTCCTCGGATGAAGCGCGCAGTGAGCTGGAGAATTGCGAAGATATTCAATTATCTGAAGAAGATGATTACCCCACTCAAGTCAGTGATGCTTCCGGCAGTGACGTCTTAAGTATCGGTTGTATCCGCAATGATTATGGTATTCCCGAGGTATTGCAGTTCTGGTCGGTAGCCGACAATATTCGTTTTGGTGGCGCATTGATGGCGATTGAAACGGCGGAGCGCCTGTTGCAGGAGCAACTATACTGATGTCCGAACTTGAGTTGGCTCAGCCTGAACATGCCGTGGCTGAAGCCGCGGGTATTAAAATTGCGCTGGGCATTGAATATAACGGCAGCCGCTATTTTGGTTGGCAACGCCAGCAAGAAGTTATCAGTGTGCAGGGGTGCCTGGAAGCCGCGCTATCAAAAGTGGCCAATGAACCTATCGGCGTGTTTTGTGCTGGCCGCACTGATGCCGGTGTACATGCCACCGGGCAGGTAGTCCATTTCGTCACCACCGCTGAGCGCAAAGATGCGGCGTGGACCATGGGGGTGAATAGTCATTTGCCGCCAGATATTGCCGTGCGTTGGATAAAAACGGTTGATGATGATTTCCATGCCCGTTTCAGTGCCACCGCTCGCCGCTACCGCTACATTATTTTTAACCATCGCTATCGCCCGGCGGTCTTGGCGCAAGGGGTAACCCATTGTTATATGCCGCTGGATGCCGAAAAAATGGAACAGGCTGCGCAATGTTTGCTCGGTGAGAATGATTTTACCTCGTTTCGTGCGGTACAGTGCCAGTCGCGTACCCCATGGAGAAATGTAAAACATATCAAAGTTACCCGACATGGCGCGTATATCGTGGTAGATATCAAGGCCAACGCATTTGTACATCACATGGTGCGTAATATCGTCGGCAGTTTGATTGAGATTGGTTGCGGTAATCAGAGTGTTACCTGGATGGCGGAGTTACTGGCGCTGAAAGACCGAACTCGTGCTGCGGCGACGGCAAAAGCGGAGGGGTTATATTTAGTCGCAGTTGACTATCCTGAACACTTTGCGTTGCCACAAGCGCCAATGGGGCCACTTTTTTTAGCGGATGATTGATTCGTCGCCTCATTTTTATCTAATTGATCGTGAGTTTGGCTGACAGATTACATAGGCCTAAGGAATACCTAAGGAAGTTCAGCTAAACTCGCGCAATCAAAGATTAAGCTCGTTTACCACTCGAGAGTATTTATGGAATTTATACGTTTCGTTATTGATTTTATTTTGCATATTGATGTTCATTTAGCAGAGTTGGTGGCGCAGTATGGGGTCTGGGTTTATGGCATTTTATTCCTGATTTTATTCTGTGAAACCGGCTTGGTGGTAACACCATTCTTACCGGGGGATTCTCTGTTATTTGTGGCCGGCGCATTGGCCTCATTGCCCTCTAATGATATTAATGTTCACGTTATGGTGGCTTTGATGGTCACCGCCGCCATTCTTGGCGATGCCATTAACTACACCATTGGCCGCGTGTTTGGCGAAAAGTTATTCAGCAACCCAGACTCCAAGATTTTTCGTCGCAGTTATCTGGATAAAACTCATCAGTTTTATGAAAAACATGGTGGTAAAGCGATTATCTTGGCGCGATTTGTGCCGATCATTCGTACTTTTGCACCGTTCGTTGCCGGTATGGGGAAAATGTCCTATCGTCACTTTGCCGCTTATAACGTGATTGGGGCATTGGTATGGGTGCTGTTATTCACTTATGCTGGATACTTATTTGGCAATGTGCCTATTGTGCAGAACAATCTGAAATTGCTGATTGTCGTCATTATTGTGGTGTCAATTTTGCCGGGTGTATTCGAGGTTTGGCGGCATCGGCGTGCAGCTGCACGTCAAAAAAATCAGTAAAAGCGTTACCTAAGCCGTGGGTTAGACCAGTTTTTTATCTACACTGTCGAGCCGATATGGTTTAATGAGTAACATTTGTGGTCTGTTCCTGCGGACAATCTGAGTTTAGTGCCTTAGTGACGCTGCACTGGCGTATGTCTTAGGCATTTTTTATTGGGTCGTTTTCAGGGAGATGGTTAAAGCATGAACAGCGGACTGGCAACAGCCAGGTTCAAACAGAAAGGTCATCGATGAGCTGGATTGAACGAATTCTTAACAAAAGCAATATCACACAAACCCGTAAAGCGAGTATTCCTGAAGGGGTGTGGACGAAATGCGACAGTTGCGGTCAGGTACTTTATCGTGCTGAATTAGAACGTAATTTGGAAGTGTGTCCTAAGTGTGATCACCACATGCGTATGTCAGCCCGTGCACGGTTACATATGCTGCTGGATGCAGGCAGTGAAGTTGAATTGGGTAGCGAACTGGAGCCGAAGGACATCCTGAAATTCAAGGATTCCAAAAAGTATAAAGATCGCCTCTCAGCTGCACAAAAAGAGACGGGCGAGAAAGATGCTTTGGTTGCCATGAAAGGGACCTTGCAAGGGATGCCTATTGTGGCTGCTTCATTTGAATTCGCCTTTATGGGTGGGTCAATGGCGTCAGTTGTGGGTGCCCGCTTTGTTCGCGCGGTAGAACAGGCGCTGGAAGATAATTGTCCACTGGTGTGCTTCTCGTCCAGTGGCGGAGCCCGTATGCAGGAAGCATTGATGTCCCTGATGCAGATGGCAAAAACCAGTGCTGCTCTGGCTAAAATGCAAGAGCGTGGCTTGCCTTATATCTCAGTATTGACTGACCCGACCATGGGCGGTGTTTCCGCCAGTCTGGCGATGTTAGGTGATATCAATATCGCTGAGCCAAAAGCATTGATTGGTTTTGCTGGCCCCCGGGTTATTGAGCAAACCGTGCGTGAAAAACTGCCGCCGGGCTTCCAGCGCAGTGAGTTCTTGATTGAAAAAGGCGCTATCGACATGATAGTTCGCCGCCCGGTTATGCGTCAGACGCTGGCCAGCATCCTGTCGAAATTGACTCATCAGCCGCAGCCAAGTGTGGTTGAGGTCAAAACGGATGCAGCTGTGACTGATAATCAGGCTGATGCCTGATTAACCGAACCGGGCACCTCCTGATAAGGTGGTGCTCGGTTATTGTGCATGGTCGGAGCTTGAGTTTTATCGCTTTAAGCCTGACTTTGTCGCTTTAAGAAAAGGCCAGTGACGGGACTTATGAACAACCATCAAATCCCCCAAGCCACGTCGCCTTTGGCCGCGTGGCTTTACTATCTTGAGCGTTTGCATTCTCAGCCAATCGAGCTGGGGCTGGAGCGGGTAAAACAGGTTGCTGAGCGGTTAGATTTGCTTCAGCCAGCCCCTAAAGTATTTACCATTGCCGGCACTAATGGCAAAGGCACCACTTGTTGTACCCTGGAATCAATTTTACTCGCAGCGGGTCTGCGTGTCGGGGTTTACAGCTCACCCCATCTCTTGCGTTACACCGAGCGCGTTCGTATTCAGGGGCAAGAACTGCCTGAAGCTGAACATAGCCATTCCTTTGCCAAAATTGAAGCTGGGCGTGAGGGTATCTCACTGACTTACTTCGAGTTCGGCACCTTGGCGGCGTTACAATTGTTTAAGCAGGCTAAACTTGATGTGGTGATTTTAGAAGTTGGTCTGGGAGGACGTTTGGATGCGACTAACATTGTTGACTCAGATGTCGCCGCCATCACCAGCATTGCGATAGACCATACCGACTGGCTGGGATTCGACAGAGAAAGCATTGGTCGTGAAAAAGCCGGGGTTTTCCGCGGCGGTAAACCCGCTATTGTGGGCGAACCCGATATGCCTCAGTCTATTGGCGATGTCGCGGTAAAACTCGGTGCGCAACTGTACCCGGGTGATAAAGCCTGGCAGTTCAGTCTGCAAGAACCCTTTGAGCAACAAAAAAACCGTTGGAACTGGCAATGCGCTGACCGCCAATGGAGTGATTTGCCGCTGCCGAATGTGCCGTTGGCTAATGCCGCGACCGCGCTGGCCGTGTTGCATTATTCCGGATTGCCCTTGAGCGAGGACGCTATACGTCAGGGTCTGCAAACCGCTAATTTACCTGGGCGTTTTCAGATAATCAGTGAGCAGCCCCTGCTGATTTTAGATGTTGCCCACAACCCGCATGCGGCGCGTTATTTGACTGACAAACTCGCGCAATTGCCAAAACAGGGCAAAATTCGGGCGGTGGTGGGGATGCTATCAGATAAAGATATTGGTGGTACTCTGGCATGCTTATCTGAGCAGGTTGATGAATGGTACTGCGCGCCACTAGAGGGGCCACGCGGTGCCAGTGCCGAGCAGTTAGCCGAGCATTTAGCACAATCACGCCAGTTCAGTGATGTTGAAACCGCCTGGCGTCAAGCGATGCAAGATGCAAAAGCACAGGATGTGGTCATTGTCTGTGGCTCTTTCCATACTGTTGCTCATGTGATGGCTGCATTGAATCTGTAACCGCATTAGGTTGGTCATGGCCGGATTGGTAAAGGTATCGGGGTCTGTCAAGGAATTGAAGGAGTGCGCGTGGCAAGTAAGTTCCAGAACCGTTTAGTTGGGACCATCATTTTGGTGGCCTTGGGCGTGATTATATTGCCAGGACTACTGGATGGTAAAAAGAAGCATTATGAGGATGAGTTTGCTGCCATCCCATTAGTGCCGAAACCCGGTGATAGTCAGGAAATTGATGCGGTTGGGCCGGTCAGTCAGCCCCTGCCTATTGCGCCGCCAGAAGGGGCCGCACTTGCCGTGGAAGCCCCCAAAGATGATTCTGTCTCTCAGGCCGCTAATGATGCCGGTAAACTGCCGTCTGAACCGACTCTCGTGACACCGCCACCGGTACAAAGTAAACCGGTTGAGGTGAAACCTGTCGAGAGGAAACCGCTGGAGGCTAAGCCTGCGGAAATAAAACCGGTAGAATCGAAGCCCATCCCGGTCGAGAAAAAACCGCCAGAAGTTAAGCCAAAGCCAGAAGCTCAGCCGGAGAACAAACCGGCCACAGAAGAGAAAGCACCGGTAGGGCAGGCCTATGTCGTCCAACTGGGGGCGCTGAAAAATGCGGCCAAAGTGAATGAAATTGTTGCGACGCTGCGCCTGTCTGGACATCGGGCATTTACCGTGCCAGCGACCCCTGTGCAGGGGCAGATTACCCGGGTGTATGTGGGGCCGGACGCATCAAAACAAAAACTGCAATCGGCTTTGCCAGAGCTTAATTCGTTAAGTGGTCTGAATGGTCAGGTTAAGCCCTATGGCACGGGGCGCTAAAGTTTAAATTAGGGTTAAGATATCTGGGTGTACGGGGGGCTGGTGGCTTCATTGGTGCGGCGATTGTTGTTTTTAAAATCGCCGCACTTTAATTTGTCGCTGGTCATAATTCCTCTACGCAAACGTTTTCTTTTTCTGTTAGAATTCGCCGCGAACAGGATGCAGCGGCGATTTCGTCATTGGAATAGTCATGGTCTGGATTGATTACGTCATTATAGGGATTATCGGATTTTCTGCTGTAGTCAGCTTGATCCGAGGTTTTGTCCGTGAAGCATTGTCACTTGTAACATGGGGATGTGCGTTTTTTGTTGCCAGCCATTTTTACACTTACCTTGCTGTCTACTTCACTCGTTTTGAGGATGAAGTGGTGCGCAACGGAATTGCTATCGGCATTTTGTTCATCGCGACATTGATCGTCGGGGCTATTGTTAACTATGTGATTGGTTCACTGGTTGAACGTACTGGGTTATCGGGAACTGACCGGGTGTTGGGCGTCTGTTTTGGCGCACTGCGAGGTGTGCTGATTGTCTCCGCCATGTTGTTCTTCCTCGATACGTTTACCGGCTTCTCACAGAGTGCTGACTGGAAACAGTCGCAATTAATCCCGCAGTTCAGTTATATCATCAGGTGGTTCTTTGACTACCTACAGAGCACGTCGAGTTTCTTACCGAATCAATTACCGATTCGCGGCAGCTTATGAGGAAAAGACAACATGTGCGGTATTGTCGGTATCGCCGGTTTTGCACCGGTAAACCAGTCGATTTATGATGCGTTGACGGTGCTTCAGCACCGAGGCCAGGATGCTGCGGGCATCGTTACCATTGATGCCCATAATGGGTTCCGGCTGCGTAAAGCAAACGGCTTGGTGAAGGATGTATTTGAAACCCGGCATATGCTGCGCTTACAGGGGAATATGGGGATTGGTCATGTTCGTTACCCAACCGCGGGCAGTTCCAGCGCTTCCGAGGCTCAGCCTTTCTACGTTAACTCACCGTTTGGCATCACTCTGGCTCATAACGGTAATCTGACTAACGCTCACCAGCTGAGAAAGAAATTATTCGAAGTTTCTCGCCGTCATGTGAATACCACTTCTGACTCAGAAATTCTGCTGAATATTTTTGCCAGTGAATTGGACCGTTTCCAGCATTATCCGTTGGAATCTGACAACATTTTTGCCGCTGTTGCTGCTACGCATCAGTTGATTCGCGGTGCTTATGCTTGCGTCGCGATGATTATCGGCCACGGTATGGTTGCGTTCCGTGACCCTAATGGTATTCGCCCGCTAGTGATTGGCAAACGCACTTTAGCTGATGGTCGCAATGAATACATGGTGGCGTCTGAAAGTGTGGCGCTAGATACCCTCGGTTTCGAATTCCTGCGCGATGTTGCGCCGGGCGAAGCGGTGTATATCACTGAAAAAGGCCAGTTGTTTACTCGCCAGTGTGCTGAAAATCCGAAATACAATCCGTGCTTGTTTGAGTATGTTTATTTTGCCCGTCCAGACTCCTTTATGGATAAAATTTCTGTTTACAGCGCGCGTGTGCGTATGGGGCAGAAGTTAGGCGCAAAAATTGCTAAACAGTGGGAAGACTTGGATATCGATGTCGTTATTCCTATCCCAGAAACTTCCTGCGATATCGCACTGGAAATCGCCCGTATTTTGGATAAACCGTATCGTCAAGGGTTTGTGAAAAACCGCTATGTTGGCCGTACTTTTATCATGCCGGGCCAGCAGGAACGCCGTAAATCGGTGCGCCGCAAGCTCAATGCTAATCGTGCAGAATTCCGTGATAAAAATGTGTTATTAGTGGATGACTCCATTGTGCGCGGCACCACCTCGGAACAGATTGTCGAAATGGCCCGTGAAGCAGGTGCGAAGAAAGTTTATTTCGCGTCTGCGGCTCCTGAAATCCGTTTCCCAAATGTGTATGGTATTGATATGCCAAGTGCTAATGAGTTAATTGCTCATGGCCGCGAAGTGGACGAGATTCGCCAGTTAATTGGTGCGGATGCGCTGATTTTCCAGGATCTTACCGACCTTATCGAAGCTGTACGCGAAGATAACCCCGATATTACTCAGTTTGAGTGTTCGGTCTTTAATGGCGTTTACGTGACTAAAGATGTGGATCAAAGCTATCTGGAGTATCTGGAATCGTTACGTAACGATGATGCGCAAGCACTACGTAATCATAACGAAGCAGAAAATCTAGAGATGCATAACGAGGGGTAATATCCTCCGAGCACCTCAAGTTGGAGCGGCAGCATCCCCGTCGCTCATAATCCTGCTGAGTATTAATGAATCAAAAAGGTGCAACTGACGTTCAGACGCGGTGCACCTTTTTTGTTATTGTGCGGGGCGCTATTCTAATTTGTTCACTGCCTAAGACAGTAAATTGGCCTGATTTCTGGTTATACTGTGGATAATTCGTTATCCGTCATTTGCTTGAGGCAGTTCCCATGAAACGACTTATTATCGGCATCAGTGGTGCCAGTGGTGCTATTTATGGCATTCGGCTATTACAGGCGCTGCAACATGTCGAGGGTGTGGAAACCCATCTCATTCTCAGTAACGCAGCACGTCAAACATTGGCGCTTGAAACCGAGTTCAGTGTTAAAGATGTGCAGGCATTAGCGGATGTGGTGCACGATTCTCGTGACATTGCCGCTTGCATATCATCTGGCTCATTCAAGACCAGCGGCATGGTCATTTTACCTTGCTCAATCAAAACATTATCTGGCATTGTCCATAGCTATACCGATGGTCTGCTGACCCGAGCTGCGGACGTGATATTAAAAGAGCGGCGGCCATTAGTGTTATGTGTGCGCGAAACCCCACTGCATTTAGGGCACTTACGCCTAATGGTACAAGCTGCCGAGCTAGGGGCGGTCATTATGCCGCCAATGCCTGCGTTTTATCATCGCCCACAAAGCATTCAAGATATTGTTGATCAGACAGTTAACCGAGTTATCGATCAATTTGATATTGAACTGCCTAACGATTTGTTTATTCGCTGGCAAGGTGGTAGTTAACAAATTTCCCTTAATTGATACATTTGTGCAACATCGCACTGAAATGGGGCGAATTATGCACCACAATGATGCTGTGTTAGGGCGCATGTTGGTGCATGGTATTCGCATTCAGTTTCTGTTGATGGCCAGATGCCTGCATTTAGTCGTAATTACGCGAAGAAGTCGGTAATGGAATTTGCTTTCTCTGCCAATGATTACTGGCACGATTACTGCAAATTGATTTATGAACGCTCTGGGTTGTACAGAAAACTAACGCGCTTTATGGCATTGAAAATCAATTTGAGGGTTATGTATGAATAAGAAGATTTTGGTTCTGCCTTTAGTATTAGCATTGGCTGCTGCCAGCAGTGCTTTTGCCGCCATTCCTAAAGATATCAAAATTGGTACAGATCCAACTTATGCTCCTTTCGAATCGAAAAATGCCAGCGGTGAGTTGGTTGGTTTTGATATCGATATAGCAAAAGAATTATGTAATCGGATTGATACCAAATGTACTTTTGTTGAAAGTGACTTTGATGCATTAATCCCGTCGCTGAAAGCTAAAAAAATTGATGCCATTATCTCCTCGCTCTCCATCACTGAAAAACGTCAAAAAGAGATTGCCTTCACAGACAAACTCTACGCCGCCAATGCCCGCTTAATTGCGCCGAAAGACAGCAAAATTGAACCAACATTGGTGGCTTTGAAAGGTAAACGTGTTGGGGTATTGCAAGGTTCGACTCAGGAAGCATTCGCTAATGCAGAGTGGCAACCAAAAGGTATTGATGTCGTTGCCTACCAAAATCAGGATTTGATTTACTCTGACTTGGGTTCTGGTCGTATCGATGCCGCGTTCCAAGATGAAGTTGCCGGCAGTGAAGGTTTCCTGAAACAAGCGGCAGGCAAAGGTTATGCTTTCGCTGGCCCATCAGTCAAAAATGACCAATTCTTCGGCGTGGGTACCGGTATGGGCTTACGTAAAGATGATGTTGAACTTAAAGCCGCGTTGGATAAAGCCTTTGCAGAAATGCGTAAAGATGGCACTTACGACAAACTCGCGAAAAAATATTTCGACTTTGATGTTTACGGCGGTTAATCCTATTTGCCGCTATGGCCTCAGCCTATTTAGGTTGAGGCCAACACAGAGCAATTAACCAGACTCCTTACTCAGTAAAACAGGATAACCCAGATGCTGGATGGATATTCGAAACTGATATTTGAAGGTGCGCTGGTGACGCTGGAGCTAGCACTGTGCTCAGTGCTGCTATCAGTGATTATCGGCTTAATTGGTGCCGGTGGGAAATTATCATCAAACCGGCTGTTATCCGGTTTATTTGAGGGCTACACCACGCTGATTCGTGGGGTGCCTGATTTAGTTTTGATGCTGCTTATCTTCTACGGCTTGCAGATCACCCTAAATAGCATTACTGAATCACTAGGTTTTGAACAAATTAATATTGACCCTCTCTCTGCAGGGATTATTACGCTTGGTTTTATCTATGGTGCTTATTTCACCGAAACTTTCCGTGGCGCTTATATGGCAGTTCCTACTGGCCAAATTGAAGCTGCAAGGGCCTTTGGTTTTAATTCCAGCCAGATTTTCCGTAGAATTATGTTTCCTGCCATGATGCGCTATGCCTTACCGGGGATTGGTAATAACTGGCAAGTTATCCTCAAAGCGACAGCATTGGTCTCTATTTTGGGATTAAATGATGTCGTTAAAGCCACACAATTGGCAGGGAAAGGCACTTATCAGCCATTCTTCTTTGCGCTTGTGGCCGGTGTGGTTTATCTGGTATTTACCACCGTCTCAAATGGTATTTTGCTATGGTTGGAACGGCGCTATTCCCACGGGGTGAAGAGGGCCGAATTATGATTGAAATCCTACATCAATATTGGCAAGCCCTGCTTTGGAGCGACGGCTACCGATTTACTGGCATGGCCGTAACCCTCTGGTTACTCATTTCTTCGGTAGTGATGGGCGGGTTACTTGCTATTCCACTGGCAGTAGCACGTGTAGCAGAACGGCGCTGGATTCGTTTGCCCGTCTGGATTTTTACCTATATCTTCCGTGGTACGCCACTCTACGTGCAATTATTAGTGTTTTATTCCGGCGTATACAGTTTAGAGATTATCCGAGGTAATGACCTACTTAATGCATTCTTCCGAAGCGGGTTGAATTGCACTATTTTGGCATTGACGTTGAATACTTGTGCTTATACCACAGAGATATTCGCAGGTGCTATTCGTTCAGTGCCACATGGTGAAATCGAAGCTGCCCGAGCCTATGGTTTCTCTCGTTTTAAAATGTATCGCTGTATTATTTTACCTTCAGCACTGCGTATTGCTTTACCGGCTTACAGTAATGAAGTTATTTTAATGCTGCATTCCACCGCATTGGCTTTTACCGCCACGGTGCCAGATATACTGAAAATAGCGCGTGATATTAACGCCGCGACTTATCAGCCGTTTTATGCTTTTGGTATTGCTGCCGTACTTTATCTGATTATCTCTTTCACGCTAATTAGCCTGTTCCGCCAGGCAGAGAAACGTTGGCTGGCACATATAAAACCTCAGGCATCGCATTAAGTACGGAGAGATTATGACTGACACATCAAGAACTATGACTGACATGTTAGAACCTAAAATAGCTGAAACCAAATTGTCTGTGACAGAATTACATAAGCACTATGGCGAACATGAAGTTTTAAAAGGGGTGTCACTTTCAGCGAAAGCCGGGGATGTGATTTCTATTATTGGCTCCTCTGGTTCAGGGAAAAGTACTTTTTTACGTTGCATCAACTTTTTAGAAAAACCCAGTGAAGGTTCAATTAGCGTCAATAATCAGGATATCCGCCTAGTGCGTGATAAAGATGGGCAATTAAAAGTCTTTGATAAAAAAGAGCTGCAATTATTACGCACCCGGCTAACGATGGTATTCCAGCATTTCAACTTGTGGAGCCACATGACTGTGCTGGAAAATGTCATGGAGGCCCCAGTTCAAGTATTGGGGTTGAGTAAGTCAGTGGCAAAAGAGCGCGCTATTCGTTATTTGGATAAAGTCGGGATTGATGAGCGCGCGCGGGCCAAATATCCCGTGCATCTTTCTGGTGGTCAGCAGCAGCGTGTTTCTATTGCTCGGGCACTGGCTATGGAGCCAGATGTATTATTGTTTGATGAGCCCACCTCGGCGCTGGATCCGGAATTAGTGGGGGAGGTTTTGCGGATTATGCAGAAGCTGGCAGAAGAGGGGAAAACGATGGTCGTGGTGACTCACGAAATGGAGTTTGCGCGCCATGTCTCCAGCCATGTTATTTTCCTGCACAAAGGTGTCATTGAAGAAGAGGGGCCGCCAGCCGAGCTATTTGGCAACCCAAAAAGTACCCGGCTGCAGCAGTTCCTGTCTGGCGCACTGAAGTAACCATTTATTGCCATCATCCTTCAAGCTGCGGCGGTGTTGGCCGCCATTATGCACCCAAGTTATTGAGTTATCTCAACTCCTTGGGTGCATTTGTTGCCGCCCAGTTGCAACGCGCAATCTATCGAGAAGGCTGGGGTAACTCACAAATCTATCTGGCTGATTTTTTCAGCACATTGCGTAAAGCTTCTTCCAGTTCAAAATAGCGGAATGCGAAGCCCGCCTCTTCCAGTCGTTTCGGCACTGCTCGTTGCCCACCAAGCACCAATGCTGCGGATTCTCCCAGCAATAGACGCATGGCCGCAGCCGGGGTGCGAATCACCGCTGGGCGATCCAGCACTTGCGCCAATGTGGCAATAAATTGTTCATTATGGACTGGATAAGGGGAAACCATATTGAACGGGCCATTTAATCCATCCGTTGTCAGTAAATAATGGATACCGTGAACCATATCATCAATATGTATCCACGGCAGATATTGGCGACCATCCCCGATCGGGCCACCCAAACCCAGGCGTAATAGCGGTATCATTTTAGCTAATGCACCACCATGAGGGGCCAGCACGATGCCGGTACGCAGTAGGCAAACTCGTGTTTGGTGGCTGTGGGCCGCCAGCGCCAAGCTTTCCCAGCGCGCGCATAACTGATGAGTAAACTCATCATGGGGTAGTTCATCTTCAGTGACCAATGCTTGCCCCTGATCACCATAAAATCCGACTGCCGATCCTGAAATAAATACCGCCGGAGGCTGACTGCTGGCTTTAATTAATGCAGTTAATCTCTCGGTTATTCGCCAGCGACTTTGACACAAAATTTCTTTCTGTTGCGAAGTCCACCGCTTCTCAGCAATAGGCTCACCCGCTAGATTGATGACAGCATCAAAATTATTAAGGTCATGCTTATCATCCAAGGTTGACCAATAGGTGACTTGTGAGCCAAGCACATCATTTGCTCGCTGCGGGTCGCGAGTTAAAACGGTTATTTGATGGGCTTGCGACAAAAGGAATGCGGTCAGACTGCGCCCGATGAGCCCTGTGGCTCCAGTGATTAAAATACGCATAGCCAATCTCCGTTAATACCCTTTTTACTTGATTGCTTACCTGCACTCCAAGTTCTTGGGGATAGCGGTAGCCTAGTTTCTTTTTCAGCATAGGCTAACTTGCGTGCTTCTCCCACGACACTGAGCACATCCTGAGTGAAATTTTTAACAAAATAAAAAATAATCACTAAATAAATTACCCGAACTATCCGATTAATACAGTATTGAATGCTCGGCTATTACTTATTTAGTTGTAGAGCCATCGCGTCTATGTACTTTATTGTTTTGAACACCAACAATGGTATATCCCATACCGGTGACTTTGACGCTGAATTCGCGATTTTCTGCTAGAGTCAATATACTCATCGGAATGGAAAAGTGGCAGGCAGCCTCTTTCACCTTGTCACGTTGGATGTTTTTATAAAAAAGTTGAGTATTTCATAAAAACTCACGGTGGTTTATAAAGCCTCCGGCTGAGATCAGGTTGTGATCTCATTGTTGCCCATACACTTTTCAGGTGCGCATGAAGCTAAACATCGAAGTTAATTGTTCTTATGTATGTGAGCCAATACATAAGCAAGACGGCAGCTTATTAGCAGTGGAACTATTAAGCCGATTCTCAGCTAAATCAGTAGATTTACCGATTGATGTTGAAAATTTTATTAATAAATTGGATGTCGATGGAAAGACCGATTTATTTCAAGACCAATTACGGGCGGTGAAAGCTTATCGCGATTGGTTTATCACTCACCATGTTTTGCTCTCGATTAATATCGATTTTGACTTGGCGAGTGTGATTGTTACTGATGAGTTAACCCGCCAGATGCTTGATGAGTTACCTTTCCTACGGCTGGAAATTATGGAGACATTCTCCAATTTATCTGATGGAATGAATAACCCTTTGTTACGTGATCTTGCTGAGCGGTATCCACTTTGGTTGGATGACCTAGGCAGTGGTGGCTCTACTTTAAATGCGGTCACGGCTAATATTTTCGAATATGTGAAGATTGATAAGCATTTCTTCTGGCAGCACAATAAACATACTTTTCCCGTCTTGATAAATAATATTAAGAAATATTGTCTTGGGGTGATTGTGGTTGGCGTAGAAAATCAGGATGAGTCCGAACAGCTCAAAGGCAGTAATATTGATGCCATGCAGGGATATCTATTCAGACAATTAACTCTGGATGAATTGGTATCGCAATCTTCGCTATAACGGCTCTTCTTCCGCACTATCTTGCATCATGCTGGCATTATTTGTCATGTCAGCATTGTTTTTTACGATAAAATTTTCTTATGGTAGATAGTGGCTTTTCTCGGATTAATCCCACGGATTGGATGATAGAATGAAGCCACATTTAATTCTCATTACCTATTACGGCGGCAGGTGTCGCCAGATTTCCTGAGATTAGACCTAAGAGAAGACAATGCCATGAAGTTAATGTTTGCTTCTGATTTGCATGGGTCGCTACCGGCCACTGAAAAAGTTCTGAATATCTTTGATAGCAGTGGGGCGCAATGGCTGGTGCTATTGGGGGATTTACTCAACCATGGGCCACGTAATACGTTACCGGCCGGTTATCAACCCTCCGCTGTTGCAGAATGTCTTAACCCCTATAAAAACCAGATTATTGCTGTGCGCGGTAATTGCGACAGCGAAGTCGATCAGATGTTATTACAGTTCCCCATGATGGCCAGCTGGCAGCAGATTATTATGCCAGAAACACGTCTATTTTTGACGCATGGTCACCTTTATCATCCGGGGGCGCTTCCTCCGTTGCGTCGGGGGGATGTCTTAGTCTATGGTCATACTCATCTACCTCAGGCAGAGTGGCAAGATGATGTTATATGCTTTAATCCTGGCTCCGTCAGTATCCCTAAAGGGGGCTATCCGGCCAGTTATGGCATGCTGGATGAGGGAGTTTTACAGGTTCTAGCCCTACAAAATAGTGAGCCTGTCACCCAGCTGGCATTAAAAAATTAAATAATACAACGAGTTAAAAACTCTTGATTAACAATTGCGCGTCACTAAGCGCGCCCAGATAGAAGGTTTCAGAGGATGGTGGAGCAAAATCCAGCAGCAGTCATCGAGTGGGTTGATATTGTTGATGAGCAAAATGAAGTCATTGCTCAATCCAGTCGCCAGCAAATGAGAGCTCAACGACTACGCCACCGTGCTACCTATATTGTGGTGCACGATGGAATGGGCAAAATACTGGTACAACGCCGTACTGAGGGCAAAGATTTCTATCCTGGGAAACTGGACGCGACAGCCGGCGGTGTGGTGCAAAGTGGTGAGAACTACCTTGAGTCTGCCCGCCGAGAGGCGGAGGAAGAGTTAGGTATTGCGGGAGTGCCTTTTGCTGAACATGGTCAATTCTACTTTGAAGAAGAGTGCTGCCGAGTGTGGGGGGCCTTGTTTAGCTGTGTCTCCCATGGCCCATTCGCATTACAGGCAGAAGAGATAGATGAAGTTCGCTGGATGCTGCCAGAAGAAATTACTGCCCGCTGCGACGAATTCACACCGGATTCCCTGAAAGCGTTGTCATTGTGGTTAACCCGCAATAATGAACAGGATTACGGAAAAATCACACCGCGGGAAGATTGATTCCAACCTGCCATAAAAAAGCCCCTTTTCAGGGGCTTTTTACATTTATCTGACTGATTATTAAATAACAATTAACGAACGATAATACCCAGCAAGATACCCAGAGCACCAAAGTCAGCATCACTGAACGTGGTGTTAGCGAACCCAATATCACCCAATACTGGCAGCAGGAATACTGGCAGGAAGGTAATTAACAAGCCTTGCGCAAATGCGCCCAGGATGGCACCACGACGCCCACCGGTGGCATTACCGAACACCCCAGCCGCCGCGCCGACGAAGAAGTGAGGTACAACACCCGGGATAATTACCGTCATGTTCATCAGATACAGCGCGAACATCCCGATAAGACCTGCGGCGAAGCTGCTTAAGAAGCCAACCAATACGGCATTCGGCGCGTAAGGGAAGACGACCGGGCAATCCAGCGCTGGTTTGGCATTCGGCACTAACTTGTCGGAAATCCCTTTAAACGCAGGAACAATCTCGGCAATAACCATACGCACACCTTGCAAGATGATGTACACGCCAGCGGCGAAAGTAATGGATTGCATCAATGAGAACATGAACCAGTTTTTACCACCGCTCAGGCTTTTCACCACTTCCGGCCCAGCAAACAGGCAGGTTACGATGAAAATAATGCACATGGTAAAGGAGATGGCGACCGGCGTATCACGCAAGAACAGCAGACTTTTCGGCACATTCATGTCTTCAGTCGAATGCTCTTTATTACCAAATTTACTGCCGATAAAGCCTGCTAATACATAAGACAGGGTGGAGAAGTGGCCGATTGCCACGTCATCAGAGCCAGTCACTTTTTTCATGTAAGGGTGGGCGATAGCAGGGAAGAACACCATCGCAACCCCCACCACCAGCGAACCAATCACAATCAGTGTCACACCACTGATGCCAGCGGTAGCCAGAATCACCGCCACCATCATCGACATAAACAGCGTGTGGTGGCCGGTCAGGAAGATAAATTTCCACGGCGTAAAGCGGGCAATCAGAATATTGATAACCATAGCGAAGAACATAATCATCGCCATTTCTTTACCGAAACTCTTCTGCGCGACCGACACAATAGCTTCGTTATTCGGCACGACGCCCTGAATACCGAAGGCCTGTTGGAAGATGTTGGCGAAATCACCCAGCGATGACACCACCAAACCAGCACCAGCACCTAAAATCACAAAACCCATGATGGTTTTTACGGTGCCTTTAATGCACTCGGTGACCGGTTTTTTCTGTGCAATCAAACCGATTAAAGCTATCAGACCGACCAGCACCGCCGGTTCGGAAAGAACATCGCTCATTAAAAAACGAAAGAAATCCATGCCAGCCTCCAGTTACAAAGCGCCTAATTCGGTTAATGCCACAGACAAACGCTCTTTCATGGCTTTCTTATCAACCATATTGTCTAACGCAACAATTTTGCCGCCGACGGCTTGAGCAACGAGTTGCTCAGCAATATCTTTAGTGCCAACGAAAATGTCACTTGGCGTCCCTTTGGCTGAACCCAGGTCAACATGGTCTACTTCGGCACTGACGGCCAACTCTTTCAGAATGTTTTTGATGCTGATTTCCATCATGAGGCTGGTGCCTAAGCCGTTGCCGCAAACTACTGTAATTTTCATTTTCTTTCCCCTTAAAATTATTATCCGAACCTAATGTGGTGATTAATAACGTGCAATAACGGATAAAATATCCTGCTGCGTTTTAGCATTAAGTAAGGCTTGTACATCATTATCGTTATCGAACAACTGTGCGAGTTGAGAAATAACCTCAATGTGGCTAGTGCTGTCTGTCGCCGCTAACACTATGAGTAGTTTTACTGGGTCGTTACCCTCAGCATTGAAAGTCACACCCTCAGTGATGATGGTCAAGGCCAGAGAGAGTTTATTCGCCCCCTCTTCCGGGCGGGCATGCGGCATGGCAATTCCTGGCCCGACCACGTAATACGGGCCGATGGCCTCATGGGAGCGATAAATTGCCTCGACATAACCGGCTTCAATGGAACCATTATCAATAAGTGGCTGACATGAAATCGCGATGGCGTCACGCCAATCTTTTGCGTGATTGACCACCTGAATGACGTCTGGCGTTAACAATGTTTTTAACATGATATTTATGACTCCCAATGACTGTTAACAGGAGAGTAGATATTTATCACGGTCATTAATGTGATGAACATCCCAATTGATAGCGCTACCTGATAGCGCTATCAAATTTTGTGATAGCGCTATCATTTGTCGCACCATGGGCTTTGGCTATCGCCAGATAAGCCATATACAATGCAGTATATTGTCGAGGGCCAATGCGGGAATGGCTTGACCAGACAAGAAATTTTAATCAGGCAGGAATCAGCATGGAAAAAACACGCAAGCGCCGTAATACCGGGCGGGTCACTCTATCGGATGTGGCGAATTACGCCGGGGTAGGGTCGATGACTGTTTCCAGAGCGCTGCGAACGCCGGAGCAGGTTTCAGATAAATTACGTGAGAAAATAGAGCAAGCGGTTGAAACTCTGGGCTATATTCCTAACCGTGCTGCCGGAGCATTGGCCTCCGGTCATAGTGATATTGTTGCCGTCCTGATCCCATCACTCACGGACAAAGCCAGTTCGCAATTTATGCAGGCACTGCAACAGATTTTGAACAAAAATGAGTTTCAGTTATTACTGGGTTGCCATGAATATAATCAGCGCAAAGAAGCCGAGATATTGATGACCTTGCTGCAAAGCAGCCCCGCAGCGGTAGTGATATTCGGCTCACAACTGGCGGACAAAACCTATCAACTGCTTGAGCGGGCAAATATCCCCACAGTCAACGTGGTTGGCTCCTATTTTAAAGCGGCAAAAATCACCCTTGAGGCGGCTTTCTTTGAGTCAGCCTATGAACTGAGCCGCCATTTGCTCGCGCGCGGCTACCATAATATTGGGTTTATTGGCGCACATATGGATAACCGTCTGCAGCGCCAGCAACTGAATGGCTGGCACAAAGCTATGCTCAAGCATTATAAAAATGGTGACCAGACCGTCACAACACCGGAGAGTGCCAGTTTGCAGTTTGGTCGTTATGCACTGACAGAAATCCTCCAGCGCCAGCCCGAATTAGATGCAGTGATATGCAGCCATGAAGATATTGCCCTCGGGGTATTATTTGAGTGCCAGCGGCGGTTGTTGAAAATCCCCAGCGGCATTGCCGTGGCCTGTTTAGATGGCTCTGACAGTTGCGACCAAACCCATCCAACCTTGACTTCTATGCGGATTGATTACAAAAAAATGGGGAAAGAAGCCGGTAAGATGCTGATTAATATGCTGGATAATGACGACGATGGCGAAGAGCAAGAGCCGTTGAGCCAGAGTTTTAGCTATAAGTTCGAACTACGGCAAAGCACCTGAGCGCGTTAGTCAAAGAGATAACCAAACAAAAACGCCAGCACGAAGCTGGCGTTTATTCTTAGCAACTTAACCTGAAGATTAAGAGGCGTCAGCTTGCGCTGATTGAATGGCGGTCAGCGCGACAGTATAGACAATATCGTCAACCAGCGCACCACGGGACAAGTCGTTAACCGGCTTGCGCATGCCTTGCAGCATCGGCCCGATAGAGATAAGGTCGGCAGAGCGCTGCACCGCTTTATAGGTAGTGTTACCGGTGTTCAAGTCTGGGAAGATGAACACGGTCGCTTTACCTGCAACTGGTGAGTTAGGCGCTTTGGATTGCGCCACATCAGCCATGATTGCCGCATCATACTGCAACGGGCCATCGATGATCAGATCTGGGCGTTTTTCCTGTGCCAGGCGGGTTGCTTCGCGAACTTTTTCGACATCACTACCCGCACCAGAATTCCCGGTGGAGTAAGAAATCATCGCCACACGCGGTTCAATACCGAATGCCGCCGCAGAATCAGCAGACTGGATAGCAATTTCGGACAGTTGCTCAGCCGTTGGGTCTGGGTTAATCGCGCAGTCACCGTAAACCAGCACCTGGTCAGGCAGCAGCATGAAGAACACAGAAGACACCAATGAGCTGCCCGGTGCCGTTTTGATCAGCTGTAATGGTGGGCGGATTGTATTCGCGGTGGTATGAACGGCACCAGAGACCAGACCGTCGACTTCGCCTTTCTCCAACATCAGAGTGCCGAGCACCACGTTGTCTTCCAATTGCTCGCGGGCCACCACTTCGGTCATGCCTTTGCTTTTGCGCAGTTCAACCAGACGCGGAACATACTGCTCGCGCACAGCAACTGGATCGATGATTTCAACACCTTTGCCCAGCTCAACACCTTGAGCCGCCGCAACACGTTGAATCTCTTCTGGATTCCCTAACAGCACGCAAGTTGCGATGCCGCGTTCAGCACAGATAGAGGCTGCTTTCACGGTACGCGGCTCGTCGCCTTCTGGCAGCACGATACGTTTGCCCGCTTTACGCGCCAACTCAGTCAGCTCATAACGGAATGCTGGTGGAGACAGGCGACGTGAGCGCTCAGATGTGGCAGTCAGAGAATCAATCCATTCGCTGCTGATATGGCTGGCAACGTAGTTTTGCAGCTTCTCAATACGTTCATGGTCATCTGCTGGCACTTCTAGGTTGAAGCTTTGCAGGCTCAGAGAGGTCTGCCAAGTGTTGGTATCAACCATAAAGACTGGCAGGCCAGTTTGGAAGGCACGTTCACATAGACGTCTGATAGGCTCGTCAATGGCGTAGCCGCCAGTCAGCAGGATAGCGCCGATTTCAACGCCATTCATCGCCGCCAAGCAAGCAGAAACTAACACATCAGGGCGGTCTGCGGAGGTAACCAGCAGAGAACCCGGGCGGAAGTGTTCCAGCATGTGTGGGATGCTGCGAGCGCAGAAAGTCACCGATTTAACGCGGCGAGTTTTGATGTCACCTTCGTTAATAATGCGCGCATTCAAGTGCTTGCACATGTCGATTGCACGGGTCGCGATCAGCTCGAAACTCCAAGGCACACAGCCCAGAACTGGCAACGGGCTGTTGGCAAACAGCTGCTTTGGATCGATTTTAGCAACACTGGCCTTGGTTGAATCATCAAAGATTTCAGACAGGTCAGGGCGGGTGCGGCCTTGTTCATCCACCGGAGCATTCAGCTTATTAATGATAACGCCGGTGATATTTTTGTTTTTGCTGCCACCGAAGCTGGAACGTGCCAGTTCGATACGCTCTTTCAATTGGTCCGGTGAATCATTACCCAGCGAAATGACAAACACGATTTCGGCGTTCAGAGTTTTGGCGATTTCATAGTTCAGGGCATTAGCAAACTGATGTTTGCGAGTTGGCACTAAACCTTCCACCAGCACGACTTCAGCATCTTTGGTGTTTTCGTGGTAGCGGGCAACAATTTCTTCCATCAGCACGTCTTGCTGGTTGGAACTCAGCAACGCTTCCACATGATTCATATTCAGTGGCTCAGCAGCAGTGATGCTGGAGTTCGCGCGAATGATGGTGGTGGTTTGGTCAGGTGCATCGTTACCAGCGCGGGGCTGGGCGATTGGCTTGAATACGCTCAGGCGCACACCTTTTTGTTCCATGGAACGGATGACACCCAAGCTGACGCTGGTTAAACCAACGCTGGTGCCGGTAGGGATCAACATTATTGTACGGGACACGGCTAAACCTCTTTACGGTTGCTCGTTAGTCAAAAGCAACACCGCCAGCCTTGGCTGACGGTGTTAAGGATACTTACGCGGTTAGACGAGAGGCGTCTTGCGCGATAACCAACTCTTCGTTGGTTGGGATGACCAGAGCCAGGCGGCTGCCATCTTTGGTGATGGTGCCAGACTTACCAAAGCGTGCTGCCAGGTTACGCTCATGGTCAATTTCAAAGCCCAACAGGCCCAGTTTGTCCAACGTCAGTTCACGCACCATTGCGGCGTTTTCACCGATACCGCCGGTAAATACCACTGCATCCAGGCGACCATCCATCAGCGCAGTATAAGCACCGATGTATTTCGCCAAGCGGTGGCAGAATACATCCATAGCGCGGCGCGCATCTGCTTTGGTTTCATAATTATCTTCAACATAGCGGCAATCACTGGTGACTTCAGTCAGGCCCAGCAGGCCAGATTCTTTGGTTAACAGTTTGCTTATCTGTTCCATGCTCATGCCCATCGCATCATACAGATGGAAAATGATGGCCGGGTCGATATCACCACTACGAGTTCCCATGACCAGACCTTCCAGTGGCGTCAGGCCCATAGAAGTATCCACACATTTACCGTTACGAACCGCAGTCACTGAGCCGCCATTGCCTAAGTGACAAGTGATGACGTTCAGTTCTTCCAGTGGTTTGTTCAGGGTTTTTGCTGCTTCCTGACTGACATAGAAGTGGCTGGTGCCGTGTGCGCCATAGCGACGGATACCGTTTTCTTGGTATAAACGGTACGGCAGGGCATAGAGATAAGACTCTTCCGGCATGGTCTGATGGAAGGCAGTATCAAAAACGGCAACATTTTTATCAGCCAGATTCGGGAAGGATTTCAATGCTTCAGCGATACCGATCAGGTGTGCTGGGTTATGCAGTGGTGCAAACGGGATGGAATCTTTGATACCCTGAATAACTTCGTCGGTAACGATAGCTGATGCAGTAAATTTCTCGCCACCATGAACAATACGGTGGCCGATAGCGGTCAGCTGAGCGGAAAGCTCTGGTTTTTGTGCCAGAATAGTATTAACAATGAAATTCAGTGCTTCGCTGTGTGCTGCACCAGCACCCAATGCTGCTTCCTGTTTGCCGCCATCAATTTTCCATTTGATGCGGGCTTCCGGCAGGTGGAAACATTCGGCTAAACCAGAGAGGTGTTCTTCACCATTGGTCGCGTCGATGATAGCAAATTTTAGGGAAGAGCTACCGCAGTTAAGAACCAGTACTAGCTTACTCGACATGGAAGTACCTATTTATAGTCGTGTTCGATGTTTGTTTTTGATGTAACCGATGCTAATAATGCATCAAGCGGACAAAACAGCAAAAAACACGTGGTTAATAAAACGTCAATCTGTCCAAAAGCGTAGCGCATATTGGCGTCGACATTAATGATTAACATCATGCGATAGCGAAAAAGGCATGATGATGAAAAAATCGCTGATAAAACGTTAATGCCTGGTGATGAAAACCTGTGCGATTTAACAAAATTGATTTAAATGCTGCGAAAAGTTGACATATTTAGCGTCATCTTCTAGCGGCCAAAAGGCCGAACTAGGATACCGATAGCGCCGCCTAAAAACAAAATATATTTAACAGACTAATTTTTAGTTTGTGGATTGCAAAAAAAATTTTAATCTTTGCTTGTGAAGTTGAGGTGAGCCATGACAACAAAACCCTCTGATACCGTAAGTTGGTTTCAGGTACTGAAGCTGGGTCAACACTATATGAAGACCTGGCCCGCTGACAAACGCCTGGCACCAGTGTTTCCAGAGAATCGAGTGGTGACAGCCACCCGTTTTGGTATCCGCTTTATGCCGCCGCTGGCCATCTTTACCCTGACCTGGCAGATAGCACTGGGTGGGCAGTTAGGGCCGGCAATTGCCACTGCGTTGTTCGCCTGCGGTTTGCCGTTGCAAGGGTTATGGTGGTTAGGTAAACGTGCTATCACGCCGTTACCGCCCACTTTATTACAGTGGTTCCATGAGGTACGAAACAAACTGGCTGAAGCCGGGCAAGCTATCGCCCCCATTGAACAAACGCCGACTTACCAATCTTTGGCGGATGTGCTGAAACGTGCCTTCAAGCAGTTGGATAAAACATTTCTTGATGATTTGTAGTGCCTGTGACGAGTTACCACTTGTATGGTGCCTAGCGTGGCGATTGCCGGGCAATAGATACCGGGGCTTTATTGGCCGTCGGGGCTTTTTGTGCATCTGAAACACAGCAGTGCAAAATCCCCTGTCAAATCAAAGTATGACCCGACTCTGTGTGCGATGATTTCCTCATTATTTATGTCTTAGGAGTTTAGTGATGGATATGACAAACGCCCAACGGCTGATTCTGTCGAATCAGTACAAAATGATGACCATGCTGGATCCAGAGAACGCCGAGCGTTATCGCCGGCAGCAAACGATTGTCGAACGCGGCTTTGGTTTGCAGATGCGTGAGCTGGACCGTGATTTTGGTGAAATGAGCGAAGATACTTGCCGTACTATCATTAATATCATGGAGATGCACCACGCGCTGCAAGTCTCTTGGGGGAACTTAAAAGACCAGCAAGATTTGGATGAGCGCCGTATTGCGTTCCTCGGTTTTGATGCGGCCACTGAATCCCGTTACCTGAGTTATGTGCGCTTTATGGTCAATACCGAGGGCCGCTATACTCATTTTGATTCAGGAACCCACGGTTTTAATTCCCAAACCCCAATGTGGGATAAATACCAACGTATGCTGGCTATCTGGCAATCATGCCCACGCCAGTATCATTTAAGTGCTGTTGAGATCTCGCAAATTATCAATGCCTGAAGTTATTCATCACTGTAGCGCATAATGACTGCGACATAGTTTTACTGACGAGGATGTGCTTGTGGAGTGTAAAGGTTTTCTTTTTGATTTGGATGGGACTTTGGTTGATTCATTACCGGCGGTGGAAAGAGCCTGGATTGGCTGGGCGCAGGGTCGCGGCATAGATCCCGCCGAAGTGTTGGAATTTATCCATGGCAAACAAGCAATTACCTCTCTTCGCCACTTTATGCCAGGAGCAAGTGATGCTGAACTTCAAGCAGAATTTCTGGCATTAGAGCACATTGAAGCCAATGACACTGATGGCGTGACAGCATTGCCGGGAGCGGTATCATTGCTGGAGCGGCTTAACAAACTGTCTATTCCGTGGGCGATTGTAACTTCAGGGTCAGTACCGGTGGCCTTTGCTCGTCGTGCTGCCGGTGATTTGCCAGAACCTAAAGTGTTCGTGACTGCCGAGCAGGTGAAACATGGCAAACCAATGCCGGATGCTTACTTGCTCGGTGCTGAACGTTTGGGGCTGACTCCGGCAGATTGCATCGTGGTGGAAGATGCCCCCGCGGGCATTTTGTCAGGGCTGGCGGCGGGCTGCCAAGTGATTGCGGTCAATGCGCCAGCTGATACCCCCAAGCTGGATCAAGTCGATTTAGTCCTCAGTTCACTTGAGCAGCTTGCAGTTGAAAAGACAGCGAATGGTGCGCGGGTGCGCTTTATCGACTAATCCTGTTGGCTGAGCATGTTATCGAGAGCGCCTAATGGCGCTTTTTGGCTTTTTAGGGCAAAGAAGACAGTGATGGTGTGGGGAGGGGAGGCAGAGTGTCTGCTAGGCTATGAAGGTTTTGCGGTTTTACCCGAATAATCCCTCCGCGCGGGCTATCAATATCGGAGATGAGCATAAAAGAGAATGAAATCACTAGCGGCAATATTAAGGTCATAATCTTGCCACTTTTGCCTTGCTTAGAGCCATAGCCAACCAAGGTACAACTGCAAACCGCGATAATCAGCATCAGTAACCAGGCGGCATTCGGGATCCGATTCCACCATGCTGCTTGAGTGTAACCTGCGGAATTCAAAACATCATTCATCCCAGATACCACCAACGCCATAACCGGATCAGGATGTTGACTGACAGGCGCTAGCAATTCGCCCCACAATGCATTCTCCAGCTGATTGGTTTTATTATTTATCTGTGCCAGATGGGCTTCATTACGGGTGGTATAAAAAAGTATCCGTTGATCAAAATATTGCACCAATAATGCTTTGGTTACCGTTCTGGCTCTCTCAGGCAAGTAATCAACGCGCAGATATTCAGTTCCAATAGCATTGGCCTCTGCCTCTTCATAGTTTTTCCGCAAGTCATAGCGGCTGATGGCCATCGAAAAACTAAAACCAATAATCAGGCCGAGTAAGGTGAGTGTAGCCCCTTGAATAACGGTAAAATTCTCACGAATATTATCATCCAGATCCCGCCCTCGTCGGAAAAAAGCCTGGCCGACGTAAGCCGCCCCAGACAGCAGAGCAAATGACAATAGAGAAAGTACAATCGGATAATCAGTGATATTGCCCATTCAGTACTCCAGCCCAGGTAGCACCCACGACGGCCTGCGATTCAGTATTATTAGTATAGTCAGGCGGTTAAATCCTATTGAATATCAGAATATTTCATGCAGATTCTTTTAGGTGGCAAATACTTTATCGCTAACTTGGCGAACTATTTTTCAAAAAAAATACAAAATTAATGCTGTTGTGGGATGGTAACCGCATAAATTTACAGTCATTATTGATCTCAAACAGCGGTGTCGCGTTAATTTGATGTTTTACTACCAGAGCCGGATATTCTCTTTCACCTTTTGCCAATGAGGCCATTTTGAACAGCGAACTATTGTGGGTGTTGACGCTACTTCTGATAGCTATTGTGCTGTTTACCACCAATAAACTGCGAATGGATGTCGTGGCACTATTGGTGATTATTGCCTTTGTAATGAGCGGCACATTGTCATTAGGGGAGGCGACCAGCGGATTCAGTGACCCTAATGTGATATTGATCGCGGCACTGTTTGTGATTGGTGAAGGGTTAGTCAGAACCGGCGTGGCCTATCAGGTCGGTGACTGGCTGGTTAAAGTGGCCGGCCACAGTGAAACCAAAATGCTGGCGCTGCTGATGGTGACCGTGGCGGGGCTGGGGGCTTTTATGAGCTCGACCGGCGTGGTGGCGATTTTTATCCCGGTGGTTTTAAGTGTCGCCAGCCGCATGAAGATTTCCCCGGGGCGATTAATGATGCCGCTGAGTTTTGCCGGGCTTATCAGTGGCATGATGACACTGGTTGCGACGCCGCCAAACATGGTGGTGAACAGTGAGTTGCTGCGCGAAGGTATTAAAGGTTTCGGCTTCTTTGGGGTTACGCCGATTGGCCTTATCATTTTGCTGATGGGGGTCGGCTACATGCTAGTTGCCCGCCATTGGTTAGGAGGGAAACAGGAAAGTACGGAAAAAGAGCAGCAATGGAAGCGCCGCACCTTCCGTGATCTCATCCGTGATTATAAACTTACGGGCCGCGCCCGCCGTTTGGCGATTCGCCACGATTCCCCTTTGATTGGCCGCTCTCTTGATGAGTTGCACCTGCGCGCCCGCTATGGTGCCAATGTGGTTGGGATTGAACGCTGGAAACGTTTTCGCCGAGTGATGGTGAGTGCGACCGGGTCTTCTGAACTACGCGAAAATGATGTTTTGCTGATTGATATGTCCGATTGCGACATCGATTTGCGCCAGTTTTGCGCCGAGCAGATGTTAGAGCCGATGGTGCTGCGCGGTGAATATTTCTCTGAACAAGCGCGTAATGTTGGCATGGCTGAAGTTTCTCTTATTCCTGACTCCGCCCTGATCGGTAAAAGTTTGCGTGAAGTGACTTTCCGTAGCCGCTATGGCTTGAATGTGGTGGGTATCCGCCGCAATGGTAAGGTACTGGAAGGTAAATTGGTCGATGACAATTTACAGTTTGGCGATATTTTATTGGTGATCGGTGACTGGAAATTGATCCGCCAGTTGCAGCAAAAAACACGTGATTTTATCGTCCTAAACCTGCCTGCTGAAGTTGATGAAGTGGCGCCCGCTATCTCACAAGCGCCTCACGCCCTGTTCTGCCTAGCGCTGATGGTGGCGATGATGTTAACTGACGAAGTGCCAAATGTGATTGCGGCGCTGGTGGCCTGCTTATTGATGGGGCAGTTCCGATGTATTGATATGGAAAGTGCCTATCGCTCAATTCATTGGCCGAGCTTGATTCTGATTATCGGGATGATGCCTTTTGCACAAGCACTGCAAAAAACCGGTGGGGTTGATTTGATTGTGCGCGGGCTGATGGACGTGGCGGGAGACATGGGGCCAAGGGTGATGTTATTGTGCTTATTTGTGCTGTGCGCCGCCATCGGGCTGTTTATCTCAAATACGGCAACGGCGGTGTTGATGGCACCGATTGCGATTGCCGCCGCTCGCGAGATGTCGCTCTCTCCATATCCATTTGCGATGATTATTGGTATTGCCGCCTCTGCGGCCTTTATGACACCGGTTTCATCCCCGGTGAATACACTAGTATTAGGCCCCGGCGGTTATAAGTTCGGTGATTTTATCCGAATAGGGGTGCCGTTCACGGTATTGGTGATGATAGTGAGTGTGATGGTGGTGCCGCTGTTGTTCCCATTCTGATAATTTTTTGCTCTGGCGTAACACCATGGCCAGTAACTTATATTCATCAGAGTTGCTGGCTGGGAATAATTCACAAGCGCTTTATATCTGTTGGGTGAAAATTGTTTATTGACCCCGCCATATTAATTATTTTTCATCAAATATCCTTCGTTTCCATTAATTCGTTGTGATGGTTTAAACAGTGTATGAAATTATGCCCATATTCAATTGAAACCAATTGAATTTTTCTTACGTATTTAAATAACTCAACGAGAAGGGGTGTTATGAAAACTCCATTATTTTCAACGTATTGCATCGCGGTATTGAGCTTTATGCAAGTGGAGTATGTACATGCGATAACAGCTACAGAGTTTCTTGTCCAAAATAAAAAGATTGCTTGTCAGAATTACTGGTCCAATAAACATTGGAGTGTGAAAAGTAATCTCGCCGCCTACAGCAGTATTATGGATCCAGTCACAGCTCTGAAACTGCATCACATTCAACAGAATTATAAGGCTTGTTAGTACCTCATGTTATAGGTCATATTTCAAACTCTAGTCATTTAGAGTATATAACTTACTGATAATATTTATTTTTGGGACTGTACTGAATGGGCCGTCATGGTGTAAGCCGTTAGAGCACCGACTGGTACAGTCGCCCCGCGATAAACCTCAGTCCAGTGAATCAAGACTGATTTCGTCCAGCGACAGACTGAAGCTTGGCACAAACACTTCAATGAAGTAATCCATTTCCGGGCTTTGGCGTATGGCGAGGGTTTTCTCCAGCCGCGCTTTGGCTTGAATGAACTCATTATTGCCTGCGGATAATTCTTCCAAACATTTTAGATAAGCACACAAGGCATCTGCTTGTTTAACCAGTGCTTTTTCTTCTTCACTGAAATAATGCTCATCTAATAGACAACGAAAATCATGTTGCAATTCTTTTGGCAGCATTTCGATCAGTTTCTGTTGAGCAACTTTTTCTATCTTTTTGTATTCATGAGCAATTTGCGGATTGTAATATTTGATAGGGGTGGGTAAATCCCCAGTTATGACTTCACTGGCATCGTGATACATCGCCAGCAGCGCAATACGGTCGGCATTAAGATTGCCATTAAATTTCCGGTTTTTGATGATTGCCAATGCATGAGCGACAAATGCCACCTGCAAACTGTGCTCAGAAACATTCTCGGTGCGGACATTGCGCATTAGCGGCCAGCGGTTGATGAGTTTCAAGCGGGATAGGTGGGCGAAGAAGTGACTCATAGTTTTCTCTCTTTATCTATTCAAATGCAGGTCTGGGGTAGTTTATCAGAGTCGTTCGATTGCGCTTAAGGTCAAAACCCTGGTTTCAGGGTTTGCAATTAAAAGCACATTTGAGCAGCCGAAACAATGAGTGAGGGCCACCCACGAAGTGGGCTAGCGCTGCATGTGCAAGCACGAGGATCCCACCAAGGGTCACGCGCTTGTGACCCCTTTGGCGGTTGAGGTGACGGGGATTAAGTTGCGGTTGATCTCACGACCCACGCCAATAAAAACTTACTGGTGGTATGTCTCTAAGAAACGCCCCAACTTCCTAACCGCCATCTCTAATTCATCCACACGCGGCAATGTCACAATCCGCACATGATCCGGATACGGCCAGTTGAAAGCACTGCCTTGCACCAATAACACTTTTTCCTGCAACAGTAAGTCCAGCACCATCTTCTGGTCATCATGCAGATTAAATTTCTTGGCATCAATGCGCGGGAACATATATAACGCGCCCTGAGGTTTCACACAGGAAACACCGGGAATCTGATTGATTAGCTCCCAGGCGCGGTCGCGTTGCTCATATAAACGGCCACCCGGCTGGATAAACTCGCTGATGCTCTGATAGCCACCCAATGCGGTTTGAATCGCGTGCTGCATTGGCACGTTGGCGCACAAGCGCATGGATGCCAGCATTTCCAAACCTTCAATATATCCTTTGGCATGCTTCTTCGGCCCATTCAGTACCATCCAGCCCTGGCGGAAACCGGCCACGCGGTAGGTCTTGGATAGTCCATTGAATGTCACGGTCAGCAAATCAGGGGCCAGAGCAGCAATAGAATAATGCTGGGCTTCGTCATATAAAATCTTATCGTAGATTTCATCAGCGAAAATAATCAGGTCATTCTGACGGGCGATTTCGACAATCTCCAGCAGCAGCTCTTTGCTGTATACTGCGCCAGTCGGGTTATTTGGGTTGATAATCACTATCCCGCGAGTCCGTGGGGTGATTTTACTGCGAATATCATCCAAATCAGGGAACCAACCTGATTCTTCATCGCACATATAATGCACGGCTTTACCGCTTGAAAGCGACACTGCCGCTGTCCATAACGGGTAGTCGGGGGCGGGTACCAGCATTTCATCACCAAGGTTTAGCAATGCTTGCATGGACTGCACGATAAGCTCAGAAACACCGTTGCCAATGTAGATATCCTCTACCGTCAGCTCGCGCATCTCACGGGCCTGATAGTGCTGCATAATGGCTTTGCGCGCCGAAAATAGGCCTTTGGAGTCGCAATAGCCCTGGGCCGTCGGCAAATTACGGATCACATCCACCAGAATTTCATCCGGTGCATCAAAACCAAATGGGGCAGGGTTGCCAATATTCAGTTTCAGAACCTTGTTACCTTCTTCTTCAAGACGCTTAGCTTCTTTTAGCACTGGGCCACGAATGTCGTAACAAACGTTGTCCAGTTTGCTGGATTTCTCAATGGGGGACATAAAAAATTGAGCCTTTTACTGGTAAAAGCGTGTCCTCAGTGTGGAACACTGCAAGGTCTCCAATGTACTCCGACGCCGCAGATTTTTGAAGTTCTATGCACATCTTTAGTGCAAATGACTGCTAAGTGAAAAGTGTGGGTGACATTGCCGATGTTTTTGCTGTCAAACACCACAAGGTGATGGGTGATTGATGAGTTTGTCTGAAGTTTTCTGCTGGCAGATTTTGCGATTCACAATCGTTAACAAAAAAAGTGTTTTCGCCAAGATAAGGTTAATTTTTGGTTACATGAAGAACTTACGGCAAAACAGTATTCGCTCCCCATTATATGTGGTGCTGCTGCTATAAGAATCTCAATTCAACAGTTTATATCATCATACATATTTTAAAACACAAAAAAATGCTTAATTGTAAATAGGAAAACTATTAAGAATGATTAATGTTATCTCCACGAAATTTCATTGGTTATCAAATCTTAATAGTTGAATTTGCTCAATTCAATAAAAAAAACACACAAAGATACATTGATGTTTTTTAATATTTATTGGTGGGTTAGCTCTAATGACTTAATTAAAATAGGGCTGAATTGTCATATAAACTTCACAAAAAATCAGGTTTTTTAAAGCAAAAAATCTTCATTTATCGAAGATTTAGCTGTTTTTTAAGACCTTTCTTATAAACGAATACAAAATCCAGCCAATAGTTTTTTAAAAAGAGATAGCGGTAACGAAATATAAGTAAATTTTTTGCCCTACTCGAATGAGTGGGGTACTGTCATACTTAGCGTTGTCCCTTATTGATGGCGCTAATACATAAACACCAGGGTAGTTTGTAATTAGAATTCAAAAAAGTGAAGAATACACTATGACAAATGCAAATCGTCCGATAATTAATCTCGACCTCGATCTGCTTAGAACCTTTGTAGCTGTTGCTGATTTAAATACTTTTGCCTCTGCTGCGGCAGCGGTTTGTCGAACACAGTCAGCAGTTAGCCAACAAATGCAACGGTTAGAACAGTTAGTTGGTAAAGAGTTATTTGCTCGTCACGGGCGTAACAAATTATTGACTGAACATGGTCTCCAGTTACTTGGCTATGCCAGAAAAATTTTGCGTTTCAACGATGAGGCTTGTACGTCACTGATGTATAGCAATGTAGAAGGGTCACTAATTATCGGCGCATCTGATGATACTGCCGATACGCTGCTGCCTTTCTTGCTAAGTCGAGTGGCAACACTATATCCTCGGCTTGCCATCGATGTGCGGGTAAAACGTAGCCCATTCATTGCTGACATGTTGAGTCATGGCGAAGTGGATCTGGCAATTACGACTGCCAAGGTCGACACTCATCCTCATGTGATTTTAAGAACATCACCGACACTTTGGTATTGTGCCGCCGATTATCAGTTTCAGCCCGGCGAATCAGTACCATTAGTTGTTATGGATGAGCCAAGCCCATTCCGAGATATGGCAATAGAACATCTGACCAGAGCCGGGATAGCATGGCGCATCGCCTATGTCGCCTCTTCGCTTTCTGCCATTCGAGCGGCAGTGAGAGCAGGGCTGGGGATTACTGCCAGGCCGATAGAGATGATGAGCCCTGATTTACGGGTGTTGGGTGAAACTGAAGGGCTACCCCGCCTGCCAGAAACTCATTATTCATTATGCAAAGACAGTGAGTGTGGCAATGAATTGGCCTTGGCCATTTTTGATGCTATGCAAACAGGCCATCAACATGGTTTGCAATCCGGCGCGGATTTAATGCTAGATTCTGATTGTTTGGTAGACAATCAAAGTTAAGTATTTACTCGCCAAAATCATGATAAGCCCCTAATTTAAGGGGCTTTTTTTATTTCTATTTTGGGTAAAAACCCGTTTTATCTAGTTCATTTAATTTAAGGGAAAAAACGCCGTTTTATTTTATTTATAGGTGCTTATCGCGAGTAGATAGTAGACAATAAACCTGATTGATATTGTGGTTAATATAACAATCCAATATGCGTTATTTATTTTTTATTAAAACGATGTTTCATTATTTATAAATAATAAAGTGCAACTTTTCGTGTTGAATATTTATGAAATAACACTCAAAACGTGTTCTGGATCAAAAAAATACCCCTAGCTAGTGAGTGGAAGAACCGGTTATTCCTGAGACAATGGTATAGTGAGTAGGAACTATTCATGTTGGTTTATATGTGTATGTTCTGACTTAACAAATTACTGACTCGATTTAGCTTACAGCTTCGCACCAAATGTTAAGTAAGATCGTGCGTTTGTAAATTAATCTGTAGTTACTTTTGTCAAAGTTGACAAAAGGTTACTGAAAGGAGTAAAAAGCCCACAGTAAAACACTGGCTAAACAGTTGTTAAAACAGTGTGTTTTGTGTGGTTTTTATCCTTCCCTTTGAATCGATGTGGTGCACTAACTGCCAACACAAGAGCAGGATGTCCGACGCCACTTTTGATGAGTAAGCAATGAGTATGTCAACAACCACTGAAGTTATCGCTCATCATTGGGCGTTCGCTGTATTCCTGATCGGCGCAGTCGGGCTGTGCGGTTTGATGCTGCTAGGCGCGTTCTTCCTGGGTGGGAGAGCTCGGGCCCGCGCCAAAAACGTCCCTTATGAGTCAGGTATTGATTCAGTAGGCTCGGCGCGCATGCGCCTGTCTGCTAAGTTTTATCTGGTCGCCATGTTCTTCGTGATTTTCGATGTTGAAGCCCTGTACCTGTATGCGTGGTCAATCTCTATTCGTGAGAGCGGCTGGGTAGGCTTTATCGAAGCAACCATTTTCATTTTGGTGCTCTTGGCTGGTTTGGTTTATCTGGTGCGTATTGGCGCTCTGGATTGGACTCCTGCGCGCTCTAATCGTCGTGTGAGTAAACCGAGCATAGTCAAATACGCCAGCAGTCATCCAGATATACCCAAGAACTAGGTGTTGTCAGTCGGCAGCCAGCGGATGAATTCCGATAACTTATCAATAAGTAAGATTGACTACAGGTAAGTGACTCGGATTAGGACGCATAGCTAACAACCCTGCGGCTCCAAGTACAAAGGGTATAGTGGTCAATAAATACAGCGAGGCATTAACATGGACTATACGCTCACCCGCATAGACCCTAACGGTGAGAATGACCGTTACCCCCTGCAAACTCAGGAAACCGTCAGCGGCGATCCTCTCGAGCAACATGTCCACCGTAGTGTTTACATGGGTAAACTTGAGAACGCCATGCATGACATGGTGAATTGGGGGCGTAAGAATTCTCTTTGGCCGTATAACTTCGGCCTTTCCTGCTGTTATGTGGAGATGGTGACTTCGTTCACTGCCGTACATGACGTGGCGCGCTTTGGTGCCGAAGTCTTGCGTGCCTCCCCACGTCAGGCCGATTTCATGGTAGTGGCCGGCACCTGCTTTACCAAGATGGCCCCAGTTATTCAGCGTTTGTATGAACAAATGCTGGAGCCCAAATGGGTTATTTCCATGGGGGCCTGTGCTAACTCTGGCGGCATGTACGACATCTATTCCGTGGTACAAGGCGTGGATAAATTCCTACCGGTAGACGTGTATATCCCAGGTTGCCCACCGCGCCCGGAAGCTTATATGCAAGCTCTGCTGTTGTTGCAGGAATCTATCGGTAAAGAGCGCCGTCCTCTCTCTTGGGTTGTGGGTGATCAAGGTGTTTATCGCGCCAATATGCAGCCAGAAAGAGAACGTAAGCATGCTGAACGAATTGCAGTAACTAACCTGCGTACACCTGACGAAATCTAACACGATTTAAGTGTAAGGTTTTGGTGCGTAAGTGATTTGTTTTTGGAACGAACCGTTTTTCTTCCAAAACATGTGTGCGGCAAATGACCACAAAATGACACATTCAGTGTGGTGAAAAAACAGTGTGGTGAATAAATAATGACCGATTTAACGACG
This sequence comes from Yersinia hibernica, assembly GCF_004124235.1. Taxonomy (NCBI): domain Bacteria; kingdom Pseudomonadati; phylum Pseudomonadota; class Gammaproteobacteria; order Enterobacterales; family Yersiniaceae; genus Yersinia; species Yersinia hibernica. The sequence goes on from NZ_CP032487.1 coordinate 1,093,732, forward strand.
TCCGACAGCACCCAGCCTGCATGGCAGACCCGAGATCATCTTGATGATCCGGTTATTGGTGAACTGTCGAACCGTTTTGGGCCTGAGGCCTTTGTTGTTCAAGCCACCCGTACCGGGATGCCCGTGGTATGGATCAAGCGTGAACAATTACTGGAAGTAATGTCATTCCTGAGAAAACAACCGAAGCCGTATGTCATGCTGTTTGACCTGCATGGCGTCGATGAGCGCCTTCGGACTCACCGCCAGGGGCTTCCTGCTGCGGATTTCTCTGTTTTCTATCATCTGCTTTCTATCGAGCGCAACCGCGACATTATGCTGAAAGTGGCACTGTCTGAAAAAGACATGCACGTGCCCACAGCAACCAAGATTTTCCCTAATGCCAACTGGTATGAGCGTGAAACGTGGGAAATGTTCGGTATTACCTTTGATGGCCACCCGCACCTGACGCGCATTATGATGCCGCAGAGCTGGGAAGGTCATCCGCTGCGTAAAGATTACCCCGCGCGAGCCACGGAATTCGATCCCTTTGTGCTGACCAAGCAGAAAGAAGATTTGGAAATGGAGTCACTGACCTTCAAACCAGAAGATTGGGGCATGAAACGCGGAACCGAAAACGAGGACTTCATGTTCTTGAACCTCGGCCCGAACCACCCCTCCTCACACGGTGCATTCCGTATCGTGCTGCAGCTTGATGGTGAAGAGATTGTCGACTGTGTGCCAGATGTGGGTTATCACCACCGTGGCGCGGAGAAAATGGGTGAGCGCCAGTCCTGGCACAGCTACATTCCTTATACCGACCGTATTGAATACCTTGGTGGTTGCGTTAATGAGATGCCTTACGTGCTGGCAGTTGAAAAACTGGCCGGTATTGAAGTGCCGGATCGCGTTAAAACCATCCGCGTCATGCTGTCTGAATTATTCCGCATTAACAGTCACTTACTGTACATCAGTACTTTCATCCAGGACGTCGGCGCCATGACCCCGGTGTTCTTCGCCTTTACTGACCGGCAGAAAGTGTACGACTTAGTGGAAGCTATCACCGGTTTTCGTATGCACCCGGCTTGGTTCCGTATCGGTGGTGTGGCGCACGATTTGCCACGCGGCTGGGAACGCCTGCTGCGCGACTTCCTTGACTGGATGCCAAAACGTCTGGATTCCTACGTTAAAGCGGCGTTACAGAACAGTATCCTGAAAGGGCGTTCGGTCGGTGTGGCCGCCTATAATGCTAAAGAAGCATTGGAGTGGGGTGTGACCGGTGCGGGCCTGCGTGCGACGGGGGTTGAGTTTGACGTGCGTAAATGGCGTCCTTACTCCGGTTATGAGAACTTCGATTTCGAAGTGCCCGTCGGTAACAACGGTGACTGCTATGACCGTGTGATGCTGAAAGTGGAAGAGTTGCGCCAAAGTCTGCGCATTCTGGAGCAATGCTATAAAAATATGCCAGAAGGCCCATTCAAGGCCGACCACCCACTGACGACGCCGCCACCGAAAGAACGTACGCTGCAACATATTGAAACGTTAATCACTCACTTCCTGCAAGTTTCATGGGGCCCAGTGATGCCAGCTAACGAATCATTCCAGATGATTGAAGCGACCAAAGGGATCAACAGCTACTATCTGACCAGTGACGCCAGCACTATGAGCTATCGCACCCGGATACGTACTCCAAGCTATGCCCATTTACAGCAGATCCCATCGGTTATCCGTGGCAGCTTGGTATCTGACCTGATCGTCTATCTGGGCAGTATCGATTTTGTAATGTCTGATGTGGACCGCTAATTATGAGCAATCAAAAAGAGACTCAGGTAAGTAACGAAAGCCAAGATGTGGCGAACCTGGCAGTCAATGCGCACCAACCGGCGACCACGACTGAAGCTTTCGAATTGAGCGCTGAAGAACGTGATGCTATCGAGCATGAAAAGCACCATTATGAAGATGCTCGTGCCGCGTCAATCGAAGCACTGAAAATTGTGCAGAAGAAGCGCGGCTGGGTACCGGATGGCGCGATTCATGCCATTGCTGAAGTGCTGGGCATCCCGGCCAGTGATGTTGAGGGGGTTGCCACCTTCTACAGTCAGATCTTCCGTCAACCGGTCGGGCGTCATGTTATCCGCTACTGTGACAGTGTGGTGTGCCATATCACCGGTTATCAGGGGATCCAGGCGGCGATTTCGAAAAAACTCAGTATTCAGCCAGGCCAGACGACCTTTGATGGCCGCTTTACGCTGCTGCCAACCTGCTGTCTGGGGAACTGTGACCGCGGCCCGACCATGATGATCGACGACGATACCCACAGCTACCTGAAACCTGAAGATATTGAGAAGTTACTGGAGCAATATCCATGACAACAACTTCAGGTTTGACCAAAGAAATCGTCCGCACACCGGAAATGCACCCGCTGACTTGGCGTTTGCGTGATGATAAACAGCCGGTGTGGCTGGATGAGTATCGCAGCAAAACCGGGTACCAAGGTGCGGAAAAAGCGTTAAAAGGCATGGCACCACCGGATGTTGTTAGCTTAGTCAAAGACGCTGGCCTGAAAGGGCGTGGCGGTGCTGGCTTCTCCACTGGATTGAAGTGGAGTCTAATGCCCAAAGACGAAAGCATGAATATCCGTTATCTGCTGTGTAACGCCGATGAGATGGAACCGGGCACCTATAAAGACCGCCTGCTGATGGAACAATTGCCGCATTTGCTGGTGGAAGGGATGCTTATCAGTGCTTTCGCGCTGAAAGCCTACCGCGGCTACATCTTCCTGCGCGGTGAATATATTGAAGCGGCCGCTAACTTGCGCCGTGCCATTGCTGAGGCCAATGAAGCTGGCTTGCTGGGCAAAAATATCATGGGCAGCGGCTTTGATTTTGAGCTGATTGTGCATACCGGCGCGGGCCGTTATATCTGCGGTGAAGAAACGGCGCTGATTAATTCGCTGGAAGGCCGCCGTGCCAATCCGCGCTCCAAGCCACCTTTCCCAGCCTCTTCAGGGGTGTGGGGCAAGCCAACTTGCGTCAATAACGTTGAAACGCTGTGTAACGTTCCCGCCATTCTTGAGCATGGGGTGGAGTGGTATCAGGGGATCACCGCCGGTAAAAGTAACGATGCCGGTACCAAACTCATGGGCTTCTCTGGCCGGGTGAAAAATCCGGGCCTGTGGGAATTGCCGTTTGGTATCAGCGCCCGTGAAATTCTGGAAGATTACGCCGGTGGTATGCGCGATGGCCTGAAATTCAAAGCCTGGCAGCCGGGTGGGGCGGGTACTGACTTCCTGACCGCCGACCATCTGGATTTACCGATGGACTTCGAGAATATCGCCAAAGCAGGCAGCCGTTTAGGAACTGCGCTGGCGATGGCGGTAGACCACGAAATCGGTATGGTGCCGCTGGTGCGAAATTTGGAAGAGTTTTTTGCCCGTGAATCCTGTGGTTGGTGTACACCTTGTCGCGATGGTTTGCCATGGAGCGTGAAGATCCTGCGCGCGTTGGAGCGTGGCGAAGGTCAGCCGGGCGACATCGAGACGCTGGAGCAACTGTGCCGCTTCTTAGGGCCGGGCAAAACCTTCTGTGCTCACGCGCCGGGCGCGGTTGAACCACTGCAAAGTGCGATTAAATATTTCCGGGAAGAATTCGAAGCCGGGATCGCAACTAAAGACTATGGCAACACCCGAGCCATAGCCGGTATTCAGCCAAACCTATTAAAAGCGCGCTGGTAGCAGCATTGACGCCCTTGTTGTGTGCAGCAAGGGCCAGAATTTTTGATTAACGCTTGTCAACGAACCGTTTTAAAGTCGCCGAGTCAGATTTTGACGCGGTTCTAACACAAGCCACTTGGAAGCATGCTGATATGGCTACGATTCATGTAGACGGCAAAGAATACGACGTAAACGGGGCCGACAACCTGTTACAAGCTTGTCTCTCCCTGGGACTCGATATTCCTTACTTTTGCTGGCATCCGGCGCTGGGAAGCGTCGGCGCTTGCCGCCAATGTGCGGTAAAGCAATACCAAAACGCGGACGACACGCGTGGGCGTTTGGTGATGTCCTGTATGACGCCGGCCACCGATGGAACCTTTATTTCCATTGATGACGGTGAAGCCAAAGCGTTCCGTGAGAGTGTGGTTGAATGGTTGATGACCAACCACCCGCACGATTGCCCGGTCTGTGAAGAAGGGGGGAACTGTCACCTGCAAGATATGACAGTGATGACCGGCCACAGCTTCCGCCGCTATCGCTTTAGCAAACGGACGCATCAAAATCAGGATCTCGGCCCGTTCATCTCCCATGAAATGAACCGCTGTATCGCCTGTTACCGCTGCGTGCGTTACTACAAAGATTACGCGGATGGCACTGACTTTGGTGTCTACGGCGCACACGATAATGTCTATTTTGGCCGCACCGAGAGTGGCACGCTGGAAAGCGAATTCTCCGGTAACTTGGTCGAAGTGTGCCCGACCGGTGTATTCACCGACAAAACCCATTCCGAGCGTTATAACCGTAAGTGGGATATGCAATTCGCGCCGAGTATCTGCCAACAGTGCAGTGTGGGCTGTAATACCAGCCCGGGCGAGCGCTATGGTGAGTTACGCCGCATCGAAAACCGCTATAACGGCACGGTAAACCACTACTTTATGTGTGACCGTGGCCGCTTTGGTTATGGCTATGTCAATCGCAAAGACCGCCCGCGTCAGCCACAGCAGCTGCGTGGTAATGACTGGATCCACCTGAACGCCGAACAAGCGATGCAAGGTGCGGCAGATATTTTGCGTCAGGCGAAGAAAACCATCGGTATCGGTTCACCGCGTGCCAGCTTGGAAAGCAACTTCGCGCTGCGTGAGTTGGTGGGGGCTGAAAACTTCTATACCGGCATCGCTGCCAGTGAGCAACAGCGCCTGCAACTGATGCTGAAAGTGCTGCGTGAGGGCGGTATTTACACGCCAGCATTACGCGAAATTGAAAGCTACGACGCCGTGCTGATTCTGGGGGAAGATTTGACCCAAACTGGCGCCCGCATCGCGCTGTCAGTTCGCCAAGCAGTGAAAGGAAAAGCGCGTGAAATGGCCGCCGCACAAAAAGTGGCTGACTGGCAAATTGCCGCCATCATGAACATTGGTCAACATGCCAAACATCCGCTGTTTATCACCAACGTTGATAACACCCGCATGGATGATATCGCGGCATGGAACTATCGCGCGCCGGTGGCTGATCAAGCTCGTTTAGGTTTTGCCATTGCCCATGCGCTGGATGAGTCTGCCCCGGCAGTCTCTGATCTGGACAGTAAACTGAAAGGTAAAGTGGACATTATCGTGCAGGCGCTGGCCGGGGCGAAAAAACCACTGATTATCACCGGCAGCAGTGCGGGCAGCGATGCCATCATTGAGGCGGCAGCCAACGTGGCGAAAGCCCTGAAAGGCCGTGGTTCTGACGTCGGCATCACCTTTGTTGCCAGTGCCGCTAACAGTATCGGCCTGTCAATGATCGGCGGTGGTTCATTGGATCAAGCATTGGAGTTGTTGACTCAAGGTGATGCAGACAGCGTTATCGTGATGGAAAACGACCTGTATCGCCATGGCGCAAAAGACAAAATTGATGCCGCATTGGAGAAAACCGCAAATCTGATCGTGGTCGATCATCAGCGCACCGCGATTATGGAAAAAGCAGATTTGATTCTGTCTGCCGCCAGTTTCGCGGAAAGCGACGGTACCTTGGTCAATCAGGAAGGCCGCGCCCAGCGCTTCTTCCAAGTGTATGACCCAACTTATTATGACGATCCGAAAAAACCAGAAAACAACAGTATTATGCTGGAGAGCTGGCGTTGGTTGCATTCCCTGCACTCAACTTATACCCGCCGCCATGTGGACTGGACGCAACTTGACCACGTGATTCAAGCCTGTGTGGCGGCATTGCCACAGTTGCAAGGCATTGTTGATGCGGCACCGGATGCGACATTCCGTATTCGTGGTCAGAAATTGGCGCGCTCGCCAATCCGTTATAGTGGCCGTACCGCCATGCGCGCAGACATCAGTGTGCATGAACCGCGTCAGCCGCAAGATATTGACACGCCGTTTGCCTTCTCAATGGAGGGCAACAACAGCCCACTGGCTGACCGTCAGCAGGTTCCATTTGCTTGGGCCCCAGGCTGGAACTCACCGCAAGCATGGAATAAATTCCAAGCGGAAGTGGGGGGCAACCTGCGCTTTGGTGACCCGGGTGTGCGCCTGATTGAAGCAGGGGAGGGAACGCTCGGTTACTTTGATTCAGTACCGGCTGCCTTTACTGCTCAGGCGGATGGTTGGCAGATAGCGCCTTATTACCATCTGTTTGGTAGTGAAGAAATGTCTCAGCGTTCAGATGTGATTCAACAACGGATGCCTGCACCTTACGTGATGGTCAATCCGGCTGATGCTGCCACACTTGGGGTTAATCTCGGTACGCTGGTGGAATTTAATTGCGCGGGTCAGACATTGCGCCTGCCAGTACGTCTGAGTGAAACCTTGGCTCAAGGTCAGGTCGGCTTGCCGCTTGGCTTACCGGGCATTCCGCCAATTATGGCGGGTGCGCGCGTTGAGAATCTGCGGGAGGCAGTACTATGAGCTGGTTTACCCCTGAATTGATTGAGATTTTAATCTCTGTCCTGAAAGCGGTAGTGATTCTGTTGGTGGTGGTGACGTGCGGCGCATTTATGAGCTTTGGCGAGCGCCGCCTGCTGGGTCTGTTCCAAAACCGTTATGGGCCAAACCGTGTCGGTTGGGGCGGGTCATTGCAGCTGGTTGCTGACATGATCAAAATGTTCTTCAAAGAAGACTGGGTGCCGAAGTTTTCTGACCGAGCCATTTTTACCTTAGCGCCAGTGATTGCGTTTACTTCGCTGCTGCTCTCTTTCGCCATCGTCCCGGTCAGCCCGACCTGGGCGGTTGCGGATCTCAACATCGGTATTTTGTTCTTCCTGATGATGGCCGGACTGGCGGTTTACGCCGTGCTGTTCGCCGGTTGGTCCAGCAATAACAAATATTCGCTGTTAGGGGCAATGCGTGCGTCGGCACAAACTCTGAGTTACGAAGTGTTCCTCGGCTTATCCTTGATGGGCGTGGTGGCGCAGGCCGGCTCATTTAACATGCAGGATATTGTTAACTCCCAAGAGCACGTCTGGAATGTTATCCCGCAATTCTTTGGCTTTGTGACCTTTGCCATTGCGGGCGTTGCAGTTTGTCACCGTCATCCCTTTGACCAGCCAGAAGCTGAACAAGAACTGGCCGATGGTTACCACATTGAATATTCCGGTATGAAATTCGGTCTGTTCTTCGTCGGTGAATACATCGGTATCGTGACTGTCTCTGCACTGATAGTCACTTTGTTCTTCGGGGGCTGGCAAGGCCCATTCTTGCCGCCATTTATCTGGTTTGCGCTGAAAACGGCTTTCTTCATGGTGATGTTCATTCTGATCCGTGCCTCCTTGCCGCGCCCACGTTATGACCAAGTGATGTCATTCGGTTGGAAAGTTTGCCTGCCGTTGACCCTGCTGAATCTGCTGGCGACTGCCGCGGTCATTTTGTACAACGCTCAATAAGGGGTGAATGAACCATGACGTTGAAAGAGTTAGTGGTTGGTTTCGGCACCCAAGTGCGCAGCCTGTGGATGATTGGCCTTCATGCCTTCCACAAGCGCGAAACCCAAATGTATCCAGAAGAGCCGGTTTATCTGCCACCGCGCTACCGTGGCCGCATCGTGCTGACGCGCGATCCTGACGGTGAAGAGCGCTGTGTTGCGTGTAACCTGTGTGCCGTTGCTTGCCCGGTGGGGTGTATCTCATTGCAGAAAGCCGAGCAGAAAGATGGCCGTTGGTATCCGGAGTTCTTCCGTATCAACTTCTCGCGCTGCATTTTCTGTGGCCTGTGTGAAGAGGCTTGCCCAACCACCGCCATCCAGCTCACGCCGGATTTCGAAATGGGTGAGTTCAAACGCCAGGATCTGGTGTATGAGAAAGAAGACTTGTTGATCTCGGGGCCGGGTAAATATCCGGAATATAATTTCTACCGGATGTCCGGTATGGCGATTGACGGCAAGCCGAAAGGCGACGCCGAAAATGAAGCCAAACCGATCGACGTTAAAGGTCTGATGCCTTAGGAGCCAGCGTCCATGGAATTTGCATTTTATATTGCAGCATTGGTGGCAGTGGTGGCGACTATTCGCGTTATCACTCATACCAACCCGGTACATGCGCTGCTGTACCTGATTATCTCTTTGCTGGCTATTTCAGCGGTATTTTTCTCGCTGGGGGCTTACTTTGCCGGTGCGTTGGAAATCATCGTGTACGCCGGTGCCATTATGGTGCTGTTCGTGTTCGTGGTGATGATGCTGAACTTGGGCAATGTTGAACAACAAGAGCGCGACTGGTTGAAACCAAGCTTGTGGATTGGCCCCGGCTTATTGGCCTTGGTGCTGCTGTCGGTACTGATTTATGGCATTAGCTCAGTCACCGATTCAGGTATCAGCGGTGAGATGGTGGATGCCAAAGCGGTCGGTATCAGCTTGTTCGGCCCTTATGTGCTGGCGGTTGAGTTGGCTTCAATGCTGCTGCTAGCCGGGCTGGTCGTTGCCTTCCATATTGGGCGGGAACACAAGCCGGGTGAAGTGCTAGGCGCAAGTGACAGCGCGAAAAGAAAAACGGAGGAACAAGCATGATCCCTCTACAACATGGCCTGATTTTGGCGGCCATTCTGTTTGTGCTGGGGCTGATGGGGTTGATGATTCGTCGCAACCTGCTGTTTATGCTGATAAGCCTGGAAGTGATGATCAATGCAGCGGCGCTCGCCTTTGTGGTGGCGGGCAGTTATTGGGGTCAGGCTGACGGTCAGGTGATGTATATCCTGGCAATTACGCTGGCGGCAGCGGAGGCCAGTATTGGCCTGGCATTGCTGCTACAGCTGTATCGTCGCCGTCATACTCTGAATATCGACACAGTCAGTGAGATGCGCGGATGAACCTATTATATTTAACAATTCTGCTGCCACTGCTGGGCTTCTTGCTGTTGGCATTCTCCCGTGGGCGTTGGTCTGAAAATACCTCCGCCACTGTTGGGGTGGGTTCTATTGGCCTAACGGCGCTGGTGACACTGTATGTCGCAGTGGATTTCCTTAGCCAAAAAGCCACCGGGGTACCGGTGTTTAACCAAACACTGTGGAATTGGATGTCTGTCGGGGAGTTCAACATTCCGCTGACGCTGACACTGGACGGCCTGTCGCTGACCATGTTGTCGGTGGTCACTGGCGTGGGCTTCCTTATTCACATGTATGCCTCTTGGTATATGCGGGGGGAAGAGGGCTATTCCCGCTTCTTCGCTTACACCAACCTGTTTATCGCCAGTATGGTGGTCTTGGTGTTGGCGGATAACCTGATGCTGATGTATTTGGGTTGGGAAGGGGTAGGGCTGTGCAGTTACTTGCTGATTGGTTTCTACTACACCAATCCGGCTAACGGTGCAGCAGCGATGAAAGCCTTTATCGTGACCCGTGTCGGTGACGTGTTCTTGGCCATCGCCTTGTTTATCCTCTACCAAGAACTGGGTACGTTGAACATTCGTGAGCTGATGGTATTAGCACCGCAGAAACTGGAAATGGGCTCCACCGCTATTACCTGGGCGACGCTGATGCTGTTGGGTGGTGCGGTCGGTAAATCGGCGCAGTTGCCGTTACAAACTTGGTTGGCTGATGCGATGGCTGGCCCGACGCCGGTTTCTGCATTGATCCATGCGGCAACCATGGTAACTGCCGGGGTGTATTTGATTGCCCGAACTCACGGTCTATTCCTGATGGCACCGGAAGTTCTGCATCTGGTCGGGGTTATCGGTGCGGTGACCTTGGTATTGGCCGGTTTTGCCGCCTTGGTGCAAACCGACATCAAACGGGTGCTGGCCTACTCCACCATGAGCCAGATTGGCTACATGTTCCTGGCGCTCGGCGTGCAGGCATGGGATGCGGCGATTTTCCACCTGATGACCCATGCTTTCTTCAAAGCCTTACTGTTCCTCTCCTCCGGTTCAGTGATTCTGGCCTGTCACCACGAGCAAAATATTTTCAAAATGGGCGGTCTGCGCAAGACTATCCCATTGGTTTATATCTGCTTCTTGGTGGGTGGTGCAGCGCTGGCAGCATTGCCAATCGTCACCGCCGGCTTCTACAGTAAAGATGAGATTCTGTGGGGCGCATTGGCCAGTGGCCATGTCAACCTGATGGTAGCGGGGCTGGTTGGGGCATTCCTCACCGCGCTGTACACCTTCCGCATGATTTTCATTGTGTTCCATGGCGAGCCAAAAACCAAAGCGCATCCGGTCAAAGGGATAACTCACAGCCTGCCGCTGATCGTGTTGCTGGTGCTGTCGACATTTGTTGGCGCGCTGATAACACCACCGCTGGCGGGTGTATTGCCAGAGCTTCACTTTGGTGAAGAGGGCAAAATGCCGCTGGAAATCTTCTCTGGGGTGATAGTGGTGATTGGTATTGCACTGGCAGCAATGCTGTATCTGGGCAAACGTCAGTTGGTCAACAGCATTGCGCAAAGTGCGCCGGGCCGCTTCTTTACCGTCTGGTGGTTCCATGCGTGGGGCTTCGACTGGCTGTATCACAACGTATTTGTTCGCCCATATCTGTGGATTGCCAGACTGTTGCAGCGTGATCCGCTGAACTCACTGATGAATACCCCGGCGATACTTTCGCGCTGGAGTAATCGCGGTCTGACCGTCAGTGAAAATGGACAGGTGCGTTGGTATGTCGCGTCTATGGGTTTGGGTGCAGTCGTTGTACTGGCTCTGTTGCTTTTCGTTTAATTAGGGACACAAAACGCCATGCTATTACCTTGGCTAATTCTTATCCCCTTTATCGGCGGCTTACTGTCTTGGCAGTGTGAGCGCTTCGGTACCAGAGTACCGCGCTGGATAGCGCTACTCGCGATGGGGCTGACATTGGTGCTCTCCTTGCAGTTGTGGGTGCAGGGCAACTATTCACTGATGAACCCGGCGGGTATCCCGCAGTGGCAGTCAGAATTCACCCTGCCGTGGATCCCACGGTTCGGCATTGCCTTCCATCTGGCTTTAGATGGGTTGTCACTGCTGATGGTGGTGCTGACTGGCTTGCTGGGTGTGCTGGCTATCCTCTGTTCGTGGCGTGAAATTCAGCGCAATCAGGGCTTTTTCTACCTGAATCTGTTGTGGATTCTGGGTGGGGTTATCGGCGTGTTCCTCGCCATCGACATGTTCCTGTTCTTCTTCTTCTGGGAAATGATGTTGGTGCCGATGTACTTCCTGATTGCCTTGTGGGGCCACAAAGCATCAGACGGTAAAACCCGCATTGCGGCGGCGACCAAGTTCTTCATCTATACCCAGGCCAGCGGCCTTATCATGCTGATTGCCATTTTGGGGCTGGTGTTTGTGCACTATAACGCCACCGGTGTCTGGACTTTCAACTACGAAGACTTGTTGAAAACGCCGATGTCCCATCATGTGGAATATCTGCTGATGCTGGGCTTCTTTATCGCCTTTGCGGTAAAAATGCCGGTGGTGCCATTGCACGGCTGGTTGCCCGATGCACACAGTCAGGCACCAACGGCGGGTTCTGTCGACTTAGCCGGGATTTTGCTGAAAACCGCAGCCTATGGTTTGCTGCGCTTTAGCTTACCACTGTTCCCAAATGCTTCCGCTGAATTTGCGCCAATTGCCATGTGGTTGGGTGTCGTCGGTATCTTCTACGGCGCATGGATGGCCTTCTGTCAGACTGATATCAAACGCCTGATTGCTTACACCAGTGTGTCGCACATGGGCTTTGTCCTGATTGCCATCTACACCGGCAGCCAACTGGCATACCAAGGGGCGGTTATCCAGATGATTGCTCACGGCCTTTCTGCCGCCGGTATGTTCATCATTTGCGGCCAGTTGTACGAGCGCCTGCATACCCGTGATATGCGCCAGATGGGCGGGCTGTGGGGGCGAATCAAATATTTGCCTGCGCTGTCGCTGTTCTTCGCGGTCGCGACCTTGGGGATGCCGGGTACCGGTAACTTCGTGGGCGAATTTATGATTCTGTTCGGTAGCTTCCAGGTGGTGCCGGTCATTACTGTTATTTCGACTTTCGGGCTAGTTTTTGCTTCGGTTTACGCGCTAATTATGATGCAACGTGCTTATTACGGCGCGCCAAAATCAGAAGAAGCACTACCGGGCATGAGCGCAAGGGAATTGTCTATCATTCTGCTGTTAGTGGTGCTGTTAGTGTTGCTGGGGGTTTACCCGCAGCCGATTCTCGACACCTCCCATGCGGCGATGAGTAATGTACAGCAGTGGTTCTCAGCTTCATCTATTCCAGTTCCATCTATTACAACAACAAGGCCGTAATTCGCCATGACAATAACTCCTCAACAACTGATCGCCATGCTGCCGCTGTTGATCGTCGGATTGACGGTGGTGGTTGTGATGCTGTCCATTGCGTGGCGACGCGATCACTTTATCAACGCCACTCTGACGGTTATCGGGCTTAACTTGGCACTGCTGTCACTGTATTTTGTCGGCCAAGTTGGGCCGATGGATGTCACGCCGCTGATGCGCCTTGACGGCTATTCGATGTTCTATACCGGGCTGGTGATAGTCGCCAGTCTGGCAACCAGCACCTTTGCTTATCCGTGGCTCAATGGCTACCCAGATAACCGCGAAGAATTCTATCTGCTGGTGCTGATTGCGACTATGGGCGGCATTTTGCTGGCCAGTGCCAATCATCTGGCTTCACTGTTCCTGGGCATTGAACTGATTTCCTTGCCGCTGTTTGGCCTGATTGGCTATGCCTATCGCCAGAAGCGCTCACTGGAAGCCAGTATCAAGTACATGCTGCTGTCTGCGGCCGCATCGTCATTCCTGCTGTTCGGGATGGCGCTGTTGTATGCCGAGTCTGGCAGTTTGTCTTTTGCCAGCCTCGGCCAGAGCCTGAGTGACTCGACTATCCACCAGCCGCTGATTCTGGCCGGTCTGGGGATGATGATTGTCGGCCTCGGCTTTAAATTGTCCTTGGTGCCATTCCAACTGTGGACGCCGGATGTGTATCAGGGCGCACCTGCCCCGGTATCTACTTTCCTGGCAACCGCCAGCAAGATTGCCATCTTTGCGGTAGTGATGCGCTTGTTCCTGTATGCACCTGCCGCCGACAGTGAAGCGGTGCGCATCGTGCTGTCACTGATTGCGGTGGCCTCGATTCTGTTTGGTAACCTGATGGCCATCAGCCAGACCAACATCAAGCGTCTGCTGGGCTATTCCTCAATAGCGCATCTTGGCTACTTGCTGATTGCGCTGGTGGCGGTGCAAACCCATCAGTTGGCATTGGAAACCGTCGGTGTCTATCTGGCCGGTTACCTGTTCAGCAGCTTGGGGGCTTTCGGTGTGGTCAGCTTGATGTCCAGCCCATACAAAGGGCCGGATGCGGAATCCCTGTTCTCCTACCGTGGGCTGTTCTGGCATAAGCCAATTCTGTCTGCGGTGATGACGGTGATGATGCTGTCACTGGCGGGTATTCCAATGACACTGGGCTTTATCGGTAAGTTCTTTGTGGTGGCAATGGGTGTGAGTGCCAGCCTGTGGTGGCTGACCGGTGCTGTGGTGTTAGGCAGTGCCATCGGCCTGTATTACTATCTGCGAGTGACTGTCAGCCTGTACCTCAGTGCGCCGGAAACCTTAGTCCGTGATACGCCAAGCAACTGGGCATTAACTGCCGGTGGCGTGGTGGTGCTGATTTCCGCGATTTTGGTGCTGTTCTTGGGTGTCTATCCGCAGCCGCTGATTTCGCTGGTTCAGTTAGCTCAGCCGCTGATGTAACTGTGTGCTGAAAGCCAAACCAACCCTCTGCAAGCTTCGGCTAGCAGGGGGTTTTTCTTTATGGGCGCATTAAGATTGTTTAAGTGGGGCTGGGGTAAAAAGTGGAGGGACGAGTCTGCTGTACTTTAATATATTTACCAGTGATTTCTCACTGTATTATTAAGGATATCTATATGTTGCAGTCCTCCTCGACTTACTCTTACAAAAAATATCCCTCTGTGGATGATATTATCTCATCACCTAATAATTCTGAGATAATTATGTCTGGCTGCTTTTTTAAAGATAAAGTCACCGTCAACGCCTCGCTTGAGCAGGCGAAAGAAGACGATAAATTTAATGCGATAATGATAGAAAATGCTTGTTTTTCAATAAGCAAAAATTTTCATCACACTAATTATCTATCTATTAATCAAGTGGATAAAGCTAACATTATTGCGATAAAATATTTGCCGATGCTACAAAACAAATTGGACGAAAAATATGATCTTCTGCGCGATTGTTTAAATAAACAGTTAATCATGGCAAAAGAGAGTTATCACACCAAAGGTAAAGAGATATTTAATGAACTTATTGCACGAAACCTAGCTGGTGTGGCAAGTTCAGATATTAATCACCGGAATTGGGTCAATGAAAATCCGCTAACTAAGGCAATGTTAGATTGTATACAAGATAGTCACGATCAGACTGATATTAATGCCGTTATTTCAGATAGAGTCATTCAATTTTTTAACTATAAACTCCCAGACACAATGCAGGAAATCGCGAGTTTAGACACATTCCTAATGAAAGGCATTGATGAGATTATTGACCATACTTTTTTTGCAGAAAATGTGAGAGTGACATATTCAGACGAACTTGCGGCCAGCATTCAAGATAAAATTGAAAACCCGACAAATGTCGCGGTGATACCCTCAAAAAGTGAACGCCAGAATCTTGAGCTGCTGTTACATAGCTTTAAATTGTGATTTTTGTCACATTTCAAATGAAATGAAAGTAATTAATATTATTTTTGTGTGATTTTCATCATAAATAAAATCGCAATATCAGGTAAACTGCGCAACTTTCACTCAATACACATTTCTCTTAATGTTTTTTGCGTAGGTAAATACTGATGAACATTATTCTGATGATTGCCATTACCACCGGCATTCTCTCGGGTATTTGGGGCTGGGTTGCGGTCAGCCTTGGGCTTATCAGTTGGGCGGGATTTTTGGGATGTACCGCTTACTTTGCCTGCCCGCAGGGGGGGCTAAAAGGCCTGCTTATCACGTTGCTAACCTGCCTGAGCGGGGTATTTTGGGCGATGATGATAATTCAGGGAAGTGCCGTGCAACCTGAATGGACGATCCTTGGCTATGTTTTGACCGGCGTGGTGGCATTTTTGATGTGCATCCAAGCCTGTCAACAGTGGCTATCCTTTGTTCCCGGTACTTTTATTGGTGCTTGCGCCACTTTTGCCGCTGATGGTAACTGGAAGTTAGTGACGGCCTCGGTGCTGGTCGGGGTCGTGTTTGGCTACGCGATGAAAAACAGCGGGCTGTGGCTGGCGGCCAGGCGCAACCGCTCAGGTAAGGGCACGGCTTTAGCGCCTTCAGTTGATACAGAGTAAAGATATTTTTACTGTAATCAAAAGCCCACGGAATATAATAAAAAAGGCACTTTTGGGTGTCTTTTTTATGTCCTGATTTAAGTGTGCTGGTGCTGATAATATAGAAAAATCAATCCTAGCATTGAGCCACTTGGGATTATCAGGTAGAGACCTGGTGTGAATGACCAGCGCCTTATGATTATATAGTTGTTACCAATATGATATTGGACTGCATAATGATAGGTAGGTAATAGTATTGAAAATTACTCATGCTGGCATCAATCTTGATGAACTAAAATCAGCGCAATCAGGAAAAAGGACCCCAGAAAAAGAGGTGACTCAGTGGTGCTCATTTAATCATAAGGATTATAAACGGGTGACACTCTCAGAGAAAACCCCCATTGTTTACCAGTGGTTTATTAATCCGGAAGATGAACAGTTAAAAAAAGCAGATATACCGATAGTAAACACCAGGGATAACCCCTATCTAGATAATATAAAGAAAGCTTGTCAGATAGAAAATGAGAGATTCATTGGTGTATTTATTGGCGGCGAAATAACATCAACACAATATGAAAGCATGCATGAGCTGGAGGTAGAATATCCCAATCTTAAGTTCTTATTCAAAGATGACCTTGATTTTAGTATGTATGATATAAAGAAAAGTAAGCACATTACTCAATTAATTGAGGATATGAAAGAAAGATATCCCAATGAAAAGGGTGAAATAGATAAAATGGCGTCTGACTTGAACGAGTTATTAAATGATGGCGACAATGAAACCTTATTATCCGAGCTGGAAAAAGGCTGTTTTCATGTTTGCTTTGATCAATATAGAAACTTTCTTATGCTGAAAGGCAACTCTGTATTTGTCGAAGCGGGTAAGGTAAGGGCTGGTGATCTGGATGATATTAGTGGCATGATTTATTTAGATCTTGATATGGTTATCAATAAAAAAATAGGTGAAGTCTCTTTACCTGATGGCATCGGTTTTTTTATTGATACATGCTCTAAAAATGAGGTGCCAAATATAGAAAATAGCATTATTGCAGTAAGCCAAAGTCACCATCCGGTCTTGCTAAAAGGGCTAGAGGTTATGTATACAAAAACTGACTATCACCCTTACTATGATGGTATTACTGCTGCAGTGAGAGATTATTTTAATTGTACTTATGGTTTATATGATCAAGCCGAATTCTGTCAATTTATTAAATTTCCGGATGATAGCTTTTCCACTAATACCAGTAAACTCTCTCAGAGTTCATGGGATTGATTTCTATCATAGGTATCTCCTGACATTACCGGAGGCTAACATCTCTGGCACACTAAATTAAATTATTGTTGTAACTGATGATGCGCCATTATTACAGCTAAATATGAAATTAACAGCTTAACTTGCCGCTGAAAAACCAAGTGAAACACATGCTCCTGAAACCAAATTGGCGGTATTTAATTTATCTAAGACCGTGTGTCTGGGTTGACTTTTAATAATGGCTATAATCCGTAGCCACAATTTAATATTGATTTATTAGATAAGCCTCTTGACTCCAGAAGGTCACCAAGAGACTTATCGGCCTCTATCACAATAAATGATTGGCAACTTTAACCACTATTTTGCGCAGTGGCGCAACCTCGGTCAATGTTCCCATTGGGCGATGCAACTCACCTGGGAACAGCAGCGCAATATCACCCGGAGCCAGTGTTAATAATGTTTCGTGGCTAATTGCTTCAAACAATCCGTAATCTCGCTCGGTATCAAAATCCATGGTCGGGCGCTGGCCTTGAGCTGAGGGCGAAGCACCAATGACCTCGCGGCCCTCCAATAGAATATGAATATCAATATAATAACGATGTAATTCAGGTGCTTGCTCATACAATGGTTTGGTCGCGGCAATAATGTGATTGAGGTAAATCTCACGGCCTTCAATGTCTTGCTCGCCGGCGGGCAGATTGGCTAAATCCATCTGACTGATAGTGGCCAGTGTGCGGCGGATAGCATCCGGATAAAGTGGGTTATTCACCGCGTTTTTCAATTCATCAAGTATCATAACTATTCCTATATTTCTGTGTATTCACCCTGCTGGCTGTTTAAGCACCGCGGCTGGCATTATTTTCGGCTGCCAGTTGGGCAATGCAGTGTTCAACAACACCGGCAATATCCGGTGAGATATCGATTGGAATGATGTCCGGCTCATGGGCATCAGGCGCTTCCAAGGTTGCGAACTGGCTCTTTAACAGGCTCTCCGGCATAAAATGCCCCGCCCGCCGCTGCATTCTGTGCAATACCAAATCGTAATCACCGGTCAGCCACAGAAAGCGAACGCCTTGATTGCCTTCACGCAGGCGGTCGCGATACTGCTTTTTCAGGGCTGAGCACACTAAAAAACCCACTTCGTTTTTTTGTTGCAAGCTATAGGCCACATCACTTAACCGCTCAAGCCATGGGGCGCGGTCTTGGTCATTTAGCGGCTGGCCGGATGCCATCTTTTGGATATTGGCGCGTGGGTGCAAATCATCGCCATCAATAAATTTGGCGTTAAGTTGTTGTGCCAGCGCCTGACCAACACAGGATTTGCCGGTGCCGGATACCCCCATCACAATAATGCATTTACCTGACATAACTTTCCTCGATGTGAATCAGACAGCAACCAGCATGCCGCCATCAACAAACAACAGGTGGCCATTAACAAAGTCAGAGGCTTTGGCAGACAGATATACCGCCGCCCCGATTAATTCTTCTGGGTCACCCCAACGGGCCGCGGGGGTACGTTTGCACAACCAATCGGTGAAGGCCTCATCATCCACTAGTGCTTTTGTCATCTCAGTTTTGAAATAACCCGGCGCGATACCATTGACCTGAATATTGTATCGCGCCAGCTCAACACACATCCCGCGGGTTAACATCTTCACCGCCCCTTTAGATGCAGCATATGGGGTGATAGTGTCGCGGCCTAATTCACTTTGCATAGAACAAATATTAATAATTTTACCGCGCTGACGTTTCACCATATAGCGGGAGACCGCTTGTGAAACCAAGAATACTGATTTTTGATTTACCGCGATGACATCGTCCCAATCTTTTTCTGGGAATTCGGTAAAAGCATGACGGCGTTGAATACCGGCATTGTTAATTAAAACATCAACGGCACCAATATTATTTTCTATTTGCGCAATGGCATCATTAACAGCATCATGGTCAGTCACATTAAATGCTGCTGCATAAGCAATAAAACCATTGGCACGTAATTCGGCCACTGCTTTTTCTGCGCGTTCGGCGGTAATATCATTAATTATTATTTCTGCACCAAATTCTGCAAGGCCTTTCGCTAATAGAAATCCAATACCTTGAGCGGAGCCAGTAATTAATACTTTGCGGTTTTCTAACGAAAATAAATTCTTCATAGTGAATTCCTGATGGCGCTAATGAAGCGACATATAAAATAAAGATAATTGATAACTGATTAATTTAATGATAACAACAGTGATAAAATCTAATACTTCCAATCTTCCAATAAATATGACCGCTTGAAAACATGGGCTTATCAAACCGTTTTCCGCCCCACTAAACTGTGATGCAGATCACTTTAAATGATGTTACGGCCAGCTGTTACCACTTACGTGAGCGGCATCGCCTTGAGAACAGAAAAATACCACTAGTTAAGATGACTTTGCCCACTAATGGACAGTGATTTCGGTTAACTTATTGATAATAATATAACTAAATAATTGAAAGCATGATTGTTATGTCATTTTTAACCTGTAACATGCTTTTCATTACCGCTGCTAACAGTGCATAATCATCTTATTCATTTCGCACTCTTGTTCTAGGTATATGCCATGAAAAACCAGCGTGTTACGTTACAGGATATCGCGTTACTCGCCGGCGTGACCAAAATGACCGTCAGCCGCTACCTGCGCACGCCGGAAAAAGTGGCCCCCGAAACTGGCGAACGCATTGCCCAAGTCATGGCTGAAGTTAATTACAGTGCTGATTTAGACGGGGAAAGCAACCTTAACCAAAAAAGCCCAAGAATTGGCATCTTAGTTCCCTCCTTTAATAACCAAATTTTCTCCGACTTGCTGGCGGGTATCGAGTCTGTGACGGCTGCCAGTGGCTACCAGACATTGGTGGTCAACTATAACTACAGTAAAGAACGTGAAGAAGAACAAATCGTTAACCTGCTTTCTTGTCAAATTTCCGGGATAATACTCACCGATTCTGAGCATACTTTACGGGCGGATAAGTATTTGAATGCTGCAGAACTTCCAGTGGCACAAGTGATGGACTTAGAGCCACAGTCCAATCGTATTACTGTGGGATTTAATAATTATCAGGCGGCCTATGACATGACGGCGACATTGTTGGCGAGTGGAAAACAAAATGTTGTCTATTTTGGCTCCATGTCTGATGTACGAGATCGCAAGCGTTATCAAGGATATAGCCAAGCAATGAGTGATGCAGGTTTTGCGCCACTGCATATTACGCCGAACAAAGTCTCATCAGTTTCTATTGGTGCCGGTATGTTGGCATTGGCACGACAAATGTATCCTCAAGTTGATGCTATTTTCTGTACCAATGACGATATGGCCGTGGGGGTGTTACAAGAATGCTTGAAATTGGGCCTGGCGGTGCCAGCAGAAATGGCGATTTCCGGTTTTCATGGGTTGGATATCGGCCAGGCAACCACACCGGTGCTAGCCAGTGTCACCACCCCGCGTTTTGAAATGGGTAAAGTAGCTGCTGAAATATTAATTAAGAAAATCAAAAAAATACCGACAATTGAACAGGTTGACTTGCATTATCGTATTTCACTCGGTGGGACTATCTAATATTCTCCAGCAGCTGAGAGAGATGCTAATCATGGGTCACTGCCGTGGTGCAGTGTCATAGCTGCCAATATTCATCTGCTGATGACCTGCAATAATAATATTCCTATGCGCCACAAATAATACCAATTCATAACATTTGGATAAAGGTATTATATAAATCATTAACGCTGGACTGATTAGCTGAAACAATTCAGCTTGAGCAATGATAGCTTGGTCACGTTACCGGTAACATGTTTTCTTAACATGATTTACAGTGACTTGCATCACAAAATAAAACATTGAAAACAGGTCTCATAACGACATTCGCTGAATGGCTTAGTCATCCGATGATTATCCGCCGCCATTCTGGTTTTTGATTCATTGACCATCAGGTACTCGTTATGAAAAACAGCAAACAAGCCGTATTAATTATCGCCCCGGTAATGGATTATTTGACGGAGAAGCTGGAACAGAACTTCACCGTTTACAAACTCTTTCAGGCTGCGGATACTGCAGAGTTTTTGGCAGAACAGGGCAAGAATATTAAAGGTATTGTGACCCGTGGTGATATTGGTGTGAGCAACGAAGTGCTGGCGTTATTACCCGAAGTACAGATTATCTCAATATTCGGTGTTGGCACGGATGCTGTGGATCTGGACACCACTCGCGAGCGCAATATCATTGTCACCACCACCCCCGGTGTATTGACTGATGATGTGGCTGATACGGCTCTGGGACTGATTATCGCGACCTCACGCCGCCTTTGTCAGGCGGATAAATTCTTGCGGGCCGGGCAATGGCCGCACAGCAACTTGCCATTATCCTCTAAAGTGACCGGCAAACGCCTAGGGGTCTTTGGTATGGGCCGTATTGGTCAAGCTATTGCTCGCCGCGCTGCCGGTTTTGATATGCAAATTGCCTATACTGATACCGCGAATATCCAAAGCCTACCATATCAATATGTTCCAGATTTAATCAGCCTTGCCAAGCAAAGCGATATTCTGGTTGTGGCCATTTCAGGTGGCAAAGACAGCATCGGTCTGGTTGATAAAACTATTTTTGCCGCGATGCCCAATCATGCACTGCTGATCAATATTGCTCGTGGCAGTATGGTCAATCAGGATGATTTAATTCGTGCGCTGCAACAGAAAGAAATTGGTGGGGCAGGTTTGGATGTATTTGCAGATGAACCTAATGTGCCTCAGGCCCTAATCGAAATGGACAATGTTGTATTATTGCCGCATATCGCCAGTGCCACGACAGAAACCCGAATTCAAATGAGCGATATGGTGTTTTCAAATATTCACGCCCATTTTTCAGGTGAAAAAGCGCCCACTGCTATTCACTATTAAAAACGTGTTATTAATAACTTAATTATTCGCAATAATAAAAATATTTCGTGAAGTTTAATTAATAATGGCAAATATTCATTATTTGCTTTCGCCATACTCTGCATCATTATTCTTGGTGCAGGGTAATACTTTGCTATTATCATGAGGCGTGTTTATATGGACAGTAAGATCCCTAATGCCCGTTGGTTTCGTGTTATTGTGCCAATAATGATTGCTTGTATTATTTCTTTTATGGACCGGGTTAATATTAGTTTTGCACTACCGGGTGGCATGGAGAGTGATCTGGCGATTACCAGCCAAATGGCCGGTTTAGCGGGCGGTATTTTCTTTATTGGTTATTTATTTTTACAAGTACCAGGTGGTCGTATTGCTGTTCATGGTAGCGGCAGAAAATTCATTGCTTATTCCCTGGCGGTTTGGGCCATTGTTTCCATTCTGACCGGTTTTGTCACTAATCATTATCAATTGTTATTCCTGCGCTTTGTGCTGGGGGTCTCTGAGGGCGGCATGCTGCCGGTGGTTTTGACCATGGTGAGCAACTGGTTCCCGGAACGGGAGATTGGCCGCGCCAATGCATTCGTGATGATGTTCGCCCCTATCGGCGGTATGTTCACCGCACCTTTATCTGGCTTTATTATCAATGCGTTAGACTGGCGTTGGTTATTTTTTCTCGAAGGTTCGCTGTCCGCAGTGGTGTTAGTAATGTGGTGGTTTGTTATCAGTGACCGACCAGAAGAGGCCAAATGGCTATCAGTAAAAGAGCGCGATTATCTGGTCACTGAACTGGCGCGTGAGCGGGCGGATCGCATGCTGGATGCGCCAGTGACCAATGCGCCGCTAAAAGCCGTTTTCTTGAATAAAGGTTTGATGAAATTAGTTGCCCTGAACTTCTTTTATCAGACTGGGGATTATGGTTACACCTTGTGGCTGCCGACCATTTTGAAAAATCTGACCGGTGGCAATATGGCCTCGGTTGGGATTCTGGCCATTCTGCCCTTTATTGCCACCACCGCTGGCATCTATGTTATTTCCGCATTATCGGATAAAACCGGCAAACGCCGTTTGCTGATTATGATTTCCTTATTCTGTTTTGCCGCCGGTCTGGTGACCTCGGTTATTTTCCGCCACAACGTATTGGTCTCTTATCTGGCCTTGGTAGTCTGCGGGTTCTTCCTCAAAGCCGCGACCAGCCCATTCTGGTCAATTCCGGGCCGCATTGCAGTACCTGAAGTGGCCGGTGGCGCACGTGGGGTGATTAATGGATTAGGTAATTTAGGTGGGTTCTGTGGCCCATATTTGGTCGGCGTGATGATCTTTTTCTATGGCCAAAGTGCGGCGGTGTGCATGTTGGCGGGCTCATTGATTATTGCCGGGCTGATTACCTTAACCTTGCCAAAAGAGTGTGATGTTGAAATCACGACTAAAGGGAAGGGTATTGCTGACCAGAGCTTAGCCAAAGTGAAACGCGCTTAAGCCCGGCTGGCGCTATTGGCTGGAAACAGCATTGCCGCCACCCCCTTAACACCGGAGAACCTGATGAATTTACAACAGCAACTTGCCCACTGCCAACAGCATCAACAATTGCTGCAACTGATTAATTTCAATCACGAAACTGCCTGGCAGTTGGGTGAGAAAATAAAGCAATACGCCGAATCACAGGGCGTGGCGCTGGCCATCAATATCACGGTAAATGGGCAAACATTATTCAGTTATGCCATGCCCGGCACCAGTGCAGAAAATCTTGATTGGCTACGGCGCAAACGCAATGTTGTGGAGTTACTGGGCACCAGCTCTTATGCCGCAGGGCTGATGTTGCAACAGCGCCAGACCTCTATTGAAGCGCGCTATGGCGTCAGTTTCAGAGATTATGCAGCGCTGGGTGGCGGCTTCCCGTTGCAAGTTAAGCAAATCGGTATTATTGGCAGCGTGAATGTTTCTGGCGCGCCACATCTGGATGATCACAATTTGCTGTTGCAGGTGCTAGCGGACTTTATCGGCCTGCCTGCGGGCAGTATTGCGCTTTTAGCGCCGCTGAGCGAATAAGGAATGGCGATGAACCCGACTATCACCCGCGTGACGCAGCGCATTATGGCGCGATCTGCCGCGACCCGTACGTCCTATCTGCAACGAATCAGTGCGGCAAAAGAAAATACGGTTTACCGCTCGCAACTGGCTTGCGGCAATCTGGCCCATGGTTTTGCGGCTTGCCAAGCGGAGGATAAAGCCGCCCTGAAGAATATGGTGCGCAGTGATATTGCCATCATAACCTCCTATAACGACATGCTGTCCGCCCATCAACCTTATGAGCATTATCCCCAGCAATTAAAAGAGGCATTGCACGAAGTGGGCGCAGTTGGTCAAGTGGCGGGGGGGGTTCCTGCTATGTGTGACGGAGTGACTCAAGGGCAAGATGGGATGGAACTGTCGCTGATGAGCCGCGATATCATTGCCATGTCTGCGGCTATCGGCTTGTCACACAATATGTTTGATGGCGCTTTATATCTTGGCGTATGTGACAAAATCGTGCCGGGGCTGCTGATGGCTGCTTTGTCATTCGGCCATTTACCGGCGGTTTTTGTCCCGGCAGGGCCCATGGCCAGCGGCTTATCCAATAAAGAAAAAGTGCGAGTGCGCCAACAGTATGCCGAGGGCAAAGTTGACCGGCAGGCGCTGTTGGCGGCGGAATCGGCCTCTTATCATAGCGCCGGTACCTGCACATTTTACGGCACTGCCAACTCGAATCAGATGGTCATGGAGGTTATGGGGCTACATTTGCCGGGCTCTTCTTTTATTCAGCCCAATACGCCACTGCGTGATGCCTTAACAGCCGCAGCAGCTCGTCAGGTTACGCGCTTGACCCAAACCAGTGGCAATTATCTGCCCGTCGGCCAATTAGTGGATGAAAAAGTGGTGGTGAATGGCGTGGTGGCATTGCTGGCCACGGGGGGCTCCACGAATCACACAATGCACTTGGTCGCGATGGCGCGCTCGGCTGGCATTATCATTGATTGGGATGACTTTTCTGAACTGTCGGACGTGGTTCCGCAGTTATGCCGGATCTACCCCAACGGCCCGGCGGATATCAACTATTTCCAGGCCGCAGGCGGGGTGGCACTGCTGGTCAAAGAGTTGCTGCATGGCGGTTTGCTACATGAAGATGTGCATACCGTCGCGGGGTTTGGTTTGCAACGTTACACACAGGAGCCCTATCTGGCCGCCGGTCAGTTGCAATGGCGCAGTGGGGCCGAGCGCTCACTGGATGACGCTGTTATTGCCAGCTTGAGCACACCTTTCTCGCCCCATGGCGGAACTAAAGTTTTGAGTGGCAATCTGGGGCGGGCTGTGATGAAAACCTCGGCAGTTCCTCGTGAACATCAGATTATTGAAGGGCCCGCCGTGGTGTTTGACAGCCAGCATGACGTCGGGACGGCTTTTGAATCCGGTGCGCTGAACCGTGATTGTGTGGTGGTGGTGCGGTATCAAGGGCCGCGGGCTATTGGTATGCCGGAATTGCATAAATTGATGCCGCCGCTGGGGGTATTACTGGATCGCGGATTTAAGGTGGCTTTAGTTACCGATGGCCGCTTGTCTGGAGCCTCCGGTAAAGTGCCGTCGGCCATTCATGTTACTCCAGAAGCTTATTGTGGCGGGCTATTGGCGAAAATCCGTAATGGCGATAGGCTGCGGGTTAATGGCATCACGGGGGAACTTTCACTGCTCGTGGATGAAGGCGAATTGGCCAGCCGCCACCCGCAATTGCCGGATATTTCAGCTTTTCATGTTGGCTGTGGCCGTGAACTGTTTGCTGCGCTGCGCGAACAATTGAGTGGCGCGGAACAAGGGGCGTGCTGCATCAGTTTCTCACCAGACATCAGTGGCAATAGCCCCATGATGGCGAGTTCTCTGCGGGTGACATCGGCCTGATTTATATCACTCAGAGACGTTATTGCGCAGGCACTTTGCCACCAAAAGTGTCATCGTGGCAGCAAAACCATCGGGCAGATTAATCCGGAAAATTCCCTCATCGGGCGGTAATCACTCCGGTGCTGATGGTTTTCGGCTAAGCTTAAAAAATGCCCTTTTTTCACTCATGGAGAATTCACATGAACCGAGATAAAGCACAGCAAACCTCGCTGGATGACGATTTAACCATGCTAACCGACACGCTGGAAGAGGTGCTACGAGCTTCTGGTGATGTTGCCGATGAAAGTTATCAGGAAATCAAAGCCCGAGCAGAGAAAGCATTAAAGGAGGTTCAGAACCGTTTGAGTGGCCGCAGTGAATGCTATATCAAACGGGCGCAAGCGCTTGCGTGTTGTACTGATGATTATGTGCATGAAAAACCTTGGTGCAGTGTCGGGATAGGCGCAGCTGTTGGGCTGGTGGCGGGGTTATTGCTGGCGCGCCGTTAAAATATTGTCGTGATAAATATTCTCATCGTCATTGCTGTTAAAATGGCGGTAACCACTATCGCCGGCCCTTAAACGGGCCGTTTTAATTAACAATCACACAGCGACACTCAGTAAATTGTTGGGCATTGTGCAGTCGCTAAGTTGATTCTTCCCCCGGCCGGTGGCCGCCAGATACCCCTTGTTGAGTATATAAAAACATCAACATCAAATATTAGTGTGATAACTAACAATAACTTTTCAATCAGACTTTTATTATTATTCATGCCCCGTATAATCCCACTCTTTCTGTTGATTTGCCGAGGTGGTCGTGAAGCAACTTTCTGGTTTGTTGGGCGAATTACGGCAAAAATTACGTGCCGATTTCCCTGAGCAGGCCGGTATTCGGCAAATTATCTTGCCCGCGCCAGGGCAGGTGGGCAGTCAATTGCTTGAGTGGCTTGCCGCGCAATGCCATTTCCCGCAATTCTATTGGCATCATCGTGAAGGCTATGAAGAGGCCGCCGTCTGTGGTCAAACACGGCAATTTAATGATGTCCAATCGGCAGATCAATTTATCCAACAGCATCGTGCGCTGGCGGGATTACGTATTTGGGGGCTGAATGCTTTTGAACCCGTCTCTATTGCTGACCTCCCCGCTGACACTCATCCGCAAGCTCAGGCCAGCTTCCTGTTTTTACCGCGCATTGAAATTTTGCGGCGTGGCAATAACACTCATTTGACCCTTAATCTGGTCAGTGACTATTCTCTGGCCCAAGACGCCTTGCTCGCCATCACCTTTATTGACCAACTGCTTAGCGCCAAACCCCTGCCAGCATTGGATGTGGTGGTTGAAAATACCCATCATATGCCGGAATACCCACAGTGGCGCCACCTTATTGAGCAAGCATTGGGCGAGATTGAACAGCAAAAAATGGAAAAAGTTGTGCTGGCGCGCGCTACCCGTTTGATGCTGAATAAACCGCTGTCCTGTGGCGCTTTTATGGCCGCCAGCCGCCAGGTAAATCACCACTGTTTCCACTTTATGTTGCGTTTTGATGCGGCGCAGGCATTTTTGGGCTCCAGCCCTGAGCGCTTGTATTTACGCCACCAGCAAAATCTGGAAACCGAAGCTTTGGCAGGAACGGCCTCTAATGATGAAGATTGCGCCCAGGCCACTGAGTTAGCCAACTGGCTGATGCATGATGAAAAGAATCAACGTGAGAATCTGTTGGTTGTCGATGATATTTGCCAGCGCTTACAAGGTGGCGTGGTGGCTGTGGATGTTATGCCACCGGAGATTATTCGGTTACGCAAAGTCCAGCATTTACGCCGGCGTATTCATGCGCAACTTAATCGCGCTAATGATGCCGACTGCTTGCAGCGATTGCAGCCAACAGCCGCTGTCGCCGGGTTGCCACGCAATGTTGCCCGGCAGTTTATTACCGAAAACGAACCTTTTTCCCGTGGCTGGTATGCCGGGTCGGCTGGCTATCTTTCACTAAAGCAGAGTGAGTTCAGTGTCAGCTTGCGCTCGGCATGGGTGGCGGATAAGCAGATTCATCTCTATGCCGGGGCCGGTATTGTCGCCGGATCTGATGCCGCGCAGGAATGGCAGGAAATTAACAACAAATCAGCTGGATTACGTACTTTGCTGACTAATATTAATCAAGATAATAATCATAAAGCGCAGTAATTAACCGCACTCATTATGTGGGCGGATTGTGGCTCCTATGCCGCAGGTGTAAACTGTCAAACAGAGCTGTAACTTGGCAAATGTCAGCCAGTTTTGTGGTATACCCGGCAAACTTCAAACTGCTTGTGTGCTGACGGCAGGTGATTACCTGAATCACTGACTACCGTGAACTCATCGGGATTGAGCTGATAAGAGATTCACTTTGCGGGGCAGCACAAGCGCGTTCAACAGGGTTGACAGCCAATTGTCATTCGCGAGCCGCTGTCCGGTAATTCGAATTATTTTGGCTAGAGATAACGGTAAAAATTTAACTATTAATCAGTCACTCCGGGTTTTTCAGAGGATAACTTTTCCTCATGCTGATTATCAGGGGCGCAGTGTCTGTTAACTGACTTTTTGGGCGAACCATGTCGACAAGCGTTTTTAACCGTCGTTGGGCGGCATTGCTACTGGAGGCGTTAAGTCGCCACGGTGTGCGTCATATCTGTATTGCGCCGGGTTCGCGCTCGACACCGCTCACACTAGCGGCCGCGGCGAACTCATCACTGGTTTGTCATACCCATTTTGATGAGCGCGGTTTAGGGCATCTGGCACTGGGGTTGGCGAAAGCTTCAACTGAACCGGTGGCCGTGATTGTCACTTCCGGTACGGCGGCGGCTAACCTTTATCCGGCCTTAATTGAAGCCGGCTTGACCGGTGAGCGCTTAATCTTATTGACGGCCGATCGCCCGCCGGAATTGATTGATTGCGGTGCTAATCAAGCCATTCGCCAGCAGGGATTATTTGCCAGCCATCCGACAGTTAACCTTAATTTGCCACGGCCAACGCCAGATATTTCAGCCGCTTGGCTGGTGTCTACGATAGACAGTGCGATGGTGCAATTACAGCATGGTGGCCTGCATATTAACTGCCCGTTTGCCGAGCCGCTCTATGGCGGTGATGAGCAACTTCATGCGCAGTGGTCTGCTACCTTAGGCGATTGGTGGCAAGATTGTCATCCCTGGCTGCGCCAATCGCGTCAATTGCCGCAAATACAGCAAACTGACTGGTTTTTCTGGCGGCAAAAACGCGGTGTCATCATCGCCGGGCGCATGACTGCTGAAGAGGGTGAGCTGCTGGTAAAGTGGGCGGAATTACTCGGTTGGCCACTGATTGGCGATGTGCTTTCACAAACCGGCCAACCCCTTCCTTGTGCTGATTTGTGGCTCGAGCACCCGGGCGCGCAGCGTGTGCTGGCTCAGGCACAAATTGTCTTGCAGTTCGGCAGCAGCCTGACCGGCAAGCGCCTGCTGCAATGGCAAGAGCAATGCCAACCGCAGGAGTACTGGCTGATAGATACCTTACCCGGCCGGCTTGATCCTGCTAATCACCGTGGGCGTCGGATTATTTCTCCGGTGAATGAATGGCTGAAACAGCACCCGGCACAACGCCGTACTCCTTGGGCCACTGAACTCATTTTATGGTCAGAAAATGCTCAGGCCCATGTTGCCGAAGCACTGAACGAACAATTCAGCGAGGCGGCAGTTGCACATCTGCTTGACGAGTTATTACCCGAAAACGGGCAGCTTTTTGTCGGTAACAGTTTGATTGTGCGCTTGATTGATGCATTAGGGCAATTACCTGCCGGCTACCCGGTTTATAGCAATCGTGGTGCCAGCGGGATAGACGGTTTGTTATCGACCGCCGCCGGTGTTCAGCGAGCCACTGCCAAACCGACACTGGCGATTGTCGGGGATTTATCGGCGCTTTATGACCTTAATGCCTTGGCTTTATTGCGCCAAAGCTCGGCTCCGATGGTGTTATTGGTGGTCAATAATAATGGCGGGCAAATTTTCTCTCTGCTGCCGACACCAGAGGCCGACCGCCAGCGCTTTTATTGCATGCCGCAGGATGTGAGCTTTGAACATGCCGCCGCGATGTTTGGTTTAGCTTATGGCCGGCCAGAAAGCTGGTTAATGCTCAAACAGCAAGTGGAGCAATGCTGGCTCCACGGCGGCGTCACATTGATTGAAATACAGGTGCCGCCGAGTCAGGGGGCCGAAACACTGCAACAGTTGGTACAGCAGGTGGCCCAATTATGACGCTGGCTTGCCGTAAACTCGATTCTCATCCCCAATCCTCAGCGCGGCAACATACCGGGCCATGGTTAGTATGGCTGCATGGCTTATTGGGCAGCGGCCAAGACTGGCTGCCCGTGGCGCAATTATGTGGCGATTATCCCTCACTGCTCATCGACTTGCCGGGGCACGGTGAGTCGGTCTCATTGACCACCCGCGGCTTTGACGATATCAGCCAGCAGCTCACACAAACCTTGCAAGCTAATGGTATTCGTAAATATTGGCTGGCGGGCTATTCTTTAGGCGGCAGAATTGCAATGTATCATGCTGGCTATGGTAATCCTGTTGGTTTACAGGGGCTTTTGGTTGAGGGGGGGAATCTCGGGCTGGAAAGTGATGAGTTGCGCGCAATTCGCTTGCGCCAAGATTGCCAATGGGCGCAGCGCTTTCGCACTGAGCCTTTGCCACAAGTATTGGCTGACTGGTATCAGCAGGATGTGTTCGCTGATTTAGACGCGCAACAACGCGAGCAATTGGTGGCGTTGCGCGCCAATAATCAGGGGCCAGCAGTCGCCCAAATGCTGGAAGCGACCTCACTGGGGCACCAGCCTTGGTTATTACCTGCTCTGCAACGACTTAACGTCCCGTATACGTACTTGTGCGGCGAGCGCGACCATAAATTCCAGCAATTGGCTCATCAATATCAATTGCCATTACGCACACTGGCCCGCGCTGGGCACAATGCTCATCGGGCGAACCCCGGGACATTTGCCGCGCAGGTACTGTCATTTTTATCGCAGTCTTCATTTTTATCACTCTCCCGTTAAAGGAATGCTTATTATGCTTTATCCGAGCGAAGAACAACTGTACGCCGCCATCGAATGGCAAGATTGCTCCGCTGGGTTTGAAGATATTCGCTATCACAAATCCAGTGATGGGATCGCCAAGATAACCATCAACCGCCCTCATGTACGTAACGCATTTCGCCCATTAACCGTGAAAGAGATGATTCAGGCGCTGGCTGATGCCCGCTATGACGACAATATCGGCGTGATCATTCTGACCGGCGAGGGTGATAAAGCCTTCTGCTCCGGCGGTGACCAGAAAGTCCGTGGCGACTACGGCGGCTATAAAGATACCAGCGGTGTTCACCACCTGAATGTGTTGGATTTCCAGCGCCAGATCCGCACTTGCCCGAAACCTGTGGTCGCAATGGTTGCCGGTTATTCTATTGGTGGCGGGCATGTATTACATATGATGTGTGACCTCACTGTTGCTGCTGATAACGCCATCTTCGGCCAGACTGGGCCAAAAGTGGGTTCATTTGATGGCGGCTGGGGGGCGGCATATATGGCGCGCATTGTCGGCCAGAAAAAAGCGCGCGAAATTTGGTTCCTGTGCCGTCAATATGATGCTAAACAGGCATTGGATATGGGGCTGGTGAATACCGTGGTGCCGGTCGCGGATTTGGAAAAAGAGACTGTGCGCTGGTGTCGTGAAATGCTGCAAAACAGCCCAATGGCATTGCGCTGTCTGAAAGCGGCATTGAACGCCGACTGTGACGGGCAGGCGGGGCTGCAAGAGCTAGCCGGTAACGCCACCATGTTGTTCTATATGACAGATGAGGGTCAGGAGGGGCGTAATGCATTCAATGAGAAACGCCAGCCAGACTTCAGCAAATTCAAGCGTAATCCGTAATGCGCGCGGCCACACTATACCGCTATAGCCTCCCGATGGAAGCCGGGGTGATATTGCGCCATCAGCGGCTGAAAAGTCGTGATGGGTTATTAGTGAAGTTGCAACAAGGCGGGCTGACCGGGTGGGGGGAGATTGCCCCGCTGCCGGAGTTTAGCCATGAAACGCTGTCAGAAGCTCAGGTTGTCGCACAACATTGGCTGCAAAATTGGGTGGGCGGGGCGGAGCCGGAACTTGAGGTTTTGCCCTCGGTCGCTTTTGGCCTGAGTTGCGCACTGGCGGAACTGGATAATTCCTTGCCGCTGGCGGCAAATTACCGCAAAGCTCCGCTATGTACCGGGGATCCTGACGAATTATTCGCCGTGTTACAAGCTTTACCGGGCGAGAAAGTGGCCAAGGTGAAAGTGGGGCTTTATGAAGCGGTGCGCGATGGCATGATTGTCAATGTGCTGCTAGAAGCCTTGCCGGATTTGACTTTGCGTTTGGATGCCAATCGCAGTTGGACACGGGCCAAAGCCGACGGCTTTGCCAAATATGTCAATCCGGAATTGCGCCCCCGCATTGCATTTCTGGAGGAGCCCTGTAAAACCCGCGCGGAATCCCGGGAATTTGCCCGTGACACCGGCATTGCCATTGCATGGGATGAAAGTGTGCGCGAGGCAGATTTCCAGGTTGAAGCAGAGCCGGGAGTGGCCGCCATTGTTATCAAACCGACACTGGTGGGCAGTATCGCGCGTTGCCAACAATTAGTGCAGCAAGCGCATCAAGCGGGGCTGGTGGCGGTGATCAGTTCCAGTATTGAATCGAGCCTGGGTTTGACTCAATTGGCACGGTTAGCGGATTGGTTAACGCCCGCAACTGTACCGGGGTTGGATACCTTGAGCCTGATGCAGGCGCAATTAGTCCGTGAGTGGCCGGACAGTGGTTTGCCATTAGTGACAGCCGACCAACTGGACGTGCTATGGCACAGCTAGAAGCTGCGGCGGGTGCATACCCGTTGCCGGGGACGCTGATATCTCCATGGCAATACTGGGCCAATCAGCGGCCACGGGCGGTGGCATTACGTTCGGGGCCGCAACTGATCAGTTGGCAACAGTTAGCCACTGATATTGATAGTGTCGCTGCCAGTTTTCAGCAACAAGGTGTGACTCCCGGTCGGGGGATGGTACTGCGCGGCAAAAACAGTTATTCGCTGCTGCTGGCCTATTTGGCGGCCCTGCAGTGCGCGGCGCGTGTTTTGCCCCTCAACCCGCAATTGCCAGCGGCGCTGTTATCGCAACTTTTGCCGCAACTGGATATTGATTTTATGCTGAATTTAGCGGAGCCGCTGCCCGTGCAGCTCAGTTTTATTCCGCTAGATTTCAATCGCAAAAATTGCACATTACAGGCCGTGGCATGGGATAACCAGCGGCTGGCGACCATGACATTGACCTCCGGCTCTTCCGGCTTACCCAAAGCAGCAGTCCACACCATAGCGGCCCATCTGGCCAACGCCGACGGCGTGATAGATTTGATAAATTTTACCGCCAATGATTGTTGGCTGCTGTCATTGCCACTGTTTCATGTCTCTGGACAGGGGATTGTTTGGCGCTGGTTACGCGCTGGGGCGACCTTGGCCGTGCCAGCGGGCGAGCTGTTATCTGCAGCACTGCTTGGGTGCAGCCATGCTTCATTGGTGCCCACCCAGCTCTGGCGTTTGTTGGCGGATTCAGAGCAAACTCTCACCTTGAAAGAGGTACTGCTCGGAGGGGCGGCTATCCCGACAACACTCACTGAGCAAGCCGAAGCGCGCGGAATTCGCTGCTGGTGTGGCTATGGCCTGACGGAAGCTGCCTCGACGGTGTGCGCCAAACGCGCTGACGGTTTGCCGGGGGTTGGCATGGCGTTAGCAGGGCGGCAGGTGCAGTTGGTTGAGAATGAAGTCTGGGTGAAAGGTGCTGGCCTGGCGAGCGGCTATTGGCGGCAAGGGCAGTTGCAACCGCTTACTGACAGCGAGGGCTGGTTCCATACGCGCGATCGCGGCGAATGGCTGCATGACGAACTGCGTATTCTTGGCCGATTGGATAATCTATTTTTTAGTGGTGGTGAGGGGATTCAGCCGGAGGATATTGAGCGCGTTTTATTACAGTATCCAGGAGTGCAGCAAGCTTTTGTTATTCCTGTCGCGGATATTGAATTTGGTCATCGGCCCGTTGCCGTGATTGATGTGGATGAAGCCGTGGATGATGTTATTTTGGCCAATTGGCTCGCCCCGCAAGTGGCTGTATTTCAACGTCCGGTGGCTTTTTATCGCTTACCGGATGAGTTAAAAAACGGTGGGATTAAGGTTTCGCGGCGCTGGGTGGCCGAGTATGTTAAAAATGAATGCCATTTAAACACCGCAAAATAAAAAACCCCTCAAGTGAGGGGCTTTAAGTCAAGGTGTTAGTTTAATCCAAGCGCCTTTTTCACGCCGTTACCATAATCAGGGTGAACTTGGGTAAACAACGCTATTTGACGGCGTTGAATTTCTTCTGGCACTTGCGACAATTCCCCGGCAATACGGGTAAACATCCGCTGATGTTCTTCCGCGCTGAGTAAGTTGAACAATGCCCGTGGTTGTGAAAAATAATCGCTATCTTCGCGGTGATTCCAGTGATCAGCCGCCCCTTCCAGAGTTAACGGCGGCTCGCTGAAGTCAGGTTGTTCCTGGAATAAACCAAAACTGTTTGGCTCGTAAGTTGCGCCATTGCCACTGTTACCATCCACGCGCATTGCGCCGTCACGATGATAATTATGGAATGGGCATTTAGCACTGTTCACCGGGATCTGATGATGATTTACCCCGAGGCGATAGCGAGCGGCATCGCCGTAGGAGAACAGGCGGCCTTGTAACATGCGGTCAGGAGAGAAGCTAATGCCCGGCACCACGTTAGCTGGGTTGAATGAAGCTTGTTCCACTTCAGCAAAGTAGTTTTCCGGATTGCGATTCAGTTCGAAGAAACCAACATCAATCAACGGATAATCGCCGTGCGGCCACACTTTGGTGAGATCGAACGGGTTATACGGGGTTTGTGATGCTTCATGCTCTGGCATCACCTGAATTTGTAAATTCCAGCGCGGGAAATCCCCATGTTCAATGGCTTCATACAGGTCGCGTTGGGAACTTTCACGATCCATGCCAACCAGTTTTTCAGCTTCATCATCCATAAGGTTCTCAATGCCTTGCTGGCAGCGGAAATGGAATTTAACCCAAAAACGCTCATTGGCGGCATTGATAAAGCTGAAAGTATGGCTGCCGAACCCGTGCATATGGCGGTAAGATTTTGGCAGGCCGCGGTCACTGAAATCGATGGTGAGCTGGTGCAGCGCTTCTGGTAGCTGGGAGAAGAAATCCCACTTATAAATTGGGTTACGCAGGTTAGTGCGTGGGTCGCGTTTCACGACGTGGTTCAGGTCTGGGAATTTCAGTGGATCACGTAAATAGAATACTGGCGTATCATTACCGACCAAATCCCAGTTGCCCTCCTCGGTGTAATATTTCATGGCAAAGCCACGGATATCACGCTCGGCATCTGCGGCCCCGCGTTCGCCAGCAACGGTTGAAAAGCGCACAAACATTTCAGTTTGTTTGCCAATTTCAGAGAAAATTTTGGCCCGGGTATATCGGGTAATGTCGTGAGTGACGGTAAATGTGCCGTAAGCACCTGAACCTTTAGCATGCATGCGGCGCTCAGGAATAACTTCACGATCGAAATGGGCCAGTTTTTCCAGGAACCAGACATCTTGCAGTAGCATAGGGCCACGCCGGCCAGCAGTGACAACATTATTATTATCAACGACAGGTGCGCCTGCTGCGGTAGTTAATCCTTTCTTTTTGCTCATCATTTTCTCCAGTATGGCTGTTGAATTGATTGCGTCTTGGGTGTTTTAAAGCATTACATTTTGCCAAAGGTGTAATCAGCAAAATAATAACTTAAACGACATC
Organism: Yersinia hibernica; assembly: GCF_004124235.1. Taxonomy (NCBI): domain Bacteria; kingdom Pseudomonadati; phylum Pseudomonadota; class Gammaproteobacteria; order Enterobacterales; family Yersiniaceae; genus Yersinia; species Yersinia hibernica. Next base: position 1,129,119 of record NZ_CP032487.1, read on the forward strand.
AGCGGGTTATTCTTTGATCTCCACACTAGTTGTAGCCTTATTGGTGGCATTCAGCAAATAGGCACGCCTTATCATTATCATTGCTCGCATTAGACATATCAATCGCGTAGGTATTTACAATCATTTGAAATACTGTGGTATTTAATCGGTTTTTCAGTGTGTTCATGATGTTTTTTTCGGTTAAACTCGACACAGGAAAAACCTGTCAGCCAGAGTCTGCTCACGGGTGACATCACGAATAATGAGAGAACAATATGAATAAGCATTTAATTGCATGTGCCGCAAGCTTGCTGTTGGTGGCCGGTTCAGCCAGTGCAATGAGTTTTAACGCCGAAACCGGGCGTCACTACACCAATTTAGGCTTTGGTCTGGGTACCAATACTGGCGGCTTGGCCATCAGCGGTAACTGGGCGCGTAGTGATCATGACGGTGATATCTATGGTATGGGGCTGGGCTTCAATCTGCCGATTGGCCCCTTGATGGCCACTGTCGGTGGCAAAGGCATTTATATGTCACCGGAAGATGGCAGCAATGGCGGCGCGGTAGCAATTGGCGGCGGATTAACCTACCCCATCAATAAGTCATTCACTTTATACGGTGAGGGCTATTTTGCCCCCGAGGAACTGACCAGTGGGATGAAATCTTACAGTGAAGCCAACGGTGGCGTGCGCTGGAGTGTCTTCCGCCCACTGACGGTTGATGTCGGCTATCGCTATATCAATATGGAAGGTAAAGAAGGGCATCGCGATAATCGCCTAGCGGATGGTGTGTATATCGGCGCTGGCCTGAACTTCTAATTTCCCTGTGCTTTTGGAGTTACCGCTAACACAGCGGTAGCCCCAATAGCGTTACATGGCCAAAGCTGATTATTGGCAACTTATCCAACAGCGGGTAGCGCGCCAGTAACAATTCCCACCTGAATGCCAATCACCAGCACACCACAAGCAAATACGGCGGCCAATGCCGGTTTCCCACCCCAGACACGATAATTTCCCTGATGGATTTTTCGCGCTTTCCACGCCAGCATCGCGGGCAGAATTAAGGCCAATATAGATAATGCAACGGCGGCGAAGCCCAGTGCCATAATAAAACCGCGTGGGTAAAACAGCGCGAACAGCAGTGGCGGCACAAAAGTAATCGCCCCAGTTTGCAGGCGGCCGCTCACTGAGTTACGGCGTTTAAATAAATCAGCCAGATAATCAAACAGGCCCAAGGCGACGCCCAGGAATGAGGTCGCCAGTGCTAAATCGGCAAATAGGTGAACCGCCAGCTCAACATGCGGCGAAGCCACCACGTCGCGCACCGCTTGCAGTAACCCGTTCAACCCGGCTTGTTGTGCCAGAATCCCGACAAAAGTATGGGAGGATATTGCCCCTAATGTGGCTAACTGCCAGAAAATATACGCAATTAATGGGATAGCACTGCCGATAATAAACACCCAGCGCAGCTTGCGAATATTGCCCCCCATATAGTTGACAATACTTGGCACACTGCCATGGAAGCCAAATGAAGTGAAAATAACCGGAATAGCGGAGAGCGCTAACCCTTGTTCTAGTGGCAACGTTAATAAGTTGGTTTTTTCGATGTGGGGCATCATTAACGACAGCATGACAATCAGGAAAATGATTTTTGCACTGAATAGGATGCGGTTAAACAAGTCCACAGAGTGGGTGCCGATACATACCACCCCACCGGCGACCAGGGTAAACAACAACACCCCGAGAGAGGTTGGGAATGATTGCTGTGTCCATTGGCTGATGCTGGTTGCCAGCAATTCACCCGCACCGCTGATATAGGCGGCAGTGAGCGCGTACATCAAAAACATCATGCTAAAACCGGTGAGCCATTGCCCTCGATGACCAAGATAGCGTTTAGCTAAGGTGCCAAGCCCGGTGTCTGCTGCTTCGTGCTGGTAGACTTCAACCAAGAGTAATGCGGTGTAACACATTAATACCCAAAGAAAAATTAATAGTGCGAGAGTGACACCAAAGCCCACTCCCGCGGCGGCCAGTGGCATCGCCAACATACCCGCACCAATGGTGGTGCCCGCCACGATAAATATACTGCCCAGGGTGCGATTCTTCACGCTTTCCTCTACTACATGACATTTTATTAGCATGATAAAGTGTAGCAGAGTAGAGGATTGTCTCATTTGTGTCAAACCGACGTTACGCGCGATGTAAACTTATCATTACGGTATTCAGTGTGTTGAAATATCGGCTTTTACTATTGTGATTCATGCTGGTAATGGATAACGATTGTGTTTATGCGGTTGGCTTCTTAAAGTGATGGCATAAGCACTGACGGAGAAGAAAATGATCAGAGTCGAGATGTTGAGTACCGGGGATGAAGTGCTGCATGGGCAGATTATTGATACCAACGCTGCATGGTTGGCAGATTATTTATTTAATCAAGGGCTGCCGATCAGCAGCCGGGAAACCGTCGGTGATTCACTCTCGGCTCTTATTGAGGTGTTGACGGAACGCAGCCAAGTTGCTGATGTGCTGATTGTTAATGGTGGCCTTGGGCCGACCAGTGATGACCTGAGTGCATTGGCGGCGGCCCGGGCAGCCGGAACTGAGCTTATTGAGCATCCGGAATGGATTGCGCGGATGGAAGCTTTCTTTAGCGAGCGCGGCAGGGTGATGTCGTCAACTAACCGCAAACAAGCGCATATCCCGGCGAATGCAGAAATGCTGGATAACCCGGTTGGCACGGCCTGCGGTTTTGCTTTACAGCTCAATAAATGCCTGATGTTTTTCACCCCCGGGGTACCCTCTGAATTTAAAGTGATGGTCGAGCAGCAGATTATGCCGCGGTTACGCCAACATTTTGATGTCGCCGAGCCACCCTTGTGTTTGCGTATGACCACCTTTGGCCGCTCAGAAAGTGATTTGGCGCTGGAGTTAGACTCACTGTCACTGCCGAATGGCGCGGTGCTGGGTTACCGCTCGTCTGCCCCTATTATTGAATTGAAGCTAACCGGGCCTGCCTCGCAGCAATCGGCGATGAAAGAAGTTTGGCAGCAGGTCAGAGCCGTGGCCGGTGACAGCACGATATTTGAGGGTACGCAGGGGTTACCGGCATGGCTGACTGAGCAACTGACCCAACGTGGGTTGTTGCTGGCAGTGAGTGAACAATTTACTGGCGGCTTGATGCATTGGCAATTGCAGAGTGCCGCCGCGCCCTTGGCCGGGGGCGAGCTATTACCCGCCCATTGTCAGGAATCCTTAGCCGAAGTTGCTGGTCGCGCCCAATCATTGTCAATGCTGTGTGGCGCGCAGGTGGTCTTGGCCGTGGGGGCAATGCAAAATGATTGTCTGAGTGTGGCGCTGCATACCCCGGAGGGCAGGTTTGCCCAGACCGTGCGCTATCAAGCCAGCCGCCATGGTTTACGTATTCGTCAGGAAAGTAGCGCCATGCTGGCATTAGATATGCTGCGCCGTTGGCTGACCGGGAGGCCGGTTTGTGGTCAACACGGCTGGCTGGAAGTGATTGAAATTCTGTAGTTATCGGCGAGGCGAGCAGGCAGAGTTAATATTCTGCCTGTTGTGTTATCGACTTTATCGTGCGGATTATTTCACCTGTGCACTTCTGATTTCTTTGCCTGCTTCCCAAATCCGGTATTTCACATCAACGCCCTGCGGCACATAAACCACAATCGGCAGACGGCTGTTGTAACGCTGCATCGCCGCATCACCTAGATTGGCGGCGATAAATTGCGGGTGGCGGGTATTATCCGGGCACGCCATCATGGTAGAGGCTGGCTCTGAGATTTTATCCATTACCAGATAATCAAATCCCCAACCAGACAAGGTTCTGGTCTCCAAATTGCCACTGAGCATATGGCGGTTGCAGTCAACGTTAATGGTTTTACCAATCAACAATTCAACTTTGAAGCGGTTTTCATCTTCTTGTGGTTCAAGGAAAATTACCTGGCGGCTCATGCCTTTTTCAGCCTGTGGATAAGGCGCAATTTTCTCTAGCGGCTGCTGTGGATCCAGTGGTTGCTGGCTGGCGGCAAGAGTGTTGGCCGAAGCTACCATCAGCAGGCCAGTTATCGCGATTGACAGTCTTTTCATCTTTTGTCCCTATGGTTTATCAGGTAATACCGGAGGTAAAATATCACACAACCGGAAGTCTGATTATAGGTGAAATCCTAACTTTCTAAATGAGGAATAATCCAAGCTTATGTTTTGCCGACGTAATCTCTCTTGATAAGGGTCAGGTCACTAAAGCTCGATTTCAATATGGCCCTTTGGCTGACAGCAGCAAGGCAGAATTTCACCCGCTTGAATAAAGGCCAGTGGTGGCTGTTGATAGCAAACTTCGCCCTTGAGTAAACGTAGGCGGCAAGAACCACAATAGCCAGAACGGCACTGGTACTCGATGGGGACTTGATGGTGCTCGAGCGTTTCCAACAAATTGCGGCTGTTGGTTGGCGGGGTAAGTTGAGCACCGGTGGTGCTCAACGTCACAAGAAATTTCATGGATTACAGCTCGAAATCACTCAGGTCATCAGCACTGACTTCTGAGTCAATCTGACCGACCAGATAAGAACTGACTTCAACTTCCTGCGGCGCAACTTGTACGTTATCAGAAACTAGCCAGGAGTTGATCCATGGAATCGGATTGGTGCGAATAGCAAATGGCACACCGAGACCCACGGCTTGCATGCGAATATTGGTAATATATTCAACATATTGGCACAAAATATCTTTATTCAGACCAATCATCGAGCCGTCACGGAACAGATATTCGGCCCACTCTTTCTCTTGTTCTGCGGCTTTTACAAACAGCTCATAGCACTCTTTCTGACACTCTTGCGCAATTTCAGCCATTTCTGGGTCGTCTTCACCTGAGCGCATCAGATTAAGAATATGCTGGGTCCCGGTCAAATGCAGGGCTTCATCGCGCGCAATCATTTTGATGATTTTGGCATTGCCCTCCATCAGTTCGCGCTCGGCAAAGGCAAAGGAGCAGGCGAAGCTGACATAGAAACGAATCGCTTCCAGCGCATTGACACTCATCAAACACAGATAAAGCTGTTTTTTCAGCTCGCGCAGATTCACCACCACAGTTTTACCGTTGACTTGATGAGTGCCTTCCCCCAGCAAATGGTAGTAGCTGGTCATCTCAATCAAATCATCATAATAGGCGGAGATATCTTTTGCGCGTTTGAGGATCTCTTCGTTGGTCACGATATCATCGAAAACAATCGCCGGGTCGTTAACGATATTGCGGATGATATGGGTGTAAGAACGTGAGTGAATGGTTTCAGAAAACGACCAAGTTTCAACCCAGGTTTCCAGCTCAGGAATAGAGATCAAGGGCAATAGGGCAATATTCGGGCTGCGACCCTGAATGGAATCCAACAAGGTTTGGTATTTCAAGTTACTGATAAAAATGTGTTTTTCGTGCTCTGGTAGGTTCTGATAATCAATACGGTCACGGGAGACGTCAATCTCTTCCGGACGCCAGAAAAATGATAATTGTTTCTCAATCAGTTTCTCGAAAATGGCGTGCTTTTGCTGATCGAAACGCGCCACATTGACGGATTGACCAAAGAACATCGGCTCGAGTAACTGGTTGTTTTTATTTTGCGAAAAAGTGGTATAGGCCATGATTTCCTCAAGGGATAGCAAAGGGCAAATGAAGAACGGCCCATAACATTTTGTATTTATTGACAAAATGAATCATCCCCCGGTTGGCTCATTATCAGCTACGCGCTTGATTGAACCGGGGGAGAGGGCCGGAACTCAAAATCAGATCTTACATGCACCGCCTTCACAATCGTCATCACTTGGCTGACTTTGGATATCTTCCTGCACATCATCAGCACCATCGCGGGTGTTCTGATAGTAAAGGGTTTTTACGCCAAACTTGTAGGTGGTGAGCAAATCTTTCAGCAACTGCTTCATCGGCACTTTGCCCGATGGGAAGCGGGTGGGGTCATAATTGGTATTAGCTGAAATCGCCTGGTCGACGAATTTCTGCATCAAACCGACCAGTTGCAGATAACCATCATTATTTGGCATATCCCACAGTAGTTCATAAGCATCTTTCAAGCGCTCATATTCAGGGACAACCTGGCGCAGGATACCGTCTTTCGAGGCTTTGATACTGACGTAACCCCGTGGCGGTTCAATGCCGTTGGTGGCATTGGAAATTTGCGACGAGGTTTCGGACGGCATCAGCGCTGACAGAGTGGAGTTACGCAAACCATGGGTCTGGATCTCTTGGCGCAGTGCTTCCCAGTCGTGATGCAGCGGTTCGTTACTGATGGCATCCAAATCTTTTTTGTAGGTATCAATCGGCAAAATACCCTGTGAATAAGTGGTTTCGTTGAACCATGGGCAAGCGCCTTGCTCGCGAGCCAGCGCATTAGAGGCTTTCAGCAAATAATACTGAATAGCTTCAAAGGTGCGGTGGGTCAGGTTGTTGGCGCTGCCATCTGAGTAACGAACACCATTCTTCGCCAGATAATAAGCAAAGTTAATCACACCGATACCCAAGGTACGACGGCCCATAGCTCCACGTTGTGCCGCAGCAATCGGGTAGTCTTGGTAGTCTAACAGGGCGTCCAGCGCACGCACTGCCAGCACGGCCAAATCTTCTAAATCATCCAGGCTGTCAATGGCACCCAAGTTGAATGCCGATAAGGTACACAGCGCGATTTCACCATTTTCGTCGTTGATGTCATTCAACGGTTTGGTCGGCAAGGCAATTTCCAGACACAGGTTTGACTGGCGCACTGGGGCAATTTTCGGGTCAAACGGGCTGTGGGTATTGCAGTGGTCCACGTTTTGAATATAGATACGGCCGGTGGAAGCGCGCTCTTGCATCATCAGAGAGAATAATTCAACCGCTTTTACTCGTTGCTTACGGATGCTGTCATCTTGTTCATATTGGCTATAAAGGCGCTCAAATTCGTCTTGATCAGCGAAGAACGCGTCATACAAGCCCGGCACATCTGATGGGCTGAACAGGGTGATATCTTCGCCTTTCAGCAAACGCTGATACATCAGTTTGTTGATTTGTACGCCGTAATCCATATGACGTACGCGGTTGCCCTCAACCCCACGGTTGTTTTTCAGCACCAGCAAACTTTCCACTTCCAAATGCCACATTGGGTAGAACAAGGTGGCCGCACCACCACGTACTCCGCCTTGTGAGCAGGATTTCACGGCGGTCTGGAAATGTTTGTAAAACGGAATGCACCCGGTATGGAAAGCTTCGCCGCCACGAATTGGGCTACCTAAGGCCCGGATGCGGCCCGCATTGATACCGATACCGGCGCGCTGTGATACATATTTCACAATGGCGCTGGAGGTGGCATTGATAGAATCCAGGCTGTCGCCGCACTCAATCAATACGCAAGAACTGAACTGGCGGGTAGGGGTCCGCACACCGGACATAATCGGCGTTGGCAGCGAAATTTTAAAGGTAGAGATTGCATCATAGAAACGCTTGATGTAATCCATACGGGTTTCGCGCGGGTAATTTGAGAACAAGCAAGCCGAAACCAGAATGTACAGGAATTGGGCACTTTCATAGATCTCGCCGCTAACGCGGTTTTGCACCAAATATTTCCCTTCCAACTGCTTAACCGCAGCATAGGAGAAGTTCATATCGCGCCAATGGTCGATGAAAGTGTCCATCTGTTCGAATTCTTCTGCGCTGTAGTCTTTCAGCAGATGCTGGTCATATTTGCCCATTTCCACCATTTTCGTCACGTGGGCGAATAATTTTGGTGGTTCAAACTGACCGTAAGCTTTTTTGCGCAGATGGAAGATAGCCAGACGAGCTGCCAGATACTGGTAATCTGGGGCATCGCGCGAAATCAAATCAGCGGCCGCTTTGATGATAGTTTCATGGATATCGGCGGTTTTAATACCATCATAAAACTGAATGTGTGAACGCAATTCTACTTGAGATACTGAGACGTTATGTAAACCTTCCGCGGCCCAGTCGATGACCCGGTGGATTTTATCCAGATTGATGCGCTCTTTGCTGCCATCGCGTTTAGTAACAAGTAGGCTTTGGTTCATGTGTTCGTGACCTTTGTTCCCCTTGCTTGGTGTACTCACAGCACAAATTTACGCTCTCCATGATTGCGATAATCATTGAGGCCGTAGTGTATTGTTCAGTATGTAAACACAATATATAGGGGGTGGGTAGTAGATAGATAACAAGATAGTGAGTATTAAGACTTTTGGCAAGTGAACAAAATCACTAAATTGTGTGGATAACTTGGGGGTGAATTGTTACGAAAGGCTCACAGGCAGCGCCATTGCTGGTGCTCACCTCTCGTCACTCTAGGGGATAAGATTCTACCGAAAATCTTAAAAATTTGATCGTTTGCCGATTTATTAAACATTAGAAAAGAACGGCATAACTTATCGCTTTTACAGTGCAAAAAAGCCGTTTCTGCCAAATTTTATGATTGATGGCGTATAAAGCGACAAATTAGTGCGGTAAGCCCCCAATAGGCCCCCCAAAAGAGCAATTTATCGTGGGAGGAGCGGCAGAGCTTGGGCGCTCCTCGATAATAATAGATGAGCCTTACTTTTCATCCCGCTGAGTATGCACCATATAATTCACATCGACATTGCGGCCCAGTTTGAAATGGTCTGTTAGTGGATTGTAATGCAGCCCGATAATATGGCGTTCGCGTAGTGGGGTTTGGTCAACCCAACCAATGAGCTCTGATGGGCGGATAAATTTCTTCGAGTCATGGGTGCCTTTCGGTACCATTTTCAACACATATTCAGCGCCCACCACGGCCATTAGCCACGATTTGGTGTTGCGGTTAATCGTCGAAAAGAAAACATGGCCACCGGGTTTGACTAGCTCTGCGCAAGCGCGAATAACTGAAGCGGGGTCAGGAACGTGTTCAAGCATCTCCATGCAGGTCACGACATCGTAATGTTGTGGCTGTTTTTGCGCGTGGCTTTCGACCGTTTCTTGAACATAATCGAGCTGAATACCTGTTTCCAGAGCATGCAGACGGGCCACTTGCAGCGGCTCATAGCCCATATCCAGCCCAGTCACTTGTGCCCCCTCGCGCGCCATGCTTTCCGCCAGAATGCCGCCACCGCACCCGACATCCAGCACTTTTTTAGCGAAAATGCCGCCAGAGCGCTGCAAAATATAATCAAGCCGCAGGGGGTTGATGCGGTGAAGAGGTTTAAATTCACCCTCCAAATCCCACCAGCGTGAGGCAACAGCCTCAAACTTCGCGATTTCTTGTTCGTCGACATTATGATGGTGGGCTGGGGTATCTACACGCATGATGGAATCTCGCTGTTATGTTTCTTTGCGCGGATTATACATGTTCCCCATTAATTGGCGCAGTTTTGTCGGCGTAATGGGGTTTCTCATGAGCGTAATGTAGTTTCGCCAAAATCGGGGTTTTGTGATATAGTTTCGTACCTTTAAATCCGGTAATTAGTAGAGGGATAGCGGCTCAATGAGCGACCTTGCCAGAGAAATAACACCGGTCAACATCGAGGAAGAGCTGAAAAGCTCCTATCTGGATTATGCGATGTCCGTTATTGTCGGACGTGCTTTACCAGATGTCCGGGATGGACTGAAACCGGTGCACCGTCGCGTACTGTATGCGATGAATGTACTGGGTAATGACTGGAATAAACCATATAAAAAATCGGCCCGTGTAGTCGGGGACGTTATCGGTAAATATCACCCGCATGGTGACAGCGCGGTCTACGACACAATAGTGCGTATGGCTCAGCCGTTCTCACTGCGCTATATGCTGGTGGATGGGCAGGGTAACTTCGGTTCCGTTGATGGCGACTCCGCCGCAGCGATGCGTTATACCGAAATCCGTATGTCTAAAATTGCTCACGAATTGTTGGCGGACTTAGAGAAAGACACCGTTGACTTCGTGCCGAACTATGACGGCACAGAGCAAATTCCTGCCGTAATGCCGACCAAAATCCCTAACTTGCTGGTTAACGGCTCGTCAGGCATTGCCGTCGGGATGGCAACCAATATTCCGCCGCATAACCTGTCTGAGGTTATTGATGGCTGTCTGGCTTATATCGAAGATGAAAACATCACCATTGAAGGGTTGATGGAGTACATCCCGGGGCCGGACTTCCCAACAGCAGCGATTATCAATGGTCGCCGTGGTATTGAAGAAGCTTATCGTACAGGCCGTGGCAAGGTGTATATCCGCGCCCGTGCTGAAGTCGAAGCTGATGCAAAAACCGGCCGCGAAACCATTATTGTTCATGAAATTCCTTATCAGGTGAACAAAGCGCGGTTGATTGAGAAAATCGCCGAGCTGGTTAAAGAAAAGCGTGTAGAGGGCATCAGTGCGTTGCGTGATGAGTCTGATAAAGACGGCATGCGCATCGTGATTGAAATCAAACGTGATGCGGTCGGGGAAGTGGTGCTCAATAACCTCTATTCTCTGACACAGTTGCAGGTAACTTTCGGTATCAATATGGTGGCTCTGTCGCAAGGGCAGCCTAAATTGCTTAACTTGAAAGACATTCTGGTGGCTTTCGTGCGCCACCGCCGTGAAGTGGTGACTCGCCGTACCATTTTTGAACTGCGTAAAGCTCGTGACCGCGCGCACATCCTTGAAGCGTTGGCCATTGCTTTGGCTAACATCGATCCGATTATCGAATTGATCCGTCGTGCCGCTACCCCTGCGGAAGCGAAGGCTGGCCTGATTGCCAATCCATGGGAGTTAGGTAACGTCGCGTCGATGCTGGAACGTGCCGGTGATGATGCTGCCCGCCCTGAATGGCTGGAAGCTGAATTCGGTATCCGTGATGGCAAGTATTACCTCACCGAGCAGCAAGCTCAGGCGATTTTGGATCTGCGCTTGCAGAAACTGACTGGTCTGGAGCACGAAAAACTGCTGGATGAGTATAAAGAGCTGCTGACCTTAATTGGCGAGCTGATCTTTATTCTGGAAAACCCAGAGCGCTTGATGGAAGTTATCCGCGAAGAGTTAGTGGCCATTAAAGAGCAATATAATGATGCTCGCCGCACTGAAATCACGGCGAATACCTCTGACATCAATATTGAAGACCTGATTAATCAGGAAGATGTGGTAGTGACATTGTCCCATCAGGGCTATGTCAAATATCAACCATTGAGCGATTACGAAGCTCAGCGTCGTGGTGGTAAGGGGAAATCGGCGGCACGTATCAAAGAAGAGGATTTCATTGATCGCCTGTTGGTTGCCAACACCCACGATACTATTTTGTGCTTCTCCAGCCGTGGCCGTCTCTATTGGATGAAAGTCTATCAGTTGCCGGAAGCCAGCCGTGGTGCCCGTGGTCGTCCGATAGTCAACTTATTGCCGCTTGAGCCAAATGAGCGTATCACCGCCATTCTGCCAGTGCGGGAGTATGAAGAGGGCCGCCACATCTTTATGGCCACCGCCAGCGGTACCGTGAAGAAAACCGCATTGACCGAGTTCAGCCGCCCACGCAGTGCCGGTATTATTGCCGTCAATCTGAATGAAGGTGATGAGCTGATTGGTGTGGACTTGACCGATGGCAGTAACGAAGTGATGCTATTCTCCGCATTGGGTAAAGTCGTTCGCTTCCCTGAATCGCAGGTTCGCTCTATGGGCCGTACTGCGACTGGGGTGCGGGGTATCAACCTCAATGGCGATGACCGGGTTATTTCTCTTATCATCCCACGCGGTGATGGCGAAATTCTGACGGTGACTGAAAACGGTTATGGCAAACGTACTGCAGTGGAAGAGTATCCGACTAAGTCCCGTGCGACTCAGGGGGTTATCTCCATTAAAGTCAGTGAGCGTAATGGTAAGGTTGTTGGGGCGGTACAAGTCGCGCCGACCGACCAGATTATGATGATCACGGATGCCGGTACATTGGTACGTACTCGTGTTTCTGAAGTGAGTATCGTGGGGCGTAATACCCAGGGTGTGACACTAATCCGTACTGCTGAAGATGAACATGTTGTCGGTTTGCAACGTGTTGCTGAACCAGAAGAGGATGATGAAATCCTTGATGGTGAATCATTAGAGGGTGAAGAGGGCAGTGAAGAAAATACTGCGCTGAACACACCCGCGGATGATGAAGCCGAAGACGGTGATGTTGAAGACGAGGATGACAACGTATAATGCGTTGTTGAACACCAGAGCCAGCTTACGAGCTGGCTTTTTTATGGGCTATTTGTAATGTATTCTGTTACTCACACAGCCTGTCCGGCGATGCTTTAACCATGGTATCAGATTGAAATATCTTTCTTCCTTTCGCACCACACTGAAAATATCCCGTTATCTATTTCGGGTATTGGCCGTTATGTTATGGTCACTGGGTGCACTGCTGACCACTTTTTATATCCTGAACATCCTTAATGAGAAAAAATCTGATATTCGTCAGGAATACAATACTAACTTCGAGCAGGCACAGAGCTACATTAGGCATTCATCCGACATTATTCGTGATATCAAATATATGGCGGAAAACAGGTTAAATCATAATACCGCGAGCAGTGATATCGCAGCCGGGGCATTGATTAAAAATAAGGCCTCAGCCAAATATTATCCACTCAATCCGTCGGCCGATTGCACTGCACTGAATTCTTCTCGTCACTCGTCATTAGATTCTCTCAGTAACCTTATTTTGTATTGGAAAGAGAACTTTGCCGCGGCTTATGATCTTAATCGGATATTTTTTATCGGCAGTGACACCATGTGTTTGGTGGATTTCGATATTCGAAATGTGCCGATGGAGCAAGAGAATCTGCTTAAGTCGTTGAATGAACATATTACAAAATATCGTGAAGCAAATAATCAGGACAAAGACAGCCCGCTGTATTGGGTTGTCCCTGGGGTGCGCCCTGACATTGGCACTTTATATGTGCTCAGCCCGCTTTATGTGGGCAATAGGTTGGAAGCACTGGTAGGGACAGAACAGACCATTCGGCTGGAAGATTTTATTTCTTCTGGGCCACTGCCTGTGGGTGTGACGTTACTGGATCAAAATAATGAGCCGGTATTGCGTTTGGCAACGGGGGAGCGCTATGCCTCAATGCTGGATGATTATCCAGATTCTCCATCCTATTTTGGCTATGTCGATGATTATAATTATCTTGTCCTGAAAAAGAATTTACTGCCATCCCCGCTTAGTATTGCCTATTCCTTACCGGTCAGAACGATAATAGAGATATTCAAGCTATTAATTTTTAATGCATTATTGTTGAATGTTTTGTCTGCTGCCGTGATATTTACTCTGGCTTGGTTGTTTGAACGAAAAATGTTCCACCCGGCTGAAGATAATGCTTTGAGGTTAGAAGAACATGAACAATTTAACCGCAAAATTGTTGCCTCTGCACCCGTGGGAATTTCCATTCTACGTATCAGTGATGGTACGAATATCCTCAGCAACGAGTTAGCGCATAACTATATTAATTTACTGACAAATGAAGATCGCGAGCGAATTACTCGTATTATTTGTGAGCAGCAGGCTAACTTTGTCGATGTGATGACCAGTAATAATAACAATCTGCAAATCAGCTTTGTTCATTCCCGTTACCGTAATGAAGATGTAGCTATTTGTGTGTTGGTGGATGTGAGTTCGCGTGTAAAAATGGAAGAGTCATTACAAGAAATGGCCGCCGCCGCAGAGCAGGCCAGCCAATCGAAATCTATGTTTTTAGCAACGGTCAGTCACGAGTTGCGCACACCGCTGTATGGTATTATCGGTAATCTGGATTTATTGCAAACCAAAGAATTACCTCACGGTGTTGACCGCCTAGTCACCGCGATGAATAACTCCTCTGGGCTATTACTCAAAATCATCAGCGATATTCTCGATTTCTCGAAAATAGAATCTGAACAACTGAAAATTGAGCCAAGTGAGTTTTCTACTGTAGAAGTGATAACACATATCACGGCGAACTATTTACCGCTGGTGGTGAAAAAGCGCTTAGGTCTGTACTGCTTTATTGAGCCGGATGTTCCACGGCTGATGCTGGGGGATGCCGTTCGCCTGCAACAAGTTATTTCTAACTTGCTCAACAACGCCATTAAATTTACTGATACCGGCTGTATTATTTTGCAGGTCAGGGTGCGTGGCTATTATCTGGAGTTCCGCGTGCGGGATACCGGTGTCGGGATTAATTCGCGCGAAATAAATCAGTTATTTGACCCCTTCTTCCAAGTGGGAACTGGGGTGCAACGCCACTTCCAGGGCACCGGCTTAGGGTTGGCAATTTGTGAGAAATTGGTCAACTTGATGGATGGTGATGTTGAAGTTGTTTCTGAGCTGGGCATGGGCAGTATTTTTGCTATCCGTATTCCCATGTATTTGAAAACAGAGCAATATTATCTGCCAAATGCCGTGTTGCCGGAGAGTGATCGCTGGCAAGGGAAAGTCTTGTGGCTGGATATCCGCAATGCTCGTCTGGAGAACTATTTACTCGAACTGTTAAGTCATTTTGGCGCGACAACTCACTGCTATAGCAATGAGGAAGTATTGCAGGATCAAGTGCTTATTTGTGATTATTTGCCGCAAATTAATGCGCCATTATCAACATGGATTCAGTTATCTATTGAACATATTGGTTTACCGCAAGAGACACGGCCAGGTTATTGGTTGCTAAGCACCTCTACGCTATTGGAAATTATCCCGTTATTGGACCGCATATTGCTGGAGCCGCAAGTGGTTGAGGACGCGCCACTTGCGTTATCAGCGCCAAAGCCTCAGCAGGATGATAATGCAGACCTGCAAATTTTGGTGGTGGATGACCATCCTATCAACCGGCGGTTATTGGCTGATCAGCTGACAACGCTGGGTTATCAGGTTATTACAGCGAATGATGGAGTCGATGCTCTGGCGGTATTGAGTGCGAATAATGTCGATATTGTACTGACTGATGTGAATATGCCGAATATGGATGGTTACCGCCTAACACAGCGCCTGCGGCAATTGAATCATTATTTCCCGGTCATTGGCGTCACCGCTAATGCATTAGCTGAGGGCAAGCAGCGCTGTATTGAAGCTGGCATGGATAACTGTTTATCTAAACCGGTAACATTGGACACATTGCGCCAGATGCTACGTTATTATAGTGATAAGGTGCGAAAAACACGTTAAAGCCCGGCTCTGGAAAATACGCGGTTATTATAACGACAGTTAATGGATTGAAAGAGATGGATACAACCCGGTACAACAGAACAATACCGGGTTGGGGGACAACGGTTATTCTTTATCTTGCCCAATAGTGACAGACGAAAGGTAATTTAGCAGGGCAATATCATTATCAACACCCAGTTTCATCATCGCCGATTTCTTCTGACTACTAATGGTTTTAATGCTGCGATTAAGTTTTCTGGCAATTTCAGTCACCAGGAAACCTTCAGAAAATAGCCGTAAAACTTCACTTTCTTTCGGTGATAAGCGTTTGTCACCATAGCCATTTGCGCTGATTTTCTCCAGCAATTTAGCCACACTTTCAGGGGTGAATTTCTTCCCTTTCTGTAATGCTGCCAAGGCCTTAGGTAAATCAGCGGGCGCACCTTGTTTTAATACAATCCCGTCAATATCCAAGTCCAAAACTGAACTGAGAATAGCCGGGTTATTATTCATCGTTAGTACTATTATGGCTAAATCTGGGTAATGCCGTTTTATATATTTTATCAATGTGATGCCATCACCGTACTTATCTCCTGGCATAGAGAGATCGGTAATTAGCACGTTGGCATCCAGTTTAGACAAATTGTTAATAAGCGTCGTGGAGTCTTCAAACTCTCCAACCACGTTTACCCATTCAATTTGCTCAAGTGACTTTCGGACGCCAAACAACACAATTGGATGGTCATCAGCAATAATTACATTAAGGTTGTTCATGGTTATGGGTTACCTTGCTGCAACAGTCTGGTGATGAAAGAATCAATTTGACTGATGCTATTTTCGATCTTCAACCGATCGCCATCTGCGATATGCTGTTCTAATGTTTCACATAGTTGTTTGCCGACAAGCAAATTCAACATAGCAAATACGCCTTTCAATCGATGTGCGGTCTGCGAAAGCGATATGAAATCACGTTGCTTGAGCTCAGTATACAGTTTCTTCAGATCTACCGGTACTGTCTCAACAAATAAGGAATAATAGTCACTGGATTTTAGTTGCTGCTCGTATGCACTTATATCATCAGCAGCAATGGATTCAGACTTTTCGTTAGACTCATCTGATAGAATTTGCTGTTCGATTAATAATAATATTGCATCAATGACCGCGCTTCCTAAATTATAATTTACCCGAATATAATTATCCTGCAACTTCTGCATTCCTACTTCATCAGAAGCCAGTAATAAGGTAAATTTATCATAGTGTTGTGGGTTATCCGTTACCGTTACATCATAGCCTCGTCCCGGCAAACGGTCATCAACAATAATGCAGTTAGCACCAAATGAATTCACTAATGCTGTGATGATAGAACGCACTTCTTCCGACGTGATATCTAATAAGAGCGTAACACCATCCAATAATTTCTCTTGCTCTTCCTCTTGCTCATTTTCTATAGCAATCGTAACCCGGATTGTATAACGCGTACCTATATCAACTTTGCTACGAATCTCTAATTGACCGTTTAATTTTTTACATAATTGGTTACATAAAAAGAATGTTAGCCCCGAACTATGATTGTACCTGTCGGCCAATGTTTGGCTGAGGAAAGGATAATTAAGATTACTAATCTCTTCATCAGTAATACCCGCACCAGTATCTGTTATTTGAATAATTAGTTGTTCGGGGTGCCCTGGTTCATGGTCAACATTAAGTGTGATTTTACCGTAGGCTGTCGTGATAACAGAGTAATGCAGAAGTAACGACAGTATTTTGCGTAATACTTTTTCATCACCAATGTAATCTTGTTCAATATCAACAAGATAATGATTGAATAGAGCTAAGCCTTTTTGATTAATTGCCGGCAGCACTTCCAATAAAAGCTCGTCCATTAATGCCGACAAAGAGAAACGCTGCTGCTCAGGTTGCCAATCTTGGGTTTCCAGGCGAGTAAGCAGGGTAATATTATCAATCAGCTCAATGATATTTGCCGATTGTTCTACCAATTTGGTGGCTAATTTATGCTGCATGACAAAGTCAGTCGTGCTTTGCAAGTCTTTAGCCGTTTGATTGAGGCTATTTATGGGTTGATTGAGTTCAATCCCCAAGTTATGCAACATAAGTTTACGTGCTTGCAGGCTTTTGTCGTATTCACGTCTTGCCTGTTGCAGCCGTTTATTGACCAACACTTCTTTATCCTGATCATGAAGCAGGAAAAGATAGGTTTCAGGAGATATTTTGCTGCGGAACATTCGGATTTCGTAAACTTCATTATTCACAGTGCCCTGAATGACCCCATGGTGCTGTTCTGCCATATGGGCAATTTTTTGCAGATTAAGGTGGGGCATCAGATTGTCGGCTATCTGATTACTGGCGACTACGGCATTGTTGCTGAAATTATAAACCAATAGCCCTTGTGGCAAGTTGGTAATAATTTCCTGACTCAGTGATTTCTGTACCTCGAGCTGATCGACAATATCGGCACTTGGGCGAACGAATTGCCGACGAATAAAGTAGATGCCTAACACAGCCAAAGACAACAGCAAGATATTGGTCAGGATCAGCCAGAAGTTATTTCTCAGTAAATCAATGGCCAGCACGGTCACCGGAACACGATAAACTATCTTCATTGCTGCATTGGTCAGTGGGGCTGAGATTTCAACCCAATAACCATTGAGCGCGATACTGGCAGTGACCGTATCTTCGGGCGTCATACTTTCATTGATGGGCGTCTTATCTGGCTGTAACAGGAAACTCGAACGCGCCATATTAGGCGGAATAAGGTCGTTAATGGGCAAGTCAAAGGCAATCACGGTCGCCAAATGCCCGGGGTGGTTAAAAGTCGTGCGGATCGTGAAGTAGTAGGCGTTCTGGAAGCGTAATTTTCGCAATGGCGAGAAGCTCTCACGCTCATCCAAAGTATTGGCCTGTTGGAGCATTTCTGCTCGCCGCGATTCTGCGGCAGCAGTCAAGTAACTCTCTTTAAAGCGCGACGTCACTTCTTTTAAGGGCTGGGTGGTAATGAGCGCCAAACTATTGTCCTGGCCGTTAAGATAATACATTGAGTAGGTATCATTCTGCGGCCCCCAATGACTGTCGAGATAGTCCGATAGCTGCAAGGTCATGGCGAGTGTTGAGGCTTCATGATTACCAAAAATGACGGCGTCGGTCTTCCTGCGAGGTTTTTCAATATAGTAAATATCAGGGCGCAAACGCACTTCTTGCGCGGTGAGAATATTCTTGTCCGAGAGATTAGGATTATTGGCAAAATCGTATATCTGGTAAGTATGGTAACGATAATCATCGATGCGCTGCTGCAAGCCAGTGGCAATATAGATCAATGCGTATTTTTTCTCGGTCAGGTAAGCATTGGTATAGTTATAGCCATATAGCCCCATGGTGATGAGCAGCAAGACGATAAACAGCCAGAAGCAGCGGGTAATGTTAGCTGAACTGGTAGATAACGAGTTATTTTGCATAAAGATAATGCGTATTCCTTGGTTAGCGCGTGACGGCCCTGGCGCTGGCAGTGACGGTCAGTAATAACAGTGCCACGCAGCCAAAAGCGACGGATAAATTGCTGAACTGGGCGACAAAACCAATTGCTGCAGGGCCCGCCAGAATACCGGCGTAGCCGATAGTTGTAATTGATGCGACGGCTAAATTCGCGGGCATCACGGTTTGGTTACCTGCGGCGGTGAACAAAATGGGCACCACATTCGAGGCACCCAAGCCCACAAGCATAAAGCCAATAATGGCGGCCATTGAGTTAGCAAAGCTTATCGCGATAATAATTCCTACAGCAGCACATAAGCTCCCTCCTAATAATACCGGGTAGCGGCCCAATCCGTTGACAATCCGATCGCCATTTAAACGGCCTAAGGTCATGGCAATGGCAAATACTGCATATCCAATACCCGCCTGTGATGGCTCCATACCGCGTAATGTGGTCAGGAAGACGGCACTCCAGTCAAGCATTGAACCTTCAGCCAGGAACATCACAAAGCATAAAAAGCCGATGAACATGACCCATCCACGAGGCAACACCAAGAGTGGGCCATCATGAGGCGCGCCACTGCCTGCTAACAGATTTTTATTGGCTATCAGTAATAGGATAATCATTAACGCGACAGTGGCAAGAATGGCTGTCAGTGGGCTTAAACCAAGCCACAATAATGCACTCACACCGCCCGCGCCCGCAATCCCGCCGACACTGAATAAGCCGTGGAAACCAGACATCATGGCCCGGCCGCTGGCCTTTTCAACAATTACCGCTTGAATATTCATCGCGACATCTATTATGCCCATTGCCGCGCCGAAGAGTAATAGTGCGAGCGCCATTGTGATGGGGGTATTCATCAATACCAATAAAGGAAGGTCAAGACACAGCACGGCACCTGCCAATAAAATCACCGCCCGGCATCCCCATTTCGCCGTGAGCACCCCCGTTAAGGGCATCGCAAGCATCGAACCGACCCCAATACACAGTAACAGCAAGCCCAGTGAAGCATCATTGAGGCCAATACGTTCTTTGGCAAAGGGGACCAACGGAGCCCAGGCGGCCATGCCTAATCCGGCAATAAAAAATGCGAGCCGCGTCGAGACTTGCTGTGCAACACCTGGCTGCAATGTGGTGTGGAGTGTTTTGGTGGTCATGAAGTATAGAGTCTGCGATTGATATGGATAATGAATATAGACAGATGTTTCTATCACAAATATAAATGTGGGTCGAAGGGATTTATCCGGATTAGCACAATACTGGGTGACATGAAGCCCGGATTAGTGGCAATGATGAAAATAACAGCTTATGACTCACCTGATTCGCGGGTGCTAAGCATATGGCAGCAACGGCAGTGCCGGAAATATTATGCAGCTATTTTCCACCTTTATTTTTGCCTCAAGATGGGCACATGGCCGATTTTATCTGCCGATAAGTATGAAGTAGAATAAATAAATAGTTGGATAATAGTTAGTCGATCAGGATAATTATTATCCCTATGATTTAAGCTATTCGTGCGGAAATAAAAATATGAAACTATATCGTTTGCCTATCATTTCACTTTGTAAATATACCGGTCATTATAAATATAGGTTTTCACTGTCGGCGGCAGGCAATAAAAAAGCCGGTCAAAGACCGGCCGTAACACTAACGAATTATCTGGCTGCGAAGAGCCACAATGAAGGAAATAATAAAATAATGATGATAGCGGATTTATTATAGTTCCAGACGCTCAGATATTCCTTGTCAATTTGTGCTATCTGAATGTCTGTTTATGTTACTGATTTTTATGTGTAAATAATATTTTTTGATTATGAGTGCTATATTTTTTTATGTTTTTAAAATTTGGTAAAGTTCGCTGAAATTAACATTTAGAAATACTTTTTTGTTGTATGAAACATTATCCGAATCTTCGTAGCATTTTCTGTATAGATTAATTTTGAACTTATTACCACAATAGAATAACCCCATTGGGATTATATGCTCGCAAGAGCAGTGGCATAGTTAGACCTAATAATTAGAGGATAATAACGATGAAACTTCGAGTTCTTTCCCTGCTTGTTCCAGCTCTATTAGTTGCCGGCAGCGCAGGCGCGGCTGAAATTTACAACAAAGACGGTAACAAACTGGACTTGTATGGCAAAATCGATGGTCTGCATTATTTTTCTGACGACAAAAGCAAAGATGGCGACCAATCTTACATGCGTTTTGGCCTGAAAGGCGAAACACAAATTACTGATCAACTGACCGGTTACGGCCAGTGGGAATATCAGGCGAATTTAAATAAAGCTGAAGATCAGGATCAAAACAACTTTACCCGTATTGGCTTCGCGGGTTTGAAATTCACTGATTTCGGTTCTTTCGATTACGGTCGTAACTACGGTGTGCTGTACGACGTAACTTCATGGACTGACGTGCTGCCAGAGTTCGGTGGCGATACTTACGGTGCGGACAACTTCCTGTCACAACGTGGTAACGGCATGGCGACTTACCGTAACACCAACTTCTTTGGTCTGGTGGATGGTCTGAACTTTGCCCTGCAATATCAAGGTAAAAATGGCAGCGGTACTGAAACCAACAATGGCCGTGATGTACAAGGTCAGAATGGTGACGGTTACGGTATGTCCTTGTCTTATGACTTGGGCTGGGGCGTGAGCGCTTCTGCTGCGATGGCCAGTTCTAAACGTACTGATGAGCAGAATCAACTGGCATTTGGCCATGGTGACCGTGCGGATGCATACACCGGTGGTTTGAAATACGATGCGAACAATGTTTATCTGGCCGCAACGTATGCCCAGACTTACAACCTGACTCGCTTCGGTAACTTCAATAATAACACCGACTCTGGCTTTGCTAACAAAGCACAGAACATCGAGTTAGTCGCTCAGTATCAATTTGACTTTGGTCTGCGTCCATCCGTAGCTTACCTGCAATCTAAAGGTAAAGATCTTGGCAACGGCTATGGTGACCAGGATCTGCTGAAATATGTTGATGTCGGTGCGACTTACTACTTCAACAAAAACATGTCCACCTATGTTGATTACAAAATCAACCTGTTGGATGAAAACCAGTTCACCAAAAATGCCGGTATCAACACTGATGATATCGTAGCGGTTGGTTTGGTTTACCAGTTCTAATCCTGATAACCGGGTAGGTTCTGATAAAACGCGGTCATTTGGCCGCGTTTTTTTGTTTTTGTGATAGTAGAAGCCGAGTCATCACCCAATCAGAAGTTGGCGTATTTTTAATCATTTCGCCTTTTTTTGACCAGTTTTGGCATGAAGTTTAACCAAACGAACTAAATTCCCATTTTTTTTGAATGAAACACTAGACATATCATTACGCTATAGATGATAATCCCGCTCATTGGAAGGATGGCCGAGTGGTTTAAGGCAACGGTCTTGAAAACCGTCGACTGTAACAGGTCCTAGAGTTCGAATCTCTATCCTTCCGCCAAATTACGCCGGCATAGCTCAGTTGGTAGAGCAACTGACTTGTAATCAGTAGGTCCCGAGTTCGACTCTTGGTGCCGGCACCAATTAAAAGCCCGTTATCTGAATAAGATAACGGGCTTTTTGCTTTACGACAAATTTCAATCGGCGGCAGTTTTTATCACTACCGCCGATTGAGTCAGCTATTCTTCGCTAACTGAGCGACCAACTGATTGACACCATCACTCATATTCGTGAATTTTGTCAGTTGCGTGCGGGTGACGACGACGAAAACCCCAATATTCTTCTCGGGGATCATCGCCATATAAGTAATAAATCCGCCACCGCCGCCGGTTTTTTGCATGATGCCCGGCAGGTCAGCATTGGGTGCCATATAGACCCAGCCTAGCCCCAGTGCATCGGCTTGGCCGGCAACATCCATACCTTTTAAGGACACTAGGTCACGTCGTTGGAAATACAGCGCCTGTTCGCGTTTAGCTGTGCTTTTACGTGCATTGCTATTCGAGGCTAAGAATTGCTGCATCCAACGTTGCATATCTTCCGGTGTTGAATAAACCCCGCCGCTGCCCGCCGCCGCTACCGTGTTTTCACAGCGGCTACTGCCAACGCCTATCATCAAACGGCTGCATTGTTCTGCCGTGGGGGTGAGGGTGGTGTTGCGCATCCCCAGTGGAGCGGTGATTTTATCACGCAACAAGTTGGAATAAGGTTTACCTGCGGCGCGTGACAGCGCGTCAGCCAGCAGATCGTAAGCTAAATTGGAATAAGCCGCCTTTACACCGGGTGGAACGGTCACTTTGGCCAGTTTAAGCCATTGCCAGCGGTTATCTTTGGTTGGCCAGGTAAAGACCGGCCTTTTCTGTGGGCCGCCAGGTTGTTCGCGGGGCAGGCCACTGGTGTGGCTGGCCAGATTCAGCAGAGTAATAGGCTGTTTTGCATTATAAGTTGGAACTTTGGCTCCTTTGGGGGCCCATTTTTGCAAGGGGTCAGTTAATTTTACCGTACCGTCCTCGGCCAGTTTCACCATCACTTCACTGGTCATAAGCTTGGTGATCGAGGCAATGCGGATCAATGAATCTGGTCGTGGGCGCAGATTATTACCGGGTTTGGTTTCCCCAAAACTGCGGTTGACCACTTGATTGTTATCAATAACTACCAGCGCCATCCCCATGGCACCACTGTTATAGAAGATATGTTCAGCATGTTGATCAACAACTTGCGATGTCAAAAGGGCGGTATTGGCATGGCTGTACAACGGAAGAGCGAACAGAGTTGCGGCCAGCAGCGGGGAGGAGAAATGTTTCAGCAATCTTTTGTCCATGTTCACAAAGCAAAATAGATGGTCGTGGAGTTATAGTAATCGGAAATTTGTATAAAACATGCTGAAATTTTCAGACTGACAAATAATTTACATATTGCGCGCTGAGCCATGTAACTCGCCCGTCATTGGGGGAGTGGCTCCGGTGGAGGGCGGATGAGTGCCATAACCTCAGTGAAAAGGGGGGAATAGCCGAATCATAATGGCATTCAGAGATAAAAAAACCGCAGCGGTTTTGGGTCGATGCGGTTTGGCTGAATGGTGGAGTCAATCAGCTTTCGGTGACTGGTTTAGCGGGCACACTGGGTGACACTTTCAGACCCAGTGGGTTATTGCCCCAGCACTGCTCATACTTCCAGCCAGTGAGTTCTTCTGCTACAGCCCTTGCATGGGCCGGGATATCTGCCATTGCCCCGCCATTTTTAATGCGCTCAATTTCTTCTAGCAGGATTTTGTGATTTTTGCGGTCGAGTTTCATCTGTGTCGTGTAATAAATCGCCACCAGCGCCAGTGAGATAACCCCAATAGCAAAGACGCCGACAATGGCTTGCACCGCGATTTCTGGCTGGCTGGATTGGCCGGAAACAAAACCGAAGCGGCTGAGTGTCCAGCCCATGGCGAAGACAATAATCGAGCGCACCATTTTGCCGGCAAACGTCATGGCACCCGCATAGATCCCCTCGCGACGGCGGCCGGTTAATACTTCGTCCACATCGGCCAGGAAGGTATAAACCGTCCATGGAATGTAGTAGATACCGCCGGTGCTTAAACCGAAAACGGCGGTGATGCAGAACAATACAATGACCGTCGTGGTTTGAGACCAGCCGGTGAAGTAGAGTGCGGCATAGGCAATCACACTCACAATCACCACTTGCAGGGCAATACGGAACGGGCGAGCAAAGCCCATTTTGACGCAAATACCGATAAAGATCGCCGTAGAAATCAGCTGCATGATTGAACTGAAACTATTGAGCTGAGAAACCAAAGCCGCATCTTGGCCCAGGCCAAAGATTATAAAATAGGTGAATGCGGATGCGAACAACCATTCAGCACCAAACCCGAACAGGTACATACCCAGATGTTTGCGGAAAATACGCAGATGGAAAGTGGAGGCCATATCCACACACAGTTTTTTCAAGGCTTGGCCTAAGCTGCTGGTGGTTTCCCTGACGACTTCGCTGGCAGGGCGCTCCCAGGAGGAGCTGTACAGCCAGATCATGGCGCAGCACATAATCAAACCGTAGGCGATACCGGTATAGAGGAAAGGGGTTGCCGAATCTTTACCATAAATAGCAATGAATTGGCCGGGAATAAAGGCGGCGAGGAAGTTAGCTACTTTGCCGAAAATAGCTTTAGAACCGGTCAATTTTGAGCGTTTGGCAAAATCCGTTGTCATCTCGGTCGCCAATGTTTCATACGGCACCATGATGGAGGTGTAAATCAATTCAAACAGCGCGTAGGTCAGCAAGTAGTACCAAAAACCAAACCCGCTCATCCACAGCATTGGATAGACCAATACCAGCGGAATACCCAGCAAGATAAAGAAGCGACGACGGCCGAAGATGCGACCAAGCCGAGTATTGTAAAAGTTATCAGTGATATAGCCCATTATTGGGTTACTGATAGCATCGAGAATACTGGCGATTGAAAAAATAGTGGCTGCTTCTACGACAGATAATCCGCAAAAGGTGGTGTAGAAATACATCAGCCAAGCACCGCTGATTGCCAGCGCTCCGCTCCCCAGTAAATTGGCACTCCCATACGCCAATGTATGCCGTGTTGTTATCGTTTTACTCATTTTTACCGCCACCTCAAATTAAAACAATGTTTCATTAATAATGGATAATCGTTTTCTTTATAAAGGGATGGCGTTCGTAAAAATGAGCGTTTGATCACGAAAAACGGTTTTGCGAGCGGAAAAGGCGCGTATTACAGTAAAAATTGATGTGAATCAAAATAGTGGTGGGTGGAAGTTGGGGATGAAAAACACAATATCCAGAATAATGTGAATGAATGATAATGCCTGTTTATGGTAATAATGACCGTGATAAGTGTGGCAATATTTTAAAAAGTTACCTGCAACTCATCACCAACATGCCGTCTGATGGTTCATGTGATCAAAGTATTCATATTAGGCAAGTGTGGACTGTTACGGGCATAGCCCATGAATGTATTCTGGCTACAAAAGTGGCTGGCTGTGAAGGATGTAAAATGGCGAAGAAAAACCCTTATTATGATGCCAGCAAACCACACCACACCGAGTTTGGATTCCAGAATCTGGAGCCTGTTGTTCACCATCCCCAAGATTTGAAACGCTGGCGTGAAGAGCGCAAGCGCCAGTCGCTACCCAAACCTCCGCAGCAAGGGTATGCGCAGTTTGTGACTGACTGGTGGCAAGCGGCTGATTTTAGTGGTCAGCAAGATGCATTGTGGTGGTTAGGCCATGCCACATTATTATTGCGCGTGAGTGGCAAAACGGTTTTGTTTGATCCGGTGTTGTCGAGCCGTGCTTCGCCCCTCAATTTTTACGGGCCCGCGCGCAGAACCCCAGTACCTGCCAAGGTAAATCAATTGCCGCATATTGATGTGGTGGTGATTTCTCATAATCATTATGACCATTTGGATGTCACGACAGTCACCCAATTATTGCGCCGTTTCCCCGATGTGATTTTTTTAGCCCCGCTGGGGCTGAAAAGTTGGTTCCTGCAACATGGTGCGCGCCATGTTCACGAATTAGATTGGTGGGATAAACATTTGGCTGCTGAATTTGAGTTTCATTGTGTGCCCGCACGTCATTGGAGCATGCGCACACCTTGGGATCGTAACCAAAGTTTGTGGTCAGGCTGGGTGGTTAGGCGCAATGCAATTAATTTCTACTTTACTGGTGACACGGGGTATTGCCCACAATTGCTCACCATTGGCGAAAGATTGGGGCCATTTAACTATGCGGCATTGCCGATCGGTGCTTACGCCCCGCGTTGGTTTATGAATGCGCAGCATATGGACCCGCAGCAATCGGTTCAGTTATTTGAGCAACTACAGCAACCGGTGACGGTGCCGATTCACTGGGGAGTGTTTGAATTGGCTGATGAATCACTGGATGAGCCGCCGCAACAACTGAAACTGGCGTTAACGGAAGCTGGGTTAGCACCGGACAATTTTGCCGCACTTAAGATTGGTGCCCGGATACTGCTTGAGTAGCGCGTTTCAGTGGGGTGAATATAACCCACTGAAACGAAAGGTATCCTTCGGCTTATCATCAAAGTTAATGGTTTATTTAAGCGGGGCCGCTTCCCGCCGCGTACATTATTGTGGCTAGATCCGGAACTGGTTCACGGCGCTGGTCAAATCAGCCGCCTGAGCTTGTAATGCTGCTGAGGCGGCTGTTGATTCCTGAACCAGCGCGGCATTTTGTTGCACCATGGTATCCAATTGCGCTACTGCACTATTGATCTCATGGATACCACGCATTTGTTCATCTGCGGCGTTAGTGATTTCAGACATAATTGTCGTGACATCAGATACGCTGCCCACAATCTCGGTCATGGTATTATTGGCTTGCCGCACTTGGCCGGAACCCGAGGCGACACTGCTGACGGTCGAGTCAATCAGGGTTTTAATCTCTTTTGCTGCTTGCGCGCTGCGCTGCGCCAATGTGCGAACTTCTCCCGCCACTACCGCAAAGCCCCGGCCTTGCTCGCCGGCACGCGCCGCTTCTACGGCGGCATTCAGTGCCAGAATATTGGTCTGAAAAGCAATGCCATCAATGACACTGGTAATATCGCCGATTTTACCCGAGGCAGCTTCAATGGATTCCATGGTAGTGATAACTTTGGCAATAACTTCCCCACCACGGGAAGCATCATTAGCTGCCGAGAGCACCGCAGTATTGGCTTGCCTTGCCGCACTGGCAGATTGCGCCACTGTTGCTGAGATTTGCTCTAATGCCGCCGAGGTTTGTTGCAAGCTGGCGGCGGCGGATTCTGTTCTGCCAGATAAATCCTGATTACCTGCCGCAATTTCATTAGCTGCAATGCTAACGGATTCACTGGTATTGCGGATTTGCGCCATCACGCCACTGAGTTTGTCGGCAAACTTATTGAATGACAGGGCTATTTTGGCGACTTCATCTCGCCCCTCGACCGGCAAGCGCTGGGTTAAATCTTCGGTGCCTGAACTGATAGCATCCATAGCTTTATGCACGTGGGTCAGCGGGGTCAGAGCACGTTGGGTAATCAAGCTAATTATCACAACTGCAATTAAAATAATGACAATCAGAGTGACCAAGGATGTGGTGAGCAATGAGCGCATCCCCGCAGTGGCATGGGCCTTATCAAGTGCCACCACAGTAAACCACTGAGTGCCGGGCACCGCTTGTGCGAGCAGCAATTTACTGCTGCCCCCTATCTCCGTTGTGATAGGGGAAGTCGCGGTCAATAGGGCTTTAAGATCTAAGGTCGGGGCAATCTCACTTAACGGTTTTAGGGCTAGCTGTGAATCGGGATGCGCGATAATTGTGCCATCAGCATCAATTAACATCCCGAAACTATCATCTGCAGGATGAATGGATTTCACGTTGGCAATCACACTATCCATGGTGACATCCGCTGCTAAGACCCCTTTAACATTACCATCCTGAATAATGGGCAATGCAAAGGTCACCACTAATTGATTAGTGCCAGCATCAATATAAGGGGGAGTCACGATAGGGCTGCCCGCTTTCACCGCTTGCAAATACCACGGGCGTCCTGTGGGGTCATAGTCGGCAGGAATACCCTCCGGATTAGAAAAAATGGCCGTCTTATTCGCGTAGCCTATATAAACGTTAATAAAGTTACCTGCAGCCGCCACTTGTTGTAAGGCGGCAATAGGGTTTGCAGTGAGTGCACTTTCTTTCAGCGACACGACCATGTGCGTTTTCATGGCCACCCAGTCTGCAATTCCCACCCCATGGCTGGCGGTGACGGCTTTCAAGGTGTTATCAATCGCACTGCTATTGTATTTGTTGGCAACCGAATAATTAAAGTAAGTATTAATGGCAAGTGAACCCGCTACGATGATGATACAGGCAGCCAAAATACGTGAACGAATAGAATCAAGCATAGAGCGTCCTAAATGGAAGGGGGGCATAATTCAAATAACGGCGCAGGATGGGAAAACTTGAGCTGAATCACAGTAACAAAGTGTAATTCATGCACCATTGTTAATTCTTTTTTATGTAATGGTGTTATAAAGAGAGGGGGTTGGAGGTGTTTATATTCAATAAAAACAGATGGTTGTTTATTTCAATATGACAACGTGTTGTGCCCGATATGAAACTAAAGTTGAAAAAAATAGTAATATTAAAAGTGTGAAATTCATCTTAAAAAAGATAAAAGGAACATTGAAGCTTTGATTTCTTATTATTGTGTCAGTGATATGAGAAATAATAAAACCCAGGCCAATGCCCCTCACATCCCCAGTTAAAACTCACTCACTAACCATTGATCGGCTTCATCAAACATCTCTTCCACCAAACGATTGAGCACGGATTTTTCTTGTTTACTTGCATCGGTATTAATGCCATTCGCTTGCATCGGTTTCACCTTAACTTCGGCATCTGGAAATACCTGATGTACACGTTTGGTCAATTCTGCTTTGATCATTTCATTGGCATTCGTCAAGCCGGCGACATTCCGTTTGTCATAAATTAATTCAACGCGCATAGTTTTTTCCTAAATAATAATCACTGTGTTAATATACAGTATTATTGGGTGTAAGGCAACCATTGCGGCCTCTAAATTAGTCTCTGGCGGTGTTTTTTTGGCAGCAGCCAATCATTTCTCTGCAATAAATCTGCTGGCTCGAGACTGTCTATCAGTCAAGCACTATATCAATTCCCAACCTCTCGTTAGTCTCCTCATTTCATGCTAAATTTACCTATCTCAAGCCAATGCATCGTTTCAGGTACCAGTATGTTTACATATCAAGAAATATCCTCACTGAACGAACTGGAATTGATAGTCTATAACTACATCATAAAAAATACGGACAAAGTGATGTACATGACCATCAGGGAACTGGCAGATGCCGCGGGCGTTTCTACCACCACGGTTTTGCGTTTTTGTAAGAAAATGAATTGTGATGGTTACTCTGAATTCCGTGTTCGTTTTAAACTCTATTTAGAACATGACGAAAAACCGCCGGTCAGTTTTGGCATTAGTGAAATAATTAACTATTTTAAAAGCATCAATAATAGTGAATTTGATGAGTTACTGGATAATGCAGCGGCGCAAATAGCTAATACGCGCAGAATTATTTTTGTTGGGATAGGTACCTCTGGTGCATTAGGGAAATACAGTGCGCGTTTCTTTTCTAATGTAGGGAAATACAGCACATATATTGATGATCCTTATTATCCTATCAACAGTGATATGTATCAGGATGCGATTGCAATTATCTTTTCTGTATCAGGTGAAACCGAAGAAATTATCCGTATTGCTAATCAGTTTAGCATACAAAACTGTAAAATAATTAGCATCACCAACAGTGATAATTCAACACTGGCCAAGATGGCTGACTTGAATATATCTTACCATATGCCGCCTATTGTATTGGAAGGGCAATATAATATTACCACTCAGATCCCAGTGTTATATATTATTGAAACCATTGGTAAGAAACTCCCTCGGTTAATTAATAAAAACATCAAATAAAACAGGGTGTTTTTTGCCTGTGACATATACCAAGTCACGACTTTTGTTATATCGTGACTTCATATTTCTTTTTGTTAAACTTCAGTCTCAATCGACCAAGAATATTAATAATAAGCCGATAACACTCTGTTTATCTTATACTCAGCGTTTGTGACAGGAGAATAATAATGGCAATTGATTACGCATTAACCGCCCAAGAAATTATCAAGTATATTGGCGGTGATAATAATGTGATTACAGTCACACATTGTGCGACGCGTTTACGTTTTATATTGAAAGATAATAAAATTGTCGACAAAGAAAAATTAAATCGTGTTAAAGGCGTTATTACCGTCATTGAAGCTGGTGGACAAATGCAAGTGGTTATCGGTAACCACGTCGGTGATGCCTATAAGCATGTTATCAGCTTGATTAATATCGATGAAAATACGCAGGTTGCAGCACCGAAAGTCGGCATTGTTAGCCGTTTGATGGATATTATCTCCAGTATTTTTGCCCCTTTTCTTTATCCACTGGCTGCATGCGGTATTTTACAGGGAATTATTTCTTTTCTCGCCGCAATAGGTTGGATGGATGCCGCTAGCGGCACTTATCGAATTCTAAATTTTGTCTCCTGGACCGGGTTTACTTTCCTGCCAGTGATGGTGGCCTTTACCGCCGCCAAGAAATTCAATGTTAATCCTTTCAGCGCCGTTATTACTGCCTGCGCACTAATCAGCCCTGATTATATGAATATGCTGACGGCCAACAAAATCGTCACGGTTAACTCCGCAGATCCTGCCGTGCAGCAATTGATGCGCGAAGCGCTGGATAATCCGCAAGTTGCCCATATTTTGAATACTATTGCCGGTATTCCTTTGTCGTCGCCGACCTTGGATTTCTTCGGTATTCCCGTGCAATATCTGAGCTATACCGCCTCGGTTATTCCGATCATTTTAATGGTTTGGGCCATGTCTTATGTGCAGCGTTTTTGTGAAAAAGTGTTGCCGATGGTGGTGCGTAATTTGTTTACCCCGATGTTTTGTATTGCCATTATGGTGCCATTAACTCTGCTGGTATTTGGCCCGGTGGGGAATTTAATTGGTGGGGCAATTGGGGGCGTTTACAACACACTTTATCATCTCAGCCCCGCGGTAGCAGGGTTTATGGTCGGCGCATTTTGGCAGCCATTGGTCACACTGGGTGTGCATTGGGGGATTACTCCGGTGACTGTTGGCAACTATGCCACACTGGGCTATGACACCTTTACTGGCTTGCAAGCTTCCGCCGTCTTTGCCATGGCCGGCACCATGTTTGGGGTGTATTTAAAAACACGCAATCGCGAAATGAAAGGAATTTCATTGTCAGCAGGTATTACGGCTTTATTCGGTATTACCGAACCGGCTATTTACGGGGTGGCGTTACGATTGAAGAAGCCTTTCTTATGCAGTTGTGCTGCCGGTGGGATAGGCGGGGCTATCGCCGGGACTTTTAATGCTGTGTCATGGAGTTATTGCTTACCCGGAATTGCAGTATTGCCGGTATTCTTTAAAGAGGGCCATATGGCACAGTTTCTGGGGTTCCTGCTGTCGATTAGCGTCGCTTTCGTCTTAGGGGCGGTTTTCACTTGGTTAGTTGGCTTCACTGATGAAGCCGAAAATGCAGACCAAATCAGCAGTGTGAAAGCCGCTGCAGCACCAATTGCTCAGGCGCAAATGAATCAAGGTTGAAATATTTAAGGTTCGGGCGAGCTAATCACTCGCTACTAATTGCTATTTACAGGGTGAACAATTGCCCGCAGTATTGAGGGAGATAATTATGAGTCATAAACAATTACCGAAAGATTTTTTATGGGGTGGTGCTGTTGCGGCACATCAGGTTGAAGGCGGCTGGGATAAAGGTGGCAAAGGTGTCAGTATTGCCGATGTTTTGTCCGGCGGCGCGCACGGTGTTGACCGTGTAATGACCGATGGGGTGCAAGACGGTTACCGCTATCCAAATCATGAAGCAGTTGATTTTTATGGGCATTATAAAGAAGACATTGCATTGTTTGCTGAGATGGGCTTCAAATGTTTCCGTACTTCCATTGCCTGGACGCGCATTTTCCCGAATGGTGATGAGCTGCAACCCAATGAAGCTGGCCTGCAATTCTACGATGACATGTTTGATGAGCTGCTGAAATACGGCATTGAGCCGGTTATCACGCTATCTCATTTCGAAATGCCATGGCATTTAGTTAAAGAATATGGTGGCTGGAAAAATCGCAAAGTGGTCGACTTCTTCGTGAGATTCAGTGAAGTGGTCATGGAGCGCTACAAAAGCAAAGTCAAATATTGGATGACATTCAACGAGATCAATAACCAGCGTAACTGGAAATATCCGTTATTTGGCTATTGCTGCTCTGGCGTTGTATTCACTGAGCAAGAAAATCCTGAAGAAACAATGTATCAGGTTCTGCATCACCAATTTGTGGCCAGCGCCAAAGTGGTTAAATTGGGCCATGCTATTAACCCAGAGTTCAAAATTGGCTGCATGGTCGCGATGGTGCCGCTGTACCCATTCTCTTGCCATCCTGATGACATGATGTATTCAGTGGAAGCTATGCGGGAGCGCTATCTATTCGGTGATGTCCATATGCGTGGTTATTATCCTTCGTATATTCTGAATGAATGGGCACGTCGGGGCTTCACTATCAATATGGAACAGGGTGATCTTGAGGTTTTACGTGAGGGTTGCGCGGATTACATGGGGCTGAGTTATTACATGAGTAATGCGGTTTCTGCGATTAATCCAGGGAGTGGTAATTCACTTTCCGGCTTTGAGGGCAGTGTCCCCAATCCACATGTTAAAGCATCTGATTGGGGGTGGCAGATTGACCCGGTCGGCTTGCGTTATTCACTGAGTGTATTATACGAACGCTATCAAAAACCGCTATTTATCGTTGAGAATGGTTTCGGTGCCATCGATAAAGTGGCTGATGACGGCATGGTTCATGATGACTACCGCATTGCATATCTCAGAGCCCACATTGAGCAGATGAAAAAAGCGGTGTTTGAAGATGGTGTAGACCTGATGGGTTATACCCCATGGGGTTGTATCGATTGTGTATCATTTACGACCGGCGAATACAGCAAACGTTATGGCTTTATTTATGTCGATAAAAACGATGACGGTAGCGGCACTATGGCGCGCTCACGTAAATTGAGTTTTGATTGGTATAAAAATGTTATCGCCAGCAATGGTGAACAGCTTTAATCCTTTGCTAACTCTGCTGTCTGAAATAAGCCGTTCAATTATATGAGCGGCTTATTTCATTTCTGAGCAACAGTTGCTCTTGTACAATCAGGAACAGCATTATTAACTCTAAATAATGAACATTTAATAATTCGGCTTCTGACAATTTATTGATATTTATTAAATTAAAAATTCTAAAATACGATATTGAAAATGCGCACTATGGTTTTTTAGAATGAATAAAATATAGTCATCACCAAGAAAGACAATGTTATACCGCAATATATTTCATAACATTGTCTAAATGGTTTTCACTCTTCAATAGCTAATACTAACCCGATTAAATATAATATTTAATCTTTCAGTTAAGCTGATTTTATTTTCAAACTGATGCCTATAATCAGCCAGGAATTGCCTCGATGATAGAGATATAGCTTCCAGTGTCGATGATACGATTAAGCTGCAAATCAGCACTGGCCAGGAGTGTTTTCAGCTCATTCTCTGTCCGTGCTTGCCCCCCGTCAAAACTGCCGAGCAAGATAATATCTAACTCCTTTCCTCCCTGCCAGGTATCTTCTTTGGATATCACTGGTTCTAAAATAAGCACTTTTGAGTTGGGCCGCATTGCATTACGGCAACTGCGCAGTATCTTACTTGCTTGTTCTTCCGGCCAATCCATAGTGATATATTTTAATAAATAAATATCCGCTGAGGGGCAGCTTTCAAAGAAATTACCTGTCTGAGTTTCCCAGCGAGAATCATCCCCTAGCTCACCAAGGCAATTTTTGGCTAAAACTGCGGGGCGGTCGAATAAAATGCCATGCAATGTAGGATTATGTTGTAAAACCTTCAGTAATAACCCACCGAATCCCCCTGCAATATCAACCACGGTGGCATGTTCAGGGAAGTCATAACTGCGCACTAAAAAGTTATTTTCCACCGAAGACATGGATGACATGCCAGTATGAAAATCACCTTCTGACTCGGGAAGGTTCTCTTGAGACCAGTACTCGTAAAAAGACATTCCGAATATTTGCTTAAAGGCTGATTCGCCGCGTAGATTTTCGACAAGATTTCCTAACGGGAGCCAAAATGTTTTATCGGTTAACATCAAGACGGCGGGGCGAAGTGAATGACGACTATCTGAGCGGAGGAATTGTGCTGCCGGGTTAAGGGAAAATCGGCCATCTTCTAATTCATCAAATATATTTCGCGATGCCAGCATGCGTAATACACGATTTAATTGACGCCAATCAGCCCCCACTGCCTTGCCAAGTTCCTCGGCTGTTTTCGCACCGGTTGTCAGATGATCCGCGACACCTAAAATAGCGGCAGCACGTAATGAGGCTTGAAAAGTAAAGCCCATAGCCTGCTCTAATAAATATAATGCTGCGGTATCATCTTTATGCTTAATTTGATTATTATTACTCATAATAATAACTCCATTTGATAATGATTGAAATTATATATTATTGTAATGAATTCAAATGCAACCATATTAATTATGGTTGAAAATGTATCCATAGGAAATGTAGTCTACAAAATTGAATTGTTGCAAATAGCATATGTCGCTAATTAAGCATGAAGACAAGGAATTAAGAGGCAATATAATGAAAACGCTAGGCTTTAATAATTAATAATATTTATGACTTTTCTGGCTATTTATAAACAATACTAATTATTATGCCCTTTTGGCTGAGTTGTGGCTTCTTGCCATTAAGGATTAAAGGCTGTGTCAGTTTATTGAAATGTGTTCTATGTGATGACAATCTGAGTAGGTAGCAAGGGGAAGATTGTTCATCACCAAATCCTACAAACAAAAAATAACCCTAACGGATTGGTTTTCTTTGAAATACTTGGTTGGTATGAAAGGATTTATTAGAAATGAATGAGTGAACACATAAATCTGAATTAGGAAAGATTGCATAAAAAACTATTCGTAATGAGTTTTACCTATTATTGTGTTCAGAATGGTTGTTTTGTCACGTAGCTTACACAATGAAAAAGACCTCACTTTGGCAGGATTTTTATTTTTCTGTCTGCAATATTATTCCAGTTTATAAGAAAATTCCCACACAAATCAGCCGTGACTCTCATATCTAATCATTGCCTAAAATTCAATAATGACTCATAGAAGCAAAATGAAATCTTTGATGCAAACAATGATTTTGATTTTTTGTAATAACCTGATAACTATTGAGTTTATGTGGTTGAAACCCACAGGAGCATGAAATGAGAAAGCAACTGACTGGTTTGACTGTACTGGTCTCTCTGATTTTTGGGGTAGCAACGGCGCATGCAGCACCCCCAACGGCTGAATTAAAAGTAAAAGGAAAGATAGGCGTTCCAACATGTAATATTAGTGCACCAGACAGTGGTGTTTATAATTTTGGTGATATAAGTTCAACTCAGATTAAATCAGGCACAACAACGACTGCATTACCCAAAATGAGCAAAAGTTGGACAATAAGTTGCGATGCTTCGACTTACCTGAACGTAACCCCGGTTGATAACCGAGCGGCTACAGCGAGTTCCACTGAGACTAAGGCGAGATTCGGCCTAGGTTCTATTAACGGTGACGGGAAAATTGGATTTTATTGGGTGGTGCTGTCGAATGCTAAGGTTGATAATCAGCCATCCAATCTGTTCTACACTAGTACCAATGCATTTACTTCTGTCGCCGCCACAGCAAATCTTTGGTCAGGTTCTGTTACAGGGTGGGCATCAGCTGCAAACACCCAAACCGCGGGTAAAGTATTCAGTGCTGATTTTGAGGTTGAGCCGGTATTGGCAGGTGTAACCGATATGAAAGGCACTATCACTGAAGATACTAAAATTGATGGCTCTCTGACGATGAACTTCGCTTTCGGTATTTAAGCTATAACAACTTTTAAGAGCCTCGCTTATCGCGGGGTTTTTTTATAGGTTTGATTATCCCGTATGCAGAATCAGCCGACAAATTGTGATGTCTACATCGCATGAGTACTGTATTGGTTAATCCAGTTGTTGTGAAATTGTATCCAGTCAAATGTGTATTCTTAGGCAAAAAAAACCCTTACCACCGTCTATTTGGTAAGGGATGCCAATTCGGCCAACACCAGGGAAATTATTAAGTCATATTTTACTCAAGGGAACGTTCCCGTCAATTTATATATAAATTCAAATAATTGAATTAATTGGAGTTAACGCGGTTTTGGTTAAGTTATATAATGAGCTTGGTATTAATACCAAGCTGGTAATATATATTCACACGAAGTATTGTTATGGGCTTAAGGTATATGTGTATGCTATAGGTGGGCCCAGCTTCAAAGTGACGAATCCAAGACTATTAACTTGGATTTAGTGTTTTCTAGAAAACTCGATATATGATCGAGTTGTATTATCCTAAATTTAAAAGTCTATCTATCGCACTTATTGATCTCTGCACCTAACAACGAATACCAGCTTTTTTGCATAATAATCTCAATTAATTCCATGCATACTAGATATGAAGTAAAGGCTGTTAATAATAATTATTCCTATGAAAAATAGAGATTTTTTAATTCATGGTTCACTTATTTTTTAATCAAAATATATACTTCTGTTGGTTGGTCAATAGCTACGTTTCTATTGCATTCACATGAGCGCCGGATCGGATTAACGGGTTGTTGCGAAATAGTACCCAGCCGAATATGGTGAATGCGCAGCGTATGCATCTAAGCCGGATATCTGCACCGGCCACCACAGATAAATTAAAACTCACACATCATTAGCCGCAGGTCATCGTTAATACTTACATGATGGTCATGTTTGGCAAATCTATTTTAATGCTCACTTCGGTGGGTTTTTTATTTCCACTAAGAACCCAACTCACTGACCGGCAGGGGGGAAATATGAAAATGAGCAATATCGCTTCTAATGCTTTTTAGCTAGAGCCAAGTTTTTAGGCTAAAAAGCGGATTGCTGGTTTCACCCCTGATAGTGAACGGCCGACACCCTGACGTGCGCCGTGATGCGCAACGACGCGGTACTGACATACTGCTGAAATAACCTTATACCGCAATGGTGGAAGTTCTCAGCTAATTCTTACCACTGTTTACCATCACCGAACCCCACAAACAAAAAAACCAACCCTAACAGGTTGGTTTTCTTTGAGATATTTGGTCGGCATGAAAGGATTTGAACCTTCGACCCCCGACACCCCATGACGGTGCGCTACCAAGCTGCGCTACATGCCGATACTGTGGCGCTTATACTACATTTTACAGTGACTAATGCAAGGCCATGTCAAAACGTTCGCTTGTTTTTTAACCGCACTCAGTTCAGTTTTTAGAGCTAGTTCGCAATAAAACGTTTTATATCGGTTAGCACTTGCAATAACAGTGGGAGCTGCGGCTTTTCATCTTTAATTTCATTGCCTTGCTCATCATAGGTTCGGTATCCACCATTATTATCTAACACAATCGTTTGGGTTGGTGTGGTGATAACCAGCACGCCATTATCGCCGGTTGCCACCCAGTTATTGTTACGCTGTGCTGCGAATAAATCTTCACCTTGCGAATAATCCTCTGATGCGGTTTTAACGTGTAATAACCGCTGCATCAGTGTTGTCATGATATCTTCGTGGTTAGTTAATTTATTCACTTTCTGCACTGGGGTGCCCGGCCAATGGACAA
Source organism: Yersinia hibernica (assembly GCF_004124235.1). Classification (NCBI taxonomy): domain Bacteria; kingdom Pseudomonadati; phylum Pseudomonadota; class Gammaproteobacteria; order Enterobacterales; family Yersiniaceae; genus Yersinia; species Yersinia hibernica. Next base: position 1,167,034 of record NZ_CP032487.1, read on the forward strand.
TGAGTGGCACTTGGAGTTGTTGCCGATTAAAGTTGCTGCCCGCACCCCAGCTATCATTGCCGCTGTCATTAAATTCGACGCCATGGGCCGCAGTAATCACCACCACGGTCTTATCGAGTAGCCCACGCTGTTTCAGAGTATCCAGAATGGTGGCTATCTGTTGGTCCACATCTTTGGCACCCGCTTTATAGTGGCGGATAAAATCAGCTGGCGCTGCAATTTTATGACCAATAACAGGGTCTTGTGCCTCCACTGCACCATTGAGATTAACATAGGAGAACCATGGCGCATTATTATTCACAGTTGACAGCCATTGCTGCCATTGTGCCGTTGTTTCGCTATCTGTTTGTTCTGCCGGAGCCGGTAAGGTGAAATCAGCTAATAAAGCTTGCCGGTAGAGTGGCGAAGCAAAACCATCGGATGAGAACAACCCAAACTGATAACCTTGCGCACTCAATGAGGTGATGAAGGCCGAGGGTTTACGTGCAGAAAGAATGCCGTCCAAGTAGGTTGGCGAAATACCATAAAACAGGCCAAACAGCCCTGTATCCTGGCGATTTCCCGAGCTGTAATGCCGATCAAACTGAATGTTTGCATGGCCAAACTCACCCAAGGCGGGCATATCTTTTTGCAGGCTATTGACCCGGATACCATCAACCACAATTAATAACAGATTATAACCACTGCCTTTGTCACTAAAGGCAATTTGGCTGAGCGGATATTCAACTGTTAATGCATCCGGATTCCCTTGCTCTACCAAGCGGCGCTGATATTCCTCTTGGTCAAGTAGGCCGTGTTTTTCAAGGAATTTGCGCGCGGTCATCGGATATGAAAGGGGCAAATTAGCGCGCTGCATACTGATTGGGCGATAGAAATTTGCATCGGCCCAGATATACATCAGATGTGAGGCAAAGAAAGCGGAAATAAATACCGCCACTAATGGCTTAACAAAGCGCTGCCGGTTAAGGCTGCGCAGTTTCTGCCATGCCCAGGTGCCGAAAAGCATCTCGACGAGAAAAATGACAGGCACGGCAATAAACATCAATTGCCAATCGCGCGCCAGATCCGTTTGATCCGGGTTAACCACTAACTCCCACACCACGGGGTTAAGATGCAAGTGGAAGCGGGTGAAAACCTCGCTATCCACTAACAACAGGGTTAAACCCGCGGTGGCGAAAGCGGCAGAAAGGAAGCGCAGTAATCGTTGCGACATCACTACAAAGGTGAGTGGGAATATCACCAGCAAGTAGGCGGCAAAAACGATAAAACTAAAGTGCCCAAGCCAGCTGACAAGGGCATAGAGACGGCCAATCAGCGATGAAGGCCAATCGGAAACAAACAAATAGCGGCTACCCAGCACCAGGCTGAACAGGATATTAAACAAGGCGAACCAGTGCCCCCAGCTGATCATCTGGGAGACTTTTTCACGATAGCGCTGACGATTTGTCACCATATTGAGATTGCAGTCTTGGCCGATAAATTAATGAGCTTTATCTTCACGTACTGAGGCTTGAAGGGCTTCAGCGAAAGAGCGTGCCAATACTTTGCGTTGCGCAGGAGCAATGCTGGTATTGATCAGATTTGTTACCATATTTCCCAATACCATCAAAGAAAGATCGGTTGGGGTACGGTGTTTTTCCAGTACGCTGACCAATTCTGACAGCAATTGTTCAACGTGTTCGTCGCTATAACGGGATGATTGTGGCATAAAAATTGTGCTCAACACCTGACAAAGTCCCATATCTTACCGTATAGAGACGCGCTTTTCCGCTATTTTATAGCATTAAGAATCATTAGCCATTAATTGGGGGCCGAGATAGCTTTTGAGTTGCAGCTCTCTGGCATCAGTGATTGAATACGCCCCTAGCCAAAAGGAGTATTTATCATGAGTCTGGATATTGACCAGATAGCCTTACATCAGCTTATCAAACGTGATGAACAAACGCTTGATGTGGTGTTGCGCGATTCGTTATTACCTGCCAATGCTGTAGTTGAAGAAATGATGGCCGAGCTGCATCGGGTTTACAGTGCCAAAAATAAAGCTTACGGGTTGTTTAATGAGCAAAGCGAGCTGGCTGAAGCACTGAAACGAAGCCGTAAGGGTGATGAAGACTTCCTCAGCTTTAGCCGTGCGGCAACCGGGCGTTTACGTGATGAGTTAGCCAAGTACCCATTTGCTGAGGGTGGGGTGGTGCTGTTTTGCCAATACCGCTATCTGGCAGTGGAGTATTTGCTGATTTCGGTGCTGAGCAGCTGTAATAGTATGCGGGTGAATGAGCAGCTTGATCTCAGCACCACGCATTATCTTGATATCAATCGCGCTGATATTGTGGCCCGTATCGATTTAACCGAATGGGAAAACAACCCGGAATCAACCCGTTACCTGACCTTCCTAAAAGGGCGGGTAGGGCGTAAAGTATCTGATTTCTTTATGGATTTCTTGTCTGCCGCTGAAGGTTTGGATACCAAAGCGCAAAACCGCGGTTTATTACAGGCGGTTGATGATTATTGTGCTGATGCTGAGCTGGGTAAAAATGAGCGCCAAGCTTATCGCCAGCAGGTTTATAGCTATTGTAATGAGCAGTTGCAGGCCGGTGAAGAAATTGCATTGCAGGAACTCTCACAAGAGTTGCCGAAGTTGGGAGAAAAAGATTTTCAGCAATTCTCGGCTGAGCAGGGCTATGCATTGGAAGAGAGTTTCCCGGCAGACCGCGGCACATTGCGTCAATTGACCAAGTTTGCAGGCAGTGGCGGTGGGTTAAGTATCAATTTTGATGCATTGTTACTGGGGGAGCGTATTTTTTGGGATGCCGCGACAGACACCTTGACCATTAAAGGTACGCCACCGAATCTACGTGACCAGCTTCAGCGCAATTCAGGCAAGTAATTTCCGGCAAATAAACCGTGTTTGCATCGCCAATAAAAAACGCCGCATAAGCGGCGTTTTTTATTTCGGCGTCCCGAATATCTAAATCGACGCGATTAAACGCGAACGAAGTCGATATGAGTCAGTTTTGGCTTGAAAGCGTGACGCTGAACAGCCTGTACTTTAACTTTGGTTTCTTTACCGTCAACAACCAGAGTCAGTACTGAATCATAAAAGCCCGGTTTCAATTCAAGGTTCTTTGTGGTGTCATGGTCAAGAGCAATAGCGATTGCTGCTTCTGAACCACCGTAAATGATTGCCGGAAATTTATTTGCTGTACGCAGGCGGCGGCTCGCACCCTTACCCTGGTCGTTACGTACTTCTACATTGATAGTGGTCATTTTGTTTTCTCTTAAAGAAAATTTACCCTGCTACAGGCGACCCAGCAACAGGTTCGATACTCGGCTTTGATTGGGTAACCCCAGAGCAAAGCGGGCGATATTCTAGCTAAATATCAGCCAGACAGCAATCAATACCGCATATCCCCTGGGTATTTGACACTACAGCGGTACTGGCCGGCTGACCGGCAGTCGCCGTGGTATCCATTAAGCCAGTGAATCTGCTGTTCTAAAGCGCCCCTGATAATCGAAAACCTTTTCCCTGATTTGCCACCACTGCCCCCGGCGACGGGCGACAACAAAATCGGGATATCGCAATAATGCCTGTTGCGCGATGATATCTGCGGCGCTGTGCCATTTAAGGGGGATACCTGGCGCCCGTCGGTGGGGGCGCAGAAAAATTTGCTCAAATGCCATCCGCTGCGCGGGAGTGGTCAGGCGAAAGCGCTCGCTAGTATGGGTGCCATCTTCGTCGTAATAAGTAATTTTTAGCCATTCGCCTTTCGCATCATGGCCAGCTTCCAAACTCATTCCGCCGCAACGCAATACCAGTGCATCCTTCAATTTCAGGGCCGCTTTTAACATATCATCCGGGTCAACCAGCACTTCTTGGCACTGATGACAGCGGCGCGCGGCAATGTCATTTTCTGCTCCGCAGTGTGGGCAGGATTTAAAGCGAAAGCGGTAGTCACATTGTGCCCGAGCCCCTGCATCATCCTCAAACCAGCCCTGACAGCGGCGACCATAATGTTCGATAATGTCACCTGATTCGGTGCATTTTCCCCAGAAAATATTGGCAAAACCACAGTCTGGACAAAAGACCTGTACTGGCTGGCTATCGCCGTGGGGTTTGCTGGTGCCCACTTCTGGTGTGAATAAGTCATGGGGATTGCCAGCATAATCAAGAATCAGACAATCTTCTTTACCTGGAAAGAGCCGCAATCCGCGACCAACGATTTGTTGATATAAGCTGACCGACTCCGTCGGGCGCAGAATGGCAATCAGGTCGACATGTGGGGCATCAAAGCCGGTCGTCAGCACGGCGACATTGACCAAATAACGCAGTTGCTGCTGCTTAAAGGCGCTAATCAGTGCATCGCGCTCGGCAGGCGGCGTTCCTGCGCTGACCAGTGCGGCCTCACCTTTGGGCAGTAGCCCATAGACTTCCTTCGCATGTTCGACTGTGGCGGCGAATATCATCACCCCGCGCCGATGGGCGGCATATTCAATTATCTGACTCACGATATGCGGGGTAATTCTTTGCTGTTGCTTAAGCTCGCGGTCTAAATCCGCCTCACGGAACATGCCGTCGCTGTTGCTGGTCAATCGGCTAAAGTCGTAGTGCACGACCGGCATATCCAATCGCTCTGGCGGCACCAGAAAGCCGTGTTTAATCATATAACGCAGGGGTAACTCATAAATACAATCGCGGAACAGGGATTTCCCATCGCCACGGGTGATGCCATGATAGTGAAATTGGTAAATCCAGCCTTTGCCCAAGCGGTAAGGGGTGGCGGTCAATCCTAGCAAGCGCAAATGCGGGTTGTTGCTGCGTAAGTGCTGAATAATTTGCTGATATTGACTGTCATCCTCGTCACTGATTCGATGGCATTCATCGATAATCAGCAGCGAAAAGGCGCTATCAAACTGTGATAGATTCCGCGCCACGGATTGCACACTGCCAAACACCACTTTCCCGCTGCTTTGGCGCTGTTGCAGCCCGGCGGCGAAAATATCGGCCGCTAAGCCGTAGGCACAATATTTGGCGTGGTTCTGCGCCACCAGTTCTTTGACATGTGCCAGCACCAGCACGCGCCCGCGTGCCAGCTTGGCTAACTCAGCAATCACCAGACTTTTGCCCGCGCCGGTGGGTAAAACAATCAGCGCTGGCTCCACATGGCGACGAAAATGCGCAAGGGTCGCATCCACCGCTTCTTGCTGATAAGGGCGTAACGTAAAGGCCATTAATGTGCCTGCCCGGTGATTTTTATCATCATTTGCAAGTTGTTCAACTCATTCACCATTTGCAATACTTTCCTGCAACGTATAAATGCCATTTATCTTCAAGACTTTCTATTATTATGCCTGTGTGTCGCCGCCTGCGCGAGGGGCGGTGTTGTGCGGATAAGTTGTTTCTCAATAACGGCTTTTGGCGTAACTGTTCCTAGGATGATAGGACAACCGCCGCTATACTGTTTCATTAATTTCACACCGTATTATTAGCATACTGCCATCGTTGGCGGGTGGTGAGTGCGGGTATCGTGCCCCTCAGTGGTGCGACTCTATAACAGGCAAAGTAGATTCAATGCGATTGGACAAGTTTTTATCTCAGCAATTAGGGGTTAGCCGGGCGTTGGTTGCGCGCGAGCTGCGGGCAAAGCGCGTCACCATCGATGGTGAAGTGGTCAAAAACGGGGCTATCAAGCTGACCGCGGAACAAGACGTGAGATTTGACGGCAACCCATTACAACAAACGGTTGGCCCGCGTTACTTTATGCTGAACAAACCGCAGGGTTATGTGTGTTCAACAGAAGACCCAGACCATCCTACGGTGCTATATTTCCTCGACGAACCAGTAGCTTACAAACTTCATGCCGCCGGACGATTGGATATTGACACCACCGGGCTGGTGCTGATGACCGATGATGGCCAGTGGTCACACCGCATAACTTCTCCGCGTCACCATTGTGAAAAAACCTATTTGGTGACACTGGAACACCCTGTCGCGGATGACACGGCGCAGCAGTTTGCTGATGGCGTACAGTTGCATAATGAAAAATCGCTGACTAAACCTGCCCAGCTTGAGGTTATCGAGCCACAATTGGTGCGCTTGACCCTCAGTGAAGGTCGCTACCATCAGGTAAAACGCATGTTTGCGGCGGTGGGGAATCGTGTATTGGAACTGCATCGTGAGCGCATTGGCGACATCAAACTTGATGATGATTTAGCGCCTGGTGAGTATCGCCCCCTGACAATTGAAGAAATTGCGAGTGTTGGCGCTCCTCATCTGTAATTGATTTCTATAACAGCGTTGGCGCACTGCCGCCACGCTATTTTGCTATTGAGATAACCCGCTGTTGGTTATTGAAGGAGTTGTTGAACGTGCCTGCCAGTAATCCAAATGACACCAATAGCCGGACTTCCCACTTTGGCTTAATCTTTATCCTGGGTTTGCTATCCATGTTAATGCCCTTGGCGATTGATATGTATCTGCCCAGTATGCCCATCATTGCGCAGGAGTTTGGCGTAGAAAGTGGTGCGGTGCAGATGACGCTAAGTGCCTATGTGCTGGGGTTTGCCATCGGGCAAATGTTCTATGGGCCAATGGCTGATAGTCTCGGGCGCAAACCGGTCATCTTCTGGGGCACCCTTGTTTTTGCACTGGCGGGCATGGCCTGTGCGATGGCGCAATCTGTTGAGCAACTGATTAATTTGCGTTTCTTGCACGGTTTGTCAGCCGCGGCGGCCAGTGTGGTGATTAATGCATTGATGCGAGACATGTTCACCAAAGATGATTTCTCGCGCATGATGTCTTTTGTGGTGTTGGTGATGACTATCGCGCCATTGCTGGCCCCAATTATCGGCGGTGCTTTGCTGGTGTGGTTTAGCTGGCATGCAATTTTCTGGAGCATGGCGGGGGCTGCGTTAGTGGCGGCGATACTGGTTTCATTGTTTATCAAAGAAACCTTACCGCCAGAAAAGCGGCAACGATTCCATTTGCGCACCACTATAGGTAATTTTGCCACCTTATTTCGCCATAAGCGGGTGCTCAGCTATATGCTGGCCAGCGGCTTCTCTTTTGCCGGAATGTTCTCCTTTTTGAGCGCCGGGCCGTTTGTTTATATTGATTTAAATGGCGTTTCTCCGCAGAATTTTGGTTATTACTTTGCACTAAACATTGTCTTTTTGTTCTTGATGACATTGATTAATAGCCGCAATGTTCGCCGCTTTGGCGCGCTGAAAATGTTCCGCTTTGGCATGTTGGTGCAACTTATTATGGGGATCTGGCTGCTGATAGTTTGTGCGGCTGGATTGGGTTTCTGGGCTCTGGTGTTGGGCGTCGCGGCTTATGTCGGTTGTATCGCGATGATAACCTCGAATGCTATGGCGGTCATTTTGGATGATTTTCCGCACATGGCAGGCACGGCTTCTTCTCTGGCCGGGACGTTGCGCTTTGGTATCGGCGCGCTCGTCGGGACGCTGTTGTCGATGGCCCCATCACGCAGCGCTTGGCCAATGGTCAGTTCAATGGCGTTTTGTATTATTGTCGCCATGCTGTTGTATCTGTATGCCAGCCGTCCGCATAAGAAAACGGTGAAATAACCCCAATAACTCAAATGTGAAGGGCAAATGCTGGCGGAGGTTCCCTTCACATTTATGATTGGTAGCCAGTTTGCCAATGACAGTCTGCTGACTTCTTGCCTTTAATTTGCCCGCCACAACCCCCAATACCGCCATCGTTGCCGCTCAAAAGAGCACCATCCTTGCGCTTAATTAATATGGTAAGTATGCATATCATTATTTGTTGCATAGTTTTGTTCGACACCATATTGTTAACTTTTTGAGCGAAGATATAAAAAAGACAAAATTGTCATGGCGTTGTTTTTACCGGCCATCCTTGCGGGTAAGAGAACGCCGTGTATTGATTAATATATATATTTATCAATTAATTAAATCAGTTTTATTAGGCTTGGTTAGCATCAAAATGTTCCTTAAATGTAAAATATTGATCAGTATTAGGTAATGGGTTTGCAATAAAAATGGTTGAGCTGGCCGCCATAAAGGTATAAATATAACGAAAAATGGGATCTAAATCCCAAACCGGCAATCTCGGCCTTGGTGTTAGGGGCCGAATAATGGTTAGAACCGCATAAAAAATGACATTGTAGATTTTTAGTTTCTAAATTGTTATCAATGTTGTGTTTTGGTGAGGTTTGGATCAAGCACAATGCCAATTTAGCGGCTATAACTTTAGTCAGTGTGAGTCATTGTGGTGCTTTTGTGAGTTTCTGTATTTCTATTTTTACTAGGAAAAATACGTGAATAATATCCAACTTTCGGTAGTACATCGTCTGCCGCAAAGTTACCGCTGGTTATCTGGGTTTATCGGCGTCAAAGTTGAACCGACCCCACTAACGGCGATAGACGATAGCAATAATGACCTCATGGGGCTGAAATTATTAAGCCATGATGGTGCACATGCGCAGATTATCATGCAGCGGCTCCATCTCTCGCTGCAAGATATTCAAGTGGACTCCGCGATTGTGGAGTGCGAGGGCGAGCCTTGCCTGTTTGTTCACCGCCAGGATGAGAGTGCAACCATGTGCCGCCTGAAAGATGTTGGCGTGGCTATTGCTGAGACTATGACCGCCCTTTATCCTTTCTGATACGCGATTGCGCGTGCGTCAGTGGTTTATGCTGACGTTTTCGTATGCTCTGATTCCTGATGTGCGCCAAGCTAGTCGGCAAATTGCAATAATTGCTGGGTATATTGTTGTTTTGGCGCGGCAAAGATAGTCTGACAGTCACCTTGCTCCACCACTTCCCCCTGTTTTAATACAATCACTTGATGGCATAGTGACCGCACGACTTGTAAGTCATGGCTGATAAACAGGTAACTGAGTTGGTAGCGCTGCTGAAGGGATTTCAGCAACGCCAATATTTGTGCCTGCACCGATTTATCCAGTGATGAGGTGGGTTCATCAAGGATAAGTAGTTGTGGTTGCAGGATTAATGCGCGCGCAATAGCAATGCGTTGGCGCTGTCCGCCGGAGAATTCAGTCGGGTATCGATAGCGACTTACGGGGTCTAATCCAACCTCTTCCATGGCTTTAATGACGCGCTGCTCACGGTGTACTGCGCTGAGTTTCTGATGCACCTCTAGCCCTTCAGCAATAATCTGCTGAATATTCAATCGCGGGTTCAGCGCTGAATAAGGGTCTTGAAACACGACTTGTATGCGGCTGCGATAAGGCAACATTTGCTTGGGGGAGAAATTGTGCAGCGGTTGACCATTAAACCAAATCTCGCCCTTAGAGGGCAACAGCCGCAGTAGCGCCAGCCCGGTGGTGCTTTTCCCTGAGCCGGACTCCCCCACCAAACCCAGGCTTTCACCGGGCTTTAAGTCAAAACTGAGATCCCGCAGAGCATAGTGGTGCGCGACGGTTCGGCGCAACAGGCCCCGTTTAATTGGAAACGCCACTTGTAACCCTTTGACTTGGAGTAAGGGCTGCAAATCCATGGTGATGGGCAGCGGGCGGCCTTGCGGCTCAGCATCCAATAATTGGCGAGTATAGGCATGCTGTGGTGCGTTAAACAGTGCTTGACGGGTATTGTGCTCAACCACTCGACCTTCGCGCATCACCGCCACGTTATCGGCCAATCGGCGTACAATATTCAGATTATGGGTAATAAACAGTAAGCTCATGCCCATCTCTTGCTTTAACTCTTTCAGCAAACTTAAGATCTGGGCTTGCACTGACACATCCAGCGCGGTGGTGGGTTCATCCGCTATCAGTAATTTGGGCTTGGTCAGCACGGCCATGGCAATCATCACGCGTTGGCGTTCTCCGCCAGATAACTGGTGGGGGAAGTCGGCCAGACGCCCTTTAGCATTGCGAATGCCCACCCGGTCAAGGCATTGAATGATTTCAGTCCGCGCTGCTTCTCGGCGCATGCCGCGATGCAGTGACAGCACTTCCGCCAGTTGTTTTTCAATGGTGTGTAAGGGGTTTAATGACACCATGGGCTCTTGGAAAATCATGGAAATCTGATCACCGCGAATAGCGCGCAAAGTCGGCTCATCGGCATGCAGCAGTGATTGGCCCGCAAACAGAATCTCGCCGCTGGGGTAAATCACCGGCGGTGAGGGCAGCAGACGTAAAATTGACAACGCGGTCACACTCTTGCCAGAGCCCGACTCCCCAACTAATGCCAGGGTTTCACCGCGTTCTATTTGTAGCGAAAGCGAGCTCACCACCTGGCGGTCAACGCCCGCCTGACGAAATGCAATACTGAGGTTTTGAATGTCGAGAAGGGGGGAGGTCGCCATATCAGTACACCTTACTTGGGTCAAAGGCGTCACGCACCGCTTCGCCGATAAAGATCAACAGAGATAACAGCACGGCCAATACCAGGAATGCGGTTATGCCAAGCCAGGGAGCCTGCAGGTTATTTTTGCCCTCCAATAACAGCCCTCCCAGTGATGGCGACCCCATGGGTAAGCCAAAACCGAGGAAGTCCAGTGAGGTTAGAGTGGTGATAGAACCGCACAAAATAAAGGGTAAAAAGGTCAGAGTGGCAACCATGGCATTGGGCAGCATATGCCGTGACATAATTACGCGGTCACGCACCCCCATGGCCCGCGCCGCGCGGATATAATCATAATTTCGGGTGCGCAGAAACTCGGCCCGAACCACCCCCACTAACCCCATCCAGCCAAATATCACGGTGATAGCTAATAACCACCAGAAATTAGGTTGCACAATGCTAGACAGCAAAATGACTAAAAACAGTGTGGGCATACCGGACCAGACTTCAATAAATCGCTGGCCCCATAAGTCAACTCTGCCGCCGTAATAACCCTGAACTGCCCCGGCACAAATGCCAATGACACTCGAAAATAGTGTTAATGTCAGCCCAAATAACAGCGAGATACGGAAGCCATAAATAACTTTCGCTAATACATCACCGCCCGTGCTGTCAGTGCCCAATAAATTGGTGCGGCTGGGGGGCGAGGGGAAGGGCACATCCGTGGCAAAATTGATGGTGTTGTTGCTAAAGCGAATGGGGGCCCAGATTGCCCAGCCATTATCTTTAATCCGGCCAATCACGTAGGGGTCTTGGTAATCAGCCGCGGTGGTTAAAATGCCGCCAAAGGTTGATTCGGAGTAATTGGTCATAAAGGGCATATATATCTTGCCGTTATAGCTGACCAACAGGGGTTTGTCATTGGCTATTAGTTCGGCGAACAAGCTGATGATAAACAGGGTCAGAAAAATCCACAGTGACCAATAACCGCGACGGTTTTGGCGAAAGCGTGCCCAGCGGGCTTGATTAATAGCGCTTAGTCGCTTCATCATTGGCGGCCCTCAAAGTCGATGCGGGGGTCAACCAAGGTATAGGTGATATCGCTGAGGATATTTAGCAGTAAACCAATCAGAGTGAAAATATAAAGAGTGCCAAACATCACCGGATAATCGCGCTGCAAGGTGGCGTCATAGCCCAGTAGCCCTAAACCATTGAGTGAAAACATCACTTCAATCAACAATGAACCAGTGAAAAACATGCTGATAAAGGTGGCGGGGAAGCCCGCAATCACCAGCAACATGGCATTGCGGAACACATGGCGATAGAGGATTTTCTCTTCGGGTAGCCCTTTGGCGCGCGCGGTGACCACATATTGTTTGCGGATTTCGTCAAGAAATGAGTTCTTAGTCAGCATGGTCAGAGTGGCAAAACCGCCAATCACGGTCGCCAGCACCGGCAAGGTAATGTGCCACAAATAGTCTGTTATTTTGCCGTACCACGGCAGAGTATCCCAGTTGCTGGACACTAATCCGCGTAGCGGGAATAAATCAAAATAGCTGCCGCCGGAAAACAGCACGACCAGTAAAATGGCGAATAAAAACGAGGGGATAGCATAACCAATAATAATTAAGGTGCTGCTCCAAGTATCAAAAGCTGAGCCATTGCGCACTGCCTTTTTAATGCCCAAAGGAATGGAAACCAGATAAATAATCAGTGTGCTCCATAACCCCAATGAGATAGAAACCGGCAGGCTATGCTTAATCAATGACATGACGGATTCGCCACGAAACAGGCTGTCGCCAAAATCAAAGCGCACATAGCTCCACAGCATATCGAAATAGCGCTGATGCAGTGGTTTGTCAAAACCAAAGCGCTGCTTGATTTCAGCGATGACCTCCGGGTCTAATCCCCGTGACCCGCGATAGTTACTGTCCCCAACTTGCGCGGCATTGAGACCAACTTTGGCCCCCCCTAATGCCGCATCGCCAGCACCGGCGCTATATCCGCCGGAATGGCCCAGTTCAATATTGGCGATAGCTTGATCAACCGGGCCGCCGGGGGCTATTTGTACAATAAAAAAGTTTATAGTGATAATCGCCCACAACGTGGGAATGACCAATAACAGTCGCCGTAACAGATATGCGCCCACAACTGCCCCCTAATGACGTTCTGCTGGCAGGTGAGCTGCCTTGTTGACATCAAACCACCAGCTATCAAATCCGAGCGAGTAAGTGGGCCTGTCCGCCGGCATTGAGAATTTATCCCAATAAGCAAAGCGGGCATGGTTGGAATACCACATCGGGATCATCAAGTAGTTCCAAGTTAACACCCGGTCAAGCGCTCGCCCCAGGGAGCGCAGTGCATCGGGCTGTTCCTGATGTTTAATTATCTGTTCAATCAATTGATCGATGGCGGGATCTTTAATCCCCGACGTGTTATAGCTGGAATCAATATATGCAGAACTCCACAAGATCTGCAGATTCGGGCTAGGGTAGGGGAACGCGGTGTAAACCGTAGGAATCATATCGTAATCCCGGCTGCGCAGGCGGTTAACAAACTGAGAACTATCCACCTCGCGGATATTCATGGTAATTCCCAAACGCTGTAAATTATGTTTAAACGGCTGAACATATTGGAAATTACTGCCGCTAAGTAACAGTAATTCAAAGACAAAAGGTTGGCCGGTCTTGCGGTTGACCAATTGCTGATTTTTCACTTCCCAACCAGCTTCACTCAATAATTCACGCGCTTTTAATAGGTTATCACGTGCATTGCCACTGCCATCAGTGTGTGGCGGCTGATAAATTTGTGTAAATACTTCGGGCGGTATTTTACCTTTGAGCGGGGCGAGCCATGCCAGTTCAGCACTGTCCGGATAACCTTTAGCGGCATATTCGGTATTCTGAAAGAAGCTATTAGTGCGTTGGTAACTATTGAAATAAAACGCTTTATTCATCCAGTCAAAATCAAATGCCAATGTCAGTGCTTCACGAACTCGTCTGTCGCTAAAAATAGGACGCTGGACATTAAAGGCCAGCCAGCGAGTATTTTGGGCCGAGTTATCGACGATATCCTGTTTGACGATATAGTCTTTCGCAAAGTTACCCCCAACATATTGTGTCGCCCAACTTTTGGGTGAAGTCTCTTCGCGGAAATCAAAAGCGCCAGCTTTAAATGCTTCCAGTGCGACTTTATCATCTAAATAATAATCATAACGAATGGTGTCAAAATTATATTGCCCACGATTGATTGGCAAATTGGCTGCCCAATAATCTTTAACCCGCTCATAGGTAATAAACTGCCCCATCTTGTATTTACCAATCCGATAGGGGCCGCTGCTGACTGGCGGTTTACTCAGTGGATCACTGAGTTTATGATTTTTCCAGAAATGCTCTGGCATGACGGGTAAACCAAATAGACCCAACATTTTATCTTTATTGGGTTCTGGGAATTCAAAACGCACAGTGAGGCGAGAAATGGCTTTTACCTGCACCCCTTTATAAACAATGCGAAATTGTGGCACACCCTCAGTCATAAATTTATTGAAAGTGAATGCGACATCTTGTGCAGTAATAGGTTGGCCATCATGGAAACGGGCGCGGGGATTGATATCAACTTCAATCCAGTGAAAATCAGGAGCAAAACGAGCTGACTCGGCAATTAATGGATAATAGCTGCCAATCTCATCATCTGACGTGCCAAATAACGAGTCATACAACCTTTCCGTGCGTACCGCCGGGTTGCCACGTAATGCATAGCGGTTGAAGTTATCAAATGTACCAATCGCAGATAGCGTGATATCTCCGCCTTTAGGAGCCGCCGGATTAACATAATCAAAATGGCTAAAATCTGATGAGTACTTAGGTTCGCCCAGTATGGCAAAAGAGCTGCTTTCTTTAATGGTTTCAGCCTGCAAGAAAAAACTCAGAGCTGAAAGTGCACAGGCAGCAAGTAGGCGTAACAACATATTAGTGGTGATCTCCTGCTGTTATTTGAATAGACCCGTCATACATTCAAGCTGAATGCGTGTTAGCTGCTTTCACGACTCGACCCATCCATAAGCCTCGCCGGTGCGAGGCTGCTGCAAGCCGCGTTCAAATCTGCCGCCGCCTTCCTACAACTCGAATTATTTATTGTATAGTAATAATCTTAAGTGAAATTACCAGTTTGCAGGGGTAAAGCAAACATTAAGCCAATTAGTTTTTGTTACGAAGTTTTTTCATGACAAAACTTGACTAAACCTTCAACGGACAGCGGCTTACTGAGTAGATAGCCTTGCAAGAAGTTAACACCGTGCTGGGCCAAATATTGGAGTTGCTGCTCGGTTTCTACGCCTTCAGCGACGGTTTCAATATTGAGCTTGCTCGCCAACATTAATACTGCATCTAATACCGGAGCTGTAACAGTATTAATGCCGATGGTGCTGATAAAGGCGCGATCAATTTTAATATAATCTAATGTGAAACGTTCTAAATAAATCAGCGCGCTATGCCCGGTGCCAAAATCATCAACAGCGATTTGTACCCCTTGTGAACGTAGCCAAGCAAATTGCTTGATTGCCAATTCCTCTTCAACCATACCCCGCTCAGTAATCTCGAATACTGGGGAGAACACATCAGTATTTAATTTCTGCAACATCTGAGTGACATCTTTACGGAAGTTATCATCAATGAGATGAACAGGGGAAATATTAAAGGCCAATTTAATTCCTGGAGGAACATGGTCAGCCATTAATTCACTGTCCTTAATGATTAATTCAAATAAATGCCGGGTCAGCGGTTGGATCAGATGTTGAGCTTCCGCATAAGGAATAAAAATGTCTGGAGAAATACGCCCCTCAATTGGATGTTGCCAGCGGATAAGCGCTTCCAACCCCGATATTTTTCGGTCACCTGAAGTGAATGCTGGTTGGTATTCAACAAAGAACTCACCACGCCGGATACCGCGTAAAATTTCTGCTTCCGCACTTTGGCTGGCAATTAAAATATAATAAGCCAAAATACCAACTAAGCCCGCAAGTAACAATCCTCCTAATAAGGTCATGCGAATATCATCCGCAGTGAGGTTGGTATGATAAATCAATATCTTAATCGGATAACCGGGTAATTGGACCTCACGGGCATCACGTGTCGGTAATTGGCTGATTGGCATGACTTTAGAGTCAAAGGTGGTCACTGCCAACTGATCAATAATGATGGCTAAACCGTTAACTTGATTGCTCGAATAATTCAGTAATAAATAGGGCTGTAAGTTGAGTTCCAATGTTGCTAATACGCCAGTATTACCGCGACCGGCTTCGCGTAACCAGACACCAATTGCGGGTTTGTTTGGCATCATTGGTGTACCTTGCTGAATTTTAAAATCCAAAGGCTGGGATACATCAATTTTGGGATATAACGCACTGACAGGCGTAGCCATTTCACCCGTGGCTGAAGAGCAATAAGTCATATCATCCCGCACTAATAAGAAAGCCCGAACACCATTGGTAAATGCCGCCCGATAGTGCAGGGCAGGGCTGGCCTGTTCACAATTTTTTGCACTCAGCGGAATAAGCTGAGACATAGTTGTTGTTAGCTCACTAAGAAAGTGGGATGAATAGGAAATAATATGATCACTTTGCGCTGTTAATTTACGTTCACTGCTGCGATAAAGTAATGACAAAGTAATAACAACAAAACAAATAAAGAAACAGAGTGCGAGGATGACACTTTTTTTAACAAGATGGCGTCTGGATAAAGTATTGCGGGAGAACGCACTGTTTGAACCCATGTTACGCCGCTCCTCAGCATGATCGGTAAAGTGTTTATGAGTATAAGTAAGTTAGTAGCACAGCGCTACCGATTTGCTAGGGAGTATTATTGACATTAATAAGCTTATCGATTTGAATTTTCATCGAATATAGAGCAAAGATGCCATATAAATGCATCAAATATGTGGTGCCAGTGAATCTGCATTTGTAGTGATGTATTTTAGAAATACATATCCATAAAATAAATTTTCAGCTTAGTAACACAGTCTACTTAATTCTTGAAAGGATAATCGTTGGTTATTATACCTTAGTGCCAGAAAACTCTTGGTTTAGCGCAGCGCATTTTACACAGAAAATTCTTGATTTCTGCTATTTCCTGTAAAAAAGGACGTTTCCTACACAGTGAGCAGAAATGGATGACGGGGAGGGGATTCCAGCAATAAAAAACGCTGCCGTGGCAGCGTTTCATAGTTTCGTTTGGTATCTCGGACAACAGGAATAAAATCAGCTAGCTGCGCGAACCACTACTCAGGACTCGCCGCCCATCACGATAACGCTTATTCCAATAATCTTCATTTAGGCTCGATATTGTCACACCGACACTGGTCGACGCATGTACAAACTTATCGTTTCCTAAATAGATACCAACATGGCGGCCTGTCGAACCTGCTCGGAACAGCACTAAATCACCGGGGCGCAATTTAGTTCGCTGGATTTTCTTGCCAAGATCCTGCTGCTCAGAGGTTGAGCGTGGCAAATCCATACCAAATTGTTCACGGAAAGTCGTTTGTACGAACGCAGAGCAATCAATACCGCGTTTACTACTACCGCCTAGGCGATAACGAACCCCTTTCCACCCTGCATACTGTTCTAAAATTTTCGATTTGACGTCAACGTTGCGCACCATCGCTTCGAATTCATCCTGAGAGGCTTGCAGTAAAAGCCCATCTTTGTCATTAACTGCACGCATCTCAGTTTGCGAATTATGTAAGTTCGAAGTCTGTGGTGAACTACACGCTGATAACATTACCGCTGCTGCAACCGCAGGAATGACCCGCAGAATATATCTCATAATAGGTTGAGACTTGACCATTGTTGTTGTTTTCCCTTGCTGTCCTTACGACGGATGTCGCTACCAAAAATACCAAACGAATCGAGATTATTGATTGTGGTCTGATGAGACAATCACTTAACCAAATAAATGTGCAGGAACGCACAATATTCATTAGGACAGTAGTGAAATGCCGTTATCGGAACGCAAACGTTTTTGAGATTACCGCAATGATTAATAAAAGGCGAGAGCTTTTATACCCATAATTTTACAAAATGTTAATGTAACATAATGTAATGTTATATATTAAAAGCAGATAGCTGAATTTTTAGCCGTTTAGTGACAATAAATAAGTGAAAGCATAAATGGTGGCTGGAGCAAAAAAATCGCTCTTTTGAGCTCCAGCATAACGCCGTTGGCGGGTTAATGTTTTTTTGAACCTGGTAGGTTCCGATTAATGGCATCAATGATTTTATCACTGAGCGGTGTCAGCAATATCCAGCTTATCCCTACCAAAACGACTGACAGTGAGCCGACCACAATATCAGTAAACCAATGTGCACCAATCATTATTCGCGGCATTGAGAAGACGACGACGATCAGCAAGGCAATAGCAAAAGCGCCGCGAGAAAAATAGCGCAACATAAAGCAGGCGAAAATGATCAACACCATGCCATGGTCGCCGGGGAAACTGTCGCTGGAGGCATCTTTAGTCGGAATCCCGGTTAATTCACTGACGCGATTAATATTTTCAAAAACCAGTGTCGGACTGGGACGGGAAACCGGTATCAAATGGCCTAATTGATTGAGGATGACTGCGGTTAACAGCATGACAAAGCCCATGACAATTAGGCGGCGGCGACCTGCGGGGGTTTCTCTTATATAACAGGACAAATAAAGCAGCCCCATGCAAATCAGGGAAATAACATCGAAAGCCCGATTGTTAGTGATGGCCACTAAATGCAGGAATGACGGGCTGGACAGCAGGTGTTGGTTAAAATAGAAGAATATTGCTGAATCTATTTTAAACCAAAATCCGTGGTTTGCCGGGATATACCAAGAGAAGAACAGGGCGATTCCAAGCAAATTAAGCAGTAATACTGTTGGTAAATTACGGCGGGTCATGCGCTAGCCTATATTCTAAAAATTGTCAGTGTATTAATGGGTTACCAATAAATTGGAGCGCATTATACTCCATTATGCAGCCGAATCCTGAGTAATTCATGCTGGAGTGCATTCCAGTCAGGGGCCATTGTGCTAATAAGCTCAATGCGGCTATCCAGCGGGGGAATTTGGCGAGTTTCAATTTTTAAATCACTCCCTTGTCGGTTAATGACGAGGGTTCCTTCAGCAATACGCATTACCCCCTTTATTCGCTCTACTGGATTTAATCGTACCCATTCCAATAATGGCACGGTGTCAAATACAGTGTCGGCATTAAATACCCAACCACAACTCAGATAACCTTGACCTTGATTAACAGCGCGACGCCAAGGTTCTGCACCTTTGAGACTTAATGCCGCCAGCCCTTTTGGTCGTGTTGAGTGGTGATGGTGCTCACCATCGGGTAATTCATCATTATTACTGTGCGCCATATCCAGCAAAGTAATATCAATCTTCCCTTGCTCCGTATAATAGAGTGGGCGAGATACGGCTTGTTGTGTATGCCACTGTTTTAATACCGCGTAATCTGTTGTGCTATAGGTATCTTGTTTATTCGCGACCAGGATATCGGCTGCGGCTAATTGGTCGCGGAAGTTTTCATTTCCGGTATAACGGGGATCACTTAGTTGACGGGCATCTAGCAGGCTTAGAGTGGCATGCAGAGAGATCCAAGGTAGGTAACTATCTGACGTTAATAAGGAGAGAATCTGTTTGGGGTGGCCTAACCCGGTTGGCTCAATCAGTAATCTGTCCGGTTTTGCTTGTTGTAGCAGCATATTCAAGCCGACTTGCATGGGAAGCCCGTTAACACAACACATGCAGCCACCGGGTATTTCTTTTAATACTGCACCACTGTCTGCTAATAGTGCGCCATCAATACCTATCTCACCGAATTCATTGACCAGAACGGCCCATTTCTCATTTTCAGGTTTTTGTGACAGTAAATGACGAATTGTGGTGGTCTTGCCACACCCTAAAAAGCCGGTAATTAGGTTCGTTTTTGTCATCAGAGATCTCCAACCATAAATTTATTTTCAATAACCTCTCAAGAAAAGGCTCAGTCGTGCCGATATTATCAGGAGAGGATATAACACCAGCCAAGCTTATTATTAAACGAAAAAGGCTAAAAGGCAGACTATTTCCTAGGCGTATTAGGAACCTCGCCTAATTGCATTACAAAGCTAAGCAATATAATTCACTTCTACGAGGAATCTTAGTGAGTTATAGACCGAGCAAGCAATAAAAAATGCTCTGTCATTCCCATCGCTCTGGCTGGAATCCTCTATCATTTAAAATGACTGATATGAGAGTCGAGGTGATTATGAGCAACTATCGGGTACTAATTGTCTTAGCCATAATGTTTTCATGGACAATATCTTTTGCTGCAAGTAGTGCGCAATCTACCCTGTCTGTAACCGGAACAATTACATTTTCCGGAGCTATTGTAGACAGCCCATGTGATACCTCAATTGCGGACCAAACGATTACCACACGCTGTTACCGCAATGGTGAAACACTCACTCAACGACAAACCCTCTCACGTAATATGCCGCTGGCTTCTCGGTTACCCAGCAATTTAGCGTCTTCACGCCTGGAATGGCTGAATCCGCAGCGTAATTTAGGAATATTAACTGTCACTTACCTCTAATATTGCAAACTAAATTAATGATTCTTTATAAACACGGCTTATCACATTGATAAGCCGTGTTAGTTCGTCTGATGTTTTATGCTGCAATGAAATTGTTGGACTGCAATGAAATTGTTTGACCACATGATATACTGGCTGTTATTCAGACACCATTTGGTCAGGCCAATTTGGTATTTTCACTGCCAATACCTGATGCAGGAAATAAGGTTATGCGGTTATATCAGGAAGTCGGCAGTCAACTGCGCGAAGCCATTGTCAGTGGGCAATATAATTTGGGTGACCGTTTACCACCTGAACGTGATATTGCCGAAAATTTCAGCGTTAGCCGCAGTGTGGTACGTGAAGCACTGATCATGCTGGAGTTGGAAAAATTAGTGGAAGTGCGTAAAGGTTCTGGCGTCTATGTGGTTAATGTCCCCGATAGGCCAGAAAATGGGGAGTCCACTGTGGCGACTGACAGCGGCTATGGCCCATTTGAACTGCTGCAAGCCCGCCAATTATTGGAAAGCGAAGTTGCTGCTTTTGCTGCGATGCAAGCCACTAAGGCGGACATCATCAAAATGCGCCAGGCCATCGAGCAGGAAAAAACGGCATTAGATGCAGGTGCGGTGGATGAAAGTGCGGATGAACTATTTCACTGTTTATTGGCTCAATCGACACAAAACAGTGTACTGGCGAATATGGTGGCCGAGGCGTGGCAGGCCAGAAAAACTAGCGCTATGTGGCAAGGGGCACACAGCCATACCCTTGATTTTAGTTACCGTTGGCAATGGATGGAAGACCATCAAAAAATCCTGCAAGCGGTGTTGCGCCGAGATAGTAAGGCCGCCAAGCAAGCTATGTGGCAGCATCTAGAAAATGTAAAAATAAAATTGCTCGAGATTTCTGATGCAGACCATCCTGATTTTGATGGTTATTTGTTTGAGTCTGCGCCGTATCAACTCGAAGAGTAATTTACCCTTTGCCCTTGAAGCCGTAGAGGGCTGCGTTCACTGACCTAGTTGGAATTAATGAGCCTCATTATTGAGGCTCATCCGATAAGTTGGCTAAATTAATCTTGCTGTGCCAGGCGTTTCACACTTTCTTTCGCACCAAACTGTTGCAGGCTGAGGTAAGCTTCTGTCACCGCCTGAACAAATTCAGTGTGTTGCGGTAAGGATTCACCAAACAATGATTTCAGCGACAGCAGGCTCTGAACTCTGGCAGAGCCGTCCTCACTACTTTCGACACATTGTTTAAAGCTATCAACCATTGGATCACGGATATCAATGGGTTGCCCGTTGTCATCCACGCCACCGACATAACGCATCCAACCGGCGATACCCAGTGCCAGGCAGCGATATGGCCCACCGTTTTGTAAATGCCAACGCACTGAATCAAGCATCCGCTGTGGTAATTTTTGGCTGCCGTCCATCGCGATTTGCCAGGTGCGGTGTTTTAACGATGGATTGCTGTAACGCTCAATCAGCTGGTCAGCATAAGCATTCAGATCAATACCGGTAACACGCAGTGTTGGCGCTTGTTCATCCATCATTAGACGACGAGCCGACACTCGATAATTATTGTCGGCCATACAGTCATTAATATGCTGATAACCCGCCAGATAACCTAAGTAAGAGAGATAGGAATGGCTGCCATTTAACATGCGCAATTTCATCTCTTCAAATGGCAATACGTCATCGACTAACTGCACTCCAGCGACTTGCCAGTCAGGGCGGCCAGCTACAAACTTATCTTCGACAACCCATTGAATGAAAGGCTCACAGGCAATACCGCAAGGGTCGGCAACCCCCAGTGTATCGGTGATTTCCTGCAATGTTTCTGGTGTTGCCGCGGGCACGATGCGATCGACCATGGTATTAGGGAAAGTGACATTTTTTTCTATCCAGTTTGCCAACTCTGGGTCGCGAGCTGTTGCTAAGCCGAGTACGGCATTTTTTACTACATGGCCGTTTTCCGGAATGTTATCGCATGAAAGGACAGTAAAAGGTGGCAGCCCGCGCAGGCGGCGCAAGCGTAGGGCTTCGACCAGAACGCCGGGAGCAGAAGTTGGGGCCTCAGGGATAGCCAGATCGGCGAGTACAAACTCATTTTGCCGATCTAATTGCCCAGTGCCCGGTTCGATGCAGTAACCTTTCTCTGTAATGGTCAGCGACACGATTGCCACTTGCGGTTCGGCCAATTTCTCTAGCACTTGCATGATGCCATCTAAGCGGGCGTGAACAGACTCGTTGACCGACCCAACCACAATGGCTTGATTACTTTGCGCACCTTTTTCCAACACCGTGAAGAGATGGTCTTGCTGGCGTAAATTTTGGATCAAAACATCAGCACCAAACAAGCTGACTTCGCAAATACCCCAGTCTCCTCCTTGCTTATTTAACACCCGATCAGTGAGTAGAGCTTGGTGCGCGCGGTGAAATGCACCAAAACCGAGGTGAACAATGCGGCTTTTCAGTGCGGTTCTATCATAAGTCGGCTGCTGTACGGTGTCGGGAAGGCGGCTATTGGCAATAGTATTCATACGTAGCTCCAAGATCATTCATCCCATGGATGTGACAAAGGGGATGGCGGTAAAAGGTGGCAGAAAAAGTTGTTAGACCAGTTTCGTTTGGCTTCTGTAGGAAAAAAGCCACACCATACTGACCGTTTTCTTTTATCCGCTGCGATACAATATCGGCTTGCAGTGTAAAGCCATATGACAGAAAATAAAATTGGTAAGTCCAATATTGGTTATATTCGTGAAGTGGATCAACCAATGAGGTTTTGCTTTTTGACACGCAGCGCTTAAAGAGTAAGGATAAAGCTGAGTGATACCTCTTGGAAATCGGTATAACAACATTATTGGTATAAAAACATCAGATTGAATTATCTGCTTTAGTCGACATAGCAAAATTGTATGCATCTGAACTGTTTACGTAGAAGGTAAAAATAAATGGAACAAACATGGCGTTGGTATGGCCCAAATGATCCGGTGTCGCTAGATGATATCCGCCAAGCGGGTGCAACCGGAGTAGTGACTGCATTGCATCATATCCCAAATGGTCAAGTTTGGCCGGTGAGTGAAATCAAACAGCGCCAAGCTGAATTGGCAGCAAAAGGGTTGGTGTGGTCGGTGGTGGAAAGCGTACCGATTCATGAAGAAATCAAAACTCACAGTGGTAACTATCAGCAACATATTGAAAATTATCAGCAAACGCTGCGTAATATTGCCGAATGTGGCATTGATACCGTGTGTTATAACTTCATGCCGATATTGGACTGGACACGTACAGATCTGGAATATCAATTGCCAGATGGTTCCAAAGCACTGCGTTTTGACCAAATCGCTTTTGCCGCTTTTGAGTTGCATATCCTCAAACGCCCGGGGGCTGAGAAGGATTATACGACTGAAGAGTTGGCGCAGGCGGCGAACTATTTCGATGCAATGTCTGAGGCGGATATCGCCAAGCTGACGGGTAATATTATTGCCGGTTTGCCGGGGGCCGAAGAGGGCTATACACTGGATCAATTCCGCGCGCGTTTAGCTGAGTATGATGGTATCGATAAAGCGCAACTGCGTGAAAATATGGCATATTTTCTGCGCGCCATCATCCCAGTTGCAGAGCAGGTTGGCTTGCGAATGGCAGTGCATCCAGATGATCCACCGCGTCCAATTCTTGGCTTACCGCGTATTGTTTCCACGATTGAAGATATGCAGTGGCTGAAAGAGACTGTTGATAGCATTTATAACGGTTTTACTATGTGCACCGGCTCTTATGGCGTACGAGCGGATAATGACCTGGTGAAGATGATCGAAACCTTTGGTGATCGCATTCACTTTACACATTTACGGTCGACTTGCCGCGAAGGCAACCCAAAAACCTTCCATGAAGGCGGGCATTTGCAGGGTGATGTCGACATGTACTCGGTAGTTAAAGCCATTTTAACGGAAGAGCAGCGTCGTCAGGCGGCGGGTGATTTGCGTCCGATTCCGATGCGTCCTGATCATGGTCACCAAATGCTGGATGATTTGCATAAGAAAACCAATCCGGGCTATTCCGCTATTGGTCGCCTGAAAGGGTTGGCAGAAGTTCGTGGTGTTGAATTGGCGCTGAAGCGAGCATTCTTCCCAGAACTGAAGTAACCCGCTATCTGGCAAACCGCCGGTGTGTTTTCGGATGAAAAAGCAAAAGGGCCGAGAAATCGGCCCTTTGTGTCTGTATATCCAATAGATTTCATGATGCAGGAAGGCAGCAAGCCGAACTCACCCCAATGAGCTTACATCAGTAAGTGATTCGGGTGAGTCAGCGCAGCCAACAGCGCTGCAAGGCGAAAGATGGTGGGTCTTATTCAGCGCGGCCCATATAGCGGCGCTCTGCAATATGAATACGGATTTTCTCGCCCGGGCTGATATATTCAGGCACCTGAATTGATAAGCCGGTACTCATTACTGCCGGTTTGTTACGTGCGCTGGCCGATGCGCCTTTGATGCTTGGCGCAGTCTCAACAATTTCCATATCAACAGTTTGCGGCAATTCGAGAGCCAGCAATTGGCCGTCCATGGTGAGAACTTGCATCCCCGGCATGCCCCCTTCAGGAATAAACAGCAGCTCTTCTTCGATCTGCTCTTTCTTGAAGTTGTATGGGGTGAAATCTTCATCATCCATAAAGACGTATTCGTCACCGTCAATGTAAGAGAAATTCACACTACGGCGGGTTAGGGTGATGGTGTCGAGGATCTCATCGCCTTTAAAACGCTCTTCAACTTTTAACCCAGTACGCACATCAGAAAAACGCATTTTATACAGCGTGCTTGCGCCTCGAGCACTGGGACTTTGCACGTCAATATCTTTCACCAGCAGTAATTTGCCGTTGAGGTTGACCGCCATACCCCGTTTTATTTCGTTAGCTCTTGCCATTTATTAACCGCCAATCAGGATTGAAGATAAGTTGCGACAAGTTACTCGCGCCGCTAGTTTCGCGCAAGCCCAAAAGGAGTAAGATTTAGCGATAAAATCAGCCTTATGCATATACCGGTAACAGGCCAAATAGCGCCGCGATATGGGCCACTGCATTGATCAGGCCAAACAGGATAATAAAGCCAATCATAAACTGCCCACCGGGTGCCCGATAATTCGCTTGCGGGAAGCGTTTACGGCTCGCACGCGCCATCAATGCGGGGACAATTACCGCCCAAATTGTCGCAGCTAAACCAGCAAAACCAATGGCATAGATAAAACCATTCGGGAACAACAGCGCCCCGATTGTCGGCGGGACAAAGGTCACTAATGCTGATTTGGTGCGCCCGGCGCGGTCATCAGTGAATTTAAAGAAATCGGCAATGTAATCGAACAGCCCAAGGGACACGCCGAGAAATGAGCTGGCCAATGCCATATAAGAGAAGGCATTGAGTAGCTGGCTGGTGGCGTGGCTGGCAGAGACGGTATCCATCTGTTTCAGCAAACTACCAATATTGCCGCCATCAGCAATAACCTGTTTGAATGCATCCCGCGCAATATTGCCCTGAATGGCATACTGCCACAGGATATAAATGACCAAGGCTATCAGTGTGCCATACAGCAAGCTGCGCACCACCGCTTTGCCATCTTTATGATAATACTTCACCAGGCCCGGCACATTACCGTGGTAGCCAAAGGACGTGAGCAGGTAGGGCAACGCGGCTAATGCATAAGGTAAATAATGGGCATCGGTATCGGCCTGATTGAACAGCACCGCGCTGTCTACATGGCTAAACATATTGCCGACAGACATAACAAATGTGATAACCATACCGCCAATTAATATTGTACTTAAGCGGTCTACTGCGCGGGTGGATAACCACACAATGAATGCTACTAAGACGGCAAAGATGAAACCCGCCCCAGTTTGGCCAATTCCCACGGTATTTTGCAAAGTATGGGTAATGATTGAGCCGCCGGCGGAGATATAAGCATAGGTCAGAATATAGAGAACAAAAGTGATAGAGACCCCGTTAATTGAGCTCCATACCTTGCCCAGCAGATCTTGCACCATGGTGTGGAAACTGGCGCCGCTAGGGTAGTTCAGGTTGGCTTCCAGAATCATTAAGCCGGAAATCAGCATGCAAGCCCAGGTGTAGATAAGCAGTATGACTGAGCCCGTGAACCACACCCCCGCCGTCACGATTGGGATTGAGAACATCCCTGCACCCACTGCGGTGCCGGCGATAATCATGGCACCGCCGAGGACGGAAGGCCGTGATAAAGGTTGGGTTAAGCCCATTGACATTTGTTACTCCAAATATTCTGCGTCTTTCATGCTTTAGCACCCATGACGCTGGATATCAATTAGATGTTAATAATTCTTGTGTACTAGCCTAATGGTACATGTTGGTGATGAAGCTGTAAACAGATGAATATGCTTATACAGAAGATTTGGTCAGTGATTGGTCTGGTTATTGAGTGCGGTTATGATTGAATATCGCACTAAAAAGGATTTTGTAGGTTAAAAAATGCACTGAAAATAATAAGTCAAACCGCGCAAATTGTGTGCCGGGTCTGTTATTGGGCTGTGGAACAAGAATAGTGCTGGTAGTTAATAGGGGCGGTTGCTATTGTCCGCTGTTATGCCACCAGCCTACAGGAGCCTGCTGATGGACTGTCGCTCAGATTGCGGTGCCTGCTGTATTGCTCCCTCGATTTCCAGCCCGATCCCCGGAATGCCATTCGGTAAGCCCGCCAATACCCGCTGTTTGCATCTGGATAACAATATGCGCTGCGCTATTTTCCATTCCCCCTCTCGCCCGGCGGTCTGTGCCAAGCTGCAAGCATTGCCGGAGATGTGTCATCACACGCGCGAAGAAGCGCTGGTGTATTTGATTCAGTTGGAAGTGGATACTGCGCCTTAAAGGGTGAGAAAGGGCGGTAATTCACCGCCCCCAGCTATTTTCTTTCGTGCGCAACCGGCTTAATTTGCGGGTTATGTGAGGATTGGAATGGCGCTATTTTTAGTGGAAAGGCGAATAAAATTGCTGCGTCAGCCATAAATCGACCGCATGACGGCTGGCTTCAAAATGTGGCTCGGGCAATTCACGCGGGTGACACCACCGCCATTGCTGACATTTATCCGGCTCTTTCAGCTCAGGTTGCCCACCGGGATGTTGTGCTAGCAGACAAACTGAAACCGTGTGTTTGCCCTCATCTTGCCAAGTCGCTAGGTTGTTGCACAAGCCAATAACTTTCATCTCATTGATATTTAAACCCGTTTCTTCCCATATTTCTCGCTGTGCGGCATGTTCAAAAGACTCTCCGGCCTCCATGTGACCACCAGGAATCGACCAGTAAGGGGCATGCTGACCGCTACGTTTGCCCAACAGTATTTCACCTTGTTCATTGACGATAATGACGCCAACACCGACGACGACAGACATTGTTTCGGCTCCTTTAATATGAGTATCAGCAACTGTCAGCAAGTTGGACTATTTCACGGTTGACAGAAACCGGTTCAAGACAAAAATGTGCGGAGTGTCAAAGATCCATCAAGAATAAAAGCAGAAAACTTGCATATATTCTTAGTCGGAAACACACTCCTTGAAACGTTTCAGCGTTATCTCGTCACCAGATGATAAAGGGTAACGCTCCTTTTTCTCATTAAAGCTGAAACGATTCAATTTCAGCAAGAGAGGAGACATAATGTTCCAGTTATCGACGCAAGATATCCATCTGTCTGCACAGGCAGGCAGCAAAAACGAAGCTATTACTCAGGTGGCCGCCGCGTTGACCCAAGCGGGCAATGTAGCTGCCGGTTATGTCGATGGGATGTTAGCCCGCGAGCAGCAAACCTCGACCTATTTGGGTAATGGTATTGCCATTCCTCATGGTACCACTGATACCCGCGACTTGGTGCTGAACACGGGAGTTCAGGTTTTCCAATTTCCACAAGGTATTGCCTGGGGTGAGGATCAAACCGCCTATATTGTTATCGGCATCGCCGCCCGCTCTGATGAGCACCTGGCGTTGCTGCGCCAACTGACGCACGTGTTAAGTGATGATGCGGTTGCCGCCCAGCTGGCGAAAACCACGTCAGCTGAAGAATTACGCAGTTTGCTGATGGGCGAGAAAAAAGCCGCTGAATTCCATTTTGACACTTCACTTATTGCACTTGATGTTGCCGCCGACAACCTGATCACACTGCAAGCACTCAATGCTGGCCGCTTACAGCAAATCGGCGCTGTTGATGCCCGCTTTGTCAGTGATGTGATTACCCGTGAGCCACTGAATCTGGGGCAGGGTGTCTGGTTGAGTGACAGCACCGAAGGCAATTTGGTCAGTGCCGTTACTGTGAGCCGCCCGGCAACAGCCTTTGAACATCATGGGGAGAAAGTTGCCCTGTTGCTGACACTCGCGGTGGCGGATGAACAGCCGCTCAGTGTGCTGAACTACCTGAGTGACTTACTGCTCGCCAAAAAAGCTGACATGCTGCTGAACGCTGATGCCGCCGCCTTGTTGGCCTTGCTGACCAGTGAGTATAGTGAGCAAAACGAAGTATTAAGCGCTGAGTTTGTTATCCGTAACGAACATGGGTTACATGCGCGCCCAGGGACGATTTTAGTCAATACAATCAAACAGTTTACCAGTGAAATTACCGTAACCAATCTGGACGGCACCGGTAAACCCGCCAATGGACGTAGTCTGATGAAAGTTGTGGCTTTAGGGGTTAAAAAAGGCAATCGGCTGCGCTTTACCGCCAGCGGTGAAGATGCACAGGCCGCTCTGGATGCGATTGGTGAAGCTATCGCCGCCGGTTTGGGCGAGGGGGCAGCATGAGCAGAAGAGTAGCAACTATCACACTGAACCCGGCTTACGATCTGGTGGGCTTTTGCCCTGAGATTGAACGCGGTGAAGTTAACTTGGTAAAAACCGCCGGTCTGCATGCGGCAGGGAAAGGTATCAATGTTGCCAAGGTGCTGAAAGACCTAGGGATTGATGTCACGGTCGGGGGGTTCCTTGGCAAAGATAACCAAGATGGCTTCCAACTGTTATTCAGCGAACTGGGTATCGCCAACCGTTTTCAGGTGGTGCCGGGCCGTACGCGCATTAACGTCAAACTGACTGAAAAAGATGGCGAAGTCACTGACTTTAACTTCTCCGGTTTTGAAGTCACCAAACCGGATTGGGATCGTTTTGTAAATGATTCATTGAGCTGGTTGGGGCAGTTCGACATGGTGGCGGTCAGCGGTAGCTTGCCGGCGGGTGTCAATCCCGATGACTTCACTGACTGGATGAAGCGCCTGCGCAGCCAATGCCCATGCATTATTTTCGACAGCAGCCGTGAAGCTTTGGTGGCGGGTCTGAAAGCCTCGCCATGGTTAGTGAAACCCAATCGTCGTGAACTGGAAATCTGGGCTGGTCGCCCACTCCCTGAACTGGGGGATGTGGTGGAAGCCGCGCACGCCCTGCGTGACCAAGGGATTGCTCATGTGGTGATTTCGCTCGGCGCTGAGGGGGCACTGTGGGTGAATGCCTCTGGTGCTTGGTTGGCAAAACCGCCTGCTTGTGACGTGGTTAGCACCGTAGGTGCCGGTGACTCGATGGTCGGTGGCCTAATTTATGGATTGTTAATGCGCGAATCCAGTGAGCATACCCTGCGCCTGGCAACCGCAGTCGCTGCTTTGGCCGTCAGTCAGAGCAATGTGGGTATTACGGATCGCCCGCAGTTGGCAGCCATGATGGCGAAAGTTGACCTGAAACCCTTTAATTGATCTGTGGAGGCGAAATGAAAACGCTACTAATAATAGACAGTTCGCTCGGGCAGGCCAGAGGCCACCTTGCGTCACTGATGCTGGGCGCTGCGGCAGCAAAAGCTGGGCTGAGCTGGGTTGATAACGCGGCTGATGCAGAACTGGTGATTGTGGCCGGGCAATCAGCTCCAGCTGACAGTGCGCTGAACGGCAAAAAAGTCTATGTCGGTGAGGTGGAAAAAGCGGTGCGGGACCCTGAGGGCTTCTTAGCTCAGGCGATGGCTCAGGCAAAACCTTATCAAGTCGCAGTTACTGCTAGCCCAGCAACATCGTCAGCAACTGGCCCCAAACGCATTGTGGCAATCACGGCTTGCCCAACCGGTGTGGCTCACACCTTTATGGCGGCTGAAGCTATTGAAAGTGAAGCGAAAAAACGTGGCTGGTGGGTGAAAGTTGAAACCCGTGGCTCGGTGGGCGCTGGCAACGCGATTACCCCCGAAGAAGTGGCCGCGGCAGATTTAGTGATTGTGGCGGCTGACATCGAAGTGGACTTGGATAAGTTTGCTGGCAAACCAATGTATCGCACCACCACCGGTTTAGCCCTGAAGAAAACCATGCAGGAGCTGGACAAAGCGCTGGTGGAAGCTGAAGTTTATCAGCCGAAAACGGGCAGCAGCGCCGGCACGAAAAAAGCAGAAACCGGTGGTCCATATCGCCACCTGTTGACCGGTGTGTCTTACATGTTGCCCATGGTGGTTGCCGGCGGCTTGTGTATTGCGCTGTCATTCGTCTTCGGTATCAAAGCATTTGAAGTTAAAGGCACACTGGCTGCGGCCTTGATGCAAATTGGTGGCGGTTCGGCATTCGCCCTGATGGTGCCGGTGTTGGCCGGTTTTATCGCCTTCTCCATTGCTGACCGTCCGGGTCTGACACCGGGTTTGATTGGCGGTATGTTAGCGGTAAGTACCGGTGCGGGCTTCCTCGGCGGTATCATTGCCGGTTTCCTGGCCGGTTACGTCGCCAAAGCTATCAGCACTAAACTGCATTTGCCGCAAAGTATGGAAGCGCTGAAGCCGATATTGATTATTCCGCTGGTGGCGAGCTTGATTGTCGGCTTGGTGATGATTTATGTGGTCGGTACGCCGGTGGCTAAAATCATGACTGGCCTGACTAACTGGCTGCAATCCATGGGTACCGCCAATGCGGTGCTGTTGGGGGCTATCCTTGGTGCGATGATGTGTACCGATATGGGCGGGCCGGTGAACAAAGCGGCTTATGCCTTTGGTGTCGCGCTGCTGAGTTCGTCAGTTTATGCCCCGATGGCGGCCATTATGGCGGCGGGGATGGTGCCACCGCTGGCGATGGGGTTGGCAACACTGCTGGCGCGTCATAAGTTTGACAAAGGCGAGCAAGAGGGGGGCAAGGCCGCGCTGGTACTGGGCTTGTGCTTTATCTCCGAGGGGGCAATTCCCTTTGCGGCCCGTGACCCAATGCGCGTGTTACCTTGCTGTATTGCCGGTGGCGCATTGACTGGTGCCCTATCTATGGCCTTCGGCGCGCAATTGATGGCACCACACGGTGGCCTGTTTGTGCTGTTGATCCCTGGGGCGATTCACCCAGTGCTGTTGTACCTGGTGGCGATTATTGCCGGTACGGTGTTAGCCGGTGGCCTGTACGCGCTGCTCAAACGCCCGGATGCCGTGGTGGCGAAAGCCGCTTAACGCAGGGGGCAACTGCTTATTAGCCATAAAAAAACCGGCCTTAGTGCCGGTTTTTTATGGTTCTGACTATCACCCGGCTACACTTCAGCCTGCGATTTTAGCCAAGCGATTTCTTCGGCCCAGATATCCGGATTGACGGTTTCCAGAATGAGCGGAATATTATCAAAACGCGGGTCGCGCATAATATAGCTAAATACTGTGTTGCCGATATTCCCTTCACCCAGGCTGTGATGGCGGTCGACACGGCTGTTAAATTCGCTTTTGGCATCATTAAGATGCATGCCGCGCAAATACTGGAAGCCGACGATTTCACCCAGCTGACGGAAAGTATGGTCACAATCGCCTTCGGTGCGTAAATCATAGCCAGCGGCAAAAGCATGGCAGGTATCAATACAAACGCCTACGCGGCTTTTATCTTCTACCCCTGCAATAATGGCGGCCAGGTGTTCAAACCGAAAACCAAGATTGCTGCCCTGACCGGCGGTGTTTTCAATTA
This sequence comes from Yersinia hibernica, assembly GCF_004124235.1. Taxonomy (NCBI): domain Bacteria; kingdom Pseudomonadati; phylum Pseudomonadota; class Gammaproteobacteria; order Enterobacterales; family Yersiniaceae; genus Yersinia; species Yersinia hibernica. Next base: position 1,198,856 of record NZ_CP032487.1, read on the forward strand.
CGGCGGTCACCCCTTCAGTGGCGTCCAGCGCGATATTGATGGATTCTGCAATGCGCGCCAGACACTTATCTTCATCAATTTGCAGTAAATGGCTGCCGGGATGGAAGTTCAGTAATGACAGCCCCAGTTGCTGGCAGCGCTGTAGCTCATCGATAAAGGCTTCACGGGATTTCTCCAGCGCCTCAGTAACCGGGTGACCAAGGTTAATCAGATAGCTGTCATGGGGCAGAATTTGGGCTGAGGTATAGCCGTATTGCTCACAGGCTTGCTTAAATTTTTCAATAACATCTTCCGCTAACGGCGCGGCGCGCCATTGCCGTTGATTCTTGGTAAACAGGGCAAAGGCGGTGGCCTCAAGTTCGTGCGCCCGAATCACAGCCTGGTCTACACCACCTGCTGCGCTGACATGTGCACCGACAAATTTCATTCCATTCTCCTTTGATAACCCGCTCATTATGGCATTGATGGCGGCATGATTGAATGGGATAAACTGTGAGCAAAAAAACAGGGCCGCAGTGGCGGCCCTTACTGACAGACAATGTGAAAGGAAGAGCGCGTGCCATCGGGGGTACCACACCGGTCGCCACCCGCCCTTAACCGGCAATATGCTGCACCAGTAAGTTGATACCGGTCCCGCCGACCAGCAACCAGACAAACAGCATCAACGCCAGCAGCAGAGGTTTGACACCCGCTTGGCGGATGGAGCCTACATGAGTCGTTAAGCCCAGTGCTGCCATCGCCATCGCCAGCAAGATGGTGTCCAATGTGATTAGTTGGCTAACCCAAGCTGCTGGCAGTAAATTCAATGAGTTAAAACCGGCCATCAAGATAAATATCACCGCGAACCATGGGATGGTGATGGCACTTTTTTCCTGTTTTTCGCCACTATTTTTTACACTGCTGCGGCCCAAATAAGCCGACAATAACAGTAAGAATGGGGCCAGCATCATGACGCGGATCATTTTGGTAATGACAGCCGCATTTTCAGCATCAGGGCCAATGGCATGTCCGGCTGCTACCACCTGTGCCACTTCATGAATAGTCGAGCCGGCAAAGATACCAAAGGTTTCCTGACTAAATGGTAGCCATTGATAATGTAGATTTAGCTGATATAACCAAGGGTAGACAAAAATCGCCAGTGTTCCGAAAATCACCACTGTCGCGACGGCTACCGCCACTTTGCTGGCATCGGCTTTCAACACCGGCTCGGTCGCCATAATGGCCGCCGCCCCACAAATGCTACTGCCGGCACCAATTAACATCACGGTTTGCTGGTCAAGACCAAACACGCGTTTCCCCAGCCAGCAGGCCAATATAAAGGTTGAGCTGAGGGTTAATAGGTCAATAATCATCCCGGTTGCGCCCACGTCGGCCACTTGCTGGAAGGTGAGCCGGAAGCCATACAAAATGATGCCCAAGCGCAGTAAATGTTGTTTGGCGAGCACCACCCCGTCAGCGCAAACCGGTTGTACCCAGGGGTACAAAGTGTTGCCCACCACAATGCCGAATAGAATTGCCAGGGTCAGCGCCCCGAGCCCCATGTCGATAAACCACGGCATGTCACCGACGGTGAGCGCTAACCCAGTTATCACACCAGTCAATACCAAACCCGGAATATAGCGGAACAGAGCCGGTAGTTGTGGTCGAGAGAGTGTTTTAATATGAGAAGTCGCCATGTTTATATCCTGTGTCCTGTAAAGATTGCGTACAGTTTACCCAGCTTAGCTATAATAGATAAATTCATTATATATTTATAATCAATCTATATAAGTGGTAAGTGGCAGCAAGAGGGGGCTGAAGCATCGGTGATGCTGATTGATCAGTGGTGTAGTGGTGGCGAAAGGGGGGGGACTGGCGGCTGGCAGCACCAGAAATTAATATATATTAAAATTTATTATTCATAATTGATGCATTAAGAATAAGTTAAATGCATCTTTATCTGTGTTCCAGTGGATGCTGTGAATATAATGTTCTTGAATACGCATTAAGGAGAGATAAATATGGCTAGCAGCAAGAGTACATTGTATATCATGGTTTTTTATCATAAAAAATCCTTTTAGGATGATTAAGGTAGAATATTTCTCATTGGTGTTTATATGAAATAAATCATAATATAGTTATCAATCATGATTGTAGCGTAGAATATTAATATGAAAAAAGTTAAAGTTGAAAAATCGCTATGGTTGATTTTGATAATAGCCACAATAATTTATTTGATTGTGCCACCTTATTTGCTGGGTTACTTTTTCAAGTTATATAACTTGAATCCTTTCCATATTGCTCCATTGCCACATTTTAACCCATTTAAGAGTGAGCGCGGAATTCCATTGCGCCAAACATTCAGTTACTTGCTGGCTATCTGGCTGATTCTTAACGTGGTTATTGGTGTTATTGCCGCCATTATTTACCGTCTGTGTCGGCGCAAAAATGCCAATGAATAGCATTCTGACGGCTTAAATTCATCCCTGATAGCCTCCAGATTTTACTCAAAGATGTTAATCTTATACGGTCATTGAGGCTATATAATCCTTTCGTCAGCAATTGCGTTAGCGACTAATATACCCTTCTTACTTGAAGTTGCAGCGCGGTTAACCGTGGTGGTTCATCTGGGGCTTTGGCCGGTGTTGATACGCCGGGCTTGCTAGCTGCAACTCCAATTACTTTGGGTAAACGTTTGCTCTTCTCAGCCAGCAACTGACGAGCGGAGTGATGGTAGCGTCCTCCATTTTTCACTACAGAGACCGTTATGCACATAACCTTACGTCAACTTGAAGTCTTTACTGAGGTGCTAAAAAGCGGTTCTACGACCCAGGCATCGGTTGTGCTCGCGCTTTCACAATCGGCAGTCAGCGCAGCGTTGGCGGATTTGGAAGGGCAATTAGGCGTACAACTTTTTGATAGGGTCGGTAAGCGTTTAGTTACCAATGAACATGGGCGATTGCTTTATCCCAAAGCACTCGCGCTGCTTGAACAGGCGATTGAAATTGAACAACTTTTCTTACAAGACTTAGGCGCATTGCGCATCGCCGCCAGCAGCACTATCGGCAACTATATGTTGCCGGGTATGATTGCCAAATACCGCCGTGACTTCCCCGGTACGCCATTGGAGCTGAATATTGGTAACACTCAGGATGTGATTGAAGCGGTGGCTGATTTTCGCGGCGACCTTGGGTTGATTGAAGGGCCATGCCATATGCCCGAGTTGATGACACAAGCCTGGCTGCACGATGAACTGGTGGTGTTTGCCGCCCCGGATAATCCATTGTGCCATAAAATGCTGACATTAGAGGAACTTGCCGAGGCCGAGTGGATTTTACGTGAGCGAGGTTCGGGTACTCGCGAGGTACTGGATCACTTATTGCTGGCAAAATTGCCGCATTTTAAATTGGTCATGGAACTGGGGAATTCTGAGGCCATCAAGCGGGCGGTGCGCTATGGTATGGGCATCAGTTGTTTGTCGCGCCGGGTGATTGCCGACCAACTGGCCAGCGGTGAATTGACTGAGCTTAATATTGCGTTGCCACCGCTTATCAGGACGTTGTATCTGATTCATCATCGGCAAAAACATATCTCCAATGCGTTGCAGCGCTTTCTCAGCTATTGTCAAGAAGAGTCCTAAATCGGCGGTTGTTATCAAAGTGTATTAGCGGTATGCGCCCGTGGGTTCTAAGTGTTTTCCACCACTGAAAAGGGCTATGACGGTCAAAATAGCCCGCGAGTGTCAGTTTTTTCTGACAATTGAGCTTTTGCTAATAATTGGGCCGTTATCATGAAGGTATCTTATATCAGCGCATTGTTACTATCCGAGACGGTGGGATTTGTTACAATCCCGCCTTATTTTTTAAGGGTGAATTAGGGTAATAATGACTCAGCAAAATACTAAAATCCCAGTGCAGCAGGGTGCGCAGCGCTTACGCCGAGAACTGAAATCACGGCATTTAGCCATGATTGCTATCGGTGGCTCTATTGGTACCGGTCTATTTGTGGCCTCAGGGGCGACGGTATCTCAGGCCGGCCCAGGGGGAGCATTGCTCTCCTATGCATTGATTGGCCTGATGGTTTATTTCTTGATGACCAGCTTGGGCGAATTAGCAGCCTTTATGCCGGTGTCCGGCTCATTTTCGACTTACGGCTCAAAATATGTGGAGGAGGGCTTCGGCTTTGCTCTGGGTTGGAACTACTGGTACAACTGGGCGGTAACTATCGCCGTTGACTTGGTGGCCGCGCAATTGGTCATGAATTACTGGTTCCCCGACACCCCAGGCTGGATCTGGAGTGCTTTGTTCCTCGCCCTGATGTTTTTACTAAATTGGATATCAGTAAAAGGCTTTGGTGAGGCGGAATATTGGTTCTCTCTGATTAAAGTCACCACTGTTGTTATCTTCATCATTGTTGGTGTGATGATGATTAGCGGCATCATGAAAGGCGGCGAGAGTGCCGGGTGGCACAACTGGACCATCGGCGATGCCCCATTTGCCGGTGGTTTCTCGGCGATGATTGGGGTGGCGATGATTGTGGGCTTCTCCTTCCAAGGGACTGAGCTGATTGGTATTGCTGCCGGCGAATCAAAAGATCCGGGCAAGAATATTCCGCGCGCAGTGCGCAAGGTGTTCTGGCGTATTCTGCTGTTCTATATCTTCGCGATTCTGATTATCAGCCTGATTATTCCGTATACTGACCCAAGTCTGTTACGTAATGATGTGAAAGATATCAGTGTTAGCCCATTCACCTTGGTGTTCCAGAATGCCGGTCTGTTGTCAGCTGCCGCGGTGATGAATGCGGTTATTCTGACGGCGGTATTGTCAGCCGGTAACTCAGGGATGTATGCCTCAACCCGCATGCTGTTTACTCTGGCATCAGAGGGCAAAGCACCGCGTATTTTTGCCAAACTTTCTCAGGGCGGTGTGCCGCGCAATGCGCTGTATGCCACCACCGTGGTCGCGGGTTTGTGCTTCTTAAGCTCTATGTTTGGTAACCAAACTGTCTACTTGTGGCTGCTCAATACCTCCGGTATGACTGGCTTTATTGCCTGGTTGGGGATTGCTATCAGTCACTACCGTTTCCGTCGGGGCTATATGATGCAAGGCCGCAATTTGAACGATTTACCCTATCAGTCCGGTTTCTTCCCGCTGGGGCCTATTTTTGCCTTTATTCTGTGCTTAATCATTACATTAGGCCAAAACTATCAGGCATTCCTGCAAGACCGTATTGATTGGTATGGTGTGACGGCGACTTATATCGGTATTCCATTGTTCTTGGTTATCTGGTTTGGCTATAAGCTGAGCCGTGGCACTAAGGTTATCAAGTATAAAGACATGGAATTCCCGAAATGGCGTGATGAGAGCCAAGAAGAGCAAACAGCGAAAAAAACGGTGCTAATTTCTGACTGACACTGTGCTGCAGTAATCAAAGGGCGATAATCATATCGCCCTTTTTTATGGTAATGATCTGGTGATTATTTGAACAATATTAAGCAAATAATTTCGCTGACTTCCCGCCATTTCCCTCCTAACATCATGGGTTCGATTGACCATACTGATTAAATAATATTATAAAATAAGCGGTTACAAAAATTGATATCAAATAACTTATAGCAATCTTATTGATAAGTATTATCGTTTGCTTTATTGTTAGCGTTATATCAATACTCAGCCGTAGAAATAAATGAGTGCATCCACTGAAGCCATGACAAAAACATCTTATCAAGCTGATGCGACTGTCATGAGGCGTTATAAGAATATCGTGCGCCACCGTTTGCTCATCATTGGGGGGTTGGTATTCGCCATTTTGGGGTGTTTGTTACTGGATTTCACCCTCGGGCCATCAGGTCTGACACTGCCAGCCTTGTGGCAGACATTACTTGACCCGGCCAGTGCCGCGGCCGGTACTCGGGTTATCGTCTGGGATATCCGCTTACCCTACGCCTTGATGGCGGTGGTGATTGGTTTATCACTCGGGCTTGCGGGGGCGGAGATGCAAACCATCCTGAATAACCCGCTGGCGAGTCCTTTTACCCTTGGTGTGTCTTCCGCTGCGGCATTCGGGGCGGCACTGGCGATTGTCTTAGGAATGGGCATTCCGGGCGTGCCAGATCAGTGGGTTATTTCAGTGAATGCCTTTATTTTTGCCCTATTTGCCGCGCTGATGCTTGATGGGATCACGCGTTGGACGCGGGTTGCCACCGCGGGTGTTGTGCTGTTTGGTATTGCGTTGGTCTTTACTTTCAATGCATTGGTCTCAATGATGCAGTTCATCGCCAGCGAAGATACGCTACAAGGTCTGGTGTTCTGGACCATGGGCAGTTTGGCCCGCGCTTCATGGGGCAAATTGGGCATCATGCTGGCGGTGTTTGCCCTGCTATTGCCTTGGTCGATGATGAGTGCGTGGAAACTCACGGCGCTGCGCTTAGGTGAAGACCGGGCGATAAGTTTTGGTATTGATGTGCGGCGCTTGCGCTTGGGAACATTGTTGCGCATCAGTATGTTATCAGCATTGGCGGTGGCTTTTGTCGGCCCCATTGGATTTATTGGCTTAGTGGCTCCCCATATTGCGCGCATGATTTTTGGTGAAGACCACCGTTTTTATCTGCCGGCCAGCGCCCTGATTGGTGCACTGGTGCTGTCGATGGCGTCGATTGCCTCGAAAAACCTGATTCCGGGCGTCATCATTCCGGTCGGGATTGTCACCTCGCTGGTGGGGGTGCCATTCTTCCTCAGTATCATTTTGCGTCATAGGGGGAATGTATGACTTCCGGCTTACGTATTGAAAATTTCAATGCGGGTTACCCGAAGCGCCCGGTGATCCACAACTTGGCCGTGCCATTGCTGCCACGCGGTAAAATCACCCTATTGCTGGGGCCCAATGGCAGCGGTAAATCGACGTTATTACGCGCCATAGCAGGTTTGAACCGTGCTCAAGGGCAGCTGTGGCTAGATGGCGATGATTTGATGCAGATGCCATTTAGCCAGCGAGCCGAAAAAGTGGTGTATTTGCCGCAATCACTACCCGCGGGGGTGCATCTGCATGTTTTGGAATCAATTATCGTGGCTCAGCGGGCTTGCGGTGGGCGCAGCAACGCCAGCAGTGAAGCTGAGGTGCTGGCGTTGCTGGAACAACTGGGCATTGCCCATTTGGCACTCAGTTATCTGGATCAACTCTCCGGCGGCCAGAAGCAATTAGTGGGCTTGGCGCAGTCCCTTATTCGCCAGCCATCTTTGCTATTACTGGATGAACCGCTGAGTGCGCTTGATCTTAATTATCAATTCCATGTGATGGATTTGGTACGCAGGCAAACTCGTCAGCGCAATATTATTACCGTGATGGTCGTGCATGACATCAATATTGCCTTGCGTCATGGTGACCATGTGCTGATGTTACAAAACGGCACGCTGATTGCTGATGGTTTACCGCACGAGGTCATCACGCCGCACAGTCTGGCCAAGGTCTATGGTGTGAAAGGGCGGATTGAGCACTGTTCTCAAGGCACTGCGCAGGTATTAATTGATGGGTTGGTGGCGCAACCGGCTATTTAGACAATATTTTGATGCCTTATTCTTATTATGGCTAATATCCAGCATTGGGTGTAAAGCATCTATATGAGAAGTCACAGTGATTTATAAAATAATAATTATGCATTAAGCAGGGATTGTCGGAAGCATAATTCCTGCTTTGGTGAGCGGCGGCCAATTTTTATAAAAATAATATTTATCACCTGCCCGTCAGGCGGCATCGCTATAGGCAAAAAGAACCTGATGGAAAAGGAACTGAATAAGTTTATACCTCATGGAGAAAGTGTAATGACTTTTAGGAAATCGAATTCTGCGCTGTTAATCATCGCGGCAATTATCTCATCTCAAACATCTGCTGCTGAAACCAATACCACCACGACAGAGACTATGGTGGTAACAGCATCAGGCTTCCAGCAACGTATTCAAGATTCTGCGGCATCTATTTCCGTTGTCACCCGCGAGCAAATTGAAAATAAAGCTTACCGCGATATTACTGATGCGCTGAAAGATGTGCCGGGAGTGGTTGTCACCGGTGGCGGGAGTCACAGTGATATTAGTATTCGTGGCATGTCGGCGAAATACACTTTAATTTTGGTTGATGGCAAGCGGGTTGATACCCGCGGTACGCGGCCAAATAGTGATGGTTCGGGCATTGAGCAGGGTTGGTTGCCACCGCTGGCGGCCATTGAGCGTATCGAAGTTGTACGCGGCCCAATGTCATCTTTATATGGCTCGGACGCTATGGGCGGGGTAATTAACGTTATTACTCGTAAAGTGGGTAAAGAGTGGCACGGCACCGTACGCGCTGATGCGACATTGCAGGAAGATTCCAAGTCCGGTGATATTTACCAAACTAACGCCTATGCCTCTGGCCCATTAATTGACGGTTTACTGGGATTAAAAGTCAGCGGCCTACTTTCTCATCGTAGCGAAGACAAAATTGTTGATGGCTATAATGAGCAACGCCTAAGAAATGGCGCTGCGACATTTACGCTCACCCCGGATGATAAAAACGAATTTGATTTTGATATTGGCCATTATGTGCAAGATAGAAATTCAACCGCTGGGCGTTCATTGCCATTAAACGGTAAAAGTAGTGACGTACAATATGACCGTAATAATTATGCGATTACTCACCACGGTTATTATGATTTTGGTAACTCGACCAGTTATGTTCAACGCGATGAAACCCGTAATCCATCGCGGGAAATGAAAAGCGTCGATAATATCTTTAATAGCCAAACTTCATTCTTATTCGACAGCCACACCTTAATTCTTGGCGGCCAATATCGCTATGAAGAATTATATGATGAGGGCAACCAGTTAGCCTCTGCCAGTGACTTGACGAAACTAACCCGCTGGAGTTGGGCGCTGTTTGCTGAAGACGAATGGCAGATGACCAATGATTTCGCGCTGACCGGCGGTATCCGTATGGATCAAGACGAAAACTATGGTACCCACTGGACGCCGCGTTTATACGGTGTTTGGCATCTGGCGGAGCAATGGACATTAAAAGGCGGGGTATCCGGCGGCTACCGCTCACCTGATTTGCGCCAAGCAACCGAAAATTGGGGGCAAATCACCGGTGGTCGTGGTGATCCGGCCATTATTATTGGTAATGCCAATCTGAAACCAGAAAGAAGTCTCAGCCAGGAAATTGGTATTCTCTGGGATTCCCAAGAGGGTATGAATGCCGGTGTGACGTTATTTAACACTGATTTTAAAGATAAAATTACCGAGGTACGCCGCTGTACGGATACCACGGGTAATGCCTCCGGCCAGTGCATGATTAATGGCACCAGCTATAAATTTATCAGTGACCGCACCAACGTCGATAAAGCCATGACGCGCGGTGTGGAAGCCACTTTTGGTTGGGATATCAACAAAGACTGGTCACTGACCTCTAACTATACTTTTACTCAATCTGAGCAAAAAAGCGGGCAGTTCTCTGGCCAACCATTGAACCAGATGCCAAAACACATGCTAAATGGCACCTTGAACTGGCAAACCAGTGAGGAACTGGCCACTTGGATTCGGGCTAACTATCGCGGTAAAACCTCGGAATATCTTAACCGCACCAGCATGGGGAAAACCACGCCGTCCTACACTTTCGTTGATTTAGGCGCTAACTATCAGCTAACGAAAGAATTCCGTCTAATGGGCGGAGTTTATAACGTACTGGATAAACGAGTGGATATCGAAGTGAATGACAAAGTTCTGGATGGTCGCCGTTATATGATTGGTGCCAGTTACGATTTCTAATCACTTTCGTCCTTGAAACCAAAGGGGGGGGCTGCTCACGTACCCGAATCACTGACTGGTGTCAGCTCATCGGGATAGGTTTGCTGGCCGCCTACCTGCGATTTCAATGACTTTGGGGATGAAGCCGCAGGGGGCACCATGACGGCGGCTTTATCAGCTCAGGCCAATATCTACCACTTTTTGGAATGCTGGTCTCTGGGTCAGATGTTGATACCAATGCTGTAAATGGGGTAATTGCGGGCGCTCAATAGGCAGATTAAACCAGGCGTAAGCCAGACAGCCTAATGGGATATCGCCGAGACCAAATTTATCGCCTGAAAGATAAGGTTGTTTACTCAGGGCTTCATTTGCAATCGCCATTAATGTATTCAATTGCTCAATACCGTGGGCAATTTTGGCTTTATCCTGTAATTCCGGTGCCGTGCGCACCAGCCCGATAAACACGGCTTTAAATGGCTCTACGACACTGGATGTCGCCCAATCCATCCATTTCTCAGCCGCCGCCCGCTGCTTTGCTTCGGGTAAATAAAGTGTATTTTCACCATATTGTGCGGCTAAATAACGCACAATAGTGTTGGACTCCCATAGAATAAAATCGTCATCTTGCAGGCAAGGCACCAGGCCGTTGGGATTCAATGCGCGGTACAGCGGGTCATTTAACTTGCCATACTGGCCTCCGGCATCTATTCGCTGATAGTCAATACCCAACTCTTCCAGACACCAAAGCACTTTTTTGACATTGGTCGAATTATTTCGCCCCCACACTGTCAGCATAGCCACCCCTCTATAATACTCGTTATACCCCAAACTGCCTGAATGGTGGCGGTTTCCTTCACTCGCAGCCCTGCTGCTGAGTTAACGCCGTTGCCAATGATGGATATCCCAATCATGTAAGATGGCCAAGTCCACCAATTCAGTGCCCGGATTGATCACTGCGGCGTGATCAACATATTCCAATAGCGGTTTATCATTGATTGAATCACTGTAACCATAGCTCCGCTGGAAGTCTAATTGGGGCGATGCCAGCAGCCACTGCTTAAGCCGTTCAACTTTACCCTCGCGATAAGTCAGGATACCGTAAGTCTTACCGGTATAGCGGCTATTCTCCACTGTTACGCCAATAGACAATGCTGCATTGGCGGAGAAATACCGCGCAATGGGAGTGACCAAATGCTCGCCAGTGGCTGAGATAATCACGATGTAATCACCACGATTACGGTGCCAGTTCAGGAGCTTTCTGGCTTGCGGATAGACGCGGGGCAAAATGTCGCGCTCAATAAAGCGCTCAACCCAGCCGGCCACTTCAGCAATATGTTTTCCAACCAACGGTGACAAGGTTGATTCCATATAACAGGACATAGACAGGCTTCCCTGATAGTACTGTTTCATTAAATACTGCTCTTGTTCTGCCAGTTCGGGAGCAGCAATCCCCTCATCCACTAACCAGCGCATCCATAGGCCAGAACTGTCATCGCTTATCAGCGTTTCATCAAGATCAAACAGGGCCAAATCCATTAAGCCACCTCCAGGTAGATAACGCGGGTGAAGTGAAACTTAACAGTGTGTGTGCTGGACATCGGTAATTCCCCACCAGAATAACGGGTATCAATAGCTAAGCTAATACTTTCTACCCAAACATGGAAGTGAATACCCTGCGGCCTCACTATGGCAGAGCTGGCATCCCGGCAATGTGAATGACGTTGGGTATCATCTTTAATACTGGCTATCAGATTATCTGGATATTAAGACAAAACAATGATCAGGATAGACGGGCCCGGGCGAACTGCAATGAAAGAAATAACATAGAACGGATTGATATTGGTGTGCCGCTGAGTTTCGGTGTTAATTATTTATATCGTTTAGATATAGATTGTTAAGTATCTAGTCGAGAACGCTCTTAAAACGCGCCTTAATGGCTAAAACGCTCTCAATAATTGGTGTTGCAGGAAAGCTGCCAGTAAATGAAAGCCGCTACCATTGCAGTATGACGGGAATTAAGGCCAAAGAGAGAGTGTTGTCGACTGCCTGCTTTCACCCCACAGCTCAGGAGCTAAATATGCTAATTATTCGTTTGTATGGTTGTCCAGTTTTCATTGGTTCTGAGCAAAAAAAGCCACCAACGGAATCTTCTGGAGTGAAACATGAGCCACCAAAACTTAAGCAATCAATCACCGGTTAATGCAGATACATTACCTTTATTGGACCTTTCATTGCTGAAAGGCACTGATGAGGAACGTCAGGAATTTCTCGTCGCCTTACGCCATGCTGCCAGAGATATTGGATTCTTTTATCTGACCGGACATGGTATTGACCCCGCGTTATTACAACAAATCCAAACCTTATCCCGTGAATTCTTTGCTCTGCCTGATGACGAGAAGCTGGCCGTTGCCATGGTGCGCTCCCCGCATTTTCGTGGTTACAACCACGCGGCTTCGGAACTCACACGCGGTCAACCCGATTGGCGTGAACAGTTTGATATCGGCGCTGAGCGCACGCCATTGCCACTGACCCCCGACACGCCAAGTTGGGCCAGACTGCAAGGCCCAAACCAGTGGCCAGCAGCGCTGCCTGAATTAAAACCGACATTATTGCAATGGCAGCGCGAGATGACCGGCATGGCACTGCGCTTACTGCGCGCCTTTGCGTTGGCATTAAATTTGGATGAAAACGCATTCGATGAGTTATATGGCGATAAGCCCAACGAACATATCAAATTGATTCGCTACCCGGGGCGCGAAACCACCCAAAGTGGGCAGGGGGTGGGGGCGCATAAAGACTCCGGTTTCCTCAGTTTCTTGCTGCAAGACCAGCAACGTGGTTTACAAGTTGAGGTGGAAGAGGGGCGCTGGATTGATGCGGTGCCCCGGCCAGACACTTTTGTGGTCAATATCGGTGAACTGCTGGAGCTGGCCAGCAATGGCTATTTGCGCGCCACGGTGCATCGGGTGGAAACCCCACCGGCGGGAACTGACCGTCTGTCTATCGCCTTTTTCCTCGGCGCGCGCCTCGATGCGGTGGTGCCCTTGTATCAACTGCCGGTTGCTCTGGCGGCAAAAGCGCGTGGGCCGGCCAGTGACCCGGACAATCCCTTGTTCCGCGATGTGGGGCTTAATTATCTCAAAGGGCGCTTGCGCTCTCACCCGGATGTTGCTGAGCGCTATTACCCCGAGCAAATTGCACCTTTGGCAGTCGCCGCTCCGGTCAGTTCAACTTATTGATATTAAATTATAAAAACTTATTTTTGGGATGATAATGATGAAAAATACCATGATGATTAAAACCGGTGTTTCTGGCTTGGTGCGTACCGCATTGCTGACCGCCTTGACAGCGACTTTTACCTTATCGGCGCAAGCCGCCGAGGCACTGCGAGTCGCCGCAGACCCGATTCCACATGCGGAAATTCTGCAATTTGTCCAAAAGTTGGACCCGTCATTGAATCTGCAAGTCATTGAAATCACTAATGGCGTCAACTCCAATGAGCTGTTAGCCCATGGTGATGTGGATGCCAATTACTTCCAGCATGTGCCTTATCTGCACTCTCAAGAACAAGCCTTGGGGCAGAAGTTTGCGGTTGCTGCCACGGTACATATTGAGCCTCTGGGGGTCTATTCCCATAAACATAAAACCTTTGCTGAAGTGCCGGACAAGGGCACTGTCGCGGTACCCAATAATGTCACTAACCTCAGCCGGGCGCTCTATTTATTGCAAGATCAAGGACTGATTACTTTGAAGCCGGGCTTTACTGATCCGGCGAAAAATCAAGCCACCCCCAAGGATATCGCCAGCAACCCCAAACACTTGAAAATATTGGAAATTGAATCACCGCAGATCCCACGTTCACTGGACGATGTGGATTTAGCCGTTATCAATGGTAACTATGCATTAGAAGCGGGCTTGAACCCGGCCAAAGATGCTTTAGGGCTGGAGAAAGCCGTGGGTAATCCATACGCCAATATTCTGGTGACCACCCCTGCACTGGAAAATGACCCGCGTATCAAACAGTTGGCGAAAGATTTGCAGTCACCAGAAGTGGCGAAATTTATCACTGAAAAATATGCCGGTTCGGTGATCCCAGTGGCAGGCATTAAATCATGATTAGCATCGAACGCCTGAGTAAAACCTATCCCCAGGGGGGGCTGCCGATGGTGGCCCTGGCGGAGGTTTCTCTGACGATTCCGACGGGCTCGGTGTTCGGTATCATTGGCCGCAGCGGGGCGGGGAAAAGCACCTTAATCCGCTGTCTGAATTTACTGGAACGGCCCACTTCGGGCCGTATTCAAGTCGATGGGCGCGAGTTAACCACACTTTCAGATAGTGAATTGCGCCTGCAACGGCAGAATATCGGTATGATTTTCCAGAATTTCCACTTACTTCATTCGCGTAATGTATGGGACAACATTGCTGTTGGGCTAGAAATTATTGGTATGCCGAAACCCCAACGGCAAAAGCGGGTTGCGGAGTTATTAGATTTAGTCGGGTTGAATGATAAAGCCTCTGCTTTCCCCTCGCAGTTATCGGGGGGGCAAAAACAGCGGGTCGGTATCGCCAGGGCGCTGGCAGCCAAACCCTCTTATTTGTTATCCGATGAAGCTACCAGTGCATTGGATCCGGAAACCACCGCCTCGATATTGGCGCTGCTCAGTGATATTAATCGCCAGCTGGGGTTAACTATCGTGTTGATTACCCATGAGTTAGATGTCGTGAAGTCCATCTGCGATACCGCCGCCTTACTTGAACATGGCCGGGTGGTCGAAACCGGTGCAATAGCCGATTTACTGTCTTCACCTCATTCCCGTCTGGGGCGCTCGTTGTTGCCCGCACGTGGCCCGGCATCATTGTCTGGCACGCCGGTGGCGGAATTGACTTTCTTTGATACGGTATCGGCCTCGCCGGTGCTGAGCGAATTAGCACAGCAGCACGCCGTCGGGGTCACCTTGCTGGGGGGCGGTGTTGAATCTATCGGCGGTCAACGTGTCGGGCGCTTGCAAGTTGATTTCAGCCACCCAGACGGCGGGTTGAATTTAGCCGAAGTTTTACAATTTTTGAATGAACGTGGGGTGAGGGCTGAACTGATATGAGCAGCGGGATGAGTTGGCAGGATCTGCTAGCGTTAGTGGTCAATGCGACCGGTGAAACTATCTATATGGTTGTTATAGCAACATTTTTCACTATATTAATTGGTCTGCCACTGGGGGTTTTATTATTTGTCTCACGCCCTACTGGGGTGCTACCGGCCCCTCGGGTGAATACATTGCTCGGCGCGATTGTGAATTTGGGGCGCTCGATGCCATTTGTCGTCTTGCTTATTGCACTGATCCCCATCACCCGCTGGATAATCGGCACCACACTGGGGAGCACGGCGGCCATCGTGCCCATCACCTTAGGTGCCATTCCATTTTTTGCCCGAGTGGTGGAAGCTGCGTTGGATGAAGTTGATAAAGGGCGGATTGAGGCCATTTTATCCATGGGCGGCTCGGCACGGCATGTGATTCAAAAAGTGTTACTGCCAGAAGCTTTACCGGCTTTATTAGCTGGAGTGACCTTGACTGTGGTGATGCTGGTGGGGTTCTCATCCATGGCCGGTGTGATTGGCGGTGGCGGTTTGGGAGACTTGGCTATTCGTTATGGTTATCAGCGATTTAATAATGAGGTTATGGTCGCAACCTTAGTTGTTTTGGTGATTCTAGTGCAGGGAGTACAAAGCCTGGGGGATAAGTGGGTCAGGTCGCTGGCACACCGGCGCTAAAATGTGTGGCGCGATAATGACCTGGTAGCATTGAAGCGACAGGCATGATATTCACTCCTGTCGCCTCAATTGGTAAAGAGGCCGCAATAAGATAATTAGCCGTTTAATGCTTGGGCCAAGTCCGCAATCAAATCTTCGGTATCCTCAATCCCGACGGATAAACGCAATAGCTGCGGGGTAATCCCGTGTTTTAGCCGGGTCTCCAATGGGATTGATGCATGGGTCATGCTGTAGGGTTGGCTAATTAAGCTTTCGACACCGCCGAGGCTTTCGGCCAGAGTAAATAAATGTGAGCGCTTAATGACGGCACGAGCGAACTCATCATCCCCTTTCAATCGCACTGAAATCATCCCGCCAAAACCGGCCATCTGCTTGGCGGCCAGCGCATGCTGTGGATGGCTTTTCAGCCCCGGATAATAGACATTTTCCACTTGCGGCTGTTGTTCAAGCCATGCGGCGATACGCTGCGCACTGTGATTATGCCGCGCCATACGCAGCGCCAAAGTGCGCAAACCGCGCAATGTCAAAAAGCTGCTGAAAGGGTCTAAAATCCCGCCGACAGCATTGTGTAAAAAGCCCAATTGTTCTGCCAGTTCAGGATTGTTCCCCACAGCGGCGACCCCGGCGACAACATCAGAGTGACCATTAAGGTATTTGGTGGCTGAATGCACCACAATATCAAACCCCAAGTCCAGCGGGCGCTGAATATAAGGTGAGGCAAAGGTATTGTCTGCCACCGAGATCAACTGATGTTGCTTGGCAATGGCAGCAATGGCGGCCAAATCAGCCAGTTTTAACAATGGGTTAGTTGGCGTTTCCACCCAAATCATTTTGGTCTCAGGTAGAATGGCTTGCTCCAGCGCGGCGCTATCTGCCGGAGAGACATAAGTGACGCGCAAGCCCGCAGTGCGGCTGCGCACTTTCTCCAGCAGACGATAGGTTCCGCCGTATAAATCATCCACGGCAATGATGTGGCTGCCTTGATCCAGCAGTTCCAGCACCGTTGAGCAAGCAGCCAGGCCGGAGGCAAAAGCATAACCCCGAATGCCGCCCTCTAATTCTGCAATCGCTTTTTCCAATGCGGCCCGTGTGGGGTTACCACTGCGGGAATACTCATAGCCGGTGTGCTCGCCAGGGGCGGGCTGGGCAAAGGTGGAGGTTGCATAAATGGCGGGCATCACTGCACCCGTGCTATCTGGGGTATAACCGGCATGGACGGTTAGGGTATCGAATTTTGCCATGATAAAAATCCTTAATAAGAGAAGATTAAGCCAGCTTTTGACGCCAGGTATTCAAAACATCAGTACGGGTTATTAGCCCGAGAAAACGCTCTCCATCCAATACCACCGCCACATGGCCATCATTAAAGGTTGCCAGCAGAGAGTGGTAATCGGCCTCTTTTTGTAACGTATTGACCTGACGTGTCATCGCGCCACTGACCGGGTGGTTGAAATGGGCCGCATCAGCTTGCACGGCATTGAGAAGATCCCATTCATCAATGAGCCCGACGACCTTTTCGCCTTCTAATACTGGCAATTGGGAGATGTCATACAGGCGCATCCGGGCATGAGCGACGGCCAAGGTATCTTGTGGGGAGACAGAAATAGTGGCACCGTCCTCGTGGCTATAAGTGATGTAATCACGCAAATCACCGCGCTGAGGTTTGCTCAGTAATCCCTGCTCCAGTAACCAGTAATCATTGAACATTTTGGACAGGTATTTATTGCCACTGTCACATACAAAGGTGACCACCCGTTTGGGCGTAGTTTGCTCGCGGCAATAGCGTAATGCCGCGGCTAATAAGGTTCCGGTAGAAGAACCGGCCAGCACCCCCTCTTGACGTAAAAGGGCGCGGGCGGTGCTGAAAGCTTCAGCATCATCAATGCGGTAGGATTTTGTGACCTGAGAAAAGTTACTCAGCGGCGGGATAAAGTCCTCGCCGATCCCCTCGACCAGCCAACTGCCGGCATCGCCAATGTGGTCGCTGTCGACAAAATCCGCCAAAATTGAACCGGCCGGGTCAGCCAGCACAAATGCTGTTGCGGGTGAAACCGCGGCGAAATATTGGCTCAAGCCACTGAGTGTGCCGCTGGAACCCACGCCCACCACGATGGCATCAATTTCTTCGCCCATCTGTTGCCATAGCTCTGGCCCAGTTGAGTTGCGGTGAGCTGCCGGGTTAGCTGGGTTATTGAACTGGTCAATATAAAAAGCCCCCGCTGTCTCCTGCGCCAGGCGCAGAGCATAATCCTGATAGTAGGCCGGATGGCCTTTACCGACATCTGAGCGGGTGAGAAGCACCTGTGCGCCCAATGCTCGCAGGTGGAAAATTTTCTCTTGGCTCATTTTATCCGGCACCACCAATATCAATTTATAACCTTTCAGTGCGGCGACCAGCGCCAGCCCAAGGCCGGTATTCCCTGCGGTGGCCTCAATAATGGTGCCGCCGGGTTGCAGTAATCCCGCTTTTTCCGCCTGCTCAATCATCGATAGTGCCACCCGGTCTTTAATTGAACCGCCGGGATTTTGGTTTTCCAACTTCACAAATAACTGGCATGGGCCGGTATCAAAGCGGGTCAGTTGCAGCAGGGGGGTATGGCCGATAAGATCAAGCACCGAGTGGGAGATAGCCATTATTGACTCCAATCAAGATAATGAGTTTGGTTAACAACCGATGGCTGGATAATAACGCTAGCGACTTAGGCACTAAAAAGAACAAATAACCCGCCCATATTCCTTTTGGGAATATAATTATGTTTTTTTAGACGTTTGGGTGCTTAGATGTAAAGGTGTTCAGACAGGAAGATGTTTAGCGGTATAGCCATCAATACTCTTTAAAAACAGCATCTTTACAAAACAAAATGTAAAACAATGCCCAATTGCGGCGGCAATGGGATAAATTTAGAAAAGCGACTGAAATATGACTAAGCTGATATTTCAGTCTCAGTGAAAAAACGTTACTTTTTCGCTAATTGGGCCGTGGCTTTTCTGGAAATACCACTTATTTCCGATTATTTGCAAGGATACTCTGGCGACCTCATGATGAAATTTATTCTTCCATTCCAGCTAAAAAAGCTGACTTTCAGTGCTGGTTTATTGCTGTTGGCACTGCCTCATGCCTATGCGGCTGACGCCCCGGTGCCTCCTGCGATAGACGCCAAAGCTTATGTATTGATGGATTACAACAGTGGGAAAGTGCTAGCTGAGGGCAACAGTGACCAGCGCCTTGACCCCGCCAGTTTGACAAAAATTATGTCCAGCTATGTGATTGGGCAAGCAATTAAAGCCGGTAAAGTGCATCCGGATGATTTAGTGACGGTCGGTAAAGATGCTTGGGCCACTGGGAACCCGGCATTACGCGGCTCTTCATTGATGTTTTTGAAACCGGGTGATCAAGTCAAGTTGTCCGATTTGAACAAAGGGATTGTTATCCAGTCCGGTAATGATGCCAGCATTGCATTAGCTGATTATATCGCCGGCAGTCAGGACAGTTTTGTTGGCTTGATGAATAATTACGCCAAAGCGCTCGGCCTCAATAACACCAATTTCATGACGGTGCATGGCCTTGATGCACCGGGCCAGTACAGCACCGCGCGTGATATGGCGGTTTTAGGCCAGGCGCTGATTCGTGATGTTCCTGATGAATATGCCCTGCACAAAGAGAAAGAATTTACCTTTAATAAAATTCGTCAGATTAACCGCAACCGGCTGTTATGGAACACTAATCTCAACGTCGATGGCATGAAAACCGGTTTTACCTCCGGCGCTGGGCATAATCTGGTGGCCTCCGCGACTGACGGGCCGATGCGCTTGATCTCTGTGGTGCTGGGTGCCCCCAGTGACAGAGTTCGTTTCAGCGAAAGTGAAAAACTGCTGACATGGGGCTTCCGCTTCTATGAGACCGTGGTGCCGATTAAGGCCACGAAACCTTTTGTGACGCAAAAAGTCTGGTTTGGTGATACCGGGCAGGCCGAACTTGGCGTAGCTGAGGATGCCGCTATTACTATCCCGAAAGGGCAGATGAAGAACTTGAAAGCCAGTTATAAGCTCAATGAGACTGAATTGCGCGCTCCGCTGGCGAAGCATCAAGTGGTCGGAACTATCGATTTTCAACTGAATGGCCAAACCATAGATCAGCGGCCACTGGTGGTATTAAACGAGGTGAAAGAGGGCGGGTTCTTCAGCCGCATCTGGGATTTCGTGATGATGAAAATCAGCCAGTTATTTAGCTAATCTTAAGCAAAAGGGCGACTATCAAGCCGCCCTTTTTAGACTTTCTTCAACGAAATCAGTTACACGCGACAATTTTGATGGCCAAGCCACCACGAGATGTTTCGCGGTATTTTGAGTTCATATCTTTGCCTGTTTCATACATTGTTTCGATGACTTTATCCAGACAAACACTGGGCTCGCTGGTGCGGCGTAATGCCATACGGGCCGAGTTGACCGCTTGCACCGCGGAAATTGCGTTGCGCTCGATACAGGGAACCTGAACTTGCCCGGCAACCGGGTCACAGGTTAGCCCCAGGTTATGCTCCATGGCGATTTCAGCCGCAATGCAGACCTGCGCTGGGCTTCCGCCCATCAATTCAGCCAAACCGGCGGCGGCCATTGAACAGGCAACCCCGACTTCCCCTTGGCAACCGACTTCAGCGCCAGAAATGGATGCGTTCATTTTATACAGCGCACCAATGACACCCGCAACCAGGAAATAGCGGCTATATGAGTTCTCATTCACAGGGCGAATGAATTTATCGTAGTAAGCCAAAACCGCAGGGATGATACCGCAAGCCCCATTGGTCGGCGCGGTGACCACTCGCCCGCCCGCTGCATTCTCTTCATTGACCGCTAAGGCATACATGTTGATCCAATCAACCACCGTCATGGGGTCAGCATTATGTTTATCTGTGGTGACCAACATGCGGCGCAGTGCGGCGGCGCGGCGCGGCACTTTCATGGGGCCAGGTAGCAGGCCCTCAGTATTAATACCGCGCTCAATACCTGCGCGCATGACATCCCAAATAGCGGCAAAGTGTGCGCTTATCTCAGCTTTACTGTGCAAAGCCAGCTCATTTTGCATCACGAGGCCAGATAAAGATAACCCGGTATCTTTACAGTGTTTTTGCAAGTCACGCGCAGAATTGAACGGGTAGGGCACCGAAGCTGCATTGTTGTCTTGCTGACCAAAGTGTGCTTCATCGACAATGAATCCGCCGCCGATGGAGTAATATGTTTTGTTGAAAATACATTCATCACCTGCATGTGCGCTGATGGTCATGCCATTCTCATGCAAAGGCAAATTGGTTTCATGGAAGTTCATCCCGCCATGTGCTGGGAAGTCAACTTCATGCGCACCATTGGCCAGTGGCAGGCGCTCGCGTAACTCGACATCACGGATAAAACCTGGGATGGCATCAATATCAACTGTATCTGGCATATTCCCTGCCAGACCCATAATGATGGCGATATCGGTATGGTGGCCTTTACCTGTCAGAGACAAAGAGCCGTAAACATCAACAGTGATGCGGGTGACGGCTGAAAGGTGCCCCAGTGCGATTAAGTCATCGGTAAACAGCTTGCCAGCTTTCATCGGGCCGACAGTGTGAGAGCTGGAAGGACCAATACCAATCTTGAAAATGTCAAAAACGCTGACCATATATTCGCCTCCTTCATGTTAAAGGCGTTATACCCATATTGGGTAATATTATTAAAATGCTTACATTGCCGTGGAAGAGAAAGCCGGCGCGGACGCACCGGCTTTTGAAACGAGTAACAACAACGGATGACGATAACAAGCTGGCCGTGGACATTGGCCAGCGTCACTATCATTAACCGAACAGGCTGTACAAGATGGCCGAGATGGCAATAAGACCCATAATGACCACGAACACGTTACTGATGTGGCCGCTGTATTTACGCATCGCAGGCACTTTATGGATGGCATACATTGGCATCAGGAATAACAGCATCGCGATGATTGGGCCACCCAAGGTTTCAATCATGCCCAAAATGCTTGGGTTCATGGTTGCGACAATCCAAGTGGTCACCAGCATGAATAGCGCAGTAATGCGGTTCAGTTTGTCATGATTGATCTCTTTGCCTTTGCTGCGCAAAGATTTGATCATCATGCCGTTAAAGCCTTCACGTGCGCCCAAGTAATGGCCGAGGAAAGATTTGGTGATGGCGATAAAGGCAATGATTGGCGCCATGTAGGCAATCATTGGGGTATTAAAGTGGTTAGCCAGGTAAGACAGAATAGAGATGTTCTGGCTCTTCGCTTCTGCCAAGTCGGCAGGTGACAAACTCAGCACACAGCTAAAGACGAAGAACATCACTGTAACAACCATCATGATGTGAGCAAAAGCTAAAATGCGGGAGCATTTCTTCTCAGCATCAACGCCATACTCTTCGCGTTTTGCTACTGCAAAAGCGGAGATAATCGGTGAGTGGTTGAACGAGAACACCATTACCGGAATAACCAGCCACAATGTCATCCACAAGCCGCTACCAGTGCCATTGCCGTCCATTGACACGTGCTCAAATATCGCACTTGACCAGTTAGGAATCAGATAAACCGCCAGCAGCATCAATACCGCAACAAACGGGAACACCAAGATACTCATTGCTTTCACAATGGCATGCTCACCAAAACGCACGATAGTCATCAGACCGATGATAAGAATCAGCGACAGAATGGCACGTGGCGGTGATGGCAGGTGCATCTGGTGAGTAATAAAGCTATCGACGGTGTTGGTAATCGCAACACTGTAGACCAACAAAATGGGGTAGATAGCGAAGAAGTAAAGCAGGGTAATCAGTTTACCGGCACCTTTACCGAAATGCTCTTCAACCACTTCAGTGATGTCTTCCCCAGGATTTTTACCTGACAGCACAAAACGGCACAGGCCGCGGTGTGCATAGAAAGTCATCGGGAAGGCAATAATTGCCATCACAATAAGCGGCAGCAGGCCGCCGATACCCGCATTGATTGGCAGGAATAAAACGCCTGCGCCGATTGCTGTGCCGTACAAACCCAACATCCACATGGTGTCACTTTTACGCCATGTACTTGATGAAGTTTTTCCCGTGGAGGCAATAGTGCCTGTTTGAGTTGTGTCCATGAAAAATCTCCATAGTAAACACGTTAATTTAAAATTAAGAGCCGAAAGTTAGTGACCTGTAACGCCTTATTTAGCGACGTTATCAGGTGAAAAATTCAGTCGAAACGATTTGTTTAAAATTGGTGCCCTGGTTATTAGTTTGGTGCCGTGGTTGTGATTTATACCTAAACGTTAAAGTGCAAAATTCAACCGATTTTACGCGGGTCAATTCGCGTTATCGGATATTTTTGTTGTTCTAAGAAGAACACTAGTTTTTGCTGGCGGCAAGATAGCGATTTGTAGTGAAAACTACCGTGATCATGCTCGCAAATGCTCAATAAACTCGGCCCCGATGATTTGTTGCGAATTTACAACTGATTGTTATGTGAATGTTTTAAATTAATTAATAAGAAAATAAAAAAACATATTTTTCTTGTTGACCAATAAATAAACAATTATTTTTTTCCTGCGCTTTCTTGCTGGGCAATATATTTTAACCACGCTTGTGAATCTAGCAAAAATCAAGTTTTTCACTGATTTATTGATGAAAATCATTAATGTAAAACAATGTGAATTTCTCAAGTTATTGATTTATAGTGAATTTAAACCTATCTAGGGATGGTTTTAGCGGAGGGTTCTGACAGTGATTATAAACCGTGAAATAAGGAAGAAACAATAACTCTGATTGTTTTACAGAATAAGTGAGGGAGTGACTATTAGTATTTTATAGTCCATTTGTCATATAAAAATATGCGACTGATAATTTGTCTGACAATAAACCAACGCTATTCTTTTACTTAAATGCATTAAAAGAAAATCAAATGTTAAATTAATTTACCTTAAACTAAAATGGCAGTGGATATTAATTAACCAATGGAATTGTGTTTTAAAAATCTTATAGGTAAAAACGCTATTTGGCCACAACTAGAATGTGGTTATTTGCTGTCGGATTATTTTGCCTAAATATAATCCATTTGTGATTGGTAATACGGAGTCGGTGTTATCTACACCGTATTTAGCAATTTAAGATTTTTGCTATGCAATCAAGCAGAAGACCGCCGCTCTAGACAGTATAAGTGGGTGCTTTCAGTAACAGGACGCGTTTACACGCATCCTGATAACTCTGGGTATAGGTGAAAGATTGCGGGGTCTAACAATAGGTTTTGATATTGTGCTGTAAAAAGAATTGACTGAATTCAATATCAGGTTGACGGTTGGTCACAACCGCATCAAAGAGTGTCAGCGCGCCGATACTGGCGGGCTTTATTTTGCCGAACTTACTGTGGTCGGCTACCAGGATTTTATGCTGGGATTTGGCCATGGCGCGGTGCTTCAAGAGGATCTCGTCGAAATTAAAACAGGTTGCGCCGTACTCAATAGAAACGCCTGCCGCCGAGATAAAAGCTTTGTTTGGACAAGCATTATCCAACTCATTATGTTGGCTTATGGGCGTGAAAATGTAGTTATTGGGCTTGAATTCCCCACCACACAAGACAACTTTGCAGTTGGGTTTATCTTGTAAAGACAGGAAGGTGTTGAGGGAGTAGCAAATCGCGGTAAAAGACAGTTCTTCATCAATTTCGTCAATTATTGACGGAATAGTGGTGCCGCAGTCAAAAAAAACAGTGTCATTTTCCACAATAAGACGCGCTGCCAACTGGCCGATTCGGCGTTTTTCTTCCACCTGTTTGGCTTGTTGGTCAGAAACAAAATAGTTATTGGCGCTGTTGCTTTTAGGGTCCATCACCACATAACCGCCGAGCAAAATAACGGATGTGGGCTCAGCACTGAGATCTCGGCGAATCGTCATTTCAGAGACCCGCAATAGATTAGCCGCGTCTTTTAAATGGATTTTGTCGGAACGCTTAAGGGCTTGAGTAAGTTTATTAATTCGTTCTGCACGGCGAGTTTCCATAAGCTATCCCTGACAAGTTGTTTTCAATACCATGCCATGCAAAACAAAGTGGGCAAAACAGCACATGGCAATCAGTAAGCCCGACCTTGGCCGGGCTTTATACCCATCAACTTTCAACGGTTGATGCGCGGGCTACTCGCATTTCAACATATTGAAATGTATTGGTATAGTTTAAGTTAGTAGCTTGCTGCGGATGCTTGCTGGCCTGAAACAATAGTCACCCCAGAGCTGGTGCCAATTCGTGTTGCTCCAGCCTTGATCATCGTTTCTGCCGTCGCTCGGTCACGAACCGCACCGGAGGCTTTGACGCCCATCTTCGGGCCTACTGTGGCGCGCATTAATTTGACATGTTCTTCTTTTGCACCGCCAGTACTAAAACCGGTGGAGGTTTTAACAAAAGCGACATCAAGTTCACGACACATTTCACAGACTTGTACGATTTGCGCGTCGCTGAGCAGGCAAGTTTCTAATATTACCTTCAACGGTGTGACGGCGCAATTATCACGCACGGCCTTGATATCAGCTTTAACTTCGGCGATTTTCCCACTTTTCAACCAGCCAACATTAATAACCATATCAATCTCTTGTGCACCCGCTTTGATAGCAGCTTGGGCTTCAAAAGCTTTTGCTGCAGTCAGGCCAGCACCTAGCGGAAAACCAATCACCGAGCATACTTTAACCGCTGTCCCTGCTAATTGTTGTGCTGCAACGGGCACATATCCAGAGTTAACACATACCGCATAAAAATGATGCTGCTTAGCTTCTGTACACAGCTGAATAATTTGTTCTTCAGTAGCATCCATTGCCAGGAGGGTATGGTCGATATAATTAGCGTAATTGATTGTCATGATTATTATCCTTTTGTTCATCTGTAAGTTGGGTCTGTTGTTATAATAATAACATTTAATGAAGAAAACAAAGCTAATTCTCACATAATTGTGCTGTTTTAGATTTTATTTTGTTATTTTAATTACATTTCAGGGTGCTAAATCGCCACTCAACACTTTGAGTATTTATGTAATTAGATGATTTATATGTATATTAAAAGGATTTTGTATCTTTAGGTGAGCATTGCCGGCAAATTCAGTTTGCCGACAATGTGAGATTAATAACTTGCAAGGATTAGCTTCTGACCCATCCTCGGCTGATAGGTAAGGCAAAAATTATGTGATAAAGGCGCTTCATGCTATGTGAAATAACATCGCCGAATAAATTCCACACCAGCTGAGCAAACAAGCAACCGACAATACCGAGCAAAAAGGCCCCGACCATATCTAATGGCCAGTGTACTCCCAGATAAATACGTGACCATGCAATCGCCACAGCCACGACCATCATGCTGATTGCTGACCACAATTTGTGCCAGAAAACAAAGGCGAGAGCAAAAGTGAAAATGGCGGTGCCATGGTCGCTTGGGAAAGAGCTGTCTGGTGCGTGATTCATAAAGTTATAGCCAAAACCGACGACAAAAGGCCGGTCATGAGGGATAAGCATTCCGATGCAAGAGGCTGAAAGCATTGAGAAAGCAAGAGCCATGGCAGCTTTGGTGACTAAGGCGCGCTGTGAATCCATGGTGTTTTCTGGCCCCCATAGCCACAACCCCACCAATAATACGGGGATAATCATAATCAAATCACGTGCGATAAAAGTCGCAAAATAAATCATCCATGGCTGTGATGCTGGAGTGGCATTTATCATGGAAAAGAAAAAGTAATTCATTTGTTCAATCATTCTGTACCCTTATCGCGGTGGTAATAACCGCTGATCATCCAATATGCCGCCAACTGGCTGAGCCATACCCACCAACCTGCCCACAGGTTGTGAGTGAGAAAATGTGCCCCACGCATGATTTGTCCAAAACCCATCAACATGCCAAGACTGGCACCGACGCACCAACACAGCAAAGCCCACCGTGGCCGCTCGGGGTAAAACAAAAAAAACAATGCCATTACTGCAAACCCACTGGATGCATGACCGCCTGGGAAGCAGTGGCCCGGCCCCGCGCCGACGGGGGCTGTCCCCATCAGTACATAGCTGATGGATGTGCCGCCATATTCCACTAAATCCCAAGGGCAGGAGTGCGCGCTGGTGGCTTTGAGAATGCCTATTACCAATGGGCCAATCCCCAGTAACAACATGGCGGTCACCAAGCGCTGGTTGCGGCGATAAATCCCCCACAACAACGTGATACTGGCAGCGCTAATAATGATGATTTTCAATAACCGATGATTAAGTAAATCCAGCCAAGCATTATTTTCCCAAGGAAAATGCTGTGTGAGCGGATCAAACCAATAATTACTGATAAGCCAATCCAACTGCTCGTCGCGTGATAACCAGAGAAACAGCAATCCACTGATCACCAATGCAAAAACCTGCCAAAAGTAAAAGGATAACGGCAGTGAGTAAAGGGAGTTTGTCCTAATTATTAATGCCGTTGAGGTATTATTTAATGTGGCCGTGGCGGGTTTATTGATCTTCACGCAATAACCTGGAGCAGAAGTTGTCATATGGATACTGTAATAATTCTGTCTTAAGAAAGCCTTAAGGGGATTTTTGCTATCTGAAGTGGCTAGGATTGGTTGCGTTTGGTTGGCGACACGCCAACAGCTTGGGCTAAATCGTGAGCAATGGGGGGAGAACTCAAATTTCAGACAAGAAAAAACCCGATTAGTCTTGAACCTAAGAAGGCGGGACTATCGGGCTCCTCAATATGGGGACATCAAAGAAAAGCAGTGGCATTAAATCAGACCCCAGTCCAGTGAGAAAGTTCTGGGGAAATGAAAAAAGTATAAAATAATGTTTAGCTTTGTCTTAAATGCCCCTTTTAGGGTACTAGCCTAATATTCCCGGCCAAACAATGACGATTAACGAGCCCGCCAATGTCAGTAACACGTTTGCAATGGCATAAGTTCCTGCATATCCAAGCGCTGGGATGTTACTGCGAGCTGTGTCGCTGATGATATCCATGGCCGGTGCGCAGGTGCGCGCCCCCATAATCGCGCCGAAAAGTAAGGCCCGATTCATGCGCAATACATAAGCGCCAAAGATAAAGCAGATAACGACCGGCACTAAACTGACGATTAAACCGGAAATCAGCATTTGCCCGCCAATAGCCCCCAAACTGCTGTTAATACCGCCACCGGCGCTCAGCCCGACCCCTGCCATAAAGACCATCAATCCGAACTCTTTCACCATATTGAGAGCCCCTTGCGGGATATAGCCGAAAGTCGGGTGGTTGGCCCGCAAAAAGCCCAGCATGATGCCGGCCATCAGTAAGCCGGCGGCATTACCAATACCAAAGCTGAAATTACTGAATTGGAAGGTAATCAGGCCAATCATCAACCCCAAAATAAAGAAGGCGCAGAAGGCCAGCAGGTCGGTCACTTGACTGTGAATGGAGATAAAGCCAATTTTCTCTGCCACACTTTTGACCCGGCGGGCATCCCCGCTGACTTGCAAGACATCGCCTTTATTTAGCACCACATTGTCATCAATTGGCATTTCTATCTGGCTGCGGATCACGCGGTTCAGAAAGCATCCGTGGTCGGTCAGTTTTAAATGACTGAGGCGCTTACCGACGGCATTGCTGTTTTTGACCACAATCTCTTCAGTCACAATGCGCATATCCAGCAAATCACGGTCAAACACTTCTTTACCGTTACGAAAGCTCGGGTCAAGGCGGGAATGAGCATCGGGATAGCCGACCAAGGAGATCTCGTCACCGACTTGCAGCACGGCATCACCATCCGGGTTTGCCAAGATACCATTGCGGCGAATGCGCTCAATGTAACAGCCAGTTTGGCGATAAATGCCTAATTCACGGAGGTTTTTACCATCGGCCCATGCCACTAACTCTGGGCCAACACGATAGGCACGGATAACCGGCAGGTAGACTTTTCGCTGACTATCAGTGTCGAGACCGCGCTCACGGGCTATTTGCTGAGCACTGGTGGGTAAGTCTTGATGTTGAAGTTTAGGTAAATATCGCGCACCTAAAATCAGG
This sequence comes from Yersinia hibernica, assembly GCF_004124235.1. Lineage (NCBI taxonomy): Bacteria > Pseudomonadati > Pseudomonadota > Gammaproteobacteria > Enterobacterales > Yersiniaceae > Yersinia > Yersinia hibernica. The sequence continues at coordinate 1,227,390 of NZ_CP032487.1, forward strand.
CTAACCAACCCAATAAGATAGGTCAGGGCGTAGCCCAGGCTGAGGTTATCCTGAGCATGTTGCAGGGCGGGGTTATTGGCGATGGTATGGCGCAGTGTATCGCCAGCACCGACTAAAACCGGTGTGGATGTCATCGAGCCGGCCAGCATCCCGGCTGTCAGGCCGATGTCCCAACCAAACAGTTTACCGAGCCCCAATGCCAGAATCATGGCGCTGCCCACCATAACCAAAGCCAGCATTAGGTAGTTTTTGCCATCGCGGAAGAAAATAGAGAAAAAGTTTGGGCCAGCTTCAACACCGACACAAAAAATAAAGAGCATAAAACCCAGATTCAGCGCTTCAGTATTGATGGTAAAGTGCTGTTGCCCAAGTAACAGTGATATCACCAACACACCAATAGCGTTACCTAATTGAATAGGCCCGAGTCGCAGTTTGCCCAGGCACAATCCCAGTGCTAAAACCACGAATAACAGCAAGATGTAGTTGCCGTTTAACAAATTTGCGACGTTTATATTCACCAGTATGACTTTCTAGTTAGCTCGGATGATCCACAATGCATACACCCTTAAGGTAAAATCAGAGCGACACATAACTTTAAATGCAAAAAAATAATCGCCAGACAGAATATAAATGTAGGCAATAGTGAGCTTTATTCTAATCGGTCTGTTGCGAGACAGCCAGTAGTAAGCAGGAAGTTTGGTGTGACTAGATGAATATACTGATGCGCTGATTTAAAGTGGGTTTATATGCTGGAATGGGTCGGGAAATGAGGTTTTGGGATAGAGGCTTTACTGGCATTATCGCCATCTGAAGTCAGAAAAAAAGGGTGCTAAGCACCCTTTTTGCACCATGTTAATCATGATTGGCCCAACTGTTGCTAGCTATTCACTTGCAGATTAGTTCACCAACAGATTACTGGAACAGACTCAGATTTTCTTTTGCATAAGCTTCGAAATCTGTACAACCGCCAATGTGTTTCTCGTCGATGAAGATTTGCGGCACAGTTTCGACCGGTTTGCCGACGGTTTTTTCCAGATCAGCTTTGGTTATCCCTTCCGCGTGAATATCAATGTAACGGAATTTAAAATCATCGCGTTCAGTTTCCAATTTTTCCGCCAGTTCTTTGGCACGAACACAGTATGGGCATCCAGGACGCCCGAAAATCACAGCAAACATGTAAAACTCCTTGATTAATTTGAGATAATCACTTCGCCAACAGTTACTGATATATTCAACTGTTAAATGACTTTCAGCGTATTACTCACTCTCACATGGGCTTACTATGCCCTGCGGCGCAGTGAAAAAAAAGCAGGATTTGCCTGTTAATCTGATTAATCTTACCTATTTGCATCTCGATACTGTTACAAATAGTATGGATTCAATACACTAAGTAAAAGTGAATATATTGCCGAACAACCTGGGGTGCAGAGGGGGGAGTGAACACTCTGTAACGTCAAGTTTGGAGCGGCAGAGCTTATCGGAGGTAAAGATGCGCTCGTTAGGAGATATGCCCCGCATTGTGATTATTCTGGAAGCATTGGGGATGATATTACTGGTTGTGGCCTATCTTAGTATTAATGACTATCTGTCATTACCGGGGTCAATGGGCACCGCGACGGTGGCGGTGATGATGATTTTTGTTGGGATTGGCCTGATGATCCCGGCGGCAGCTTGCATTGTTTGGCGCGTAGCCAGGGGATTTGGCCCACTATTGGGCAGTGCTGATAGAATATCCAAACCCCAATCTAAGCAAGAGCGCGCCAAAAAGGAGAATAAATCTGACTAAGGTCACTCCTGAGTGTTGCTGAGGGCATTAAATTAGTCGGGATTGAAGTGGCGCTGTCGGCCAATATTCCGTAAGCTATGCCACTTTTCGTATTATGAGAATCGTGAGGTAGGTCGCTATGGATTCACTCATCGTCCCGGATTTAACCCTATTACGGCGTTGGCTGGATCAACTTGGTATCTCATTTTTTGAATGTGACTCCTGCCAGGCGCTGCATTTGCCGCATATGCAAAATTTTGAGGGTGTATTTGATGCCAAAATTGATTTGGTCGATAATATCATCCTGTTCTCGGCCTTGGCCGAAGTGCGGCCGACCGCGTTGATCCCGCTGGTTGCTGATCTCAGCCAAATTAATGCCAGTTCACTGACAGTGAAAGCATTTATTGATATCCAGGATGACAATCTACCAAAACTGATTGTCTGTCAGTCTCTGACTGTTGAAGTTGGGGTGGCATTTGCCCAGTTTGGCTATTTTATGCAGCAATGCGAAGAGCAGATTTCAATGATTATTCTGGAAGCTCGAGCCAATGATTTATTGTTTATCGGCAACAGTGACGACGACGAATTGCCCCAAACCGCCACCGCTTATCCAGTCATCCATTAAAGACGCCCCCGCACATTGATTAATCTGAGTGCTGCTGATAACCAGTGGCACACGGTTATTCCCGCCCTAAACCATAATATATTCTGCTTTTTACCCTACTTTGCCAGATATTTGTCGCCGTTTATGCCATTAGTGACGTATTACATAGATAAAATGTGCATAAAAAATCGATAAAAGGCGTTTTTTACCCTAGAGTCTGGTGTGGATTGCCAACTGCGGTTATGCTGCTCTTTCTGCCAAGGGCATAATATTGTACCGCAAAATCTATGATGATTCTTGTTAGGTTAATAATCACTCACCGTGCATAGCCATGCATCTGGTGCTTGTGGTCATCGCGCTCGGCAGCACAAAGGTGTTGTATCCTACGGATGCAAATTTATCGCACGAATTTACCCCCTATTCTGGAGGAGTTAACGGATGTTCACCCAACGTAAAAAGTGGTTATCGGGTGTTGCTGCTGGCCTGTTAATGGCTGCGTCCGTCTCAGCATCTGCTGAGGAAAAAACACTGCATATTTACAACTGGTCTGATTATATCGCGCCAGATACGCTGGCTAATTTCCAAAAAGAAACCGGCATCAAAGTTGTCTATGATGTGTTTGACTCCAACGAGGTGTTGGAGGGTAAATTGATGGCGGGGAGCACCGGGTTTGACTTGGTCGTGCCGTCAGCCAGTTTCCTTGAACGCCAATTGTCAGCGGGAGTATTTAAACCGCTGGATAAGAGCAAATTACCGAATTACAAAAATCTTGATCCTGAATTGTTGGCGCTGGTCGGCAAGCACGATCCGGACAATAAATATGCGGTGCCATATCTGTGGGCCACCACGGGTATTGGCTATAACGTCGAGAAAGTTAAAGCCGCGTTGGGGCAAGATGCGCCGGTAGACAGTTGGGATCTGGTGCTGAAACCTGAAAATCTTGAGAAACTGAAAAGTTGTGGTGTTTCCTTCTTGGATGCGCCAAGTGAGATTTTTGCTACTGTGCTCAATTACTTGGGTAAAGACCCCAATAGCACTCAGGCCACGGATTACACCGGCCCTGCGACCGAGTTGTTATTGAAATTACGGCCTAATATCCGCTATTTCCACTCATCACAATATATCAATGACTTGGCAAATGGGGACATTTGTGTGGCTGTGGGTTGGGCTGGCGACATCATGCAGGCTTCTAACCGCGCCAAAGAAGCTAAAAATGGTGTGAATGTGGCCTACAGTATCCCGAAAGAGGGGGCATTAGCCTTCTTTGACGTGTTTGCGATGCCCGCTGATGCTAAAAGTCAGGATGAAGCCTATCAGTTCCTCAATTATTTGATGCGCCCAGATGTGATTGCCAATATCAGTAACCACGTGTTTTATGCCAATGCTAATAAAGCGGCCACTCCGCTGCTAAACGCAGAAGTACGTGATAATCCAGGCATTTATCCGCCGGCTGATGTGCGGGCTAAAATGTTCACACTGAAAGTACAAGACCCGAAAATTGATCGCGTGATAACCAAAGCTTGGACCAAAGCGAAAAGTGGTAAGTAAATCATCGGCAAATATCCGTCACGGCGGTTGAGTCGGTGACGGATAACACATTGATGAATAAGTAAAAAATCATGGTGGAACAGGGGGTATCTTCCTGTTCCTGTTTTTTATTGCGCCGCACCTTAAATGCGGCCTGTTCTGCTTTCACGGAGAGCACGCTGAGTGAATGATGTCATTCCCCGCCCACAGCCAAAATCCCAGAAGGTGTTTACGCCCTTGCTGGAGATCCGCAATTTAACCAAATCATTTGATGGTCAGGCCGCTGTAGATGATGTCAATTTGACCATCTATAAAGGTGAGATCTTTGCGCTGTTGGGCGCTTCAGGCTGTGGCAAATCCACCCTGTTGCGTATGCTGGCTGGCTTTGAACAGCCGACGCAGGGGCAGATTGTCCTTGATGGGCAAGATTTGTCGCATGTCCCGCCATATCAGCGCCCAATCAACATGATGTTCCAATCATATGCGCTATTCCCGCACATGACGGTGGAGCAAAATATTGCTTTTGGCTTGAAGCAAGACAAATTGCCCACTGATGAAATCAAAAGCCGGGTAGCAGAGATGCTGACATTGGTGCACATGCAAGAGTTTGCTAAGCGCAAACCACATCAGTTATCTGGCGGTCAGCGCCAGCGGGTAGCATTGGCGCGCAGCTTGGCCAAACGGCCAAAACTATTGCTGCTGGATGAGCCGATGGGGGCGTTGGATAAAAAACTGCGTGACCGCATGCAGCTCGAAGTGGTGGATATTCTGGAGCGGGTAGGGGCGACCTGTGTGATGGTGACTCATGACCAGGAAGAGGCTATGACCATGGCGGGGCGCATTGCCATTATGAATCGCGGCAAATTTGTGCAAATTGGTGAACCAGAAGAGATTTACGAGCACCCGAATAGCAGATTCAGCGCGGAGTTTATTGGCTCAGTGAATGTGTTTGAAGGGGTATTAACCGAACGTTTAGATGATGCACTCATCATCGATAGCCCCGGCCTGCGCCATCCACTGAAAGTGGATTCAGATGCTTCTGTGGTGGACGGCGTGCCAGTCTTTGTCGCCCTGCGGCCAGAAAAAGTGATGTTATGTGAACAAATTCCCGCAGATGGTTGCAACTTTGCGGTGGGTGAAGTGGTGCATATTGCTTATCTGGGGGATTTGTCCATTTATCACGTGAAACTGCACAGTGGGCAAGTGCTCAGCGCACAACTGCAAAATGGTCATCGCTACCGTAAAGGGATGCCAACCTGGGGTGATGAAGTACAACTTTGCTGGGATGCTGACAGCTGTGTGGTGTTAGGCAGCTGATAGTCAGGAAGCTGCTAGTTTAGCATGCTGATTTGTTAGGGGAACTCAATTGTGATACCAGAATCCACCCGTGGAGCCGCAGAGCCACCGACCCGAGCTATAGGGCCGCTTAAGGCACTGATGCAGCGCTTGCAAATGTTGCATGGCCGTAAGTTGGTCATCGGCATACCCTATTTATGGCTATTCCTGCTGTTTATGTTGCCCTTCCTGATTGTGTTCAAAATCAGTTTGGCAGAGATGGCGCGCGCCGTTCCTCCTTACACAGATTTGATGACCTGGCTGGACGGCAAGCTGGATATCTCGCTTAATCTGGGCAATTATCTGCAACTATTTGATGACCCACTGTATATCGATGCTTATCTGCAATCATTGCAAGTGGCGGGGGTCTCAACACTATGCTGTCTGATTATCGGCTATCCATTGGCCTGGGCTATTGCCCACAGTAAATCATCCACGCGAAATATCTTATTGCTGCTGGTGATCTTGCCGTCATGGACCTCATTTCTCATCCGAGTCTATGCCTGGATGGGGATTCTGAAGAACAACGGCATTCTGAATAACTTCCTGATATGGACCGGAATTATTGACCAACCGCTGATTATCTTGCACACCAACTTGGCGGTATATATTGGTGTGGTCTATTCCTATCTGCCTTTCATGGTGTTGCCTATCTATACCGCACTGACCCGGCTGGATTACTCATTGGTCGAAGCCGCATCAGATTTAGGCGCTAAACCCTTTAAAACCTTTGTCAGTGTGATTGTGCCATTGACCAAAGGGGGGATTGTGGCGGGCTCCATGTTGGTATTTATTCCGGCGGTCGGCGAGTTTGTCATCCCTGAGCTGCTCGGCGGGCCGGACAGCATCATGATTGGCCGCATTTTATGGCAGGAATTCTTCAATAATCGTGACTGGCCAGTGGCCTCGGCGGTGGCGACGGTAATGCTGCTGCTGCTGATTGCACCGATACTGTGGTTCCATAAACACCAGAATAAAGAGATTGGAGGCGCGGTATGAATAACCTACCGGAAGTGCGCTCGGTCTGGCGTCGGGTCATCTTAATTGTCGGTTATACCTTTTTGTATGCCCCAATGTTGATGCTGGTTATCTACTCATTTAACAGCTCAAAACTGGTCACCGTGTGGGCCGGGTGGTCAACTCGCTGGTATATTGAGCTTTTCAATGATTCGGCGATGATATCAGCGGTAGGATTGAGTCTCACCATCGCCGCCGCTTCTGCCACCATGGCGGTGGCGCTAGGGACGATAGCGGCTGTGGTTATGGTGCGTTTTGGCCGTTTTCGCGGCTCGACCGGTTTTGCTTTTATGCTGACCGCCCCGCTGGTGATGCCCGACGTCATTACCGGCTTATCATTGCTGTTGCTGTTTGTCGCCATGGGGCATGCTATTGGCTGGCCGGCGGAGCGCGGTATGTTCACCATTTGGCTGGCGCATGTGACTTTTTGTACCGCTTATGTGACGGTGGTTATCAGTTCCCGCTTGCGCGAATTGGACCGCTCAATTGAAGAGGCCGCCATGGATTTGGGCGCGACGCCATTGAAAGTCTTCTTTGTGATTACGGTACCGATGATAGCCCCGGCGTTAATCTCCGGCTGGTTACTGGCCTTCACCTTATCTCTGGACGACTTGGTTATCGCCAGCTTTGTTGCCGGGCCGGGGGCCACGACTTTACCGATGCTGGTTTTTTCCAGTGTACGCATGGGGGTGAACCCAGAGATAAACGCGCTGGCGACTCTTATTTTGCTGGTGGTCGGCATTATCGGCTTAATTGCATGGTGGTTTATGTCCCGTTCGGAAAAACAGCGATTGCGCGAATTACACAAAGCTGCCCGTAGCTGATTAGCCTGAAAACTGTTAGTCTTTCATCATCTTCTGACGCCGCTTTCCAGCGGCGTTATTGTCAGGGATAACATCAAGTTACAACATCCGCACCGGGGGGCGACTGGGCAATATGAGACTGTTATTTTCATCTACGGCATTTTCATCCGCCGCCAGCACCCCGGTGCCGGTGCTCATTGCCGGCACGGCCATTATTGCGACCCGCATCCTCGGTGTTATCTTGCTGGTGGCGACATTGGGTTGGGGTGGCACCGGCAGTTTTATCTCTGAAAGCCTGCAAAGTTGGGGTTCCGGCACTGTCTTTATCGCCAGCATTTTCATGCTGTTGCTAGAGCTCGTGTGTGGTGTGGCAGTATGCTTTCGCCATAACTGGGCGCGGTGGTGTTATCTGGCATGTCAATTATTGGCGATTGTTTATTTGCTGATGGCATCATTGGATTGGCTGGAGCTGGATGTCGATGTTTTCCGCATCGAGGGGGATAGCGGGGCCGAAATCCTGCACAGCTTGCTGCTACAAAAAATCCCCGATGTGGTTATTCTCGGTTTGTTGTTTTTCCCGTGGCACCGCCACTTGCGCGCGGCAAAATGAGTGTTTCGCGTGACACAATGCTACAATTCATCCCCATCAGCAGCCTCGGCTGTACATTACTGACTCTCTCAGATTATAACGGTTAATTATTAATGCATTGCGCACAATATGCGGCGGGTAGCTGCCGTTCCTGCCAGTGGCTGGATAAACCCTATCCCCAGCAATTGGCTGACAAACAACATCATTTGAAAACTCTGTTATCCGGACATCCCGTCACTCAGTGGCTTGAGCCGGTTTTCGGGCCGGAAAGTGCTTTTCGTAATAAAGCCAAAATGGTGGTCAGTGGCAGTGTGGAGCGCCCATTATTGGGGATGTTGCATCGTGATGGTACGGCGGTCGACTTGTGTGATTGCCCTCTGTATCCGGCCAGTTTTGCCCCGGTGTTTGCCGTGCTGAAAACCTTTATTGCGCGCGCGGGTTTGACACCTTATAACGTGGCGCGCAAACGCGGTGAGCTGAAATTCCTATTATTGACGCAAAGCACTTATAGCGGCGAGTTAATGCTGCGCTTTGTGCTGCGCTCACCCACCAAACTGGCACAGTTACGGGCAGCTTTGCCCTGGTTACAGCAACAATTACCTCAGCTGGCAGTTATCTCTGCAAATATTCAGCCAGTGCATATGGCAATTTTGGAAGGGGAGCAAGAGGTGGCATTGACTGAGCAGCAGGCCCTGCCCGAAATATTTAATCAGGTGCCTTTGTTTATTCGGCCACAAAGTTTTTTCCAGACTAATCCGCAAGTTGCAGCATCGCTGTATGCCACCGCGCGCCAATGGGTGCGGGAGCGGAAGATTAAAAGTATGTGGGATTTATTCTGTGGTGTGGGCGGCTTTGGTCTGCATTGCGCCGATGTGGACACTGAGCTTACTGGCATTGAAATCAGTGCCGAAGCCATTGCTTGTGCGCGCCAGTCAGCCGATCAGTTAGGGTTAAAAAAAGTCAATTTTGCCGCGTTGGACTCAACCCATTTCGCCACGGCAGAAACACAAGTGCCGCAACTGGTCTTGGTTAACCCGCCGCGCCGCGGGATGGGTACTGAACTGTGTGAATACCTCAGCCAGATGGCCCCGGAATTTATTCTCTATTCAAGTTGTCATGCCGAGACAATGGCGAAAGATATCAGCCAATTAGTGGGTTATCGCATTGAGCGGGTGCAGTTGTTTGATATGTTTGCGCATACTGCGCATTATGAAGTTCTGGCATTGCTGATTAAATGCCCCCTGCAACTTTGAAGCTATAGGGGGCAAAAGCACGATGATGATTATTGTGGGAACCACTTATCATTGATGGCTTGGTAGGTGCCATCAGCTTTAACCGCCGCAATAGCTTTATTCAATTTCTCCAGCAACGCGGTGTTATCTGGGCGTACAGCAATGCCCAGGCCAGTACCGAAGTATTGTGGGTCAGTCACATGCTCACCAACTGATGCCAGATTCGGATTGGTTTTCAGCCACTCATTCACTACCGCGGTGTCGCCAAACACACCATCAATGCGGCCATTTTTCAGGTCGATAATGGCATTCTGATAACTGTCATAAGCCACCGTTTGGATTTCAGGGTGTTTATCCTGCAAATATTTCTGGTGGGTGGTGCCATTTTCCATCCCGATTTTTTTGCCTTTCAGGTCAGCCAAAGAGCTGAATTTACCTTTCGGAGCAATAACAATGGCGGAGTTAGCATAGTAAGGCTGGGTAAATGCCACTTGCTTGCTACGTTCTGGCGTGATGTCCATACCGGAAATAACTGCATCGTAACGTTTGAATTTAAGCGCTGGGATCAAGCTATCAAAAGCCTGATTGGTGAAAGTACAGTTGGCTTCCATCTGCTTACATAATGCTTTTGCCAAATCCATATCAAAACCGACAATCTCATTATTGGCACCGATGGATTCGAAAGGCGGATAGGTTGCTGAAGCCGCAAAACGAATGGTTTCCGCGGCGGTAGCACTGAAAACCATACCGCTTAATATGGTGGCCAATAGTAACTTTTTCATGCTTAAACTCCTGTCAGAATCTTTTCAATAGAATAAATTCTTAATTGTTGATTTTATTATAACTAATGACTTTTCATCGCGATTAATTCGGATGAATGATGTTAGTTACATTGCCATCATATGAATTTATATGCAAGTAATGTGATTAAAAATTTAATTTTATTTTTTGGTCTATGTACCGAGGTCGAGCCACTCAACCACCCGCCCATCAAAATACAGCAAGTCAACTTCATGTGAGTAAATCTGTAAGTCAGTATCGTTTTATTAAAGAAAGGTGCGCCGGTTATGACTATTCTGCCGACAAAATTTCATTAAGAGGTCATCTCATGCGTTTGTTTTATATTTCTGCCTTAGCATTGGCAATGTCATCCTTTACACAGGCTCAAGCTGCAACTGCACAGGAGCAAGCTGCAACTCTTTGTAACGGCGAAATTATGCCCCAAGTAAATTTAATTTGTGCGCCTGATCATGGTATTGAACCCAATGATACCGAAGACAGCACCGCCAAGTTCGCTGCACTATTTACTGCTCATCAAGGGAAGGGGGTATTTCTACCAAGTGGTGTTTACATCATTAATAGTGATGTTCATGTCAAAAGCGGGAACAGTATTATTGGCTCAGCGGACGGGCACACTATTTTGCGCTCAACAGATACACAGAAGTCACCGATTGTGGGCGAGGTTGCATATGGTCTGGCAGTCAGTGATGTTTCAATGAAGCATTTAGTCTTAGATAATGTTGCGGTTAAATTTTATGGTAATAAAAAGAATATAAACGTATCAGAAAATATTTTTATTAATACCAAAGAGCAAGGTTACCAATTATCAGTAGCGCGCTTCCCCTCTACCGTTGAGAATAATATTTTCTTACGGGATGCAGAACACCCTGGTATTGGGCTACTCACTTTTGATGCAAATAAACCGCTGATTTCTCATAACTATTTCGGTGATATCTCACCAGAAAGTAGAAATAAAGTTGCTGTTTTGTTGAGTCAACCAGTCAATAACCTGTTGGAAAAAATTGATTATCTTGGCAGCACCGGCCAGTTGTCAGTCAGCGATGACCAAAGTTATTTTAAAACTGCCTGGGGCTCATCCAGTGGCATGACTGATGCTGTCTTCAAGAAAAATGTCATTATTGGGAATAAAAAATTATGCTTAAAATATAACGATAGCAAGTGTGAAATGGAACGAGACCACGGTCTTTATATACAACGTTATAAGAATGTAGAAGTGGTACAGAATTATTTTTCTGGTTGGCCAAATACCGCGGCAGGGCATTTAAAATTCAGAAATGCTAGCCAACTCTATTTCGTGGGTAATTATCTGGATGACACCGATTTTATGGCGCGACCTTATACTTATAGTGAAGTCAGAACAATGGATAACACCTTTATTTTTAACAATTACTTCCATAAAGGTTCCATGAGCTATTGGCAAGAGAAAGCAGACACTGATGAGGTTTTCATTGATGCTACTAATTATGCCGTATTTTCTAACTATTTCAGTACCGAGGAAAAACCTGAATCGCGCATTCATGCTGGCAAGGGCAGCACGCACAGCACTTTCATGATGGCGAATAATGTCGATCAGCAAGGTAATGAAGTTATGTCGGAGAACTTTACTCAAGTGGACGAACAAGACATCTTGTCACTGTTGCCTACAGATAAAAGCCATTTACTGGATATTGAACCTATTTTGCGCGACTAATTTAATCTATAGCGGTGGTGATATACAAAATACGCCGCTATAAAAGTCGCAAAAAAGCGAGCTGTGCGCAACATAAACAGCCAGCTCGCTTAATTGATAATACTAATCTTAATTGCGCCGCTCAAATGCCAGTGCTCGGCGCTCTACCAACCGCATCAACAGCGTCAGTAACCCATTCACACACAGGTAAACAATACCTGCTGCACCAAATACCATCACGTCATAGGTTCGGCCGTACATCAATTGGCTGTAACCCATTACCTCCATCAATGTAATGGTGTAAGCCAGTGAAGTACTTTTGAACACCAAAACCACTTCGTTGGAATAGGAAGAAAGCGCGCGTTTAAAGGCAAATGGCAACAAGATGCGCAGTGACTGGGCTTTAGACATCCCCAGTGCTTCACAAGATTGCCACTGACCAGCAGGAATGGCGCGGACTGCACCGTAAAACAGCTGCGTGGTATAGGCCGCACTGTTCAATGCCAGAGCAATCATTGCACACAGCCATGGTTGCGACAGCAGGTGCCATAACCACGGATATTCACGAATGGCTGGAAACTGTCCTGGGCCGTAGTAGATCAAAAAGATCTGCACCAACAGCGGGGTGCCGGTGAACAGCGTGATGTAAATTTTGACCAGTGGTGTGACGACGGGGGTTTTTAGCGTCAACACAATGGTAAATAGCAAAGACAGCACTAAAGCAACCAACAAAGACGCAATAGTTAATGTCAGGCTGGTGTGCAGCCCTTTTAAGATCTCGGGTAAGTATTCCAGCATCAGGATGGGCTCCGTTCAAAACGGGTGGTACGGAGTTCTATCCATTTGAGGACATACTGACTCAACAAGGTCACCACCAGATAAATGGCTGCAGCAATAACATACCAAGTGAAAGGTTCCTGAGTCCGGGTGGCAATGCTTTTGGTTTGCAACATCAAGTCATTGACACTAATGAGCGACACTAATGCGGTATCTTTTAGCAATACCAGCCATTGGTTGCCCAAGCCGGGTAAAGCATGACGCCACATTTGCGGCATAATCAAGCGGAAGAAAATCGCCGCCGGGCTCAAGCCCAATGCTTGGCCTGACTCCCACTGCCCGACCGGCACCGCTTTCAGTGCGCCGCGCAGAGTTTGCGATGCATAAGCGGAGTAGAGCAGGGCGAGGGCGATAACCCCACACAGGAATGGGCTGACCTCAAAATCATCAATATTGAGCTTAATCGGTAACTCAAATAGATAAAGATTTAAGGTAAAGCCGTCTGACAGCATCATCAACAGCTGAGAAGAGCCAAAATAGATAAACAGAACCACCAGAATCTCGGGTAGCCCGCGTAAAATGGTGACCCAGCCAGTAGTCAGATAACTGACCACTTTCCATCGCGACGATTCACAGACGGCAAACAGCATCGCCAGAACCAGGCCGAGGGCCAGTGCACAAACGGCAAGGCCGACGGTCATGCCGGCGGCGCTTGCTAAAGGTTGAAATTCATTCATGAGTGCTTAAATTACTGCTGGAACCATTTTTTATAAATTGTCTGATAGGTGCCATCTGCTTTAACTTTCGCCAGCGCAGCATCTAACTTACCCTGTAATTCAGTGTTGTTCTGACGAACGGCAATACCTAAACCGGTACCGAAATAGTCAGTGTCAGTCACTTTATCGCCCACTGGCGCCAGTTGGTTATTCTGCTTAAGCCATTCATTAACCACCGCAGTATCACCGAACACCGCATCCAGACGGCCATTTTTCAGATCAAGAATCGCATTCTGGTAGCTGTCGTAAGGCACGGCAGTAATTTCAGGGTGCTTGTCCATCAGATATTTTTGATGGGTAGAACCGTTTTGCATCCCCACGCGCTTGCCTTTCAGGGCCGCTAAATCGGCTACTTTGCCTTTTTCAGCAACAAACAGCGCCGAGTTTTCATAGTAAGGTTGGGTGAACGCCACTTGTTTTTGGCGCTCAGGGGTGATGTCCATCCCAGAGATAACCGCATCAAAACGCTTAAATTTTAAACTCGGGATCAAACTGTCAAAAGCCTGATTGGTAAAGGTACACTCAGCTTGCATCTCTTTACACAACGCATTGGCTAGGTCGATATCAAAGCCCTGCATCTTATTATTGGCATCAATAAATTCGAATGGTGGGTAAGTTGCTTCAGCGGCAAAACGGATAGTTTCAGCGGCAGAGGCAGACAAACTGATACTGGCGAGGACTGCAGCAATTATTAATTTTTTCATCGCAAATTCCCAAATAGATATCAATGTGACAGATAGCTGGCAAAAGCTTCGGTTGTTGGTTGTGTAAAGTGGCTGGCATCGCCTTGTTCCACTACGTGACCGTTTTCCATATAAACCACGCGGCTGGCCGTTTTACGGGCGACTTCAACCTCATGGGTGACAATCACCTGAGTGATGCCGGTTCCGGCCAATTCACGGATGATACTGACGATCTGCGCAGTAATTTCTGGGTCAAGTGCCGCGGTCGGTTCATCAAATAACAAAACCTGCGGTTCCATCATCAACGCGCGGGCAATGGCCACTCGCTGTTGCTGGCCACCGGAAAGGTGCAGCGGAAAGCGCTCGGCAAAATCGGTCAAACGCAAACGGGCGAGTAATTTTTGGGCGCGTGCCATGGCTTCATCTTTTGACAGACCCAGTACGCGGCAAGGGGCTTCAATCAGATTCTGTACCACCGTGAGGTGCGGCCATAGATTATATTGTTGGAAGACCATTCCCACATTCTGGCGTAATTCGCGAATCGCCTTCGCGCTCGGAGCCTGGGAGAAATCAAAGTGATTGCCGGCTATCTGCAAGGTTCCTGAACGCGGCATTTCCAGCAGGTTAAGCACGCGTAGCAATGAACTTTTACCGGCACCGCTTGGCCCCAATAGCACCAAGGTTTCGCCCGCAGGACAGTCTAATGTAATGTCGAACAGCGCCTGATGTACGCCGTAGTAGCAGTTAATTCCGTTAAGTTGAATACTCATGCGCCAAATCTGAATAGCCAATGATGCGGTGAATGGTAACTTCCACGGCATACTTATGCAATCTTTGTGCGTTAAAATTTATTAATAACCAGAGGGTGAGGTAAAAAACAGCATAACATTTTGATTTGAATGCTATCAGAGGGAATTTGTCACGCGATGAAGAAATCTGGCAGAGTAACCGCAGTGTGGATTAAAAAATAACCAAAAAAAGAATGTATCTGTAAATCAAACAGTACCGGCTTCACTGGAAGAAAACCGGTACAGTTATTGTGAAATTTATCGCGTAGCGTGGCGGTTATTTTGCACGTCGCAGTTAATGATCGCCCAGAAGCTGGCGTAGGCTGCTGGCTGGGGCCGAGACGCCCATAAAGCGGATATCATCAACCACCCAACAGGTGCCTTCGCGGATCATCAATACTTCGTCTTGCCACATCACTGATTGCCCAGCGGCTGATTGGTGGGTCAAATTGACACGCAATGGAATATTCCGGGCATCAGTATTGGGGATGGTTGAGGCACTGGCAACCTCAGCACTGGTGCTGCCCTCACGCAGGCTGGTGAAAATATCGCCATTGATGGTTGCTGAGGTATTCACCGCTGAAGGCGCACGGTTTCCCGCTTGCTTTCTGGCCGTTTGAATTTTTTCATACAGCGCCTGACTCAGATAAGGGCGAAATTGTGCCGATAAATTGTCATCGGGCAAGCCATTTTTATTGCCGATCTGCTGCACCCGCAGGTCATAGAATTTTTGCGCGACAGTATCCGGCCCGCCGTCAACACAAGGTGCAGTACGGCTGCTGATATCCTTAAATGCCGGGCTGACGTTGTTGGTACAGGCGCTAAGTAGCATGGCGAGAGGAAGGATCAGGGCAATATTTTTCTTTTTCATATGATGACCTTAAGTGAAAGAATCTGTTATGAAAGTGATGGCGGTTATTAACGTTATATTAGTATAAACCTATTTTCCCCACTGTTTTAAGCTGCTGTTAATAGGTAACCGGCTAGTTATTATTAATATTAATCTGAGATTTATATTTTTTGTTGGGCTTGCCTTGTAAACCGCCAATCCCGGCGGAGGGATCTTTTCCGGCATAGCTGACAATTTTAGCGGTTGAATTTAGCCGTGCACTACCGGCCATTATTGCCTGATCTTTCCCGCATGCATGGCAAATAGTGGTATTGGCTATATTCATGGCACCACAAAATGGGCATTTTATTTCAGGTAAATGCGGCTTAAGATCTTTTTTAGCTATCACGCCCAATGGCGCGACATTTGCTGACAGTGACCAAACTAAAGCCACAGCCCAGCCTATTAATGTCCATCCAAACAGTAAGTTAGCTAGAAAAATTGCACCTGATTTATTATGTTTACGATTTTTCGCAATAATAAAAGGGATAAAATAAAGAATAATAAGTATTAAGCTGTTGACGATAGAAGACATGGTTGGACGCCCAGAGTTTAATTATTTATTTAATTACTTACCCTAGCAAAGAAAAGCGCTGATGAATAAGTGTTGGCTCACTGATGGTAATCATGGTTGGCGCAAAGCTTAATCTTAATAAGGTCGGGTGAGCAAAGCACCCGACGGGTTAAATTTGACCCTCAGCCGCCCAATTTTCCGTGCTCTTTTAACCAACGGGCCGTGCGGATAATCCCCTCATCCAATGACACTGACGGGCGGTAGCCTAATTCTGATTCCGCCCGGTGCGTATCCAGTGTGAGGTCAAAATTAAGCTTGGCGACACCATAATGTGTCAGTATCGGCTCTTTTGCGGCTTTATTACTCAGTTTCTCCATGGCGCGGGCCATGATATCCATCATCGGGTAAGGCACCGAGCGGATACGGCATGTCATACCCAACTCTTCCAGTAGGTGCTGCACGATAGTGCGTAGTGGGCGGGGCTGTTGGTTGGTTATATTATACGCCCTGCCAGAGGGGGTATTTTGCTGATGAGTTGCCAGCCACATGGCATGTACCGCATTTTCCAGATAAGTCATGTCCACCAGAGCATTACCGCCACGCGGCAGTAGTAGGGTGCCATAATATTTTATCATTTGTAGCAGGCGCGGCAGCATCACGGTGTCATGAGGGCCAAACAGACCCTGAGGCCGCAAGATAGTAAAATGCGTTTGAGGGTTGGACAGCGCTAATTGCTGAATAATCTCTTCTCCAGCGGCTTTGCTGCGTGCGAACTCATTAGCAAACCGTGCCGGGCGGAACTCTTCTTGAATATTACGATGGTGGTGATAATCGAAATAAATGGCAGGCGAGGAGATATGAATGAAATTCTCCACACCATAAGCGGCGGCCCATTCCCCCAAGCGCCGTGTCGCTCGGACGTTTGCCAGCTCAAACGCCTGCTCGGTGCCCCATGGCGAGGTGAAATTGGAGCAATGCCACAAGGTATCGACATCGGCCAGCATGGCTTTAGCCTGCGAGGAAACCAAGTTCGTCAAGTCCGCATGAATAAATTCAGCGCCCATTTTTGTCAATAATGCACCCATCGCCGGATTATTGCCGGTGGCGATGACTTTGATGCCCTGACGACGGAGATATTCAACGGCATTTCGGCCTAACCCACAGGTTGCACCGGTGACCAATACCTTCATAACCAATTCGGTTCCCACCAAAAATCAGAATGCTAGAGCTGTAAATCAGTTGCTCAGCAAATAAGGTGCCATTCTTCCGTGAAATGATGCGCTATGCAATCAGAAACCACCGATTAAGATTCATGAACCTCATCCTTGAGGCTCACCCAGCCACCGGCAGTGGCGCGAAATCTATTGGGCCGGCGGCTCATCTTCCGAGCCGGGGAGGGTGCTGCTTGCAGGCTGGTTTTCGCGGTCATATTGCTCGGCTAAGGCGGCAATGCGCTTGGCCATTCCGCGGAAAATAAACAGGTGTGCCGGCATCATCACAAACCAATACAGTAATCCATTAAAGCCCGCCGGATGCCACCATGCGCGCACATCAAAGCTACGCCGACCGCCCAAGTCTCTGATAGTAAAGGTTAGCCGCCCTAAGCCTGGGGCTTTCATGCCAAACATCATAGCGAGTTGGCGTAGGGGTTTGAGAGTGATAACTTTCCAGCCATCAATCAGGTCACCCAACTCTAAAGTTTCCCGCGCGGGGCGGCCATAAACCACACCGCCACCGGCGATATCATCCATCCAGGCGCGGGTTTTCCATAACAAATTGCCATAGAAATATCCCTCTTTGCCGCCAATTTGCTGCACCACATGCCACAGTGCTTCGCGGGATGCGGAGGTATAAAGTTGGCAACCCGCCTGTTTGGGATAAAAACCGTAACCTGGCCGCCAACGGGCGCGCGCTTCGGGGTCATAACCCCAGTCGGGGGAATCCACCACTTCATCTTCGCGGCGCAATGTCTCTTTCACTGCTTCATCAAAACTGATCAATTGTTGAGGAATAAGTGCTTGTAAAGCTTGACCATCAGCGGGTAAATCGTGATTTAGCCCGGCAATCAAGGCGCTGGCTATTGGTGTGGGCACCGAGGTGACCATGTTGATAAAGTAAACCGAGATAAAACGGGTTGGGAGTGGAATGGGCAGCAGCCAGCGCCGTTTACCGCTGATAGCAATAAATCGCTCAAACATTGTTTGGTAGCTAATGTATTCAGGCCCGGCAACATCAAAAATACGGTTTTCTTGTGCGGGATGAGTGAGCAATTCTGTCAGGTAAACCAGCAGATTTTCCAGCGCCACCGGGGATGATTTAGAACGTACCCAGCGCGGCGGGGTCAAAATTGGCAAGTTATAAACCATGTCGCGCATCACTTCGAAAGCCGCAGAACCCGGGCCGACGATGATGCTGGCGCGCAGTTCCGTCACCGGAATGCCACTTTGGCGCAGCAGTTCGCCGGTCAATTGGCGGGCAATCAGATGGGGGGAGCTGTTGTCACTCGGCTGTAATGCACTCAGGTAAATTATCTGCTTTACCGCCGGGTTCAGTTGCAGTGCGGCTTTCATATTGGTGGCAGCCAGGCGCTCTTGCTCGATTAAATCCTGCCCGTCGCCCATGCCATGCACCAAATAATAGACAACATCAATATCCTGCAACGCGGTCATTAGGGTGGCGGGTTGGTAAAGATCGGCAAAACAGCAATTAACGCCCGGCCAAGGTTGCTCTTTTAGCCACTCGACACGGCGGGCCGCCGCGGTGACGGCATGCCCTTGCTGGCTGAGTCTTGGCACCAGATGCTGACCAATATAGCCACTGGCACCCAGCACTAATATCCGTTGCGGCGTCATGAGCGATGCTCGGTCAAAAACTCACGCCACAGCGCCACGACTTTTTCCAGATCAGTGCGGCTGATATTGATGTGAGTAATCATTCGGGTTATTGGGCCGGCGCTGATTAATACCCCGCGCTCGCGCATCCAAGGACCAAGTTGGGCGGCGGCTGCAGAAGATTGCTTAATATACAACACGTTAGTCTGGGCACCCGGAGCCACTATCTCCACATCCAGCGCGCGTAATTGTTGTTCTAACCAGCGGGCATTGTCATGGTCATCTTTCAATCGGGCAACATTATGCTCCAGGGCATACAACCCTGCCGCCGCCAGAATTCCCGCCTGACGCATGCCGCCACCGGTCATTTTGCGCCAACGGCGCGCGCGTTTAATGTATTCAGCACTGCCACATAACAAGGAGCCAACCGGCGCTCCCAGCCCTTTCGAGAGACAAATTGTCAAGCTATCGCAATACTGGCTGATGTCAGTCAGAGGGACATTAAGTGCCACCGCCGCATTAAAAATACGAGCGCCATCAATGTGTAGCGCCAGTTTTTTTTCACGGGTCAATGCCCAAGCCTGCTGTAAATAACGCAATGGCAACACTTTGCCGCTGTGGGTATTTTCCAAGCTCAGCAGCCGAGTTTGGGCAAAATGGATATCATCGGGCTTGATAGCGGCCAATACTTTATCCAGTGGCAAAGTGCCGTCATCATTTGCATCAATAGGTTGAGGCTGAATACTGCCAAGAACTGCGGCGCCACCGGCTTCATAGAGATAGTTATGGGCTTTTTGGCCGACGATATACTCTTCACCGCGCTGACAGTGTGTTAACAGTGCCACCAGATTTGCTTGAGTGCCGGTAGGCAGGAATAATGCGGCTTCTTTGCCTGATAACTGGGCGGCTTGGGCCTCTAAAGCATTCACCGTTGGGTCATCACCATACACATCATCACCGACTTCGGCATTGGCCATGGCACTGCGCATGGCGGCATCAGGTTGTGTCACTGTGTCACTGCGTAAATCGATCAGCATAATTTTCTCGCCGCTGGAAAAGAGTGACTTCATCATAGCGAGAATATTGAAACAAAAAAGCCTGATAAAAGATTATTTATTTTAAAGCGCGGATTAATCTCGCAATAAAGATTTATTGGCTGATTTTATTCTGATTTTTATTTAATTCCGTGTGCAATCGCCAGTGCTTTATTCACCTTGCCGAGTATTTTCCCATGGTTATTAGTAAAAAAACGCTGTTCCAGAATGTTGGCGTCCAATTCGGCTAGTAGGTTTATATGGTACTGATTGAGATATGTCTGTAACTGCGCTTTTTCAATACCAGACATCCAGTGTTCACCAATATTTTTTAATCCCTCTATAATTTCTACGGCACCATATAAGGTGTTCTTGCCGGCAAGGGCGTCGGAATAGGCGTAGTCAAAAATAATTTCACTGCCAGCGGGGGCGTAAATATCGATGGCAGAAAAAATATTGTCGACTGTGCTGGCAGGGAGATACATTGTCAGTCCCTCGAGGATAAACAGGCTTTTTTCACCTTGGGGGGTGGGGATTTCTTGCAACACACTGAACAAATTTTGTTGATTAAAATCAATGGGGACATAGCTTAAATTCGAGGGGCTTGGAATGCTAAGTTCCTGCAATTTTAATATTTTATCTTTCTGCGATATCGGGTGGTCGAGTTCATAAACCCGGCTTTGTGCTAGCTGATTTTGAAATCTAATGGCTCTGGAGTCAAAGCCCGCGCCAAGAATAAAAATGTGGGAGAATTCATGGGCTCGAGTCTGAAAGAATTCGTCAATATATTTTATCCGGCTAATTAAAAACTCATAGCTGCCCGCGGGGATCTGTGGCGAGAGAATATCGTCCGGCATCAAAAATGATTTTTGCGTCATGGAGAAAAAGGACGTCAAAGAGTGCGAAATTAACAGCGAGATATAATCATCCGTTTTGTAGCTTTCTCTTTTCTCACCGTAAGACTTTGCTCTGAGTATGCAGATTAACTCAGCGGAGGGTGAGAAATCTGACATAGTGCTTTTTGCCATTTTATTTGTCCCCAACACAGATTAGATTTTTCTTTAGTTTTACGGCAGACATTATGAATGAGGATTTAAATAAAACAGCCCCATGCGCCTGCTTAATTTTTATCTGTCTATGATGTAAAAACTGTTAACTGGATGGGGAAAAATAATAATTATCTGCCACAGAGGCCGATATAAAACCGGTCTCTGTGGCGCGAGGTTGCAGATGTTGTGTGTCGATTAAATCGTTTTTCTATCAACGCAGCCAGTTGGTTTTCGCCAGTTCGACGACTTCATCACCCCGGCCATTAATGATGGCCCTAAGCATGTACAGGCTGAATCCTTTAGCTTGCTCAAACTTTATTTGGGGTGGCATCGACAGCTCTTGCTTGGCGGTGACGACATCCACCAGCACCGGCCCAGGATGAGCAAAAGCACTTTCCAGCGCGGCATCCAATTCAGAGGCTTTTTCTACCCGAATGCCCTTGATGCCCGCGGCATTGGCAATTGCGGCAAAGTCCGGATTATGTAAGTCAGTGCCATCTGTCAAATAGCCACCTGCCTTCATTTCCATCGCCACAAAGCCCAGCACGCTGTTATTAAACACCACGATTTTCACTGGCAATTTTAGTTGTGCCAACGTGAGGAAATCGCCCATTAGCATGGTGAAGCCGCCATCACCACATAAGGCGACAACTTGTCTTTTCAGATCAGTCGCTTGCGCCCCGATAGCTTGTGGCATGGCATTGGCCATTGACCCATGATTAAATGAGCCGAGCAAACGCCGCTTGCCATTCATTGCCAGATAACGTGCCGCCCAGACGGTGGGGGTGCCGACATCACAGGTAAAAATAGCATCGTCGGTAGCATGACGACTGATTTGCTGTGCCAGATATTGCGGATGAATTGGCTGGCTATCATTGGCGGTGGCCAGCCCGTCGAGGTCTTGGCGCGTGGTGCGATAGTGCTCCAGCGCTTTGTTCAAGAAGGTATTGTCATTTTTGGCGGCTAACTGCGGCAGTAGTGCATTTAGTGTGGTTTTGATATCACCGACCAGTGCCATATTGACCGGGCAGTGTGCGCCAATGCTACCGGGGTTAATATCAATCTGGATGATATTGGCCTTGGTTGGATAAAATGCACGATAAGGAAATTGCGTTCCCAATAATACCAGGGTGTCGGCATTGATCATGGCATGATAGCCGGAGGCGAAACCAATCAGCCCGGTCATGCCGACACTGTAGGGATTGTCCCATTCAATATGTTCTTTACCTCGCAGGGCATGCACCACCGGGGCTTGCAGTATTTCAGCCAGTTTTACCACTTCATCGTGAGCATCTGCGCAGCCACTGCCACACATCAACGTGATATTTTTGGCGTTATTCAATGTCTCGGCCAATATATTCAGTTCACTCAGCGGGGGCTGAACCAGTGGCAATTTAGGGGTTTGCCACACTACAGCAGCCTCTTCGGGGGCGGGCTGTAACGCGACATCGCCCGGTAGCACAATAACTGAAACGCCACGATTAAGAATGGCTTTGCGCATAGCAATTTCTAACACGCGAGGTAATTGTTCAGGATTTGAAACCAACTCACAGTAGTGGCTGCATTCACGAAACAGTTCTTGCGGATGGGTCTCTTGAAAATAGCCGCTGCCAATCTCACTGGAGGGAATATGAGCGGCGATTGCCAGCACCGGCACGTGGTTGCGGTGGCAATCAAACAAACCATTAATCAGATGCAAGTTACCTGGCCCACATGACCCCGCACAGACGGCGAGTTGCCCGGTCAGTTGCGCCTCCGCGCCAGCAGCGAAAGCGGCGACCTCTTCATGGCGAGTTCCTAGCCACTCGATAGTGCCCATCCGGTGCAAGCTATCACTCAGGCCATTGAGTGAATCCCCGGTTACCCCCCAAATGCGCTTAACGCCAGCTTGTTCCAACGTTTTTGCGACCAGTGTTGCCACGGTTTGCTTCATAGTTGTTCCCTCAAGGATTAATGGCGAATCATTATTCTATGAGGTCAAAGTATGGCGTGTTTAACAATAATTGCCCCATTAATGCTGGCAATCTGCATTTATGGGGCGGGGGGAAGCCTTAGGCCAACTGGACATCACCTTGTAGCTGACAACTGCACGCCAGAACATAACCTTGGGCCAGCTCTTCGGGCGTCAGGGTCATGGTGCTGGTGGTGGTGTATTCGCCGTGCAGAATGCGAGTCTTACAAGAGCCACAAACACCGGCGCGGCAAGCGGCCATCACCGGCACTTTGTGCTGTTCCAGGGCAAACAGCAGTGAAGTGCCGACCGGAACTTTCACCTTTTGCAGCGGATGGCTGATAGTCATCGTCAGCTCATTGCTCGTATCAATAGTATCGGCCGAAGAGCGGAATTGCTCTTTCTGGAAATGGTCTGCCGCGACGCCATGTTGGCGACAATATTGCTCAGCCCAAGCCATATAAGGTGCCGGCCCGCAACTCATCACCCGGCGGTGCGCAATGTCCGGAGCCACCTGCTGCATTACCTGGTCATTAAGCCGCCCGGCAATAAATCCATCTGTCGCGCCGGACTCTGCCATCAAAGTCAGTTGCAATTGCTGTGGATAGCGCTGTAACAGCATGTGCCACTCATCGGCAAAAATGACATCGGCAGGTGAGCGGACATTATAAATAACGCGAATATCCGCGTGCGGACGTTGTGCCAGTAAATAGCGGCACATCGACATCACCGGCGTGACACCGCAGCCCGCTGCTAACATCAGGTAGTGATCATCATCAAAATGGCTGCAGGTAAACTCGCCCTGAGCCTCTGATAGCCATAGATAATCCCCCACGTTGACTTGTTGAGTCAGCCATGGTGACCCCTGGCCATCGGCTAAGCAGCGCACAGTAAGTTGAATAAAGGGGCTGAGGCCGGGGGTCGAGGAAAGTGTATAAGCGCGCAGGGTTTCATCACTGTTACGGATGCTTACCAATGCATATTGCCCTGGCAGATAAGGGTAAAAATCGTGATTAATTAAGCACAGGCTCCAGACATCCGGGGTTTCTTGCACCACGGCGTGGACTTGCATGCGGTTAGGGCAGAGGGAGGTTGGGCAATCAGTGGGAATAAAATCGGTCATCGGGGGCCTCACAACGAATCAGATAATGAGCAACAAAGCAGTCAAAAACCGTGAATAAAAGCCCGGTCAGAGGCGAAAATACCTTAACCGGGCTGGCTGTTATTGGCTTAGTGACCCAAAATCGCGTTCATATCTTGTTCTACGGTGGTAATTGGCTGCATACCAAATTTCTCATACAAAATGGCCATCAAATTATCGGTCAGGAACCCCGGTGCAGTTGGGCCGGTATAAATATTTTTCACCCCCAATGACAGCAGTGTCAGGAGAATAACAATGGCTTTTTGTTCAAACCACGACAGCACCAAGCTGAGTGGTAGGTCATTGACTGTGCAGCCTAATTTTTCAGATAACTTAACAGCCAGCATAATCGCGGAGTAAGCATCATTACATTGGCCGACATCCAGTAGGCGCGGTAGCCCCTCGAGAGTGCCGAAGTCCAGCTTATTGAAACGGTATTTACCACAAGCTAAGGTCATAATGATGCAATCTTGCGGCACACTGCGGGCAAAATCGGTGAAATAGCTGCGTTCTGTGCGGCTACCATCACAGCCCCCGACCAAAAATACATGGCGCAGTTTTTTCGTGGCGACCAAATCAATCACTGTATCGGCGGCATTCAGTAAGGTTTGGCGACCAAAACCGACGGTAATCAGGTGCTCCAACTCATTGTAGGGGAACCCCGCCATGCCAAGGGCCTGCTCAATAACTGATGAAAAATCATCACCTTCCAGATGATTGACTCCCGGCCAGCCAACAATGCTGCGAGTCCAAATGCGCTCACCGTAATTGCCCACATTCGGGTCAATAATACAGTTGGATGTCATCAAAATAGGGCCGGGGAACTTGGCAAATTCTGTCTGTTGATTCTGCCAACCACTGCCGTAGTTACCGACCAAATGTGGATAGCGTTTTAACTCTGGGTAGCCATGCGCGGGGAGCATTTCACCGTGGGTATAAATATTGACCCCGGTTCCCTGAGTTTGCTCCAGCAGCATTTGCAAGTCTTTGAGATCATGGCCCGAAATCAAAATAGCTTTACCGGCCACAGGGCGCACATTGACGGCGGTTGGCTGCGGATCGCCGTAGGCTTGAGTTTCGCCGCGGTCCAAAATCGCCATGACATTGAAGTTCATTTTGCCAATGCCCATGGCGTTATTCAGTAAGGTATCAACATCCCGGGGCTGAGTGCCCAACCACGCCATATAGGCATGATATTGCGCATAAATTTGCTCATCAAACTGGCCGAGGACATGGGCATGCTCCATATAAGCCGCCGCCCCCTTCAGGCCATATAGACACAACATCCGCAGGCCGTGAATATCATCACCGACCTCGGTTTTGTCGCGATTTAGTGCAAATTGCTGGGCTTGTTGTTGCAGGGCAGGGATGTCGTCAGCCAGTAGTTGTAACTCGGCCAGCGGGTGATCCACGGCAATGGTGCTGTCAATCAAACGGCAGCGAATAGCCAATGATTGGCGCAATGAAATGGCTTCTTTGGCATAACCGACGATGCGGTCTGAGTCAAAGTTCACATTGGTCAGAGTTGAGAAAAAGGCTCTGGGTGCAAAGCTGTCAATCTGATGGTCCACAATGCCCAACTCGCGAGCAGTTAATGCCCAAGCTGAAAGTCCCTGTAATACGGCTACTAATAAGTCTTGCAAATCAGATGTTTCAGCGGTTTTCCCGCACATCCCCTGGGCATAAGAACAGCCGTTGCCGACAGGTGTTCGGATGGTTTGTTCACATTGCACACAGAACATAATTATTTTCCTTTTAAAGTTGCATTTGTAATGCGTGTTTAAAAGCATAGAGGTGCGCAAGAGGTTTAAAAAGGCTTTTTTAATGCAACTTTAACTTGTCTTGATTTGGCGCAACTTTTGCTGCGAATGAGAATTTATTCACTATAGGGCTGGGGAGTGCGCAGTGAACGGAGCCGCTCACTGCGCGGGTAACAGATTATGAGGAAAAGAAAGCAATCAACACCGGGGCGAGCAAGCTGAGTACAAAGCCGTGCACAATAGCCGCTGGCACCATTTCCAACCCGCCACTGCGCTGCAATACCGGCAAAGTGAAATCCATGGAGGTCGCGCCGCACAACCCCAGTGCCGTGGAACGACTGCTGCGCACCAGAGTCGGAATCAGCATGATGGCCACTAATTCACGCGCCAAATCATTGAAGAATGCAGCACTCCCAATCACTGGGCCGAATGAATCAGTCAGTAAAATGCCTGATAATGAATACCAACCAAAACCAGAAGCCATTGCCAAGCCCGTTTTAATCGGTAACCCCATGAGTATCGCCGCGAGCATACCGCCCGCCAATGCACTTACTGCCACGACAAAAGCCACCATCGCGCCACGGCGGTTCAAGACAATCTGACGCAGTGTCATGCCACTGTTTCGCAGCTGAATCCCGACTAAAAATAGCAGGAAAATAAGCGCCAGTTCACTGCCTTTAGCCGCAAACTGCAACCATTCCCATTGGCTTAATCCCAGTAAGAAACCCACAATGACCACGCCGCATAATTTTAATGATTCCAATGCCATATGCAGTCGTGAGGGTAAAGTTTCTTGACGATGGGTATTCTTCCACGGGGTTTTACGTTCCAGCAAAAATAATGCCAGTAAGTTGGCGCAAAAAATACACAGGAAAAAGACCCCAGTATATTGGAAAATAAGCAGCAGGTTAGCGCTGAGGTTTTCCAGAAAGGCCAGGCTGATACCCATAAAGAATAAAATAACGTAGACCATCCAGCTTAATAAGCGGTTGACCGATTGAATTAATGTTTTGCGGCTAAGTGGGATCAGATAACCAATAATTAACGGCAAAAGAATGATCAGTAATCCTGAATACACGAGTTATACCGTCCTATCCCCTTTTTCATTGGCTTCACGGCGTTGCAAGCGGCATTCACTCACCCGAATCAAAGTTTATCGGGATAATAAGTCTCATTAGAGGCTTATCCTGCGGGCTTGCTGTCGTGCCAATGGTTCTGGGTATTATTAGCAGATGAATAATGGGTTGTGGCGCAATAAACTATCTAAAATCAGGGAAAGAGTAAAGCAGCACCGGTGAGCGTGGTACTTGACCTGTAAGGTTTTTTTACCTGAGTTAATCAGTTAACTTTGTAATCTGATAGTATCGGTATGAATCAATTCGCACCGGAGGCGTAGATGTATCTTGAACGTGTAGATATAGTCGGTTTTCGCGGTATTAACCGTATTTCATTGAACCTTGACGATAATACAGTGCTGATCGGTGAGAATGCTTGGGGTAAATCCAGTTTATTAGACGCCCTTACGCTACTTTTATCCCCCGAACCTCAACTTTATCATTTCACCTCGCAGGATTTTTATTATCCGGCTGGGGATGAGAACGCTAAAGAACGCCATTTACAAATCATATTCACATTTTGTGAGAAAGATGTTGGCCATTGGCGCGCACCGCGTTATCGCCAGTTAGCGCCACTATGGATAAAAAATGACGATGGTTTACATCGTATTTATTACCGAATTGAGGGGGAATTAGCTGACGACGGTACTGTTTGTACTTGGCGCACTTTCCTCGATTTGGAGGGTTGCCCGCTAGAATTGCACGATATTGAAAAGCTGGCGCGTGGAGTTATTCGAATTCATCCAGTATTACGCCTGCGAGATGCGCGTTTCATCCGCCGGCTGCGTAGCACTGCTGCTGAGGGCCGTAATCAACCGGATAAAGCGGCCTTGAATCAGCAATTAGATCAATTAAGCCGTGAGCTGGTCCGTAATCCACAGAAACTGACTAATTCCGAACTACGCCAGGGTTTGGAAGCTATGAGACAATTATTAGAACATTATTTTGCCGAGCAGGGTTCGCAGTCAGCAAATTTGCGTAGCCACCGCTATCGCCCACAACCGGAACGAGAAGCTTGGCTGGCCCTTGATAGCATCAACCGTATGGTGGCCGAACCAAACAGCCGCAGTATGAGATTGATTCTCCTAGGGATGTTTTCAACATTGCTGCAAGCAAAAGGGCCATTGAGTCTTGATCCCCATGCCCGCCCATTGCTGTTGGTGGAAGACCCAGAAACCCGTTTGCACCCGATTATGTTGTCCGTCGCTTGGGGGTTGCTCAGCCAACTGCCTCTGCAACGCATCACCACCACCAATTCCGGTGAATTGATTTCCTTAGTGCCGGTAGAGAGCATTTGCCGATTGGTGCGCGAATCGTCCAGGGTTGCCACCTACCGCATTGGCCCGCGTGGTATGAGCTCGGAAGATAGCCGCCGCATCGCTTTTCATATTCGTTTCAACCGGCCTTCGGCTTTGTTTGCCCGCTGTTGGCTGCTGGTTGAGGGGGAAACCGAAATTTGGTTGCTGAATGAGCTTGCTCGCCAGTGTGGCTATCACTTTGAAGCGGAAGGGGTAAAAGTGATTGAATTTGCCCAAAGCGGCCTGCGCCCGTTACTGAAATTTGCTAACAGGATGGGGATACAATGGCATGTTTTGACCGATGGTGATGATGCGGGCAAAAAGTATGCCGCGACAGTACGTAATATGGCGGATGATGGCGGCTCTCACGAGCGGGATCGATTGACCATTTTGCCCGCTCCTGATATGGAGCATTTCTTATATCGCTCAGGTTTTGATGAGGTATATCATCGGGTCTCTGGGATTCCAGCCAATGCCAAAATGCAGCCGCGCCGAGTTATTGAAAAAGCCATTCATCGTACCTCTAAACCAGACTTAGCTATTGAAGTGACTAACTATGCCAGGGAGCGGGGAGCTGAATTAGTCCCTTCTTTATTGAGAAAAATGTTTTCCCGCGTAGTCTGGTTGGCGCGAGGCCGCGCTGACTAGCGGGAGGAATATTCCGCGTGAATATGTTTAGTCGTGGATGAAATGCGCGGCTAAACCATTTTCAAGTTGCTCAAGTAATTGATAGCGGCGGCGGTATTCAGCGCGTTTTTTACTTGCAATATCTTCAATGGGCTTGCGCGCGATTTGAGCGGGCAAGTCAAAATAGCCTTCTGCGCATTGCTTCCCCCCCAGTGACTCCCAGAAAGAGTCATAATCGGCGTGTAATTTATCTTTCTTTTTCGCTCGATAACGCCAGTTCTGATAAATATGTGTGGAATTACCCACGGCAATAATACGTTCGATACCCATTAGCCCTGCCAGATAACAGCTAGCTTCCAGCACTAATCGTTTGGGGAATAACCCATGGCAAGCTTTAGTGCAGGCCTGAATTTCACCGTGTGGCGTGCCATTATCTGCCCCTTGCAAGCCGCCAATAAACCATGTCTTCTGTTTTTGATAATAAGTCAGGCTAAAGGTGAGCAATGCCAAGGTATGTTGTTGCTCATTGGCCAGCATCAGCGTAATTTCCCCCTCCTTATTGAGTTTTGGAATAACGCCCAAATAAAGAGAATACTTTTCCTCATTCTTGCCTGTTAATTCAGTGAGTTTATAAGGAGAATGATGTAAATAATTGCGGCGCAATGACTCTGGCATACACTGGTTTTCCAGCTGAAAATGGTCCTGTAGCACTGCCAGTTTTTGCCGATTATTTAGTGTGTTAGCCAAATAAGGCCGGTGTAGTTTACAGGGTAAATCCGGTTGTGCGCGCAGTATGCTATTGAGAAACGGTTGCTTCACCAATATACCCAGTAAGTTAAAGGTTAGTTTTGGGCTAATTAAAGCTCGGGCGAGAAATTTAAGCCGAAATTGGGATTCTTGCCATGAGCCGCCCAGCGCTTGATGACCTTTGAACAGCAATGCAATTAACCCCCAACGGTTAATATTATTAGGGATTAATACTGGGTTATTAATGTTATGCATGATTAAGTCCGTTATATTAATGTGTTTCCAGTGCCATTGAAACAAATGGGAACTAAACAGACTCTCAATGCATCTTAGATTTCGCCTGTGGTCTGGCCGGTGTTTATATGTTGTTTAGTTAAATACGTATGACCGGTGTTATTTTCAGCGGGTTGATAAATTTACAATTTAAGGAAGGTAATTGATTTGATGCAGTTCAGTAGAAGTCAGCGCCGGTGGCTTATCGCAATTGCCGTCTTGATTATCGGCGGTTTTTTCGTGATAAGGCACCTTATGACGCCAACACCGGTTCAATTTCAGACGGTAAAAGTTGCTCACCGTGATCTGCAACAGAACGTATTGGCAACCGGTAAACTCGATGCGGTACGCAAAGTTGATGTGGGCGCTCAGGTCAGCGGGCAGTTGAAGAAACTGTACGTGGAAATTGGTGATCAGGTTAAGCAAGGGCAATTGTTGGCCATGATCGACCCGCAACAGGCACAGAACCAAATTAAAGAAGTGGAAGCGACATTACAGGATTTAAATGCGCAGTTGGGGCAGGCGAAAGCTGAGCTGCAATTGGCGGCAGTCACTTTGCGCCGTCAGCAAGACTTGGCGAAATTACAAGCTGTATCGCGCCAAGACTTGGATCAGGCGAGCACGGCATTGGCGGTGAAAAAAGCGCAAGTTGAAACAATTAACGCGCAAATAAATAAAGCCAAAGCCAGTTTGGATACCGCTAACATTAATTTGGGTTACACCAAAATTTCCGCCCCGATGGCCGGAGATGTGGTGCAAATCACGACCTTACAAGGGCAAACCGTGATTGCTGCGCAGCAAGCGCCTAACATTTTGACACTGGCCGATATGAGCACCATGCTGGTGAATGCACAGGTTTCTGAAGCCGACGTGATTCACTTAAAGCCGGGCATGAAAGCCTCGTTTACTGTATTGGGAGACCCCGGAAAGCACTTTGATGGTGTATTAAAAGACATCCAGCCAACCCCGGAAAAAGTCAATGACGCGATTTTCTATTCTGCGCGTTTTGAAGTACCGAACCCTGACCGGCTATTGCGCCTGCAAATGACTGCGCAAGTGTCTATTCAGTTGGCTAATGTTCCTCAGGCGATGGTTATCCCATTATCGGCATTAGGCGAGGAGCTGGGAACTCACCGCTATCAAGTTGCGGTGCTGAAAAACGGCAAAGAAGAAAAACGCGAAGTGACGATTGGCATCCGTAATAATGTTGATGCGCAGATTGTTTCTGGCTTGAATGTTGGTGAGGAAGTCATCGTTAGTCGCGGTGGCGCGGAGGAAGCATAATGGCGGCATTGCTTGAATTAAAAGGCATCCGTCGTAGCTATCAGTCCGGCGAAGAAACGGTTGATGTCTTGCAGGATGTCTCACTCAGCATTAATGCTGGCGAGCTTGTGGCGATCATTGGTGCCTCGGGGTCGGGAAAATCAACACTGATGAACATCCTCGGTTGCTTGGATAAGCCGAGCGCGGGTGTTTATCGAGTCGCGGGCCAAGATGTCGCCGCGCTGGATAATGATGCACTGGCCGCATTGCGCCGAGAGCATTTTGGGTTTATTTTTCAGCGCTATCACCTGCTACCACACCTTAGTGCGGCTCATAATGTTGAGGTTCCGGCGGTGTATGCTGGTTTGGGTAAAAATGAGCGCCGTGAGCGCGCTAACATGCTGTTGACCCGACTGGGGTTGGGGGAGCGTGTTAGTTATCAGCCTAATCAGCTATCTGGCGGGCAACAACAGCGCGTCAGTATTGCCCGTGCATTGATGAATGGCGGGCAGGTCATTTTGGCTGACGAACCCACCGGCGCACTGGATAGCCATTCCAGCGTCGAGGTGATGGCCATCCTGAAACAGCTCCAGCAGCAGGGGCACACAGTCATTATTGTGACCCACGACCCCACTGTTGCCGCTCAAGCTGAGCGGATTATTGAAATCAAAGATGGCCGTATTATGGCCGACTCCGGTTCGAAAGCCGGGCCAAGCAGCGTGGACTCTGATGCGATTAGCCTGACACCGCCAGCCCCATCATGGCAGCAACTGGCAGGGCGTTTTCGGGAAGCTTTGTTGATGGCCTGGCGCGCAATGTCGGCCAATAAAATGCGCACCGCGCTCACGATGTTGGGTATCATTATTGGGATTGCCTCGGTGGTTTCCATTTTGGTGGTTGGGGACGCGGCTAAACAGTTGGTGTTGGCGGATATTCGGGCGATTGGCACTAACACCATTGATGTCTACCCGGGTAAAGATTTTGGTGATGATGACCCCAGTACCCGGCAGGCATTAGTGTATGACGATATGACTGCGCTGAAAGCACAGTCTTACGTGAGTGCGGTGTCTCCGACTATCGCCGGCAGTATGCGGTTGCGGTATGGCAATATTGATGTCGCGGCCAGTGTCTCCGGGGTGAGTGAGCAATATTTTCGGGTGTTTGGTATGAAACTTGAACAAGGAACGGCCATCACCAGTGAGCAGGTGGCGCGCCAATCCCAAGTGGTGGTTATCGACCGCAATACGCAGCGCCGCCTGTTTCCACACATCAAAGATGTCGTAGGGCAAGTGATGTTGATTGGCAATATGCCGGCGACAGTCGTGGGTGTGGTGGAAGAAAAGCAATCCATGTTTGGTAGCAGTAAAGCGCTACGGGTATGGGTGCCTTATAGCACCATGGCAAACCGCTTGATGGGGCGCTCTTACTTCGATTCGATCACCGTGCGAATCAAAGAGGGCTACAGCAGTAAAGAAGCGGAGCAACAGTTGGTCAGGTTGTTAACCATGCGCCATGGCAAGAAAGATATCTTCACCTATAACATGGACAGTTTGCTGCAAACTGCCGAGAAGACCACGCGTACAATGCAGTTGTTCCTCACTCTGGTGGCGGTTATTTCGCTGGTGGTCGGTGGTATTGGCGTGATGAATATCATGTTGGTATCGGTCACCGAACGTACCCGAGAGATAGGCATTCGCATGGCGGTAGGCGCGCGGTCGAGCGATGTTATGCAGCAATTTTTAATTGAAGCTATTCTGGTGTGTTTGGTTGGTGGCGCTCTTGGTATCACGCTATCTTTTGCTATTGGATTGATAGTCGAAATGTTTTTACCCAATTGGCAAATTGCGTTCCCGCCCATGGCATTGTTCAGTGCGTTTTTGTGTTCAACGGTAATCGGGGTGGTATTTGGCTATTTGCCCGCCCGCAGCGCGGCGCGGCTCAATCCTATTGATGCGTTAGCGCGTGAATAAGTCGCTAACAAATATTGGCGGTTGACCCTGGCGGCGCTAGCCGCATAATAGGTACTTGAGAAATAAAAATGCCAGTCATTATTGGTTGGCTGGCATTTTGAACAGATGTTTTGGATGGTCACCGATGTAGGCTGCCGCAATCCGCCGTGGAAATACCTTTGGCACCAGAGTGTTTAGGTGATGGTAAACCCGAGAAATCTCGGCAGATAAGGGCGTGGCGCTAGGCCAATGCAGCGAGTTCCTGAGGTACGGCGTCTTGCAGTACCCCATCTAATCCGAGTGGAACAATCAGGCTGGCATGGTTCCCTTTGGGGCCCTGATGGACATCAAAGTTAACCATTTGACCCGCTTTTAACGTTCGGTAGCCATCCATCTGGATAGTTGAATAGTGAGCGAATATATCTTCGCCGCCGCTCTCAGGGCAAATAAAGCCAAAACCTTTGGCATTGTTGAACCATTTAACAGTACCCGTCTCCATACTTCTACGTTCCTCGCAAGGCTATTTTAGTTCGAGATGAGGTAATCACTGGTTAAAGTGAGCGCGAATTGGTTAAAACTCCAACAGCTCACGAAAATACACTCTAGTGGAAATGGCCTTAACGTCAAGGGGACAGCTTTTGTCAGAGCGGGGCAGTTCTTCAAAGTTTGATGTAGCTAACGCTATTGTATTTATTTGGATACAATTTAACCGTTATTAAGCTAAATACAGCGGCTTTTTTCTCTGGCGGCGTTATGGCATAAGTGATGTTAAAATAATAATAGATATCTGAATGAAATGGTCTTATAACCGGAGTGAGGTATTGCTCCTGTGTGGTTCAGTGAAACGATGGGCGAGCAATGGGTAAGAACAACGACTGGCTGAATTTTGAACATTTAGTTAAAGATAAACAAATCGAGGCGCTTAAACCGCCGTCTATGTATAAAGTTATACTTAACAACGACGATTACACACCGATGGAATTTGTGATTGACGTTCTGCAAAAGTTCTTTTCTTATGATATTGAACGTGCAACACAACTGATGCTCAATGTGCATTACCAAGGAAAGGCGATTTGCGGTGTTTTTACTGCCGAAGTGGCAGAGACTAAAGTCGCACATGTAAATCAATACGCCAGGGAGAACGAGCATCCGTTGCTTTGTACGCTGGAAAAAACCTGATTAAGGCAATTATTGGGAGGTGCCTATGCTCAATCAAGAACTCGAACTCAGTCTCAATATGGCTTTCGCCAGAGCGCGTGAGCACAGACATGAGTTTATGACCGTGGAGCACCTGTTGCTGGCATTGCTGAGCAATCCAGCCGCGCGGGAA
Source organism: Yersinia hibernica (assembly GCF_004124235.1). NCBI lineage: Bacteria > Pseudomonadati > Pseudomonadota > Gammaproteobacteria > Enterobacterales > Yersiniaceae > Yersinia > Yersinia hibernica. Next base: position 1,261,527 of record NZ_CP032487.1, read on the forward strand.
GCGCTGGAAGCGTGTACGGTTGATCTGGTGGCATTGCGCCAGGAGCTGGAAGCGTTTATCGAACAAACCACACCAACCTTACCTGCCAGTGAAGAAGAGCGCGACACACAGCCGACGCTCAGTTTCCAACGCGTGCTACAACGCGCGGTCTTCCATGTGCAATCATCAGGGCGTAATGAAGTTTCTGGGGCCAACGTGTTGGTCGCCATCTTCAGTGAACAAGAATCCCAGGCGGCCTATCTGCTGCGTAAGCATGATGTCAGCCGTCTGGATGTAGTGAACTTTATTTCCCACGGCGCCCGTAAGGACGAACCGGGTCAGGCACCGAATGCAGAAAATCCGGTGAATGAAGAACAGGCAGGAGGGGAAGACCGTATGGAAAACTTCACCACCAATCTGAATCAACTGGCCCGCGTTGGCGGCATTGACCCGCTTATTGGTCGCGACAAAGAGCTGGAGCGTACCATTCAAGTGTTGTGCCGTCGCCGTAAGAATAACCCGCTGCTGGTGGGGGAATCTGGCGTCGGTAAAACCGCTATTGCGGAAGGCCTGGCTTGGCGTATTGTGCAGGGCGACGTTCCTGAGGTGATGTCAGAATGCACCTTATATTCATTGGATATCGGGTCGCTGTTGGCCGGTACCAAATATCGTGGTGATTTTGAAAAACGCTTCAAAGCGCTGCTGAAACAGTTGGAAAATGACAAAGATAGCATCCTGTTTATCGATGAAATTCATACTATTATCGGTGCGGGCGCTGCCTCTGGTGGGCAAGTGGATGCGGCGAACCTGATTAAACCGCTGCTTTCCAGTGGCAAAATTCGGGTTATAGGCTCCACGACTTATCAGGAATTCAGCAATATCTTTGAAAAAGACCGCGCATTGGCCCGGCGCTTCCAGAAAATTGATATTACTGAGCCAACGCCGGAAGAAACTGTACAGATTATCAACGGCTTGAAACCGAAATATGAAGCGCACCATGATGTGCGTTATACCGCGAAAGCGATACGTGCGGCGGTGGAGTTGTCAGTTAAGTATATCAATGACCGCCATCTGCCAGATAAAGCCATTGATGTGATTGATGAAGCGGGTGCCCGTAGTCGTTTGATGCCAGTGAACAAACGTAAGAAAACGGTCAATGTCTCGGATATCGAATCCGTGGTCGCCCGTATCGCCCGCATTCCGGAGAAAACAGTATCGGCCAGTGACCGTGATGTGCTGAAAAACCTGAGCGACCGCCTGAATATGCTGGTGTTCGGCCAGGATAAGGCCATTGAGGCGCTGTCCGAGGCGATTAAAATGAGCCGTGCGGGCTTGGGTCATGAGCATAAACCGGTTGGATCTTTCCTGTTTGCTGGCCCTACCGGGGTGGGTAAGACAGAAGTGACCGTGCAATTGGCCAAAGCACTGGATATCGAACTGCTGCGCTTTGATATGTCGGAATATATGGAGCGCCACACGGTTAGCCGCCTGATTGGTGCGCCTCCGGGCTATGTTGGCTATGACCAAGGTGGTCTGTTGACTGATGCGGTTATCAAACATCCTCATGCCGTTTTGTTGCTGGATGAAATTGAGAAAGCGCACCCCGATGTGTTTAACCTATTATTGCAGGTGATGGATAATGGCACGCTGACAGATAACAATGGCCGTAAAGCCGATTTCCGTAACGTTATCTTGGTGATGACCACCAATGCTGGCGTTCGCGAAACACAGCGCACCTCCATTGGCTTTAAACAGCAAGATAACAGCACTGACGCGCTGGAAGAGATCAAAAAAGTGTTTACGCCGGAATTCCGTAACCGGTTAGATAACATCATTTGGTTCAACCACTTGTCACCGGCGGTTATCCAGCAAGTGGTTGATAAATTTATCGTTGAGTTGCAGGCACAATTAGATGCTAAAGGCGTGTCACTGGAAGTCAGTGAAGAAGCACGTGATTGGTTATCTGATAAAGGCTACGACAAGGCGATGGGTGCGCGGCCAATGGCGCGAGTGATTCAGGAAAACCTGAAGAAACCACTGGCAAACGAGTTGTTGTTTGGTTCTCTGGTTGATGGTGGCTCAGTCACTGTTGGGCTGGATAAAGAAAAACAACAGTTGGCGTATGAGTTTCAGAGCGCCCAAAAACGCAAAACGGAAGGTGCAGTTCACTAAGTCAACGGGCTGATATTAGTGGCGCAGCTTCATATTAAAAGCAAAATAAAGGGCGATAAGCTAATTTAGCTATCGCCCTTTTTATTTCTTTGCACATTTTACTTTTATTTGTGCGGTGCATAAATTGCACTAAATCGACAAATAAAAGAAAACGCAAAACGCCCTTGCCATAAACTAGGAAGGGCGCCGGAGGGGGACTACATCCTCAGAGCTCGCCAGTCATAAACCGGCGACAGATTAGCCGATTAACGGCTACGGAAGACAATGCGGCCTTTGCTCAGGTCGTACGGGGTCAGCTCTACAGTGACTTTGTCACCCGTCAGGATGCGGATATAGTTTTTACGCATTTTACCGGAGATATGAGCGGTTACCACGTGCCCGTTTTCCAATTCAACGCGGAACATGGTGTTCGGCAGCGTATCAAGAACGGTGCCCTGCATTTCAATATTGTCTTCTTTGGCCATCGAATCCTCTAGGTGTAACTACCTTAGTTTTTAACCGGCAAGATAATGCCGAAAAACCCACATTATGTAAAGAAGTGTTGGCGGTCATCGCACCATTTCAGCAAAATTAGTCTGCCGGTAAGAGGGGGATAAAGCCTAATGTGGGGTTCTTTTCAGTGGTTGAGCTTTACTGCATCGCGGATGAAAAATTCAACGATTGCGGTAACCAGCATTCAGCCGGTAGTGGACTAAACTGGAGTTGACTCAACTGCTGCAAAAAAAAGTTGCGTGAGATCTCAATCGCACCCAGCGACGCAGTGTGAGCGTTGAGGACCTGACAGTCAATCAGTTCTCCACCATGACGAGTAAAATGATGACAAAAAACCATTAAAGCGCTTTTTGAGGCATTATCCGCCCGGCTAAACATAGATTCACCACAAAAGAGTGAGCCTACTGAAATACCATACAAACCACCAACCAGTTCATTTTCCAACCAAACTTCTACGGAATGGGCATGGCCCAGGGTATGTAGCTGGTAATAAGCCTGTTGTACGTCATCGCCAATCCAGGTTCCCTCATCACGTTGAGAGGCACAGGCGCTGATGACATCTTCAAAAGCATGGTTGAGAGTAAATTGATAAGGGCAACGACGTAAAAAACGGCGCATGCTCCGGCTGATATGCAAATCTTCTGGATACAATACGGCTCTGGGATCTGGTGACCACCATAAAATCATCTCCCCGGGGCTAAACCAAGGGAAAATCCCTCGCTGATAAGCGGCCAGCAAACGAGGTGGGGATAAATCCCCACCTAGCGCCAGTAACCCGTTTGGTTCACGCAGAGCCAGCGTAGGCGAGGGGAACGCAAATGACTGAGATGATAACTGTGTAATGCGCATAAATCCTCTTGGTGGCACTGGCAGGCCCATCCGGGCATCCTCGCCGTAACGATATTCACTCGGATGAATATCTCAACAGAACTAAGTACATAAAGATTAACAGGCCGAACCCTTAAGCTCAGCTCTATGGGATAATGTAGCGATTGTTCAAGTCCCAGTCACTTGACTCACTCCCCATCTTTACATTAATGCCGTTGATGGAATTGGTAGTAGCGCCCCTTGTTTTGTAACAAGCTTTGGTGAGTGCCTTGCTCAACTATTTTCCCGCCATCCATTACGCAGATCCGATCCATATATTCCAGCCCATACAAGCGGTGCGTGACAACAATCAGGCTCTTATGCTGACAATGTTGACGCAATAACATCAGGATTTGCTGTTCGGTTTCTGCATCTAACCCTTCTGTCGGTTCATCTAGAAGGAGCAGTGGCGCTGGATGCAGTAACGCGCGAGCAATGCCTAAACGGCGTTGTTCACCGCCAGATAATGGACGGCCACCGTCCCCCATCCAGGCATTCAGCCCTTCGCTGTTATCCAGTAAATTGGCTAAACCGACTTGTTCCAAGACAGATTTTAGTTGTGTATCTGATGCTGTAGGGCAGGCGAGTAACAGGTTTTCTCGTAATGTACTGCTAAAAATGTGCACCCGTTGGCTGACCACGGTCATCATTTGGCGCAGAGTAGCTTCATCATAGCTAGCTAAATGTTTCCCATTCAGCGTGATTATGCCCTCATTGGCATCCCAAGCTCGGGTTAATAACTGCAATAATGTGGATTTTCCGCAACCGGTACGGCCTAATAGCGCGATATGCTCCCCTGCGGCCAGTGACAGCGATATATTCTGCAAAACAGGTAATGGCTGCTGCGGATAAGTAAAACTCAGCCCTGTCACTTCTAGCGCCACTGGTGAAGTTAATGCCGGACCGTTAACGGGGAATGTCACTTCGGGCTTTTGTTCCATCAATTGCCCAACTCGGGTTGCAGACGCAATAACCTGCCCTAAGTGCTGGAAAGCGCCCGCTACCGGTAATAGGGCTTCAAATGCCGCTAACGAGGTGAAAACAAATAGGGCCAGTAACGCGCCAGGCTGATTATCGCCACCAATCCCTGCGGCGGCTAGCCATAAAATCAATGTTACCGTCAGACCCGAAGCGAGAATCATTAGCGCTTGCGCCAAACCTGCCAGAGAAGCTTGCTGTTTTTGGCGAGCCATCCAGCGCAGTTCAATCTCTTCCAGTGAAGCTCGGAAACGTTGTAATGCACCAAATACCAGCAACTCGGCCTGGCCTTGTAACCATGAGGTCAACTGTGAACGGTACAGACCGCGTAAATCGGTCAAATCGCGGCCAATAGGCTGACCAGCACGGTAGAAAATCAGCGGTACGAGCAATAACAACCCGAGTAGGATGGCCCCCAACGTCAACGCTAAATTGACATCCAGATAGCTCAGGCCAAAAGTCACTGCCGCAATAATAACAATGGCAGCCACCAACGGTGATATTACCCGCAGATAGAGATGGTCGAGTGTGTCAACATCGGCAACTAGGCGGTTCAGCAACTCGCTTTGGCGAAAACGGGCAATACCCGCAGGGGAGAGTGGCAAGATTTTCTGGAACGCAAAAACGCGCAGATGCGCCAATACTCGAAATGTTGCGTCATGACTGACGACTCGCTCGGCGTAGCGGCCCGCGGTTCGGGTAATCGCCGCACCTCGGACACCTGCCGCAGGTAGCAGATAGTTAAAAGTATATAATCCTGCAGGCCCAGCAATGGCGGTGCCGGCCAAGAACCAGCCCGATAAAGTCAGTAGCCCGATACTGGCGAGTAGCGTGATAATTGCTAACACAATACCCAGACAAATCAAGAACCAATGACGGCGATACAACGCCAGAAAGGGGAGAAGTACGCGCATGATTAAAGCTCCTCACTGCGGTGAGACAGCAGATTGGCAAATGAACCCGCAGATTGACTTAAACTGGAGTAATCACCTTGCTGAATTAATAGGCCATTATCCATGACCCAGACTTGGTCATACCCCAGAGTATCTTCCAACTGATGAGTAACCAGTAATGTGGTCTGCTTACGGGAGGCTTCTTCTAGCGCTTTCATTACCAACTGTTCGCTATGGGCATCCAAACTGGCAGTGGGTTCGTCTAGCAGTAAGAGCCGACACGGATTCAGCAATGCTCTGGCAACCGCAATCCGCTGGGCTTGCCCAACAGAAAGGCGCGCCGAATGGTCACCGACTTCAGTATCCAGCCCTTGCGGCAAGTCAGTAAGGAATTCATCAATATAGGCGCGCTTAATCGCCAGTTGTAGCTGGCGGTTATCAGCATCGGGTTGGCTTAACACTATGTTGGCCCCCAGCGTTTGCTCTGGTAAGGTCGGATTTTGGCCAACCCAACTTAACTGTTTACGCCAAGTTTGCGGATCCAATTCCCGCAATTCCATGTTATTGACTTTTAATGAGCCACGGTAAGGTAAAAAACCGAGCAGCAAGTTAAGTAATGAGCTTTTGCCAGCACCACTTAGGCCGACGATGGCGACTCTTTTGCCTGCCGATAGGGAGAACGTCAGTGGCCCGGCTAAACGAATACCCGTAGGGGATAAAATTTCCAGCTCGTTGGCTTCTAGTTTGATAGCACCTGCGCCGTCCAGTATTTTATCGCCTTGGCCAATTGCTTCACTTTCACTGCTTAAAAATGTCACTAAGGACTCAGCGGCACCCACAGCTTGTGCTTTGGCATGGTAAAACGTTCCTAAATCTCGCAGTGGCTGGAAGAATTCTGGTGCCAGAATCAAAACCAGAAAACCAGCAAACAGTGTGACGCCAAGGCCATAACTGCCGAAATTCAACTCCCCTAAGTAGGAAAAACCAAAGTAGACGGCCACAACGGCAATGGATATAGCGGCGAAAAACTCCAATACCGCGGAGGAGAGGAAGGCCATTCGCAGCACCTCCATGGTACGCCGGCGGAAATCCTCTGAGGATTCGCGAATTTGATCCGTTTCTGCTTTGGCGCGGTTAAATAGCCGCAAAGTATCCAAACCACGCAGGCGGTCGAGGAAGTTACCACTTAAACGAGCCAGTGCCACAAAGTTGCGCCGGTTGGCATCAGCAGCACCCATCCCGACCAGCGCCATGAACAAGGGAATCAGTGGTGCGGTAACAAATAAGATTAAGCCTGCGGCCCAGTTGATAGGGAAGACCGCAATGAGGATCAGCACGGGAATAAAGACAGCTAAATACATCTGCGGCAGATAGCGAGAATAGTAATCCTGCATATCTTCAATTTGTTCCAGAATAATTGTCGCCCAACTTCCCGCAGGTTTGCCTTTTACCCAGGCAGGACCAAGTTGTTCTAGCCGGTCTAGCACCATTTTGCGAATCTGCTGGCGCACTTTCATACCACAGATGAAGCCCACCCGCTCACGTAACCAGCTGATCACCGCCCGGACGGCGAAAGTCCCCGCCAGTAATCCAAAATCAGTCATCAATGCCGCGCGGGGGATTTTGTCAATAATCAAAGATTGCAGCAAGGTCGCCAACAGCCAAGCTTGAGCGATAATCAATAACCCACTGAGGAGGCCAAGTAACATGGACAGGCGGAGCCAACGTTGCGCGGGGGCGCTTTGTTGTTTCAGCCAACGAATCAACTCATACTGTCTTGTTTTATTCATCAGGCAATTTGTCTGCGCAGAGTTCGGGGAAACTTCAAAAAATGTTTGTCATCCCTGAAGGTGACAAACTGGCGAGGGCCAATATTACCTCGTCATGCCATGAGGTGAAACCATAATGCTTGTGATAGTCGCCGCATTAGTCGATATCTATAATTTGCTGTTTTTCATTGATATGTAGATATACAAAAGCAAAGAACAGCAGAAATCAAAGACGGGCGGCTCACGTGTGTGTCAGCTGCCCGTCTATTATTCGTTGAAACTGTGATACCCGATACCAAGATTAATATGGATTATTTATCGTTAGCTAATCCATCCAGATAGCGTTCGGCATCCAGTGCGGCCATACAGCCTGTGCCGGCCGAGGTAATCGCCTGGCGGTAGATATGATCCATAACATCGCCTGCTGCGAATACACCCGGAATGGATGTTTGCGTCGCATTACCCTGAAGGCCCGATTGCACTTTGATATAGCCATTTTCCAACGCCAACTGGCCGCCAAAAATAGCAGTGTTGGGGCTATGACCAATCGCAATGAATACACCCGCGACGGCTAATTCTTCGGTTTCGTTGCTTTGGGTGGACTTCAGGCGCACCCCTGTTACCCCCATCTCGTCACCCAGCACTTCATCTAATGTGCGGTCAGTGTGCAGGACAATATTGCCGTTTTTCACTTTTTCCATCAGGCGGTCAATCAGGATTTTTTCTGAACGGAAGCTATCACGGCGGTGAATCAGATGAACTTCAGCGGCAATATTCGCCAAGTACAGCGCTTCTTCAACCGCAGTATTACCACCACCGACCACGGCAACTTTCTGGTTGCGATAGAAGAAACCATCGCAGGTAGCGCAGGCTGAAACCCCTTTACCCTTGAAGGCTTCCTCCGATTCCATGCCGAGATAGCGGGCAGATGCGCCAGTCGCAATAATCAATGCATCACAGGTGTATTCCGCGCCATCACCAAATAAGCGGAATGGGCGATTTTGTAAGTCAACTTTGTTGATGTGGTCGAACAGAATTTCGGTTTGGAATTTTTCTGCATGTGCCTGCATCCGTTCCATTAATGCCGGGCCGGTCAGACCTTCCGGGTCACCTGGCCAGTTTTCGACATCGGTGGTGGTGGTCAATTGACCGCCTTTTTCCATTCCGGTAATCAATACAGGGTTCAGGTTGGCGCGTGCCGCATAAACGGCTGCGGTGTAACCTGCAGGGCCAGACCCTAAAATAATCAATTTGCTATGTTTAGCCGTGCTCATGAATACCTCTTTCCCACAATGGCGGACAATGTTAGCGATTGTAGGGAAATTTGCGCATTAAAAAAAGCAGACAAAAATGTTGTTAGCGATTTGTTTGATAGGTCATGCCTATTTAATAAACTAAATGCACTAAGAATCGACAGTTAGCCAGTAAATAAAATTAAGCTGAGCGCAAATTAGACCAAAATTCATTTCTACGTTATGGACAAAATAGCCCTAAAAAGCTTTAACCCCATAAAGAATGTGGCTTGCAAGCCGATAGTGCCAAAAAACACCCATGATCTTGATAGGCGTATTTGCACCATTTTATCGCAAATAAACGGCGAAAAAATAGGTGGGGGGAGGCGATTGAGATTTTAATTCTGGCACGTTCTACTGATTTAACTTCTTTTACTTTGACAATCGGCTGTGCATTTGCGAAAACATCATAGGAAGAAGAAATTATCTGCGCGCCATAATTTCAGATTTGGTATCAGTGATACCAAGCGAAAACCCTGGAATGTTTTCGATTAATACTGGATGGCATGTGGAGTATGCTCTCGAACAACTGCAGGGGGGAATTTTTGCGGTTGTTTGTGATGCGCTATCTCTTCCTCAACGCTAATAATCATCGAGTACCTCGCATACAGTTGACAGACAGGGTGTGAGATAACAACGTATTGATATATTTGCATAAAACAGGCTGCGGGTCGTTGTTTGCAACAAGCTAAAATTTATTGCTAATTGAGGCATGTCGCAAACTCAAGGAAATTAAGAGAGACTATAAGATGATAGATAATAAAAAACGCCCGGGGAAAGAGCTTGATCGTATAGATCGTAACATCCTCAATGAATTGCAGAAGGATGGGCGCATCTCTAACGTTGAGCTTTCAAAACGAGTAGGGTTGTCACCAACACCATGTCTGGAACGGGTTCGCCGCTTAGAGCGTCAGGGCTTCATTCATGGTTATACCGCACTGCTTAATCCACAGTATTTGGATGCATCACTGCTGGTTATCGTTGAGATTACTCTGAATCGTGGCGCTCCGGATGTATTCGAGCAATTTAATGCCGCTGTAAAAAATCTTGAGGAAATTCAAGAGTGTCACTTGGTTTCTGGCGATTTCGACTATTTGTTGAAAACCCGTGTGCCTGACATGTCTGCTTATCGTACATTACTCGGTGAGACCTTGCTTCGCCTGCCGGGCGTTAACGACACCCGTACCTATGTGGTCATGGAAGAAGTGAAGCAGAGTAACCGCCTGGTGATTAAAACGCGGTAAATAGGCAGGTGCAAAACCTGAGTAATTTGGTTACACTCCTGTTTATTCATACAGTTTCAACGCCGGGGGGTTCTCGGCGTTGTGACTCATACCCGTTAACAGGAACCTGGAGAGCCTTTCTTGAGCCAGGAATATACAGAAGATAAAGAAGTTACTTTAAAAAAACTCAGCAGTGGGCGTCGCTTGCTTGAGGCTGTTTTGATTGTAGTAACGATTTTGGCAGCCTTCCTAATGGCCGCGCTGCTCAGTTTCAATCCTTCAGACCCGAGTTGGTCACAAACCTCATGGCACGAACCTATCCATAATCTTGGTGGCAGTGTGGGTGCCTGGATGGCCGATACGCTGTTCTTTACTTTCGGCGTCTTGGCTTATGCCATTCCCGCCATTATGGTTATGCTGTGCTGGGCGGCGTTCCGTCAGCGTGATACCAGTGAACATATCGATTACTTCGCACTCTCGCTGCGTTTGATTGGCACATTAGCGCTGATTTTAACGTCATGCGGGCTGGCAGCATTGAATATTGACGATCTTTACTACTTCGCCTCCGGTGGCGTAATTGGCAGTTTATTCAGTAATGCTATGTTGCCGTGGTTCAATGGTGTGGGTGCTACTTTGACATTGCTCTGTATTTGGGCTGTTGGCCTAACGCTGTTTACTGGCTGGTCATGGTTGGTCATTGCGGAAAAGATTGGTGGGGTCGTTTTAGGTTCATTGGCATTTATAACTAATCGCTCGCGTCGTGAAGAACGTTATGACGATGAAGATGATAGTTACCCGCTTGATGATGCAAATTCTGTTGAGCAAGATAAAGGTGTAGTAGTCAATAAGACTGCCGCTGCGGGTGCTGCACTGGTGGCTAACTCTGCCCATGCAGATGACGACGATGTTTTATTCTCGGCACCATCAGTAACAGATGCGCCTGTCAGTCCCCCATCAGATGCTGCGATGCTGGCCCCAATCAGTGAAAATGCGGCTGAAACCGAAGATAACTATGACCCACTATTGAGTACATTACGTGCGACAGATACCGATGATGGTGAGCAATCCTTATTATCTCAAATAGGCAGCCTGCCAGAAGTGGCTATTAGCCACAGTGCAGCACCCATAGTTGATGTGCCGCCGCTCTATTCATTTGAAATTCCACAAGAAGTGATGTCCCCAGCACCAACGCAGGTTACATCATCGGGTGAACGGCCTGAGCCACAAATGGGCTCATGGGATAAGCCAGCCATCCCTACCAGCCATTCTCCCTTTGATTTTTCAGCGGCACAAAGTCATAGCTTGCCAGTGGAAAACACGCCTTATGTGAGCCCAGGATTCGGCACAGATGCCGATATCGATAATCTGTCTGCTATGGGCTCAGTCAGTGGTCCTGCGTCTACTGCGGCAGGCATAGCAGCAAGCACCGCTACCTTTATGCCAGCATTTACTGCTACCAGTGATAGTAGTTCTCAGATTAAACAAGGTATCGGCCCAGAGTTACCGCGGCCAAACCCAGTGCGGATCCCTACCCGGCGTGAGCTGGCATCTTATGGTATTAAATTACCTTCACAGCGTATGGCGGAGCAGGAGCAACGTGAGCAAGAAGCACAAACGCCACAAGTTGCCGAAACGCCATTTGCTGCTGGTGCCACATCTGAGGATGAAGATGCTTTGCAACAAGCAATCTTGCGTAAGGCTTTTGCTGACCAGCAATCAGAGCGTTATGCAGCATCATCTGACACTGGAATTAGTGCCTTTTCAGTGGTCGAGCCCGAAGATGAGCAGGCGTTACAAGAGGCAGCATTGCGCCAAGCTTTTGCCGCACAGCAGCAACATCGCTATGGGGTAAATCATGGTGAAAATAGCGGGCATGAACCCGCTGCTGTTGAAGAGATGCAGCCGGTCGATACCCACAGTGCTTTTACATTCTCGCCTGTTGCTGATTTGGTGGATGATAGCCCTCGTGAGCCGGTGTTCACGCTTTCTCCTTATGTTGATGAAGCTGTGCCGTCAACAACCGCGCCAACGACTTCAATGCCTGAGCAACCAGCAGCCTATCAGTCAGCGGGAATGAGTCAATCTCAGCAAGGCTATTCAGGTCAATCAACACCAGTACAACCCGCTGCACCTGTGCAGCCAGCCCCGGCGATGGACAGTTTAATTCACCCATTCCTGATGCGGAATGACCAGCCGTTAATCAAACCGACAACACCATTACCTACGCTAGATTTACTTTCCTCTCCGCCAGCGGAAGAAGAACCTGTAGATATGTTTGCGTTGGAGCAAACCGCTCGCTTAGTTGAAGCGCGCTTAGGTGATTATCGGGTGAAAGCAGAGGTTGTCGGTATTTCGCCAGGGCCAGTGATTACCCGCTTTGAGCTAGATTTAGCTCCGGGTGTTAAAGCCTCACGTATCTCCAATCTTTCGCGCGATTTGGCACGTTCACTGTCTGCCATTGCCGTGCGTGTGGTTGAAGTGATTCCAGGCAAACCTTATGTCGGGCTTGAACTGCCCAACAAACATCGTCAAACCGTTTATTTACGTGAAGTGTTAGATTGTGCCAAATTCCGTGATAACCCATCTCCCTTAGCCATCGTACTGGGTAAAGACATTGCTGGGCAGCCAGTCGTCGCTGATTTAGCGAAAATGCCTCACTTGCTGGTGGCGGGTACGACCGGTTCGGGTAAGTCAGTTGGGGTTAACGCAATGATCCTCAGTATTTTGTATAAAGCTACCCCAGATGACGTGCGCTTTATCATGATTGACCCGAAAATGCTGGAGTTGTCGGTGTATGAGGGCATTCCTCATCTGCTAACCGAAGTGGTTACCGATATGAAGGATGCGGCGAATGCATTGCGTTGGTGTGTCGGTGAAATGGAGCGGCGCTATAAGTTAATGTCCGCATTAGGGGTACGTAATCTTGCCGGATACAACGAGCGAGTTGCCCAAGCTGAAGCTATGGGGCGGCCAATCCCAGACCCCTTCTGGAAACCCTCCGATAGTATGGATATCTCGCCACCTATGTTGGTGAAATTACCTTATATCGTCGTCATGGTAGATGAATTTGCTGACCTGATGATGACAGTAGGTAAAAAGGTGGAGGAACTGATTGCCCGTTTGGCACAGAAAGCGCGTGCTGCCGGTATTCATTTGGTTCTGGCGACTCAGCGCCCGTCAGTGGATGTCATTACTGGCTTGATTAAAGCTAATATTCCAACCCGTATTGCCTTTACGGTTTCCAGTAAAATTGACTCGCGGACTATCCTTGACCAAGGCGGGGCCGAGTCGTTACTGGGGATGGGGGATATGCTGTACATGGCACCTAACTCCTCAATTCCAGTACGTGTGCATGGTGCTTTTGTTCGTGATCAGGAAGTGCATGCTGTTGTTAATGATTGGAAAGCTCGTGGTCGTCCTCAATACATTGAGAGCATTCTTAGTGGGAGTGATGAAGGTGAGGGTGGCAGCCTTGGTTTGGATAGTGACGAGGAATTGGATCCATTGTTTGACCAAGCGGTAAGTTTTGTTCTGGAGAAACGCCGCGCGTCTATCTCCGGGGTGCAGCGCCAATTCCGTATTGGTTATAACCGAGCGGCACGCATCATTGAGCAAATGGAGGCCCAGCAGATTGTCAGTACCCCAGGTCATAATGGTAATCGTGAGGTTTTAGCACCGCCGCCGCATGAGTAATATCTTGTACTGAGGTTATTAACATTGATAGGGCCGCTTTGCGGCCCTTATGCAAAGAAGCGTAAACTCCGTATTTATCAGATTAATATACTAACGCTAGAGTAATGCTTCCGCTAAAGTGCATGGGTTTAGGGTATGCATTTAGCTTGCCGGTCATAGACTTAAACGGCGCATAGAGTGACAATATATTCGCTCACTGCATCCGCCTTTATAGCCGCCCGATGAGGGCGCAATGAATTTTATAAGGTATGTAGAATAATGAAAAAATTGCTTGTGGCTTGTTGTTTGTTATCGGGTTTAATTTCAGCTCACGCGCTGGCAGACGCCAGTGCCGACTTACAAAGCCGCCTGAGCAAAGTGAACAGTTTCCATGCTAACTTTTCGCAGAAAGTGACCAGTTCAGATGGCGCAGCGGTACAGGAGGGCGAGGGTGAGTTGTGGGTGAAACGGCCTAATCTTTTTAACTGGCATATGACTTCCCCCGATGAAAGTGTCCTGATTTCTGATGGTGAAACGCTGTGGTTCTATAACCCGTTTGTTGAGCAAGCCACCGCTACCTGGCTGAAAAATGCGACAGGGAATACGCCATTTATGCTTATCACCCGCAATAATCCCGATGATTGGAAGCAGTATAATGTGCAGCAGAAAGGTGATGATTTTGAGCTGACACCTAAAAGCGCAAGCGGCAATTTGAAACAGTTTGCTATTAGCGTGACGCCAACGGGCACAATCAAAAGCTTTACTGCGGTTGAGCAAGATGGGCAGCGCAGCGCTTATACCTTGAAAGGTCAGCAAAATAGCTCGGCGGATGCCAGTAAATTCAAGTTTACTCTACCAAAAGGTGTAACGCTGGACGACCAGCGGCAGTGAGGTCAGTGTGAGTAATATGTCCCTCGATTTTTCCCAGAATGAGTTTCAACCACTGGCCGCGCGTATGCGGCCTTTGACGTTGGAACAGTATATCGGCCAGCAGCATTTGTTGGCTCCGGGTAAACCGTTACCGCGGGCAATCGTTGCTGGGCAATTACACTCAATGATTCTTTGGGGGCCACCGGGAACCGGGAAAACTACCCTAGCCGAAATCATTGGTCGCTACGGTCAGGCGGATGTTGAGCGTATTTCAGCGGTAACCTCGGGCATTAAAGAAATTCGTGAAGCAATTGAGCGCGCACGGCAGAATCGTGATGCGGGGCGAAGGACAATTTTATTCGTCGATGAAGTTCATCGTTTTAATAAAAGTCAGCAAGATGCGTTTTTGCCACATATTGAAGACGGCACAATCACTTTTATTGGGGCCACGACGGAAAATCCCTCATTTGAACTAAATTCGGCATTGCTCTCCAGAGCGCGGGTCTATTTGCTGAAAGCTCTCAGCGCCACAGATATTGAAAAAGTTATTGATCAAGCGATGTCAGACAGCAGCCGAGGTTATGGTGGGCAGAATATAAAACTGCCGGATGAAACTCGCCGTATGATGTCCGAATTGGTGGCGGGAGATGCGCGTCGGGCTTTAAATAGCCTTGAAATGATGGCGGATATGGCAGAAATAGATGCCAATGGGGCTCGGGTATTGACCCCTGACTTGCTAAAAGAGGTGTCTGGCGAGCGTAGCGCGCGCTTTGATAACAAAGGCGATCGTTATTACGACCTCATTTCGGCAGTCCATAAATCGATTCGTGGCTCCGCACCTGATGCCGCTTTGTATTGGTATGCGCGCATTATTACGGCCGGTGGTGATCCGCTGTATGTCGCCCGGCGTTTATTAGCTATTGCCTCGGAAGACATCGGTAATGCGGATCCTCGCGCGATGCAAGTGGCGATATCTGCTTGGGACTGTTTTACTCGGGTTGGCCCAGCTGAAGGTGAGCGAGCGATTGCTCAAGCGATTGTTTATCTGGCCTGCGCGCCTAAAAGTAATGCTGTTTACACGGCGTTTAAAGCCGCAATGCAAGATGCGCGTGATAAGCCAGACTTTGATGTGCCGGAACATCTGCGTAACGCGCCGACCAAACTCATGAAAGAAATGGGGCTAGGGGCTGAATACCGTTATGCCCATGATGAACAACATGCTTATGCTGCTGGCGAAAACTATTTCCCTCCAGAAATGGCCGCTACCCGCTACTATTTACCGTCTTCCCGAGGTCTGGAGGGGAAAATTGGTGAAAAGCTGGCATGGCTGGCTGAGCGGGATCAAAATAGCCCGATAAAACGCTACCGCTAGCCTTGCTGTTGCGGTAAGGTTAGCGCTATAAAGACTTTGTAAGTGGCTGTTTACACCGCTTACGTCGTTAATTTCTCCTTTCACAACTATTTATCAATAACTACAAGCACAGGACTAGCATGCTCGATCCCAATATGCTGCGCAATGAGCTAGACGCAGTCGCCGAAAAACTGGCTCGCAGAGGTTTTAAACTTGATGTTGAAATGTTGCGCCAACAAGAAGAGCGCCGCAAAGTTTTACAGGTTGAAACAGAAAGTCTGCAAGCAGAACGTAACTCCCGATCGAAGTTGATTGGTGCGGCCAAAGCGCGTGGCGAAGATATCGAGCCATTACGTCTGGAAGTGAATGTGCTAGGTGAAAAGCTGGATGCCGCTAAAGCCGAACTGGACAAGTTGCAAAACGAAATCCGTGACCTGGCATTATCTATTCCTAACTTGCCTGATGATTCTGTTCCAGTGGGCAGAGATGAAAACGATAATCTTGAAGTCAGTCGTTGGGGTGAGCCTCGCAAGTATGACTTTGAAGTAAGAGACCACGTTTCCTTGGGCGAAATGGCCGGTGGCCTGGATTTCGCAGCCGCAGTGAAACTGACTGGTGCACGTTTTGTGGTGATGAAAGGGCAAATCGCCCGTATGCACCGCGCGTTAGCGCAGTTTATGTTGGATTTACACACTGAGAGACATGGCTATCTGGAAACTTACGTCCCTTATCTGGTAAACCATGCAACATTGTACGGAACCGGCCAATTGCCTAAGTTTGGTGGTGATTTGTTCCACACCAAGCCGCTAGAAGAAGAGTCGGATAGCAGCAATTATGCGTTGATCCCAACGGCAGAAGTACCGGTGACTAACCTGGTGCGTGACGAGATTCTGGAAGAAGAAGCCTTGCCATTGAAAATGACGGCCCACACCCCTTGCTTCCGTTCTGAAGCGGGTTCCTATGGTCGTGATACCCGTGGCTTGATTCGTATGCATCAGTTTGACAAAGTTGAGATGGTGCAGATAACTCGCCCAGAAGATTCAATGGCGGCGCTGGAAGAGCTCACCGGTCATGCAGAGAAAGTGCTGCAATTACTGGAGTTACCTTACCGCAAAGTGTTGTTGTGTACCGGTGATATGGGCTTTGGTTCCAGCAAAACTTACGATTTGGAAGTGTGGTTGCCGGCGCAGAATACTTACCGCGAAATATCTTCATGCTCTAACATGTGGGATTTCCAAGCGCGTCGTATGCAAGCGCGCTGCCGTAACAAAGTAGATCGAAAGACCCGTTTGGTTCATACCCTGAATGGTTCTGGTTTGGCGGTGGGGCGTACCTTAGTTGCCGTGCTGGAAAACTACCAGCAGGCTGATGGCCGTATTCAGGTGCCAGAAGTCTTACGCCCATATATGGGCGGCTTGGAATATATTGGCTGATGAAATCGATAGCCGAGCATCTATAACAAGAAAGCGCCCACGGGCGCTTTTTCTTTTTCAGAGTCAGCCCGTAGAGCAAAATATTTATCTAACAACATATCGTGCTATTGCTCTATACGCGGTAATTGACTTTTTTATCGCCAGTGGCATGATGCGCTCACTTTCCTCTTTGTCCCGACGGCTTCAGTCTTATTATGTCCGCATATTCTCGCCCGGTGCTGCTTTTGCTCTGTGGGCTTTTGTTGTTTACGATCTCTATCGCGGTTTTAAATACTTTGGTTCCCTTGTGGTTATCTCATCAACAATTGCCGACCTGGCAAGTGGGGATGGTTAGCTCATCATATTTTACCGGGAATCTAGTCGGGACGCTGATTGCTGGGCGGTTGATTCAACAACTTGGCTTTAATCGCAGCTACCACTCTGCCTGTATTTTATTCGCGCTGGCGACTTGCGGACTGATGCTGTCGATTGATTTTTGGAGTTGGCTGGGGTGGCGCTTTTTGGCCGGTGTCGCCTGCGCATTAATCTGGGTGATTGTCGAGAGCGCATTACTGCGCAGTGGCACACTCATCAACCGTGGCCAACTGCTGGCAGCTTATATGATGGTTTACTATCTCGGAACCGTCACCGGGCAATTACTCTTAGGGGTAGTTTCAACCCAACTGCTCAGTGTTATTCCGTGGGTCAGTGCGTTAGTCATTACGGCGATGTTGCCACTGCTATTTGCCTATTTCTCATCTCAAAGTGACAGTGAGTCACCACATATCGCGGTTTGGCCGATGCTAAAGCGCCGTAGCGCGCGTCTGGGGATTAATGGCTGCATTATCTCCGGGGTATTATTAGGTTCGCTCTATGGACTGCTGCCATTGTATTTAGCTCATCAAGGAATGAGTGATGCGAGTGTCGGATGGTGGATGGCATTGCTGGTCAGCTCTGGGATTATTGGGCAGTGGCCGATAGGCAAAATGGCGGACCGCTACGGCCGTTTACTGGTGCTGCGTATTCAGGTATTCGTCGTTATCCTTGGCAGTGTGGCTATTCTGGGCAATTATGCATTGGCTCCGGCACTGTTTATTCTGGGGTGTGCCGGTTTCACGCTTTATCCGGTCGCCATGGCATGGGCATGTGAAAAGGCCAGTGCGGATGAGTTGGTGGCGATGAATCAGGCTTTATTGCTGAGCTACACCATTGGCAGTTTGGCCGGGCCAACTATGACTTCACTGTTGATGCAGCGGTACTCAGATAATCTATTGTTCGTCATGATTGCTGGCGTGGCTTTAGTGTATTTAATGATGTTGTGGCGTAAACCTGACCAACAGCACACACCTTACGCCGCAGTATAGTGGGGACAAAAATGCCGCCAGCGGAATAATCCGGCACGGCGGCACAGTTTGCATATCAATGGGTCGCTATTAATGACTCGGTCACTGAATTATTAGTAAATAACTTTGTGGCCGTAGCTTTCCAGAATACCTTTTACACGATCCATAATTTCCTTGGAGGGCGGTTTGACGCCATCCAGTTTGTATTCTTCGCCCATCGCAATCCATTTGTGCTTACCCAACTCATGGTAAGGCAACAGTTCGATTTTCTCGATATTGGTCATGTTCTGGGTAAATTCACCCAGCATATGCGCTGATTTATCATCATCTGACCAGCCGGGCACAACCACATAGCGAACCCAGGTTTTTTGGTTACGCTGCGCCAAATAGCGGGCAAATTCCAGTGTGCGGTGATTAGATACGCCGACCAGATTCTGATGCACGCTGTCATCCATCTGTTTTAAATCCAGCATCACTAAATCTGTGGCATCCAGTAATTCATCAATGACGGGATCATAACGACGTACAAAGCCGTTAGTGTCCAAGCAGGTGTGGATACCCTCTTCATGGCAGGCGCGGAACCAATCGCGGACAAATTCTGCTTGCAAAATGGCTTCACCACCTGATGCAGTGACACCGCCGCCCGAGGCATTCATAAAGTGGCGATAGGTGATAGCTTCTTTGACTAACTCTTCCACGGTCACTTCTTTGCCGCCGTGGGTATCCCAAGTATCACGGTTATGGCAATACAGGCAGCGCATTAAGCAACCTTGAAAGAATACAATAAATCTGATCCCTGGGCCGTCAACGGTGCCACAGGATTCGAATGAGTGAATGCGGCCAAGTACGGACATTGCAGGTTACTCCAATACTAGATAAATAAAGGCCCCACTAAGGTGGAGCCTTTTAGTCTAATCTATTTTAATTATACCTGTAAGGTATTGAACTTATATTGACTGTGTAAATGTACGGGTAATGACATCCTGCTGCTGTTCTTTAGTCAGCGAGTTGAAACGAACCGCGTAGCCAGAGACACGGATAGTCAATTGCGGATATTTTTCCGGATTTTCCATCGCGTCTAACAACATTTCACGGTTCATTACGTTCACATTCAGGTGTTGACCACCTTCGATGGACGCCTCGTGATGGAAATAACCATCCATCAGACCTGCCAGGTTAGCTTTACGTACTTCGTCATCTTTACCCAGCGCGTTTGGCACGATAGAGAAAGTATAAGAAATACCATCTTTTGCGTAAGCAAACGGCAGTTTAGCAACCGAAGTCAGAGAGGCAACAGCGCCTTTCTGGTCGCGGCCGTGCATTGGGTTAGCACCTGGGCCGAATGGAGCACCAGCACGGCGACCATCTGGGGTGTTACCTGTTTTCTTACCATAAACCACGTTAGAAGTGATGGTCAGCACCGACTGAGTTGGTACCGCATTGCGGTAAGTACGCAGCTTCTGAATTTTCTTCATAAAGCGCTCAACCAAATCACATGCGATATCATCAACGCGTGAGTCATTGTTACCAAACTGTGGATATTCGCCTTCGATATTGAAGTCGATAGCCAAGCCATCAGCATCACGGATGGTGCTTACTTTGGCATATTTGATAGCAGACAGGGAGTCAGCAGCAACAGACAGACCTGCGATACCACACGCCATAGTACGATAAACATCACGGTCATGCAGTGCCATCAGCGCAGCTTCATAGCTGTACTTATCATGCATATAGTGAATGATGTTCAGTGCTGTAACGTATTGTTTAGCCAGCCAATCCATAAAGTGATCCATGCGTTCCATGACTTTGTCATAGTCCAGCACTTCATCCATCATTGGCGCTTCTTTCGGGCCAACCTGGATCTTCATTTTTTCGTCAACGCCACCATTGATTGCGTACAACATGGTTTTCGCCAAGTTGGCACGAGCGCCGAAGAACTGCATTTGTTTACCAACAACCATTGGGCTGACACAACATGCGATGGCATAGTCATCGTTGTTGAAGTCAGGGCGCATCAGGTCATCGTTTTCATACTGTACAGATGAAGTATCGATAGATACTTCAGCGGCATATTTTTTGAAATTCAGTGGCAGTTTTTCTGACCACAGAATAGTCATGTTCGGCTCTGGAGACGGCCCCATGGTATACAGGGTGTTCAAGAAGCGGAAGCTGGTTTTGGTCACCAGAGTACGGCCATCAACGCCCATACCTGCCAGTGATTCAGTTGCCCAGATTGGGTCGCCAGAGAACAGCTCATCATACTCAGGGGTACGCAGGAAGCGAACCATACGCAGTTTCATCACCAAATGGTCAATCAATTCCTGCGCTTCAATTTCGGTCAGTTTACCCTCTTTCATGTCACGTTCGATGTAAACGTCAAGGAAGGTAGAAACACGGCCGAAGGACATGGCAGCACCGTTCTGGGATTTAACCGCAGCCAGATAGCCGAAGTAAGTCCACTGTACCGCTTCACGGGCGTTAGTGGCTGGGCCTGAGATATCACAACCATATTTGGCTGCCATTTCTTTGATCTGAGCCAGAGCACGATGCTGTTCAGCAATTTCTTCGCGCAACTGGATAGTCATTTCCAGGTCTTTACCGTTTTCCAGGTCATCCTGCAAAGAGTTGAACTGAGCCAGTTTGTCTTTCATCAGGAAGTCGATACCGTAAACGGCTACACGACGATAGTCACCGATGATACGCCCACGGCCATACGCATCTGGCAAACCAGTCAGCACACCAGATTTACGGCAGTTCAGGATGTCTTTGGTATAAACGTCAAACACACCTTGGTTGTGAGTTTTGCGGTATTCGGTGAAGACTTTTTTCAGTTGTGGGTCAAGTTCACGACCATAAACTTTGCAAGAGCCTTCTACCATTTTGATGCCGCCGAATGGGATCAGGGCACGTTTCAATGGTTTTTCAGTCTGCAGACCAACAATGGTTTCCAGATCTTTATTAATGTAGCCAGCATCGTGTGAAATGATGGTCGCCGCTACGTCGGTATCGAAATCAACTGGCGCATGGGTGCGGTTTTCCAGTTTGATACCTTCCATAACTTGCGCCCACAACTTGTCGGTCGCTTCGGTAGAGCCGGCAAGAAAAGACTCATCGCCTTCATAAGGAGTGTAGTTTTTCTGGATGAAGTCACGGACGTTGACTTCGTTCTGCCAATCACCTTTGGTAAAACCTTGCCATGCTTTGGCCAATTTTTCATTAAGTTCGGTCATAATGCTTCTACCTTTTAATGTGAATTTCTTCGAAAACCGTGTGCGGCCACACTTAGTGTTGCTGGTCACCGCGCAGATAAATTACCCAGTAAGTCAAACCTACCAATAATCCGCCACCAATGATGTTGCCAATAGTGACCGGGATCAGGTTATTAATAATAAAGTGACTTACGGTTAAGTTAGCAAATTGCTCTGGTGCTGCACCTATGGATTGCCAAAACTCAGGCGACGCAAAGTTTTTAATCACAATAGCCATAGGAATCATAAACATATTGGCGATGCTATGCTCAAAACCGCTGGCAACAAACATTCCCACCGGTAAAATCATCGCAAACATTTTGTCCATTATGGTACGGCCGGAGTAACTCATCCAAACCGCCAGGCAAACCATTAAGTTAGCCAAAATCCCCAAACATACTGCTTCAATAAAAGTATGGTGCATTTTGTGGTCAGCGGTTTGTAAAACATTCAAACCCCATTGCCCATTTGCCACAGTATATTGGCCCGCGAACCAAATCAGGCACACGAAAAACAGCGCACCGAACAGATTCCCGATATAAACATTAACCCAGTTGCATCCCAGTTGACGCCAGGTAATTCGGCCACTGGCTTTGGCGACAGTTGTGAGCACGGTAGAAGTGAAAAGGTCACCACCACATACCACCACTAACATCAGCCCCAAGGAGAAACAAATCCCCCCCACCAACTTGGCGAAGCCGAAAGGTACGCCCGCGGTACCGGTGGTTGCTGTAATATAAAAAACAAACGCAATTGAAATAAACACACCAGCAGTAATCGCTAAATAAAAGGTTTTTAGCGGATGCTTGGTGGCTTTATAGACACCGGCATCTTCGGCCACTTTAGCCATTGCCGCAGGTAATAATGCATCGAAGGGGTTGTCAGCTTTCACACTAACTCTCTCTTAAGGGTTAATAAAGCACAACGAGATACTAGCAAAGCAGTATAGCGTGAAAATTGATATGGATCATATTGCGCGAGTTTAGTTCGCGATAAAACACTACAAAATGTGTGCTTAATGAGGTTAATTCATTGATTTTTAAAGTGAAAAAATATTTTAAGATTTACAAAAAATTTTGATTGGACTGTTTTAAAGCCGTTGAGAACGTTAACTAAAAGTGCTGTTTGTAGCTATTTTCATTATTCTCCGTCATTAAAAATTAACTATTTATTCACCTATTTTTTTGTTTTATCTGATTGGCAAATAATGCTTGTTTAAAGGTGCTGTATTTTGCCTTCAGCGGCGTCAGAAAATAACGTTTTTTTATGACAAAAACAATTGTTGGCTTGAGTCGTGGGTATTTATTTTAAGCCGGAGTAATGGCAGGAATTAAAAGCGGTGAGATAGTGAGAGATAACAAAGCGGCATTTGCCGCTTTTCTGATTTGATGACTGCCCGATAGACGCATCACTGAAATCTATCGGGCAAGTAATTACTCGCTTTTGGCCCAATAACGGCGCTTAGCCGCCTGCAATTTAGCATAAGCACCCAGCAATGCCTGATGTGCCGGCAGGGCTTTGAGATCGGCATCAACACTGAATAAGCCGTTAAAACGCTCTTCAGCGGCAATGGCGGCAGACGCGGCATCTACCGCTTCTTGGCCATACATTTTCACAAACGCGCCATAATACTGTGCGGCATCACGCTCTGGCTCCTGAGTCAGCAACAGCAGGGTTTGCAGGCAACGGTAATAGTTTGCTTGTTTCGCAGTGAAAACCGATGAGTTGAAATCTTGTGTCCACTCAACCCAAATCAGCGCCTGCTCCAAATCACCACCTGCCAATGCCAGCATGGATTTCAGCTCACCCACGCGCAAGGTATACCAGCCGTTATCCTTGCCCGAGGCGATCCCGAGCAGCTCGCGTACCCGGGCAAAATCGTCCAGCCCGTCGTCATCCAATTTCTGAATGAGTTCTAAATACTGTTCTGGTTGCCAATCACTGTCTGGCAGGGCCAGTAGGGTGTCACGCAGATGCACGCCCATGGTGTTATTGGCCATCAGCAAATCTTCTGCCGGGTAAATATCGGACATCCCTGGCACCAGAATGCGGCAAGCATACACGCCAAGATGTTCATAATCAGCGATATACACTTCGGCATCTTCCTGTTTGAAGATGGCCATCAAGGTGGCGAACTCTGCTTCAGTGGTGCCTTTAAAACTCCAATCTACAAATGGATAGTCGGCATCTTCTTTAAACATATCCCAGCTGATTAAGCCGCTTGAATCGATAAAGTGGGTTTCCAGATTGGTATGCTCAGCCACTTCTTCATCATCAAAGGTGGGCGCAGTAAACACATCTAAATCTTTGAGGCTACGGCCTTGCAATAACTCGGTCACGGTACGCTCAAGGGCGACACCAAAGTCTGGATGTGCACCAAACGAGGCAAAACAGGTGCCATTTGAGGGGTTAAACAGCACCACACAGATGACCGGATAAGCGCCACCCAAAGAAGCATCGTAAGAGAGAATTGGGAAACCTTCTTCCTCCAGTTTGGCGATAGCTTCCACCACCCCCGGATAGCGATTTAACACCTCCGCAGGGATTTCCGGCAAGCTGATGGACTCGGCAATAATGCGATTTTTCACCGAACGTTCAAACACTTCAGACAATGCTTGCACGCGGGCTTCGTTAGCGGTGTTCCCGGCAGACATGCCGTTTGAAACATACAGATTGCCGATAATATTCATTGGAATATAGACGGTTTCTAAATCTGACTGGCGGGTGAAAGGCAATGAGCAGATACCCCGCGTGGCATTACCTGACTGTAAATCCACCAGATCACTGGCCAGCAACTCTTGCTCTGGATCGTAAAACGCCAACAGACGCTGATCCAAAATCCCCTCTGGCAGTAAGTCATCTTCAGGGATAGGGAACCATTTTTCATTCGGATAATGAACGAAATCACCCTCCGCAATCGCTTTACCCAGATAAAAATCGGCGAAGAAATAGTTAGTGGACAAACGCTCGAAATATTCACCCAAGGCCGAGGCCAGTGCCGCTTTCTTGCTGGCACCTTTACCGTTGGTAAAGCACAGCGGGCAGTCACGGTCGCGGATATGTACCGACCAAACGTGAGGAACTGGGTTCAGCCAAGAGGCTTCTTCAATATTAAAACCGAGGTCGCTCAGTTTTTGCTGAAAACGGGAGATGGAGTCTTCCAGCGCGGCGTCTTTGCCGGGAATAAAGGTTTGGGTCATGGTCTTCACTTTTTGGCGGTACTAAAAACGCGCAATCATACGGGTTTTTAGTTAATAGCTCCATGTATTCCTAAAGCACAGTAAATGTCACAGTTTTGATGTGGATATTCCGGATAATTCACTAGCTTATAAATAATGGAGTCATAATATGAAATCTATAAAGCTAACTGTCTTAGCCGGAATCTTAGCAGGGATCAGCGGTTCGGCCTTTGCTCTGCCCAATATTACTTTATTGGCCACCGGGGGAACTATCGCCGGTGGCGGCGATTCAGCCACTAAATCTAACTATACTGCCGGTAAACTGGGGGTTGATACCCTGGTCAATGCGGTGCCGGAAATGAAAAAACTCGCGAATATCCAAGGTGAGCAAGTTGTGAACATTGGTTCTCAGGATATGAATGACGAAGTGTGGCTGAAGTTGGCCAAAAAAATTAATGCGGATTGTGGCAAAACCGACGGATTCGTCATTACCCATGGGACGGATACCTTGGAGGAAACCGCTTATTTTATCGACTTAACCGTCAATTGTGACAAACCCGTGGTGATGGTTGGGGCAATGCGCCCAGCCACGGCACTGGGTGCGGATGGCCCGCTGAATCTTTATAACGCCGTGGTGGTCGCCAGTGACGCCAACTCAGCTAAGCGCGGGGTGCTGGTCGCGATGAATGATCAGATACTGGCTGGCCGCGATGTGATGAAAACCAATACCACCTCGGTGCAAACTTTCCAGTCATCCAATACGGGCCCACTGGGTTATATCTATGATGGCAAAGTGAATTATCTGCACCAGCCTGCACCACAGCCGCCAGCATTTGATATCAGTAAACTGAATGAGTTACCGAAAGTTGGCATTATTTATAACTATGCTAATGCATCTGATCTACCCGCTAAGGCATTGATTGCGGATGGCTATAAAGGGATTGTCAGTGCCGGTGTTGGCAATGGTAATCTTTATCACTCAGTGTTCGATACGCTGGCTACAGCTGCTCATAATGGTGTCGCCGTGGTGCGCTCATCCCGTGTACCCACTGGCTCTACCACCGAAGATGCGGAAGTTGATGATAGCAAATATGGCTTTGTTGCTTCTGGCGCACTCAATCCACAAAAAGCACGGGTATTGCTGCAATTAGCATTAACCCAAACCCAGAAGCCACAAGAAATTCAAAAATTATTCCACACGTATTGATATAGCCAATCTATGACGGAGGTTTCGGCCTCCGTATCTCTAGTCTGATCCCTCATACCGATTGAAGAGTTTCTCTGTTGTTCGCGAATAACCGTTGCAGCAGGCGGACTCGAATGATAAAACCGAGTGATGGGTTATAACGATGGCAATCTCAGTAGAGTGTGGTGAGGGGAAATGACACAGGTTTATAATTTTAGTGCAGGGCCTGCAATGCTGCCGGTTGAAGTTTTACGTCGTGCAGAACAGGAATTACGTAACTGGCATGGTCTGGGTACGTCAGTCATGGAAATCAGTCACCGCAGCAAAGAATTTATGCAGGTGGCTGAAGAGGCAGAGAAAGATCTGCGTGATTTGATGCAGATACCCGCCAATTATAATGTGTTATTTTGCCATGGTGGTGCGCGCGCGCAGTTTGCGGCAGTTCCACTGAACTTGCTCGGCGACTGTAACAGTGCTGATTACATTGATGGTGGTTATTGGGCGCACAGTGCGGTCACCGAAGCCAAGAAGTATTGCACGCCGAATGTGATTGATGTGACGACTCACGATAACGGCGTGACAGGCATTCAACCGATGAAACAATGGAAGTTGAGTGATAATGCCGCCTATATCCATTATTGCCCGAATGAAACCATCGACGGGCTTGCTATCAATGAAGCACCTGATTTTGGTAACAAAGTGGTGGTTGCCGATTACTCCTCATCCATTCTTTCCCGCCCGATTGATGTTAGCCGCTACGGCGTTATTTATGCCGGAGCCCAGAAGAATATCGGCCCCGCCGGTCTGACCGTGGTCATCGTACGTGATGACTTACTCGGCAAGGCTCGCCCTGAACTGCCGTCAATTCTTGATTATAAGGTTCTGGCAGACAACGATTCTATGTTCAATACCCCACCCACTTTTGCTTGGTATCTGTCTGGCCTGGTATTTAAGTGGCTGAAAGAGCAGGGTGGTTTGGGCGAAATGGAAAAACGTAATCAGGCCAAAGCTGAATTACTGTATGGCGCAATTGACCGCACTGGCTTCTATCGCAATCAGATAGCAGCGGCCAATCGCTCTTGGATGAATGTGCCGTTCCAAATGTTAGACCCTGCGCTGGACAAGTTATTCTTAAGTGAAGCCGAAGCCCAAGGGTTGCAAGCTTTAAAAGGCCACCGAGTTGCCGGCGGGATGCGCGCTTCTATTTATAACGCCATGCCAATTGAAGGCGTTAAAGCATTAACCGATTTTATGGCTGACTTTGAACGTCGCCATGGTTGATCTGGTTGTGTGCCGATTCATCGTCATGATTTAAATCACTATTTATTTATAAGTGATAATAATTTATTAGTAACAACAGCCTCGCCCTGCGCGGGGCTGTTGCTCATAAAAGATTGGAGAGTGCTGTTCCCATGCTGGAATCCCTGACTTTACAACCCATTGCCCTGATTAATGGCACCGTTAACTTACCCGGCTCTAAAAGTGTTTCTAACCGGGCACTTCTTCTGGCAGCGCTGGCTGAGGGGACCACCCGGTTAGACAACTTATTAGACAGTGATGACATCCGTCATATGCTCAATGCCCTTGAGGCATTAGGGGTAAACATCCGTCTTTCTGCTGACAGTACCTGCTGTGAAGTTGATGGACTTGGCGGCCAACTGGTTGCCGGGCAGCCGCTGGAACTGTTCTTGGGTAATGCCGGCACCGCAATGCGCCCATTGGCGGCGGCACTGTGTTTGGGCAATAGTGATATTGTCTTGACGGGTGAACCGCGTATGAAAGAGCGGCCCATTGGTCACTTAGTGGATGCATTACGTCAGGGTGGCGCGCAGATTGATTATCTCGAGCAAGAAAACTACCCGCCATTGCGTCTGCGTGGTGGTTTCCGTGGTGGAAAACTGACCGTGGATGGCAGTGTTTCCAGCCAATTTCTGACGGCACTCTTGATGACTGCCCCGCTGGCTGAACAAGATACGGATATTCAGATTCAAGGGGAGTTGGTGTCCAAACCTTACATCGACATTACTCTGCATCTAATGAAAACTTTCGGTGTGGATGTTGAACATGAAAACTATCAGGTTTTCCACATTAAAGGCGGGCAGACCTATCACTCACCGGGGACATATCTGGTTGAGGGCGATGCATCATCAGCCTCTTATTTTCTCGCCGCCGCCGCTATTAAAGGCGGAACTGTGCGCGTGACCGGTATCGGCAAGAAAAGCGTGCAAGGTGATACCCAATTTGCTGATGTGCTGGAGAAAATGGGGGCTAAAGTGAGCTGGGGTGATGATTATATCGAGTGCAGCCGGGGGGAATTACACGGCATTGATATGGACATGAACCATATTCCAGATGCGGCGATGACCATTGCCACCACTGCATTATTTGCCGACGGCCCGACGGTTATACGTAATATCTATAATTGGCGAGTCAAAGAAACTGACCGGTTATCCGCGATGGCAACGGAATTGAGAAAAGTCGGTGCCGAAGTGGAAGAGGGGCAAGATTACATTCGCGTGGTACCTCCTGCACAGTTAATAGCTGCAGAAATAGGGACTTATAATGATCACCGCATGGCGATGTGTTTCTCTCTGGTGGCTTTATCTGATACGCCGGTGACTATCCTTGACCCTAAATGTACGGCTAAGACGTTCCCTGACTACTTCAAACAACTGGCTCGTTTGAGTCAAAGGGCTTAATCGTCAGCCAGGAATGGTGCCGCTTGGCACCCATAATTACGTTAGCAGGGGCGATGCTCCTGCTAACGTAAATTATTGGCGTCGATGACGATGCAAAAATAAATATTTTCCTTTCTATCTTTCCCATCTCTTCTACACTTCTGCTATCGCCTATGGTTTTATTTTCAGCAACTAAACCACCGCAGGGTAACAGTTCACCCCGATGCAGCGTATAATACTGCTCCTGTGTTTGCCCTGCCGGGTAGACAAGAGGTTTTGCCTACCGAAAGGAGAGATAAATGACGGCATCAGCCCCGGTGATAACCGTTGATGGACCAAGTGGTGCAGGTAAAGGGACGCTTTGCAAAGCATTGGCTGAATCGTTGGACTGGCGTTTGCTAGATTCCGGTGCGATATACCGTGTTTTAGCTTTGGCGGCGTTGCATCATCAGGTCGATATCAGCACCGAAGAGGCATTAGTTCCACTGGCTGCACATCTCGATGTTCGTTTTGTCTCACAAAATGGGCAGTTAAAAGTGATTTTAGAAGGTGAGGACGTCAGTAATGAGATCCGCACTGAAACTGTGGGGAACACGGCATCTCAAGCGGCGGCTTTTCCGCGTGTACGTGAAGCTTTACTGCGTCGTCAGCGAGCTTTCCGTGAACCTCCGGGCCTGATTGCTGATGGTCGCGACATGGGAACAGTGGTCTTTCCCGATGCACCGGTGAAAATATTTCTGGATGCAAGTTCGCAAGAACGCGCACACAGGCGCATGCTACAGTTGCAGGAAAAGGGGTTTAATGTTAACTTTGAACGTCTTTTGTCCGAGATACAGGAGCGAGATGATCGCGATCGTAATCGGGCTATTGCACCTTTAGTCCCCGCTGCAGATGCGTTGGTACTGGATTCAACCAGTATGTCCATCGAGCAGGTGATCGAACAGGCGCTGGCTTATGCCCAACGAATTCTTGCGTTGCCGTTAAAAAAATAACGACAATGCAGTCAGTTCTGAGCTCACAACGATTTATTTTTTAAATAAAATTATTGTTGATGAGCACTTTAACCTTGCTGCAAGGATGTGTGGCGAGGCATGTGAAACAACCCCATCCGGCGGGATGCTAGATGGACGTTAAACTTAAGAATCCTGAAGATTATTAACATGACAGAATCTTTTGCTCAACTCTTTGAAGAATCCCTGAAAACAATTGAAACACGTCCGGGCTCTATCGTCCGTGGTGTTGTTGTTTCTATCGATAAAGATATCGTACTGGTTGACGCCGGTCTGAAATCTGAGTCAGCAATTCCAGCAGAACAGTTCAAGAACGCGCAAGGCGAACTGGAAATTCAAGTTGGTGACGAAGTTGACGTTGCTCTGGACGCTGTTGAAGACGGCTTCGGTGAAACTCTGCTGTCCCGTGAGAAAGCTAAGCGTCACGAAGCATGGCTGATGCTGGAAAAAGCTTACGAAGAAGCTGCAACCGTTACTGGTGTGATCAACGGCAAAGTGAAGGGCGGCTTTACAGTCGAACTGAACGGCATCCGTGCGTTCTTGCCTGGTTCACTGGTTGATGTGCGTCCAGTTCGCGATACTCTGCATCTGGAAGGCAAAGAGCTTGAGTTCAAAGTCATCAAGCTGGATCAGAAACGCAATAACGTGGTTGTTTCTCGTCGTGCCGTTATCGAATCCGAGAACAGCGCTGAGCGTGATCAATTGCTGGAAAACCTGCAAGAAGGCATGGAAGTTAAGGGTATCGTTAAGAACCTGACTGACTACGGTGCATTCGTTGATCTGGGTGGCGTTGATGGCTTGCTGCACATTACTGACATGGCTTGGAAACGTGTTAAACACCCAAGCGAAATCGTCAATGTGGGCGACGAAATCACTGTTAAAGTTCTGAAATTCGACCGCGAACGTACTCGTGTATCCCTTGGCTTGAAACAGCTGGGCGAAGATCCATGGGTTGCTATCGCTAAACGTTACCCAGAAGGCACCAAGCTGACTGGCCGTGTAACTAACCTGACTGATTACGGCTGCTTCGTAGAAATCGAAGAAGGCGTTGAAGGTCTGGTACACGTTTCAGAAATGGATTGGACCAACAAAAACATTCACCCGTCTAAAGTTGTTAACGTTGGCGACGTAGTGGAAGTTATGGTTCTGGACATCGATGAAGAACGTCGTCGTATTTCTCTGGGCCTGAAACAGTGCAAATCTAACCCATGGCAGCTGTTTGCAGAAACCCACAACAAAAACGACCGCGTTGAAGGTAAAATCAAGTCTATCACTGACTTCGGTATCTTCATCGGCCTGGACGGCGGCATCGACGGCCTGGTTCACCTGTCTGACATCTCCTGGAACGTTGCAGGCGAAGAAGCAGTTCGTGAATACAAGAAAGGCGACGAAATCGCAGCTGTGGTTCTGCAAGTTGACGCAGAACGTGAGCGTATCTCCTTGGGCGTGAAACAACTGGCAGAAGATCCGTTCAATAACTACCTGTCTGTTAACAAGAAAGGTGCTATTGTTACTGGTAAAGTCACTGCAGTTGACGCTAAAGGTGCTACAGTTGAATTGGCAGGCGGCGTAGAAGGTTATCTGCGTGCTTCCGAAGCAACTCGCGACCGCGTTGAAGATGCAACGCTGGTTCTGAACGTGGGTGATGAAGTTGAAGCCAAATATACTGGCGTTGACCGCAAAAACCGCGTAATCAGCCTGTCTGTTCGTGCGAAAGACGAAGCTGATGAGAAAGACGCTATTGCTACAGTGAACAACAAGCCAGAAGAAGGCAACTTCTCTAGTGCAATGGCAGAAGCGTTCAAAGCTGCAAAAGGCGAGTAATAATAACGGGGGCGGTTTTCCCCGCCCCTATACGGTAGTTTAGCTGCAAAGCTTGGAGGTAATATGACCAAGTCTGAACTTATTGAAAGACTTGCTGGCCAGCAATCTCACGTACCGGCTAAGGTTGTTGAGGATGCAGTGAAAGAAATGCTTGAACATATGGCTGGAACACTGGCTGAAGGTGAGCGCATTGAGATCCGCGGATTTGGCAGTTTTTCTCTTCACTACCGTGCCCCGCGTGTTGGTCGTAATCCAAAAACTGGTGCTAAAGTTGAGTTGGAAGGTAAGTACGTTCCACACTTTAAGCCAGGTAAAGAATTGCGAGATCGCGCTAATATCTACGGTTAAGTTGTCTACAACTAATCGCGTTATTATGTAAAGCTGATACGAAACGGTGCCTTTAATGGCACCGTTTTTATTTATTTTATCTCTCTATGGCTTAACTACCTACTGGTAGAGAACACCTTCCTTATAATTTCCTGCTTATTTAAGATGCATCCCGCATTTCTTTTGCTGACGTTGCAACAAGATAAAACTGTTCGCGAGCCAACTCTGAACTCCTACTATTGATACTGGCTCTATAACTCATCTGCATAGAAAATCAGCTTATTACTATGAGATGAGCGGATGGCAATGAGGCTATCTGAGAGTCATAAAATGGACGGTTGTTTATCACTTTATCAATTGATCATGTTGCGCTTGCCATCATTGCTGGCCTTTTGCCCCTTATTTGGCTACCTCAACTGCCTGGTGTTGAGCTTATTGGTGCGCTACTGCTATTGGGAGGGTTGCTATGGACTAGCGGCAATACCTATTGCCAGTGCCTTACATTGGCTTTGATGAGTTTTGTGTGGGGCTGTTGGCACGGGGATAAGATATTAGCGCAGGTTGAGCAACTGACTCAGAGAGAGCAACAAGTTATCGCCACAATAAGTACCCCACATCTGGCATGGGTAGAGGGCAATAAAGTTCTATTGGAAATCCAACAGGTAAATGGGAAGAGGATATTTCCTGCGATTAAGGTCACTGTCAAGTGGCGTGAGGGGCTTGGCCACTGTTCCGGGCAGCAGTGGAAGCTTTGGCTACGCATGCGGGGCGTACATAGCTTGCTCAATGAAGGTGGTTTTGACAGCCAGCGTTGGGCGGTGGCCAATCGGCGTCCTCTGCAAGGGCGAGTTATTCAGGCTGAATTACTTGATGCACGCTGTAATGCTCGCCAGCAAATAATTCGTGTTATTGAGCAGCAACTCGAACCCTATAAACAGCGGCAGATATTGCTGGCACTGGCTTTTGGTGAAAGGAGTCAACTGAACCCCCAAGATTGGGCAGTGCTGCGCGATACTGCTACGGCTCACCTAATGGCAATTTCGGGCTTACATATTGCCATGGCGGCATTATTTGGTGGAGTACTGGCACGAGGGGCGCAACTGTTACTTCCAGTTAATAGAGTGGGGCCACTGTTTCCGCTATTAACCGGTTGGTGTGTGGCGGTGATTTATGTTTGGCTAGCAGGTGCGAACCCGCCGGCACTGAGAGCTGCTATTGCATTAACCTTGTGGTTATTACTTAGGATATTTAGTGTTTCGTGTAGTGCATGGCAAGTGTGGTTATGGGCACTCGCGCTAATATTACTGAGTGATCCCCTTGCGATACTTTCGGACAGTTTCTGGCTCTCTTGCCTGGCGATATTTAGCTTAATGTGCTGGTTTTATTGGGTTCCGCTTCCCTCGCGTTTTAAAACGGGCTGGCGCGGAGGCGCTATTCGGGGGCTTCATTTACAATTAGGCATGATGTTACTGTTAATGCCGCTGCAAATAGGTTTGTTTCATGGCATCAGTTTATTTTCAATACCTGCAAACCTATGGGCTGTACCTTTTGTTTCGCTGATAACTGTTCCTTGCGTATTGCTAGCGCTGGTTTTTGCTTTATTTCCAGCCATCTCCAGCCTGTTCTGGTCTTTCGCTGATATGTCGCTGGCAGCAGTACTTTTCCCCCTAAGGCTGATGAATATAGGGTGGTTTAATACTGGCACGGCATTCGTCGCTATAGGGTTCGCTGGTTGGCTGGCAATGCTTATCTGGCGTTTTGAGTGGTGGCGCAATTATTCTATCGGCGTCATAGTGCTTTGTGTGAATTTAGTATTATTGACTCAGCGTCGTGATGAGTATCAATGGCGTGTTGATATGTTGGATGTTGGCCATGGCTTGGCGGTGGTCATTGAACGAGAGGGGAAAGCCATTATCTTTGATACAGGTAACCGCTGGGAGAGGGGAAGCATGGCCTCGATAGCGATTCTGCCTTATTTGCGCTGGCGGGGTATCACTGTTGAACACATTATTCTCAGCCATGACCACCAGGACCATAGCGGCGGTTTATCTGAGATTAAGGCTGCATTTCCTATGGCAACGGTTCGCGCTCCCTTCCCCTTAAAAGATGGGGCTAATACTTTCCCTTGTAAACAAGGATTATCATGGCAGTGGCAAGGTTTAAATTTCAACGTGTTATGGCCACGCAAGCACATTGTGAATGCGCAGAATGATGATTCATGTGTTATTCGTGTTGATGATGGCAAATACAGCTTATTACTGACCGGTGACATCGAAATGCGAAGTGAAAGAGGGTTAATTAAAGATTATGGCGCTAAATTAGCCTCAACTGTATTGCAGGTGCCTCATCATGGGAGCAATACATCTTCAATCCCGCCGTTTCTACGTGCCGTAAAACCCGAGTTGGCTTTTGCTTCTGCTGCACGCTATAACCAATGGCATCATCCGGCGAAAAAAGTGACTCAACGCTACCAAAAAAATAACATTATCTGGCGTGATACTTCGGTGTCTGGGCAGTTAAGTGTTTATTTTTACAGCGATGATTGGCAAATTAAGGGTTATAGAGAACAATTAATGCCCCGTTGGTATCACCAGCAATTTGGCGTTGGAGGCCATAATGAGTAGAATGGGCCGCTATTTCTTCTGGTGCTGGTATTTGCATGATGAATGATAAAGATCTATCCACTTGGCAGACGTTCCGTCGCCTCTGGCCATTGATCTCTCCTTATAAGACCGGTCTTGTTGTTGCGGCGATAGCATTAATTCTTAATGCTGCCAGTGACACTTTTATGTTGTCGTTGCTCAAACCCTTGCTAGACGATGGTTTTGGTAAGGCTAACAGCTCAATTTTAAAATGGATGCCCCTGGCCGTTATTGGTCTAATGGTGGTTCGTGGCGTGACTGGCTTTATTTCTAGCTATTGCATCTCATGGGTCTCAGGCAAAGTGGTGATGCATATTCGCCGCCGCTTATTCAGCCATATGATGGGGATGCCGGTTTCATTTTTTGACCAGCAATCAACCGGTACTCTGTTGTCGCGCATCACTTATGATTCCGAGCAAGTCGCGGCTTCATCTTCTGGCGCATTGGTCACAGTCGTGCGGGAAGGGGCCTCTATTATCGGCCTATTTATCATGATGTTTTATTACAGTTGGCAACTGTCGCTGATTTTAATCGTCATCGCGCCGATTGTTTCCGTTTCTATCCGATTGGTATCTAAGCGTTTTCGTAATATCAGTAAAAACATGCAAAGCACCATGGGGGAAGTGACCACCAGTGCAGAGCAAATGCTGAAAGGGCATAAAGAAGTCTTGATTTTCGGTGGACAAAAAGTAGAAACCGAGCGCTTCGAGGCGGTCAGTAATCGCATGCGCCAGCAAGGGATGAAACTGGTTTCTGCATCTTCCATTTCAGACCCTATCATTCAGTTGATTGCCTCCTTTGCTTTGGCATTTGTACTGTATGCAGCCAGTTTTCCCAGTGTGATGGAAACCCTGACCGCCGGTACTATTACCGTGGTGTTCTCCGCCATGATTGCTCTGATGCGCCCGCTGAAATCATTGACCAATGTGAATGCCCAGTTCCAGCGCGGTATGGCAGCTTGCCAGACCTTGTTCACCATTCTGGATATGGAACAGGAAAAGGACGAGGGCAAACGGGAAGTTGAACGGGCTAAAGGTGAGATAGAATTTCGCCATGTGACATTCTATTATCCGGGCAAAGATATTCCGGCACTGAATGACATCAACATGCATATTGAAGCGGGTAAAACTGTCGCATTAGTCGGGCGTTCTGGCTCGGGTAAGTCGACAATCGCTAATTTATTGACTCGTTTTTATGATGTCAGTGAGGGCAGTATCCTGTTGGATGGCCATGACTTGCGTGAGTACCGATTGGGTGCATTACGCAATCAGGTGGCGTTGGTATCGCAAAATGTTCATTTATTCAATGATACGGTTGCGAATAACATTGCTTATGCCCGTGATGAGCACTATAGCCGCGCTGAAATTGAAGAGGCTGCCCGCATGGCCTATGCCATGGACTTTATCAATAAAATGGAAAATGGCCTCGATACGGTTATTGGTGAAAACGGCGTGATGCTCTCCGGCGGCCAGCGCCAGCGTATTGCCATCGCGCGTGCGCTCCTGCGAGATTGCCCAATATTGATTCTGGATGAAGCCACTTCTGCCTTGGATACTGAATCTGAGCGAGCCATCCAAGCCGCATTAGACGAATTACAGAAGAATCGGACTTCACTGGTCATTGCCCATCGGTTATCAACCATTGAAAAAGCAGATGAAATTCTGGTTATTGAAGATGGTCGTATTGTTGAACGTGGTATGCACGCCGAATTGTTGGCGAAAAAGGGGGCTTATGCCCAACTTAACCGCATGCAGTTTGGCCAATGATTGAGCGCATCTGGTCTGGGAAGTCTTGGCTGTATTTGCTGCTGCTGCCGTTATCTTGGCTGTATGGGGCGATGACTTGGCTTATCCGTATCAGTTACTCTCTGGGGCTGCGTCCGACATGGCGCTCCCCAGTGCCGGTTATTATCGTGGGCAACTTGACTGCGGGTGGTAATGGCAAAACGCCCGTTGTTATTTGGTTAGTGGAACAACTGAAACTACGCGGGCACCGTGTTGGGGTTGTGTCCCGTGGTTATGGTGGCAAGTCAGATGTGTATCCGCTATTGCTCTCGAGGGAGACCTCCACGGCCCAGGCTGGTGATGAGCCGGTTTTGATTTATCAACGGACTGGCGCTCCAGTTGCGGTTTCACCAAAACGTTCAGAGGCGGTCAAAGCATTACTGAAATCTAATGAACTGGATTTCATTATCACTGATGATGGCTTACAGCATTACGCACTGCAGCGAGATTTTGAGCTGGTTGTGATTGATGGTGTGCGCCGCTTCGGCAATGGCTGGTGGTTACCCGCAGGCCCGATGCGCGAACGGGCCGGGCGACTGCGCTCAGTCGATGCGGTGATAACTAATGGTGGTATCGCCGCCACTGGCGAGATACCGATGCAATTGGTGGCGCGTGATGCCATCAATTTGGTGACCGGTGCGCGTTGTCCAGCACAACAACTGCAACATGTGGTTGCCATGGCAGGTATCGGTCATCCCCCGCGTTTTTTTGCCACACTGAACCTCCTCGGCGTTGAACCCACAAAAGAATATGCTTTCGCAGACCATCAGGATTACTCATTGTCGCAACTTAGCCCACTGACTTGCGGGCCACAAATTTTGCTGATGACAGAAAAAGATGCTGTTAAGTGCCGGGGTTTTGCTCAGCCCAATTGGTGGTATCTGCCGGTAGATGCGCAGTTACCGCCTGATCAGGCTGAACAATTGCTGTTTAAAATTCAGGCATTAGCCCGCCGTTCTGCGTAATCTCCATTAGAGACTCAGGGGGGCCAGCTTCAGAGCCAGCGCGCACGCAGTGAGCGAGCGTTGCTGGGTGTCTTCGTACAGTTGCAGTTCATCAATAACATCTCTTCCCAAGTCTCGCTGAAAATCCTGTTTACTGGAGTGGCCGGCAAAGTGACTTTGCCCTTTATCACCTAAGTTTGACTGGAAAATACCGGCGGCGCTAACCGGTAGGAAGTCTTCATAAACCAAAGGTTCGAATTGGATGAGTCCGGCCTCAATGAGCTCATCTAACGTTAAATTTAGCCTTGATGCCGCAGGCTCCTTAAGACTCTTTTCCGTCGGGAAATAGCGAAAGTAGGCCAGTTTTTCTGTGCGCATTGTCGGATAGTCGTCGGGAAACTGGCGAAAGTGTTCGTGCAGCATCGCCATATATTGCGCTGCATTTTTCTCATTCGCAGGAACCTGTAATTGATCTTGAGCGGCTTGTAACAAGCGGTCATAAAGATTGCGACCTTTGGCCGTCAATGCTGCGCCGCGCTGTTCTATTTCGCCAAAACGGGCGGTGTGCTGGCCTGGCACAAAATGCCCATCAGAGGAGACAAAAGCAACTTTCTCTTCCAGTGCTTTGAAGCTGGTTTGGCGCAACAGTATTGGACAATGACGTGGTGGCGGCCCTTCGATAACGGCTTTGGGAGTGATATTGTGCTTTGGCATGGCAGCTTGTACCGCATCTATATTTAGTGTCCGTGGGGTTAAGTGGTTAATGTGCGGCCCCTTAAAAGCAACAACATCAGCAATTAATCGATGTTGATCATGCAGTTGTTGATAAACCTCAGCACTGACAGTCGCCTGGTTATGCCAGCGAAATATTTCTAGTGATTGAGTAATGAACTCATTAGTTTCATGGCCAGTCAGCCCCCCGGCTATTTCATGCTTAGCAATTAATTCGATAACGCGCGGAGTGAAAATGTTCCTTTTGGCAAGGATATCAGCCGCCTGTTGCCGAAGTTCTGGCTGTTCAATCAAATCCAAACGCAGTAAGGATGTAAAAATTCTAAATGGACAGGTTTGTAGTGAGGCTTCATGCACTGCGCGAAATGCAGTCGAATGAACCGGTACCCCTGCTGGGGCCAGGTCATAATACCCGACAGGAACCATGTCCATCACGGCAAACAAGCGGCATAAAGTGGCAAGTTCGGCGGCGGTTCCTACCCGGATGGCACCATGGCGCTCCATACTTAATCGTGTTATTTCCCCTGTTTGCTGCAAATGTTGGGTTAGTTCTGCGGATTGCTCTAGGGTTTGACAATTGGTTTCGGCAACCAATTGTAGTAAAGCACCATACAGTGGAACTTCGGCCTGATACATATCCGACATAGCACTGGAGAATCTGGCGCGAATCTCATCCGGATGAACAAAGGGCGGGTGGCTCATAATCAGGTTGCTCCGTTTGGCCTAGCAGGGCACAAAATTGCCGAATACTGGTGTACATGCTCAGTTTTTATTTTAGGTTGATATCGGTAAATTGCGGCGATCTCGCGGATAATATTGATTTTTTATGCGCGGCATCTCATTGATGCTGCTGTTTGTTGTCTATTCCCAGATAAAATAGTTGCATGGCGATATGTTTTATGAGTAAATAGCTGTCGGCCTGTATTACAGACCTATTTATGTGTAAGAGTGTGCGAGAGTAAAGCAAAGCAGTTCCTCCCAAGACGTTATCTTTAGATGCCGCTTCAAAGACGCACCTCCTAGTATCTCCGATGAGTAACTCCCATAAGTAATGTTGCTGTTGCAGACCCGCTATTCCGATAGTGTTGAGTGCCTTATGGCAGATTTATTTGTGTTTGTATTTGATAGTAAAGGTAAGAATTATGTCTAAGAAGACAGGTCAGGTTAAGTGGTTCAATGAAGCTAAAGGTTTTGGTTTTATTGAGCAACATGATGGCGGTAAAGATGTGTTTGTTCACTTCTCCGCAATCGCCACTGATGGCTTCAAAACTTTGGCTGAAGGCCAGCGTGTTGAGTACACCATCCAAGACAGCCCGCGCGGGCCGGCTGCTGCAAACGTTGTTGCTCTGTAATTTAGCAATATCATGTTTGAATTATCTTGGAAATTGATGATGCTGATGTGTTAATCATCTCTCCGGATAGCAAAATTCTAGAACCCGCACTTATGCGGGTTTTTTCATAAAATCAAGCTCATAGAGGTTTAATCAGAAAACTTTAGGATGGGCAACTGCATCTAAACAATAAATAAAAATGAGTTGTTAGGATGCCCAGTAAAAGGAAATTTATTATGACGTTAAAAATGGGTCGCGTGAAATGGTTCAATCAGTCTGAGGGCTACGGATTCATTTCACCACACGACGGTAGTTTGGATGTGTATGTCAGCAAGACAGCTATTGCCAACACCAAGAACAAATCACTGAGTGAAGGACAACACGTTGAATTCTCGACTTATCGTAGTATTCACGGGCCGTCAGCCGCTGATGTTATCGCTTTCTAAGCAAACGGCTACCCAAGGTAGCCGTTAGTTTTTTGCCTCTGTCCGACAGTTCTTCCTGTCGCCGGGCGATTTTGCAGGTGCTGCTATTTGTATTTTGCGGCTTAGTTGCTGAAGTTAGCAAACAGCGCAATAATTTTATGGAATACTTTCATTTCTTACTCGATAGTCATGATTGTGTGATGTAAGTCACAAATTCTACCCCTCACCATTCAACATTTCAATAACAAAACCAACATTTCCGCTTCTGGGTGTTGAGATTATTTACTTATATTGATGTTAGTTAACATAGCTGAGCGCTATTAATTGCTGATGCAGATGACGGCGTCGGCACAGTTAACCTGCATCGGCGGATATGCTATCCTCAACCACTTTCCTGCTGGCTAAACTCCATTCTGGAGGATGTATGGACCACCGTTTACTCGAAATTGTTGCTTGCCCGGTCTGCAACGGTAAGTTGTACTTCAATAAAGAAAATCTTGAATTGGTATGCAAAGCTGACAATCTGGCTTATCCAGTGCGCGATGGCATACCGGTATTGTTAGAAAATGAAGCCCGTCCACTGTCAATTGATGAGAAGCACGCATGAGTTTCATTGCTATAATTCCTGCCCGTTATGCTTCAACCCGCCTACCCGGTAAGCCACTGGCTGATATTGCGGGCAAACCTATGGTGGTGCATGTGATGGAGCGAGCGCTGGCGTCAGGTGCCTCTCGAGTGATTGTGGCAACAGACCATCCGCAAGTGGTGGAAGCGGTCGAAGCGGCGGGCGGTGAAGTGTGTTTAACCCGGGCAGATCATCAATCCGGCACCGAGAGATTAGCGGAAGTCATTGAGCGCTATGGTTTTGCTGATGATGATATCATCGTCAATGTGCAGGGTGATGAGCCACTGGTACCGCCGGTGATTATTCGTCAGGTAGCTGATA
Organism: Yersinia hibernica; assembly: GCF_004124235.1. Taxonomy (NCBI): domain Bacteria; kingdom Pseudomonadati; phylum Pseudomonadota; class Gammaproteobacteria; order Enterobacterales; family Yersiniaceae; genus Yersinia; species Yersinia hibernica. Next base: position 1,302,096 of record NZ_CP032487.1, read on the forward strand.
ATCTGGCGGCATCCAGTGCAGGGATGGCAACATTAGCCGTACCGATTGAAAGCAGTGAAGAAGCTTTTAATCCGAATGCGGTAAAAGTGGTTATGGATGCACAAGGTTATGCATTGTATTTCTCGCGCGCAGCAATCCCGTGGGAGAGAGAACGTTTTGCACAGTCGAAAGAAACCATTGGTGACTGTTTCTTACGCCATATTGGTATTTATGCTTATCGCGCTGGGTTTGTGCGCCGCTATGTTAATTGGGCACCGAGTAAACTTGAGCAAATAGAGCTATTAGAGCAACTTCGCGTGCTGTGGTATGGCGAAAAAATCCACGTCGCAGTGGCAAAAGCTGTGCCGGCGGTTGGAGTGGATACTCAAGAAGATTTAGACCGCGTGCGGGCTATTATGCTAGGCCAGTAGCAAAATAGACAACTGAACTGCTGTTTACGCCAGGCTCCATTGGGTCTGGCGTTGCCATTTTTATGCTGCTGCCCTTGCGCTATTTTACTTTTATTGTGGCTGTTATTTGATCTGTATTCTGGAAATATCCAACCTGCCATTCCATTATGATGAATCAATTTCGTCAGATAACTGGACAGAGCCTTATGGAACAGCTGAAAGCTGAATTAAGTGTCGTGCTTGGGGAGTCTATTACCCGCCTTGAACGTATCAGCGAGCAGCCCTATGCCCACCTGTATGCCATGTATAACCAGCAGGGGCAGGCCATCCCATTGTTGGCAAAGAGTTATATCTGTCAGGGAATTGCACAGCAAGAGGCGTATAAACTGTCAATGTTGTCGCGTGAGGGCGATATCCGCTTGCCGACAGTGTACGGTTTAGTCATGACCCATCAGTCCCCTTATAAAGAAATTCTGCTGATGGAGCGCTTACGTGGCGTGTCGGTGGAAGCGCCGACCCGGACAGGTGACCGCTGGAATGCGCTGATGGATCAGATAGTTGAGGGCGTATTGGCTTGGCATCGAATTGATAGTCATGGTTGCGTCGGCAATGTTGACAGTACGCAGGAAAATGATTGGTTCAGTTGGTATCAACAGCGGGTTGAAGTGCTGTGGGCCACACTATCCAATATGAATTCACCCGCCATGACCTTGGCAGACCGCGCGGTACTTTATCGGGCTCGGGCATCCTTAAGTACACTTTTCGCCGGTTTTGACGACAGTTCGGTGCTGGTTCACGGTAATTTGACTTTGCGCAGTATGCTAAAAGATCCGCGCAGTGACCAGCTGCTGGCGATGCTCAACCCTGGCCCGATGTTATGGGCACCACGTGAGTATGATTTATTTCGCCTCAGTGAGGAGGGTATGCCGAGCCAGCTATTTTACCGCTATCTTAATAAAGCGCCGGTGTCGGAATCTTTTGTCGCCCGCCGCTGGCTCTATACTCTCTGGGAGTTGGTTGCCCGCTTTATTCACACCGGTAATTTAGACCGCGCATTATTTGATAGCGCGGCTCGGCAACTTCTCCCCTGGCTAAATTAATCTTCTTCGTTTTTTGGGCTGGTGAGTTTTTGCCACATCAAACCCAATGTTTCATACCAAGCTCGCTCAGAATGCCCTAAATAAGTTGCTGCTGGAATCGTGCGCTCCCAGCTGTGCAATGGGGTGGTAATAGCTAATTGATTGGCAGGGGCTGGAATAGGGTGTAACCCTTGAGCGGTAAAGAATTTTATTGCTCGCGGTAAATGGCTGGCTGAGGTCACCAATAAAAAAGGTTTATCACCCACTAAAGTCGCCACTGCGGCGGCTTCTTCCACGGTATCTTTCGGCTGCTCCAGCACAATAACATCTGCCGCCGGGACACCTAAACTTTCTGCTACTTGGGCTGCTGTCTTGGCACTGCTTTGGCTATTCGGGCCCGCGCCGCCAGTAAAGACCATTTTTGCATTAGGATGAATACGATACAGCCTGACGCCCTCGGTTACGCGTGGCAAACTATTTGCGAATAAATTCGCACTTGGCGCCCAATTCGGATTAAACGTGTAGCCGCCACCGAGCACAACAATGTAATCTACCGGGTCGTTTCCCTGATAAGTCGCATATTGTTTTTCCAACGGTAATAGCAGGCTGTCCGCGACAGGTTGCAAGCTAATAAGCAATAATACCAGCCAACTTACGGCAAAAAGTGTTTTGCCGCTTTTTTGCCAGCGGGTAAAGCATAATAAGATTAATGCCAGCCCCATTACGATAAGCAGCAAGGGCAGAGGCATTAATAAGCCGCCAACAAACTTTTTTAGGGTAAAAAGCATAAAAATAGGCACCTTTTGGCTGAAAAAACGGCATTTGGCGCTGATTACGGGCCAAGAGGATTTATTCTAAGTCAGGCTGTGCCAAAATAGCAGGTTGGGAGTCATTCTTTTTGCTGTAGCCATTGATTTGCGTGTCTCTATCAAGGCTGATAAGTCAATAGTTATAGCGGAGCAATTGTCCATGCAGGATCGCAATTTCGATGATATCGCCGAGAAATTCTCGCGTAATATCTACGGCACAACGAAGGGAATGATCCGCCAAGCAGTAGTGTGGCAAGATATCACTGGGCTATTAGCACAGTTACCGCAACGCCCGTTACGGATTTTAGATGCCGGTGGTGGTGAAGGGCACATGGCTTGCCAACTGGCGGCATTAGGTCATCAGGTTCTATTATGTGACCTGTCCGCTGAGATGATCCAGCGAGCAAAAGTGGCGGCGCAAGAAAAAGGTGTGAGCCACAACATGCAATTTGTACAAAGTGCGGCGCAGGACATCACCCAACATTTAGAACAGCCGGTTGATCTGATATTGTTCCATGCGGTTTTAGAATGGATTGCAGAGCCTCAACCTGTTCTGCAGGTCCTTTTTAATGCGCTAAAACCCGGTGGCGCACTGTCATTGATGTTTTTCAATGCCAATGGCTTGGTGATGCGTAATGCGGTATTAGGTAATTTTCAGTTAGCGATACCGGCGGTAAAAAGGCGTCGCCAGCGCTCATTATCACCGCAATATCCTTTAGACCCACCGACGGTATACGGTTGGCTTGAGCAAATGGGTTTATCCATTAGCGGTAAGACGGGAGTGCGGGTGTTTCACGATTACATGAAAAATAAACAGCAACAAGTCGATGAGTTTGCTGAATTATTGGCGTTGGAACAGCGCTATTGCCGGCAGGAGCCCTTTATCAGTTTGGGGCGCTACGTGCATGTCTCGGCGTTTAAGGCGAATCTGAAGGACCCATTATGAGTGAATTTTCCCAGACAATACCCGAACTGGTCGCCTGGGCGCGAAAAAATGATTTTTCGATTACTCTGCCAACCGAGCGCCTGGCCTTTCTTATGGCGATTGCCGCCTTAAACGGCGAGCGACTGGACGGCGAAATGAGCGAAGGCGAGTTGGTTGATGCATTTCGTCATGTCAGCAAAGGTTTTGAACAGACCACAGAAACCGTGGCAGTGCGCGCCAATAACGCCATCAATGATATGGTGCGCCAGCGTTTGCTCAACCGCTTTACCAGTGAAATGGCCGATGGCAATGCCATTTACCGCCTGACGCCATTGGGCATTGGTATCACTGATTATTATATTCGCCAGCGTGAGTTCTCCACTTTGCGGCTGTCGATGCAGTTGTCAATTGTGGCGCAAGAGCTGCAACGCGCAGCGGAGGCAGCAGAAGAGGGCGGCGATGAGTTTCACTGGCACCGCAATGTATTTGCCCCGCTGAAATATTCCGTCGCTGAAATCTTTGACAGTATTGATATGACGCAGCGCTTGATGGATGAACAGCAGCATAGTGTCAAAGAAGATATCGCCGCGCTATTGAATCAAGATTGGCGCGCCGCGATTGCCAGCTGCGAAATGTTGCTGTCAGAAACCTCCGGTACTCTGCGGGAGCTACAAGATACGCTGGAGGCGGCGGGTGATAAACTGCAAGCGAATTTATTGCGCATTCAGGAAGCCACTATCGGCAATGTCGGCCTAGATTTGGTTGACAAGCTGGTCTTTGACCTGCAAAGCAAACTTGACCGCATTATCAGTTGGGGCCAGCAAGCCATTGATCTTTGGATTGGTTATGACCGCCATGTCCACAAGTTCATTCGTACTGCGATTGATATGGATAAAAACCGGGTATTCGCCCAGCGCTTGCGCCAGTCAGTCCAGAATTACTTTGATAGCCCTTGGGCCCTGACCTACGCCAATGCAGATCGCTTGCTGGATATGCGCGATGAAGAACTGACGTTGCGCAGTGAAGAAGTTACCGGGGAGCTGCCGCCGGATCTGGAATTTGAAGAGTTCAATGAGATCCGCGAGCAGCTAGCCGCTATGATTGAGCAGGCGTTGCTGGTTTATCAGCAACAGAAGTTGCCACTTAATCTGGGGGAAGTGATGCGCGATTACCTCGTGCAATATCCGCGTGCTCGTCATTTTGACGTGGCTCGTATCCTGGTCGACCAGGCAGTTCGCCTTGGTGTGGCCGAAGCCGATTTCTCAGGGTTACCGGCCGAATGGCTGGCAATCAATGATTACGGAGCCAAGGTGCAGGCACATGTCATCAACAAATATTGAAGTAGTCATGCCAGTTAAACTGGCTCAGGCATTGGCCAATTCACTGTTTCCGGCGCTCGACAGTCAGCTGCGCGCTGGCCGCCATATTGGTATTGATGAGCTGGATAATCATGCTTTCCTGATGGATTTTCAGGAGCAATTGGAAGAATTTTATACTCGTTATAATGTGGAGTTAATTCGCGCCCCGGAAGGTTTCTTCTATCTGCGCCCACGTTCAACCACCCTTATCCCGCGCTCGGTGTTATCTGAGTTGGATATGATGGTGGGAAAAATTCTCTGTTATCTGTATCTCAGCCCGGAACGGTTAGCTCACGAGGGTATTTTTGCCCAGCATGAGCTGTATGAAGAGCTACTGAGCTTGGCCGATGAGAGCAAATTGCTGAAGTTCGTTAACCAGCGCTCAACCGGTTCCGATTTAGATAAGCAGAAGTTGCAGGAAAAAGTTCGCACGTCACTTAACCGGCTGCGCCGATTGGGCATGATTTACTTTATGGGCAATGACAGCAGTAAGTTTCGTATCACTGAAGCGGTGTTCCGTTTTGGTGCCGATGTACGCAGCGGCGATGATCCACGCGAAGCTCAGTTGCGTATGATCCGCGATGGCGAAGCCATGGCAGTCGAGAATAGTCTGTCACTCCATGATGAGAGCGATGAAAACGACATCACTATGGGCAATGCAACGGACAGTGTAGAGGATGAACAGGAATGATTGAACGCGGTAAATTTCGCTCACTGACCCTAGTTAACTGGAATGGTTTCTTTGCCCGCACATTCGATCTTGATGAGCTGGTGACGACCTTATCGGGGGGTAATGGTGCGGGTAAATCCACCACCATGGCCGCTTTCGTCACCGCATTGATTCCCGACCTGACGTTGCTGCATTTTCGTAACACGACTGAAGCCGGGGCCACCAGTGGCTCACGTGATAAAGGCTTGCACGGTAAATTGCGTGCCGGGGTATGTTACTCCACGTTAGATGTGGTTAATTCCCGCCATCAGCGCGTGGTGGTCGGGGTGCGCTTGCAACAAGTGGCTGGGCGTGACCGTAAAGTTGATATCAAGCCGTTCACCATTCAAGGATTGCCCACCGCGATTCAGCCGACCGAAATTCTCACGGAAGTGGTTGGTGAGCGTCAGGCCCGGGTGTTGTCGTTACAAGAATTGAAAGAGCGCGTTGAGGCGATGGAGGGCGTGCAGTTTAAGCAATTTAACTCCATCACCGATTATCACTCACTGATGTTCGATTTAGGTGTGATTCCAAAACGGCTGCGCTCGTCGGCTGATCGCAGCAAATTCTACCGTTTGATTGAAGCATCATTGTACGGCGGTATTTCCAGCGCCATCACCCGCTCTCTGCGCGATTATTTATTGCCAGAAAACAGTGGGGTACGGAAAGCCTTCCAGGACATGGAGGCGGCGTTGCGTGAAAACCGCATGACTCTTGAGGCTATCCGCGTTACCCAGTCCGACCGCGACCTATTCAAGCATCTGATTTCTGAGGCGACTTCCTACGTTGCGGCGGATTATATGCGCCATGCTAATGAACGGCGCATTCACCTTGATGGCGCTTTGGTTTTGCGCCGCGACTTACTGACTAGCCGCAAGCAACTGGTGACTGAGCAGTATCGCCATGTGGAAATGTCACGTGAATTGGCTGAGCAAAGTGGGGCTGAGTCTGATCTTGAGACTGATTATCAAGCAGCCAGTGACCACCTGAGTTTGGTACAAACCGCCATGCGTCAGCAGGAAAAAATCGAGCGTTATCAAAGCGATTTGGAAGAGTTGACCTATCGGCTGGAAGAGCAAAACGAGGTTGTTGCCGAGGCCTGCGAGCAGCAGGCTGGTAATGAAGCACGCGCCGAAGCCGCAGAGCTGGAAGTGGACGAACTGAAAAGTCAGTTGGCCGACTATCAGCAAGCGCTAGATGTGCAACAGACGCGCGCTATTCAATATCAGCAAGCTTTACAGGCTTTAGAACGTGCGCGCGCATTGTGCCAGTTGCCAGAATTAACGGCGGATAACGCCGAAGATTGGCTGGAAACATTCCAGGCCAAAGAGCAGGAAGCAACCGAGTCTTTATTGCAGCTCGAACAAAAACTGAGTGTTGCCGATGCCGCCCACAGCCAATTTGAGCAAGCTTATCAGTTGGTTGTCGCGATTGCCGGCCAGGTCAGCCGCAGCGAAGCTTGGCAGGCTGCGCGGGAATTATTACGCGATTGGCCATCCCAACAACATTTGGCTGAGCGGGTTCAACCCTTGCGCCTGCGCCTGTCTGAGCTGGAACAGCGCTTACGCGCCCAGCAAGATGCCGAGCGCTTATTGCAAGAATTCTGCAAACGTCAGGGGCAGGAATATCAGCCGGAAGAGCTTGAAGAGCTGCAGCGCGAGCTGGAATCACAAGTTGAAGAGCTTTCTCTCACTGTCAGTGATGCCGGTGAGCGGCGCATGGAAATGCGCCAGGAGCTGGAACAACTGAAGCTGAAAATTCAGGAACTGACGGCGCGCGCCCCCATTTGGCTGGCCGCACAGGATGCCTTGAGCCAACTGAGTGAGCAAAGCGGAGAAGCGCTGGAAGATAGCCGTCAAGTGACGGAGTACATGCAGCAGTTGCTGGAACGTGAGCGCGAAACCACGGTCGAGCGTGATGAAGTGGCGGCGAGCAAACGCGCTATTGACGCACAAATTGAGCGCTTGAGCCAACCGAGTGGGGCTGAAGACCCACGGATGATTGCACTGGCCGAGCGTTTTGGCGGTGTGCTGTTATCCGAGATTTATGACGATGTCACCATCGACGATGCGCCATATTTCTCGGCACTGTATGGCCCGTCGCGCCACGGTATTGTGGTGCCCGACTTATCATTGGTGCGTGACCAATTGTTGGGGCTGGAAGATTGCCCGGAAGATTTGTACCTCATTGAGGGGGATCCGCAGTCATTTGATGACAGTGTATTTGCCGTCGAAGAGCATGAAAAAGCGGTGGTGGTGAAAATTGCCGATCGCCAATGGCGTTATTCCCGCTACCCGCAAGTGCCACTGTTTGGCCGTGCCGCCCGTGAAAACCGGCTGGAATCACTGTATCAAGAGCGCGATAGCCTAGCGGAGCGCTATGCGACCCTGTCATTTGATGTACAAAAAACCCAGCGTTTGCATCAGGCATTCAGCCGGTTTATTGGTTCTCATCTGGCGGTGGCATTTGATTCGGATCCAGAAGCTGAAATTCGCTTGCTGAATACCCGCCGTGGTGAAATTGAGCGCGCTTTGACTGCGCACGAAGAAAATAATCAACAGCAACGTCAACAATTCGAACAGGCCAAAGAGGGTATCTCCGCTCTTAATCGGTTGATTCCATTGGTTTCATTGTTGCTTGATGATACGTTGACTGACCGCGTCGAAGACATCACTGAAGAGCTGGCCGAGGCACAAGAGGCGGCCCGTCATATTCAGAAGCACGGCGCTGCTCTGACCAAGCTTGAACCTCTGCTGGCGGTGCTGCAAAGTGACCCGCAACAACACGAACAGTTGCAGGAAAACTATGCGCAGGCGCAAAACAGCCAGCGCCAGGCGAAGCAGCAAGCTTTCGCTTTAACTGAAGTGGTTCAGCGCCGGGCGCACTTTAGCTATACCGACTCTGCGGGTATGCTGACTGAAAACTCGGACTTGAATGATAAACTGCGCCAGCGCTTAGATCAGGCTGAAGCAGAACGTACCCGTGCGCGCGAGCAATTGCGCCAGTATCAGGCCCAATTTACCCAATACAATCAAGTATTAGCGTCATTAAAAAGTTCCTATGACGCCAAGCGCGACATGCTCAAAGAGTTGAGTCAGGAGCTGGTGGATATTGGTGTTCAGGCAGACCCCGATGCTGAAGCCCGCGCCCGTACTCGCCGTGATGAACTGCATGCCGCATTGAGTGCCAACCGCTCACGTCGTAATCAGTTAGAAAAGCAACTGACTTTCTGCGAGGCCGAGATGGACAGTTTGCAGAAGAAACTGCGCAAGTTGGAGCGGGATTATCATCAAATTCGCGAGCAAGTGGTGCATGCTAAAGCGGGCTGGTGTGCGGTGATGCGCATGGTGAAAGATAATGGTGTTGAGCGCCGCTTGCATCGGCGCGAATTGGCTTATATGGATGGTGATGAACTGCGCTCAATGTCGGATAAGGCGCTGGGGGCCTTGCGTTTGGCGGTGGCTGATAATGAGCATCTGCGTGATGTGCTGCGATTGTCGGAAGACCCTAAACGACCTGAACGTAAAGTTCAGTTCTATATCGCGGTATACCAGCATCTGCGCGAGCGCATTCGCCAGGATATCATCCGCACTGACGACCCAGTTGAAGCCATTGAACAGATGGAAATTGAGCTGGGCCGCCTGACCGAGGAGTTGACCGCCCGTGAGCAGAAACTGGCGATCAGTTCAAAAAGTGTGTCGAATATCATCCGCAAAACTATTCAGCGCGAACAGAACCGTATTCGTATGCTCAATCAGGGCTTGCAAGCGGTGTCATTCGGTCAGGTGAAGAGTGTGCGGCTGAATGTGAATGTGCGCGAAGCCCATGCAACCTTGCTGGATGTGCTCTCTGAGCAGCAAGAACAACATCAGGATTTGTTCAACAGCAACCGCCTGACCTTCTCTGAAGCACTGGCAAAACTGTATCAGCGCCTGAACCCACAAATGGATATGGGGCAGCGGTTGCCGCAAACCATTGGTGAAGAGTTACTGGATTATCGTAACTATCTGGAGTTGGAAGTTGAGGTTTACCGTGGTGCTGATGGCTGGTTGCGGGCAGAGAGTGGTGCATTGTCTACCGGTGAGGCTATCGGTACCGGGATGTCTATTCTGGTGATGGTGGTACAGAGCTGGGAAGAAGAATCGCGCCGCTTACGCGGTAAAGATATTTCCCCTTGCCGTTTACTGTTCCTCGATGAAGCTGCGCGTTTGGATGCGAAGTCTATCGCAACACTATTTGAATTGTGCGAGCGGTTGGAAATGCAATTAATTATTGCGGCGCCGGAAAATATTAGTCCAGAAAAAGGGACAACCTATAAGCTGGTGCGAAAAGTCTTCCAAAATCATGAGCATGTACACGTGGTTGGTTTGCGCGGCTTTGCCAATGAAATACCAACATTGCCAGCGGTACCGCTTGAACAATGATATTCGCGGTTAATTATTGCGCAATAAAACCGCAATAATAATTAATCCTATTAAATGGTCGCTTAGCGGCCATTTTTATTTATGGTTACATCTGAGGGTTATATTTTATAACCAAGGAAAATCTGTTAGCGTAACGTAAATGGCTAAATTTGTAACATTGACCACTCGCTGGCATTTCTGTTTGTATAATAGGGTTAATACCTAAAAGTCGTGAATATTACCGTCGACGAATAAACTATGCTGAGCGAGTTCCCGTCAGTCATTCGGGTGAGAAAGCCGCTAGCATGCTGCCACTTCAGGGAAGAAAGGTAACGACAGACTATGACGTATTTAGACAAGCATACCGGGGGCATAGAATGTCGGTAGAGAAAAGAAATTCGCAACGCGCATTAGCGTTATATTGCGCTTTAATTTGTAGCGTGATGCCAATATTCACTGCATCGGCGACCGCGCCAGTGGTTCCTGTCGCTTCATCTTTAGCATCACCCAGTATCACGGTGGCGCAAAGTCGCGCTCAGTTATTGGCGACACTGCCAAAAAATGTGATTCCACACTATTTTTCTGAATTAGCGGTGTTGTATGCCGCGAATCAAATGCAGCCCATGTGGCAGGATAGAACGGCCGTTCAGCATTTTCAGCAGCAATTAGCAGAAGTGGCTCTTTCCGGCATTCAACCACAATTTATGCAGTGGGTGAAGTGGCTCAGTGATCCTGAAGTGACTGGCATGGCCCGTGATGTGATCCTCTCCGATGCTATGCTGGGTTATTTGCAGTTTATTTCCGGTGTTGATGCTAACGGCAGCGTCTGGTTATACAGCAATGTGCCATACAAGATGGCCATGCCACCGGCGGCGGCTTTAAATCGCTGGCAGCAAGCCGTGCATGAGGGGACGACAGCGCCTTATCTGGCATCCTTAGTACCTCAGCATCCGCAATATGAAAAAATGCATCAGGCGTTGAAACAGCTGCTGGCCGACCGGCGTCCATGGCCGCAAATGACCAATGGCCCGAGTTTACGCCCGGGTCAGCTCAGTGATGATATTCCGGCGTTGCGGGAAATTCTCGACAGAACCGGTATGTTGCACCCGGTGGTGGCAGCGGCTCCGGTGAAAACCCCGGAAGTCATTCCAGCCGATAATCCCGCGGTCGCGGCAGTCAATGACGACCTCTCAGTCGATGAAGAGAAAAACCGCGCTCAGGCACACAGCTTGGTGGTTAGCCCATCAGCCGCGCCAGTAGCAGATACTCCAGTGACCGGAGGCGCTGTTGCACCATCATCGACACTCCTGAACGCCACGGCCACTGACAATATTTACACGCCGGAACTCATGGAGGCTGTTAAACGTTTCCAACAGTGGCATGGTCTGAGTGATGACGGGGTCATTGGTGTCCGTACTCGCGAATGGTTGAACGTTTCGCCGCAAACACGAGCCACATTATTGGCGCTAAACATTCAGCGCTTACGTATTTTGCCGGGTCGGGTTGATAATGGCATTATGGTTAACATTCCAAACTATTCGCTGAATTATTATAAGAATGGCGCTGAAGTGCTTTCGTCGCGAGTGATTGTGGGCCGCCCAAGCCGCAAAACCCCATTGATGAGTAGTGCGCTGAATAATGTGGTGGTTAACCCGCCATGGAATGTGCCGACCTCGCTGGTACGCCAGGATATCGTGCCGAAAGCGCGTTATGATGCCAGTTATTTCCAGCGCCATGGCTATACCGTACTGTCAGGTTGGAGCAATGATGCTGAAGTTGTCGACCCATCAATGATCGACTGGAGCATGATTTCCCCGAATAATTTCCCGTATCGCCTACGCCAGGCACCTGGTGCCAGCAATTCATTGGGGCGGTTCAAGTTTAATATGCCAAGCTCTGATGCTATCTATTTGCATGACACACCGAATCACGGTTTGTTCCAGAAAGATATTCGCGCGTTGAGCTCGGGCTGTGTTCGCGTCAATAAAGCCTCTGACTTAGCCAATATGCTGCTACAGGATGCGGGTTGGAATGATGCTCGAGTTTCCTCGACCCTCAAACAGGGGGATACCACTTATGTCAACATTCGCCAGCGAATCCCAGTGCAGTTGTATTATTTGACGGCATGGGTGGCAGAAGACGGCAAAGCGCAGTTTAGAACAGATATTTACAATTATGATCTGACGGTGAGATCAGGTTCACAAATCTCCCATCAAGCCGAACTTTTACTGCAATAAATGCAGTAAAACTCAATAACTAACGGTCTCAATATCGGGTTGTCTTATGTGCGCTCCTGAGCGGGCGCACCTATAACCTGGACTAAACGCACAGTGAATGCGTGCCGAATGCGGGTTGACTGGTTTTCCGTAGGCGGTTATGGTTCGGGACGGCACATTATACAGTGCTTACTTTTGACATTCTTGCCGAGTATTAACAGAGACCATGGACAAAATTGATAATTATCGCCGTAAATGGCTAGCATTAGGCGGGGTAGCGCTAGGTATGTCGCTGCTCCCTGGACAAGCATTTGCTACTCTCTCTACACCTCGTCCACGCATTTTGACCCTGAATAACCTGAATACAGGTGAGTCTATAAAAGCTGAATTTTTTGACGGTAGAAACTATAACAAAGATGAACTTTCCCGTTTAAATCATTTATTACGCGACTATCGGGCTAATAAAGTCAAAACTATCGACCCTCGCTTATTTGATCAGCTATATCGCCTCCAAGGCCTCTTAGGTACGACTAAACCGGTGCAGCTAATTTCAGGTTACCGCTCATTAGATACGAATAATGAACTGCGCGAGCGGAGTCGCGGTGTGGCTAAGCACAGCTTCCATACCCAAGGGCGGGCGATGGATTTTCATATTGAAGGTATTCAATTGAGTAATGTCCGCAAAGCGGCATTAAAAATGCGCGCAGGTGGTGTAGGATATTATCCTCGCAGTAATTTTGTGCATATTGATACTGGGCCAACACGAGCTTGGTAATACATATTTTTATGCCAATGCTTTTTAGTTTGTAAGTTATCGCATTGGGGTTGGAGTTTTATGAAATATCAAATTATTCCGGTGACGGCTTTTAGCCAAAATTGCACACTTATCTGGTGCGAAGAGACAAGACAGGCTGCTGTTGTAGACCCCGGTGGTGAAGCTGCCAAGATCATTGCTGAAGTTGCTCGTCAGGATGTTAAGGTTAGTCAGATTTTACTGACACATGGTCATTTAGACCATGTGGGAGCTGCGGCTGAATTAGCCGCGCATTTTCAAGTGCCGATTTATGGCCCAGAAAAAGAAGATACGTTTTGGTTGGAGGGGCTACCCGCTCAAAGCCGAATGTTTGGGTTGAGTGAGTGTGAAGCTTTTACTCCGACTCGTTGGCTTGACGAGGGTGACAAAATCACTGTCGGTGCGATTGAATTATCAGTATTGCATTGCCCTGGGCATACACCCGGTCATATTGTCTTTATTGATAAAAAAGATCGGCTAGCGCTAGTCGGAGATGTCATTTTTAATGGTGGTGTTGGGCGCAGTGATTTCCCGCGCGGTGACCATCAGCAGTTGATTAATTCTATCCGAACCAAATTGTTACCTTTGGGTGACGATATGGCGTTTATTCCAGGCCATGGCCCAATGTCTACATTAGGGCACGAGCGGCAGACCAATCCGTTTATACGAGAAGAACCTGCAATTTGGTGATATTTTGAGTTTATTACCATAAATACTGAACTCAAATGATTGAATCGTAAAAAAGGCGCTGATTAGTGCCTTTTTTACGTTATATTGAATACGCATGGTTAAAGCTTTTTGTGAACTAATAATCAGTTATCTTTCGGTGTTACTAACATAATGATGATAGCTACCAAGTCCAGCATTCCCCAGCGGTATTGATAGTACATAGCATAATAAAAAGAGATAACGGATATTAGCCGGGCAAATTCTTTTGTTGCCGTTTTGAGTCCGTAGAATTGCGAGCGCTTTCAATGGAACCTACTATGCCATTTCGTCGTTTCAGACTTAATAATTTATTGTCGCGATTAGGCTTTTCTTGCATGATTTTATTACTGTTTCTGTTGTTAGGAGCCGTAATTATCTACATGCAAACAAAAGCCAATATGCACCAAACTGCTGAGATTAAACTGCAACAGGGCAAGGAGCGTTTTGAGCAGATATTTAATAACTTACAACATGCTGCTATTCAGGTAGAAACTGGGCTAGGAAAACCTTGCATGCAGGTCGTCCAGAATTTACGTGACCAAGTGGTATTGATTCCGGATGTTCGCTCTGTTTCTTTAGCTAAAGGCACCAGTATTTATTGCTCATCGATATATGGCCCCTTAGCTACCCCCTTCGATTTAGATGTATTTGTTAATGGGCAATTAGAATTAATGTCGGGCAATGATGTTACTCCTGATCGCGCTTTGATGGTTTACCGGCAAGAGCGCGGGGATTACAGCATTTTAGTTGCGGTTGATGGCTATTATTTGCGTAGTATTCTCAACCTGCTCAGCAATTCTATTGATGTGCGGCTGAGTGTCGGTGATAAGTGGCTAGATGCAGCGGGGGCAGTGCATTCTGGTCGGCCGCCTGATAGTGGAGATCTGCTGTCTCTGGCCTCAGACAAATATGCCTATTCATTAAGTACCACTCTATCTCATCAGCAATATTTAGATTATGTCCGTCAATATGCCCAAGGCAGCGTAATTTTCTTTATATTAATGAGTGTGGGGTCTGCTGCCCTTATTTTCTGGCTGACCGGTAGGGCGGCCTCACCCACATTGGTATTAAGACACGCACTAGAAAATAACGAATTCATTCCTTATCTACAGCCGATTGTATCTGGTAAAGACCAATGCTGGGTTGGGTGTGAAGTATTAATGCGTTGGCAGCATTTGGGGCAGGGGCTTATTCAGCCGAATAAATTTATCCCTATGGCGGAAGACAGTGAACTTATCGTGCCGATGACGCGGGCAATTATGCAACAAGTGAGCGCAAAGTTTGCCCCTTATGTGAATCAATTACCCGCAGGTTTTCACTTTGGCTTTAATATCAGTGCCAATCATTGCCGTGATTTGAGTTTGGTCGATGATTGCCGCAATTTTATTCAGGCTTTTGGCGGCAATAAGATTAACATCACGTTGGAGTTAACTGAGCGCAAATTGATTGTTGCAGATGAAACCACCGACAGATTATTTGCCGAGTTACATGCTTTAGGTGTCTTTATTGCCATTGATGATTTTGGTACCGGACATTCAAGTCTGACTTATTTGCAAAAATTTAAAGTCGACTTTATAAAAATTGACCAAAGCTTTGTTGGGATGATTGGCTCGGATGCATTGTCGAGTCACATTGTTGGGAATGTTATAGACCTGGCTACCCGGTTGGGATTAAAAACGATTGCCGAAGGGGTCGAGAACGATACTCAAATGCGCTATTTGCAAGCCCACAAAGTTGATTATCTGCAAGGTTATATGTATGGGCGACCAATGCCAATGGCGGAATTTGCCAAATATATGTTCCATTAGGATTTTCTTGTCTGCATATAAAAACAGAAGGGTGCCTAAGGCACCCTTTTTACATGCGGTTGAGTTGCTTAATTAGAGCACTGCAACAATAGCTTCACACAGTGGAGCCATATTGTCTGGTGTCATACCCGCAACGTTAACACGGCCAGAGTTAACCGCATAAACAGCAAACTCATTGCGCAAGCGCAGAACTTGTTCTTTCGTCAAGCCACTGAATGAGAACATACCATTCTGGTTAATGATAAAGCTGAAATCTTGCTGAGCGCCTTTCTCTTGCAATGTATTAACAAACAACTGGCGCATACGATGAATACGCTGGCGCATATCTGTCAGTTCTTGTTCCCAAATAGCACGCAGCGCAGGATTGCTGAGTATGGTCGCAACAACTGAAGCACCATGAGCTGGTGGGTTGGAATAGTTAGCCCGAATAACTGCTTTCACTTGGCTAAAAGCAATATCAGCCACTTCACTGCTTGCGGCAACCACTGTGCAAGCCCCAACACGCTCATTATATAAACCGAAGTTTTTGGAATAAGAACTGCAAACAATCAATTCTTGATGCTTAGCGGCAAAAATACGCAAGCCCTGAGCATCTTCTTCCAAGCCTTTAGCAAAGCCCTGATAAGCGAAGTCAAACAGCGGCAACCAACCTTTTGCGACCGACAGTTCAGCCAATTGGCTCCACTGCGCTTCTGTTGGGTCGATCCCGGTTGGGTTATGGCAACAGCCATGGAACAGCACGACATCGCCCGCTTGCGCTTCTGACAGGCTATTTAATAAGCCATCGAAGTCCAGCGCATGGTTTGCAGCGTCATAATAGGCATATTCAACAACTTCTAATCCAGCAGCAGCGAAGATGTTTTTATGGTTTGGCCAGCTTGGATTGCTGACCCAGACACGTTTGGCGCTGGTTTGGTGGGCAATAAAGTCAGCGGCGATACGTAATCCACCAGTACCCCCGGGGGTTTGTGCGGTGCGAGCACGTTTATCAGCAATAATCGCACTGCTAGCCCCGAACAGCAGTTCCTGAGTACAACTGGCGAAAACTGGCAGGCCATCAATACCTAAATAATTTTTGGTGACTTCATTTTCTAGCAAATACTGCTCAGCTTTCTTTACGCTGGTCAGCACCGGCGTCTTCCCGGTTTCGTCTTTGTAGACACCAATCCCCAGGTTAATTTTATTAGGGCGGTCATCCGCGCGGAAAATATCGGTCAGGCCCAGAATTGGGTCCGCTGGTGCAGCAGTGATTTTTTCAAACATGTCAGAGGCTTCCATGGCTTAGCGTTAAGCAAACAGAACCATCAGGGTAGCGCCAGTTGCAGACTTTGCCAACCGTTTGCGAGAAAAAGAAATGAATGTTGTGAGGCGAGGGGATTCAGGGTGAAAAATCGGCAGAATAGGCCAATCAGTAGCGTAATATCCCTAAATTGACTAAGGTGAAAACAAAAAGACAGAGCCGAGGCCCTGTCTTTTTTAACTTACATCAGCAGATGAACTGCGTGATTAAGTTTAACTTAGAACTGGTAAACCAAGCCAACACCAACAACGTTGTCTGTGTTCAGACCGTTTTTAACAGTGAAGGTGTCTTCGTCCAGCAAGTTGATTTTGTAATCAACATAGGTAGACATGTTTTTGTTGAAGTAGTAGTAAGAACCAACAGAAACATATTTCAACAGGTCATGGTTGTCGCCAGTTGCGTCATTCAGATCCTTGCCTTTAGACTGAACATAGCCTAAAGATGGACGCAGACCGAAGTCGAATTGGTACTGTGCAGTAATTTCCAGGTCACGAGTTTTGTTCGCGATAGTGTTAGTTGCAGTACCGTATGGAGTCATGTTCTGAGTTTCAGCATACATAACAGCCAAGTATACGTTGTTAGCGTCGTATTTAGCACCAACGTTCCATGCTTGCGCTTGGTTACCTGGAGCGGTAGAAGAATCTTTCTGCAGAGTCGTACGGTTTGCAGTAGAGTAACCAGCACCGAAGTTCACGCCGTAGCCGATGTCGTAAGTTGAAGACATGCCGAAGCCGTCGCCATTAGACTCTTTAACATTGCCATTACGTTCGTTTTTGCCTTGGTATTGCAGGGCAAAGTTCAGACCGTCAACCAGACCGAAGAAGTTGGTGTTACGGTAAGTTGCCAGGCCAGTAGAACGGCCAGTCATGTAGTTGTCAGAGTTGGAGATTGAATCACCACCGAACACTGGCAGCATGTCAGTCCATGCGTTGACGTCATAGATTACGCCGTAGTTACGGCCGTAGTCGAATGAACCGAATTCAGCAAATTTCAGACCAGCAAAGCCCAGGCGGGTTGCGTTGCCATCTTGAGCGTCACCGCCTTCGGTGTTGTTGGCTTGAACGTTGTATTCCCACTGGCCGTAACCGGTCAGTTGGTCAGTAATTTGGGTTTCGCCTTTGAAGCCAAAACGAACATAAGATTTGTCGCCGTCTTGTTTAGCGTTATCAGAGAACTGGTGACGCGCGTCAACTTTACCGTACAGGTCAAGTTTGTTGCCGTCTTTGTTGTAGATTTCTGCTGCATTAGCTGCGCCAGCTGCTAACAGTGCTGGGATTACTACTGCAAGAATATTGCGCTTCATCATTATTATTACCCTCATTGGTGTTATTCGGACACCTGCCACTGCCGCCAATAATTTTTTTGGAACTATTGTTGAGAGTTTGGTGTCGTCTGTGTCTGAACGCAGTGTTCCATTCACAGGCCCTATAATCCACACCGAAAATGCTACCAATTACCAGAATATGTTTCATTAGGGCACAATGTGTTACTAAATGTAAATATCAGGGAACTTTGTGATTCAGATCGAACTTTAAAAAATGACAAAAGCCAGCAGAGCTGGCTTTTATTTATACAAAAATACAAATTTTTTCTAAATGACGAACTTAGAAACTGGCATTTCTTGGTGTCCGAGGGAATGGAATTACGTCCCGTACGTTTTGAACCCCTGTTACATATGAGATCAAACGCTCAAATCCAAGGCCAAAACCTGAGTGTGGCACTGTGCCATAGCGACGCAGGTCACGATACCACCAATAATCTTCTTTATTGAGGCCCATTTCTGCCAGACGAGCATCCAGGACATCTAAACGCTCTTCACGTTGTGAACCACCGATAATCTCACCAATGCCAGGGGCGAGAACATCCATCGCCGCCACGGTTTTGCCATCTTCGTTCATCCGCATATAGAAAGCTTTGATATCTTTTGGATAGTTTTTAACCACAACCGGAGCTTTAAAGTGTTTCTCAGCTAAGTAACGTTCATGCTCAGAAGATAAATCAATGCCCCAAGAGACATCATTTTCAAATTTCTGTCCAGAAGCTACCAAAATGTCAATGGCGTCAGTGTAGTCAACCTGAGCAAAATCTGAAGTCACAAAGCGCTGCAAGCGATCAACGGCATCTTTATCTACGCGTTCGGCAAAGAACTTCATATCATCAGCACGTTCGTTCAATACTGCCTGGAAAACGTATTTCAACATGCTCTCAGCCAAACCAGCGACATCATCTAATGACGCAAAGGCTACTTCGGGCTCGACCATCCAGAACTCAGCCAAATGACGGCTGGTGTTGGAGTTTTCAGCTCGGAAAGTGGGGCCGAAAGTGTAAACTTTGGATAAGGCGCTGGCGTAGGTTTCACCATTAAGCTGACCGGACACTGTAAGGAAAGCTTCTTTACCGAAGAAATCTTCGCTGAAATCAATCGCACCGGTGTCAGTACGCGGTAAATTTTCCAGATCCAAGGTTGATACGCGGAACATTTCCCCCGCACCTTCAGTATCAGATGCGGTGATCAGTGGAGTAGAAACCCAGAAATAGCCATTTTCGTCGAAGAAACGGTGAATCGCCTGCGCCAAAGTATGACGCACGCGCGCGACGGCTCCGATCAGGTTGGTTCGTGGGCGTAAGTGAGCCACTTCGCGCAAGTATTCTATGCTGTGGCGTTTAGCTGCCATTGGGTAGGTATCAGGGTCATCAACCCAACCGACCACTTTGATAGTGGTTGCCTGAATTTCAAAACTCTGACCTTCGCCTGGAGACGCAACCACCGTGCCAGTCACTTCTACTGAACAGCCGGTAGTTAAATGCAGCACTTCATCCTGATAATTAGGCAAAGTATTATTCACGACGGCCTGTAACGGGTCAAAGCAGGAACCGTCATAAACGGCAACGAAGGAGATACCCGCTTTAGAATCTCTCCGGGTACGCACCCAACCGCGCACGGTGACTTCACTGTCAACCGCAGCACGGCCTTGCAGTACGTCGACTACAGGCACTACGCTCATAAATTTCTCTCTTTAATAGTTTTGATAAATAGTTAACAACCCAACAAAATGGGGATATTGCTATGTTACTTGCGGCGGTGCAGGACACAAGTAGAAATCACCAGTTCAGCGTAACATTTCTATAAATATACCCGCCATACTGGCCACATTCATTACTTGCTGGTTGCTTTCGTGTCATTCGAATTATTTGGGGTATCGATTCGATAGCGACAGAGAAATGATTGAATAGTGAAATGTGGCGGGGTAAAGCGGGTGGAAAAGCGCGAATATGAAAGGCACCGGGCAGCATCTGCCGCCCGGCAATTAAGTATTAGCTGGCTTTCTTGACCAGAGGCAGCGCAAATGCTTCGCGTAATTCATCAACAAAAGCAGGGTCATGACAAATGGTTTTACCTGGGCTGTCAGACAGTTTCGCGACTGGTTTATCGTTACATTCGACCAACTTAATAACGATATTCAGTGGGTTGATACCAGGAATATCACAGGTTAAGCGCGTGCCAATACCAAATACCAACTTGATCCTTTGGTAGAAATGGCGGTATAGCGACACTGCTTTTTCCAAATCTAAATTATCGGAGAACACCAATGTTTTAGTCATTGGGTCGATGCCCATTTTTTCATAATGGGCAATAGCTTTTTCACCCCATTCGATAGGGTCACCCGAGTCATGGCGTAATCCCTGATAGCGATGAGCGAATGTTTCATCAAAATCGCGCAGGAAAGCATCCATAGCTATACAGTCTGTTAATGCCACACCTAATTGGTTTGGATACTCGTCTAGCCAGACTTGTAACGCGACACGCTGGCTGTTGGCCAGCACTGGGCTAATCTGTTGGTGGGCCTGGAACCATTCATGCGCTTGTGTTCCGACCGGTGCCAAATACAAATTCCGGGCTAAATCATAATTACTGGTGCCAACAAGATAGGGGAACTCGTCTTTTAAGTGGCTAACAATGGCGTGCTGTATTTCACGGGAGAAGCGACGGCGTGTGCCAAAGTCCATCAACTGGAAGTGAGTGATGTCAATATCCGCACTGAGCGCTTTAAATTGCTGAAGTTTGCTGCGCAACTGTGCAAGGGCCTGATTTGTCGTGACATGCGCAGAGCGTCGACGATGGACGATTTCACTAATGACCGCCAATAACGGGACTTCCCACAGAATAGTTTCGCACCATAATCCGGTAATCCGAATCTCTAATTTGCCACCATTATCAGATACGCTGACTTGCTCGGGGTTAAAACGAAAAGCCCGCAACCAAGTTAAATAGTCATTTTTAAAGAAAGGCAAACCGGAGAGATAGTGATACTCATCATCAGTTAGTGCCAATTGGCTCATTAATGTTATCTGGTGGCGGATTTCATCGGCATATTCGCCCAGCAGCTCATCACCACGGCAGCGGAACTCCGCGGCCACGGTAATATGGCGATAACGATGGAACACTGCTTGTTGCATATGGAGCTTATAAGCATCCGTATCAAGCAATGAAGTCAAAATCGGTGAGGAGTCTTGGGTCATGGCGCTATATAGCATCCTCGTAGGAGCGTTTTCCACAGTCGGCATAATCTAAAAGTTGCAGAAGTATACCGGTATTATCCTGTTATTGAAGCCTCATCACACCATAAATGCTAATCAGAGGTCTAGGATTAAACGTGCCATTATCTGCTAAGTGGCTTTTTTCTTAAATGGGCGATGCTGTTAAGGCCAAAATTTGGGGGCATGAGAGAATATTAGATAAATATTGCCTTAAAAAATATAGGGTTGCTAAGCTGGGTATAATATCAACAAAGAGTAAGTTTCTATGTCCGTCTTAATCAGGAAATGGGGGAAATAGAAACTTTCATGCTAGCGACTAAAATATATTGTAAAGAATATCTGTAGTGTTATCACTCCGTCATGGTAACTGACTATATTGTATGCCGGAGCCGGCTTGATTGCGGATGTAATCTGCAAATGCTTCAGTCACATCCACTGCATCATAGATATAAGGAGGAACCCAACCTATATTCGCATCAAATCCACAACTATTCAGTTCAGCGGTGTTGTTATTGAAGGTCGAGCCACTGTCATCAATTTTATCGCCACCGAACGCTTTCATCACTTGGCATTGAGCGGCTAAGCCGCCAATCAAAAATATATTTTTTTCAGATAAAATACTGGACTGATAACCTAAGCCATAACTGTATTGATAAGGATATATTGGGTCTGATTTATCATTATCAAAGAAGTTATTATAGAGGTGTATGCTCCCGAACCGAACACGAGGAGTGCGTTGTATTATCCGCGTAAAGTAATTATTGAAGAATGTCACATGCATAGTGCCAGTATCTTGTTCAGCATTGCTATCGCTGTGGCCAATCAGGATGGTTTTATCATGTAATTCAAAGCGACACGATGAAACCGTAACATAATCAGAACCGCGCTTAATATCCAGCGCACCATCATGTTGAACATATTTCCAGCCATCTTTCTCAATATACTGGTCAATAGTAAAACGACCATCGCTGAATGTGACATGGTCAATCCAAACATGATGTGAAGTAATAATGTTGAGGCCATCCCATTCAGCATTCCAGCCATCACCCTCTTCAAACTGGGGATCAACATCTACTGGGTTTTCAATAAAAATATTATGAATAATAACATTATGAGTATTTTGGATAATTATTGAGCCCTCGATAAATTTCGCATTCTCAGTAACACCAATTAAGCTGGTATTCGCATTGAGATACACGATGCCACGTGCTTTTTGATCCTCCCGGTCTTGATACGCAATACCTTCACTGACATCAATAAGACCATATACCTGAATTATCTTAGGGCGCTCCCCTGACTCCTGCAGTGCTCGCCTGAGTTCCGACACCGTGAATACCAGATAGATATCATCGCTGGTTGCATCTGACCCTCCCGTTGTTCCCCCAGCTTCAGCCGCCCATCCCCCAAGAGGGGAAATATTTCTTGCTGATTGATGAACGATAGGTGCATTTATCCTGTTGGTCATAATAACTCCTGTTATATTCGCATTTCTTAATAGTGTAAGATTTTAAATAGAACATAATTTCACTTTAAATAAAATGATGTTTATATTAACTGGGTTAAATCAACAATAAATACTATTAAGTTATTTTTATATGGGCCTATTCACTATTTTCTGATTTTAAAATGGGATGTATTGCTATCAGTTAAACTTATTAAGAAGATAAAAGCGTTGTAATGATAGGGAAAAGCACTGTCAGTATCATAAATTTTATTAATATACTGCTAGAGGTGGCAGCAATGATAACGTAACTCACACACTTTGCTGGGTAATTCCGGTGGGTAATATTGTGAGAGTGAAGAGGTTGATTTAATCGGCAGAGTCGCCGCACATGACTTGCCGCCGTTACTGATAAATAACAACAGAGCAATAGGCTTGCGAACCGGCTCGAAAAACGTACATGTAACACTGCAATTGCCGTAATAGCACGGGTTCCCAACTGGGTTTTTTTCACAATTGTGATACATTGAAAAGACTATCTGAGTCTATGATGAAGTCGCTGACCAGACTTGCTTTGAACCCAAAATTTGGGGCAAAACGACCATAAATATAGACTTGATAATCATATTCACTGATGACGTCAAAAGGGTTTTTATGACACAACAGCCGCAAGCTAAATACCGCCACGATTATAAATCGCCGGATTACACTATCACCGATATCGATCTGGATTTTGCCCTTAATGCACAAAAAACGACGGTAACGGCGGTTAGTAAGGTAAAACGTCAAACAGCAGACGTGACACCGCTGGTTTTGGACGGTGAAGATTTAACGCTTATTAGTATCAGCGTTGATGGGCGAGCATGGCCACATTATCATTTACAAAGCAACTCACTGGTTATTGAGCAATTACCTGCGCATTTTACACTGACAATCGTCAATGAAATTCACCCTGCAACGAATAGTGCACTTGAGGGCTTATATCTTTCCGGTGATGCACTTTGTACACAATGTGAAGCCGAAGGTTTCCGTCATATTACTTATTATCTCGACCGCCCTGATGTATTGGCGCGTTTTACAACTCGCATTGTTGCCGATAAGTCACTTTACCCTTATTTACTTTCCAACGGGAACCGTGTGGATCAGGGGATTTTGGCTGATGGTCGCCATTGGGTTAAATGGGAAGACCCGTTCCCGAAACCTTGTTATCTATTTGCATTAGTTGCGGGTGATTTTGATGTCTTACGCGATAAGTTCATTACTCGCTCTGGCCGCGAAGTCGCGCTGGAGCTTTTTGTTGATCGCGGTAATCTGGATCGCGCCGATTGGGCAATGACCTCATTGAAGAACGCCATGAAATGGGATGAAACCCGTTTTGGCCTGGAATATGACCTCGACATTTATATGATTGTGGCGGTTGATTTCTTCAATATGGGGGCCATGGAAAATAAAGGGCTGAACGTATTCAACTCAAAATATGTTTTGGCAAAAGCAGAAACGGCGACAGATAAAGATTATCTAAATATTGAAGCTGTTATTGGCCATGAATATTTCCATAACTGGACAGGTAACCGCGTTACTTGCCGTGATTGGTTCCAATTAAGCCTGAAAGAAGGACTGACGGTATTCAGAGACCAAGAATTTAGCTCTGATTTAGGTTCGCGTGCGGTTAATCGCATAGAAAACGTCCGGGTGATGCGGGCGGCACAGTTTGCCGAAGATGCCAGCCCGATGGCTCACGCTATTCGTCCAGATAAAGTCATTGAGATGAATAACTTCTATACCTTGACCGTGTACGAAAAAGGGTCAGAGGTGATCAGGATGATGCATACTTTACTGGGGGAGCAGCAATTCCAGGCTGGCATGCAACTCTATTTTGAGCGCCATGATGGCAGTGCCGCGACCTGTGATGACTTTGTACAGGCAATGGAAGATGCCTCTAATGTCGATTTGTCTTTATTCCGCCGCTGGTATAGCCAATCTGGCACACCAATACTGACTGTCCGTGACGATTATGATGCTGAAAAGCAGCAATATCATCTACATGTTAGCCAAAAAACATTACCCACCGCTGACCAGCCGGAAAAACTGCCACTGCATATCCCATTGGATATTGAGCTGTATGACGGCAAAGGTAATGTAATTGCATTACAGAGAAACGGTTTACCGGTTCACCATGTTCTGAATGTGACAGAGCTTGAGCAGACTTTCACCTTTGATAATGTTGAGCACCCGCCTATCCCGTCTCTACTACGCGAATTCTCTGCGCCAGTTAAATTGGATTACACCTACAGTGACCAGCAGCTCACTTTCTTGATGCAGCATGCCCGCAATGAATTCTCGCGTTGGGATGCGGCACAAAGTCTGCTGGCAACATATATCAAACTCAATGTTGCTAAATATCAACAGAAACAGCCCCTGAGTTTACCTAGTCATGTGGCCGATGCTTTCCGTGCAATATTGCTTGATGAAAATCTTGATCCTGCCCTGGCAGCACAAATTCTGACATTGCCGTCGGAAAATGAAATTGCGGAGCTGTTTGCGACTATTGATCCGCTAGCAATCAGCGCAGTACATGAAGCCATTACCCGTTGTTTGGCAAATGAATTGGCTGATGAATTATTAGCCGTCTATGTAGCAAATATAACTCCAGAATATCGAATTGAGCACAGCGATATCGCTAAGCGAGCATTACGCAATACATGCCTGAGTTATTTGGCGTTTGGTGATGTGGAGTTTGCAAATAAGCTTGTCTCTTCCCAATATCACCAAGCTGATAATATGACGGACTCGTTGGCGGCATTGGCAGCCGCTGTTGCTGCACAACTCCCTTGCTGTGATGAATTGCTGGCAGCCTTTGATGTGCGCTGGAACCATGATGGTTTGGTGATGGATAAATGGTTTGCTCTGCAAGCAACCAGCCCGGCGGCAGATGTTTTGGCACAAGTGCGTGGATTGCTGAAACACTCGGCATTTAGCTTGAGTAACCCAAATCGTACCCGTTCGTTGATTGGTAGTTTTGCTTCCGGTAATCCGGCAGCATTCCATGCTGCGGACGGCAGCGGTTATCAATTCCTAGTAGAAATACTCAGTGATTTGAATACCCGTAACCCACAAGTTGCTGCTCGCTTGATTGAACCATTAATTCGTTTGAAGCGATATGATTCAGGGCGTCAGGCTTTGATGCGGCAGGCTCTGGAGCAATTGAAAACATTGGATAATTTATCTGGTGACTTGTACGAGAAGATAACCAAAGCATTAGCGGCCTAACTCGCCTGTCTGCAAAAATAAATAATTTGCAGACATTATTGTTTAAATAATAGGGGGCATAACGGCCCTCTATTTTTTTGTCATGATAATTATTAACACCGCGGTAACTTTAGAAAGTCGGGTCTTTGCATGGCTTTACTTCGCAAACGTTTACTTTCCTGAAAGATGAATTTACCATTCCCGCATCAACGGCTAGTCACCGCTCGCTCAGGAGATAACATGTATTACCCACTTGTCAAAAAAGCACTCTTTCAGCTTGATCCAGAACGTGCCCATGAATTCACTTTTCGTCAGCTAAAACGGGTTACCGGCACACCACTTCAATTTTTGGTTAGCCAATCAGTGCCGACCAAGCCGGTAAGTTGTATGGGCCTGTCATTTAAAAATCCATTAGGTTTGGCTGCTGGTTTGGATAAAGACGGTGAGTGTATTGATGCTCTTGGGGCCATGGGGTTTGGCTTTATTGAGGTCGGCACGGTAACGCCACGGCCACAGTCAGGGAATGATAAACCAAGATTGTTTCGGATCGTCGAGGCTGAAGGTTTGATCAATCGTATGGGATTTAATAATCATGGGGTTGATAACTTAATTGATAACGTCAAAAAATCACATTTTGGCGGTATTTTAGGCATTAATATTGGTAAGAATAAAGATACTCCGGTAGAACAAGGCAAAGAAGATTACTTGATTTGTATGGATAAAGTTTATCCATATGCTGGATATATCGCGATTAATATTTCATCGCCAAATACTCCTGGGTTAAGATCTCTTCAGTATGGTGAAGCACTGGATGATTTGTTAGCCGCAATTAAAAATAAGCAAACTGAATTACATCAGCGGCATCATAAGTATGTTCCGGTGGCGGTAAAGATCGCACCAGATCTTACAGAAGAAGAATTGATCCAAATAGCGGACAGTTTGGTTCGTCATAATATAGATGGTGTTATTGCCACTAATACAACTTTAGACCGTTCTCTTATTCAGGGATTAAATTATTGCGAGCAAGCCGGTGGATTAAGTGGCCGACCATTACAATTACGCAGCACTGAAGTGATTCGCCGCTTATCACAAGAACTGCAAGGCCGCTTACCTATTATCGGTGTAGGTGGAATTGACTCAGTTACTGCTGCTCGTGAAAAAATGGCCGCGGGTGCTTCATTGATTCAAATTTATTCTGGATTTATCTTCCACGGCCCACGTTTGATTAAGAATATCATTACTCATATCTAATTATTTATCTTCTTTACTTGCTTGGGGGTTTATTTATTCCCCCAGCTCGTCTATATTTTGTTCCTATAGATTAAATATACATCAAAAACCTTATATGAATTTAGTCTCATTTGGCGAGTGAAACTCTTGGTCATTGAGCCAATGATGTTGGCGGCAGAGTGGGAAGGATAAAATATGCGGATTAAACCGGATGACAAATGGCGTTGGTATTTTGATACCGAACATGACCGACTCATGTTGGATTTAGCTAATGGTATGATATTTCGCTCGCGTTTCCCGTCTAAAATGTTAACTCCTGATGCGTTTGATGAGAGTGCATTTTGTGTTGATGATGCTGCGCTTTATTTTGAATTTGAAGATCAATGCCGCCAAATTAAAATGGGCCATGAGCAACGTTCAGAATTGATATTAAATGCTTTGGTTGCATTTCGTTTTCTAAAACCATTAATGCCTAAAAGCTGGTATTTTGCACAACAGCCAAAAACTTGGTTGCCACAGAATGCTGAACTGGCGACAGTAACCGTATTAGATAGCGGTGAAGATATTAGTTTGTTGGTGGTTGAATCGGGTGAATCTGCAAGTTTGTGTTTATTGGCACAATCTCAGGTGATATTAGCCGGGCGTCAGTTAGTATTGGGTGACGCGATAAAGATAATGAATGACCGTTTGCTGCCGCTAGTCATTGAACAGACATACACCGCGCCAGCTTACGACCGGGCGATGTAATATCCATTATCTTTCAAGCAACAGCTGTATTAGCTGCCTAACTGATGTCAGTGAGCCGGGGCTCTCTTATTTGCCGCTGAGAGTAATATCCCCTTTAGGTATACAACTGCAACAAAGAATCGTCCCGTCATTACCTATAGCACTCTGTTTTAAAGGTGAGACATCACCATTGATTAAGGTAATTCTGCAACTGCCGCATATTCCTGCCCGACAGGAGTAAGGAATACGGATATTTTGTTGCTCCAGTTGTTCTAATAATACCTGCTGGTTATTACCATTAAAGCGGATGCCATTATATTCAATAGACAACGTTTTCGATTGGTCTTGTGGCGCGGCTAAGCTCTCAACCACGGCACCGGTACTATAGGGGCGTGGCGGTTTGGTTGACAAAATTTCCACTTCATCCCCAACCCGAATAATTCCACTGTTCCTGGCCACCATATTCTGGCCAAAATCGATATCACCATTCTCAGCAGTTCGGAATGTTTGCAGTGTTTGCAATGGTTCGCCAGTTGGATGCTTCCGCCCACGCTCAATGCTAACCGTGGTTAATACGCAGCGACTGCATGGTTTGACCAAATCAAAGGTAATATCGCCCACGCGGATAACCTGCCAACTGTCTTCTGCAAATGCACTGGCCCCTGTCACGACTAAATTAGGACGAAACTGTTCCAACTTAATACTGCCGGGGCAGCGTTGCTGCAATTCTTTAAATGAAGCTTCATTTATCAATAAATAAGGGAAGCCATCTGCAAATGACAGCGGAATTTCCGGCATGGGTTTTACCCGCCGGGTTAATTCTGTCCCGAGCCAGCGCAATTGTACTTCTCGCTGAAAATAGCCGCTTAGCCAGTTGTTGATAGCAGCAGGCGCAATTAGCGCGGTAAAATGATTTCCCCAAACTTCAGTTGGGGCAGCATTGGCTAAAAAATCATTAAAGCGGATATTGGCACTCTCGCCATCGGGGGCGGTGAGATATAAACCATCTGACATTAACGCGGGGGTAAACATCACCATCTTCGGATATTGGCGCGCGGTAATGAAAGTGCCATCTGGCTCAGTAATCATAAATACGCGGTCAAAGGCTAACCCGCTGCTGCTGACTTGGGCATGAGAAAGCTGCAAGCCACGCATAGATTTTACCGGATGAACATAGAGCCGGGAGAGGGTAATCACCATTACCTCCGTGCGAGTATTAAATTAGAGGGAGCAACTTTATGACAAGCTGCTGGGATTAGCTATAATGCGCAACAATTTTCTTTTTGGTGATAGTGCGATATGAACTCTCTGTTTGCCAGCACGGCGCGTGGACTGGAAGAACTGTTAAAAAGCGAACTCGAAGCGCTGGGCGCTCACGACTGTAAAATAGTGCAGGGTGGGGTACATTTTCAGGGCGACGATCGACTCATGTACCAAAGCCTGTTGTGGAGCCGATTGGCTTCACGCATTTTGTTACCGCTCAACGAATTCAAAGTTTACAGTGACTTAGACTTGTATCTTGGGGTGCAAGCCATTGATTGGCCGTCAATCTTTGGGGTAGATAAAACTTTCGCCGTACATTTTAGCGGTGTGAATGATGAAATCCGCAATAGCCAGTATGGGGCATTAAAAGTCAAAGATGCCATCGTGGATAGCTTTACCCGCAAACTGGATCAGCGCCCGACGGTAGCTAAACAGCAGCCAGATATCCGGGTGAATGTGTTCCTGCAACGGGATATGGCCAGTGTAGCACTTGACCTCAGTGGTGAGGGGCTACATCAGCGCGGTTATCGTGATCTGACGGGGCAAGCGCCACTAAAAGAAAATCTGGCGGCAGCGATTATCCAACGTTCGGGTTGGCAGCTGGGTACCCCGATGGTTGACCCGATGTGTGGTTCCGGTACGTTGCTGATTGAAGCTGCGATGATGGCCTCTGACCGGGCTCCGGGTCTGCATCGTGCGCATTGGGGCTTTACCGCCTGGAGTGCGTTTAACGAAGCGCTGTGGCGCGAATTGACGGCTGAAGCGCAAGTTCGTGCGCGTCGTGGTTTGCAAGAAACAGCGTCTCGCTTCTTTGGGGCAGATATTGATCGCCGGGTTATTGAGATGGCGCGGGCCAATGCGCGCCGTGCCGGGGTATCAGAACTGATTACCTTTAATGCTAATGACGTCAGTAAGCTGGTGAATCCATTACCCGAAGGGCCGGTGGGGACAGTTATCAGTAACCCGCCTTATGGTGAGCGGTTGGAAAGTGAACCTGCGCTGATTGCACTGCACAATATGCTTGGGCGCATCATGAAAACGGCATTCGGTGGCTGGCGTTTGTCACTGTTCAGCGCATCGCCTGAATTGCTCAGCTGCTTGCAGTTACGTGCTGAGCGCGAATTCAAAGCTAAAAATGGCCCATTGGATTGTGTGCAGAAAAACTACCAGTTAGCGGCTAATGCACAAGGTGCTGCGGGTGTTCAGGTGGCGGAAGATTATGCCAATCGCCTGCGTAAGAATGTGAAAAAGCTGGATAAGTGGGCTAAGCAGCAGGGCATTGAATGTTACCGTTTGTATGATGCCGATTTGCCGGATTACAACGTGGCAGTCGACCGTTATGGTAGCAAGGTTGTCGTGCAGGAATATGCGCCGCCGAAGACGATTGATGCCCAAAAAGCGCGTCAGCGCCTGTTTGATGTGATTAATGCCACTTTGGCTGTGCTGAATTTGCCATCCAATCAGTTGGTGTTGAAAACTCGCGAACGTCAGAAAGGGAAAAGCCAATACGAGAAATTAGCCCAGAAAGGCGAGTTCCTGCTGGTGAGTGAATATAATGCCAAGCTATGGGTTAACCTAACTGATTACCTTGATACCGGTTTGTTCCTTGACCACCGCATTGCTCGTCAAATGCTGGGCAAAATGAGTCAGGGTAAAGATTTTCTTAACTTGTTTGCTTATACCGGCACTGCCAGTGTCCATGCAGGTCTGGGCGGTGCGCGCAGCACGACCACAGTTGATATGTCGCGTACTTATCTGGAATGGGCTGAGAAAAACCTGCGCGCCAATGGCTTAACTGGCCAACAACATCGTCTGATTCAAGCTGATTGCCTCTCATGGCTGAGTAACACCGATGAGCAATTCGATGTGATTTTTATTGATCCGCCGACATTCTCTAACTCCAAACGAATGGAGACCACCTTTGATGTTCAGCGCGATCATTTAATCTTAATGAAAGAACTTAAACGGTTATTGCGCCGTCAGGGAACCATTATGTTCTCGAATAATAAGCGCGGTTTCCAGATGGATTTGGCCGGTATAGCTGCGTTAGGGCTGGAAGCGAAAGAAATCACAGCGCAAACGCAATCTGAAGACTTTGCCCGTAACCGTCAAATTCACAACTGCTGGCTGGTCACCCACAGCCGCGAGGAAAAGTAAAAACTATGTCGTTAATTAGCATGTCCGGTGCCTGGCTGTCGTTCAGCGATGCACCAATATTGGATAATACTGAATTGCATATTGAGGCAAACGAGCGCGTTTGTCTGGTGGGGCGCAATGGTGCGGGCAAATCCACCTTGCTGAAAATTCTGAGTAAAGAAGTTCCCTTGGATGATGGCCGCATTATCTATGAGCAAGATTTGATTGTTGCTCGCTTGCAGCAAGACCCCCCGCGCAATGTTGCCGGAACAGTGTTTGATTTTGTGGCTGAGGGCGTACAAGAGCAGGCTGAGCATCTGAAAGCCTACCATGCTACGTTGCACCAGGTGGAACTTGACCCGAGTGAAAAGAACCTTAATCGCCTGGCCGCATTACAGGAAATTCTGGACCATCAGGGCTTATGGCAATTAGACAGCCGGATTCAGGAAGTGCTGGTGCAACTGGGCTTATCGGCGGATGCTGAGCTTTCGTCACTGTCTGGTGGTTGGTTGCGTAAAGCGGCATTGGGCCGCGCGCTGGTGAGTTCACCAAAAGTGCTGCTGCTGGATGAGCCGACCAACCACTTGGATATCGAAACGATTAATTGGCTGGAAGGCTTTTTGAAAGAGTTCCAGGGCAGCATTGTCTTTATCTCCCATGACCGCTCCTTTATCCGTGCTATGGCCACGCGTATTGTCGACCTAGACCGCGGCAAATTGGTGTCATGGCCAGGTAATTACGAACTGTATCTTGCCAGCAAAGAAGAAGCCCTCCGGGTTGAAGAGCTGCAAAATGCCGAGTTTGACCGCAAATTGGCGCAAGAAGAAGTCTGGATTCGCCAGGGCATCAAAGCTCGGCGCACCCGTAATGAGGGGCGTGTTCGCGCGCTGAAAGCATTACGGATGGAGCGCTCACAGCGCCGTGAAGTGATGGGTACGGCCAAGATGCAAGTGGAAGAAACGGTGCGCTCGGGCAAAATTGTCTTTGATCTGGAAAATGTGAATTATCAGATTGATGGCAAAGTGCTGGTGAAAGATTTCACGGCCCAAGTACAGCGTGGCGATAAAATTGCGCTGGTGGGGCCGAATGGCTGTGGTAAAACCACCTTGCTGAAACTGATGCTCGGTCAGCTTAAAGCCGATAGCGGTAAAGTGCATTGTGGCACTAAACTGGAGGTGGCCTATTTTGATCAGCATCGTGCCGAGTTGGATCCAGAACGCACAGTGATGGATAACTTGGCTGAAGGTAAGCAGGAAGTGATGGTCAATGGCCGTTCCCGCCATGTTCTGGGCTATCTGCAAGACTTCCTATTCCACCCGAAACGCGCCATGACGCCAGTAAAAGCTTTGTCTGGTGGTGAACGTAACCGACTGTTATTGGCTAAGTTATTCCTTAAACCCAGCAACTTGTTGATTCTCGATGAACCGACCAATGACCTAGATGTGGAAACGCTAGAACTGTTGGAGGAGATGGTTGATAGCTATCAGGGCACTGTACTGTTGGTCAGCCATGATCGTCAATTCGTTGATAACTCGGTGACGGAGTGCTGGATTTTTGAGGGCAATGGCCAAATTAGCAGCTTCGTGGGCGGGTATTATGATGCTCACCAGCAGCGCGCCGAGGCGAAACCTATTCGTCAGGTAGCCGCTAAAGTGGAAGATACCAAAGCTGTTGCTCCCGCAAAAAGTCCGGCACCTGCGGCAAAGCGCCCCGGCAAACTGAGTTATAACTTGCAACGCGAGCTGGATCAGTTACCGCAGAAACTAGAAGAGTTGGAAAATGAAATCAGTGGGTTACAGGCAGAAGTCAGCCATGCAGACTTCTTCTCCCGCCCACATGAAGAGACACAGCAGGTTTTGAAAGCCTTAGCAGATGCCGAACAAGCTTTGGAAGTTGCATTTAGCCGCTGGGAAGAGCTGGAAGCTCAGAAAAATGGCTAAACATCTGTTTTCGCCGGGCTGTTAAATGATGTGCTATACGATAGTATGTTTATTGTTATATTAGCACCATAATAATAGACATTTAACTATACCCAATAGGCCTCAATGTGCAGGAAGATGGCTGACATAACTCACTGATTCTGGTGAGCTAAAACAGCTAACACTCCTGCACTTTGACGAGTTGAGGGGAAATACAGATAAGCCGTGAGGGATCCGATATTGTGTTCTGTAATTCAGCCTGAGCACGGCGACCACTCTGGCCAGTCAGGGAACATTATCCTGTGCCGGCAGTGTGACATGACAGTGGCCTTACCCTCCTTGCCTTATGGCACAAAAGCGGTATGTCCGCGTTGTAAAACGACATTGACTGCGCAGTGGGATGAACCGCGCAAGCGCCCAGTCGGTTATGCAATTAGCGCGCTGTTTATGCTATTGCTGGCTAATATGTTTCCTTTCGTCAATATGCGCGTGGCGGGGATCACCAGCGAAATAACCTTGATCCAAATACCCAAAGTGATGGTGGCCGATAACTATGCCAGCATGGCGACGTTGTTTATGGTTTTGGTTCAGTTGATACCGGCTTTCTGTATGGTGGCTATTATTCTGCTTTGCCTGCGGGTGCGCATGCCTCATCGCTGGAAGGCACTGATAGCAAAGGTATTATTCCAGTTTAAAACCTGGTGTATGGTTGAGATTTTCCTCGCCGGTGTGCTGGTTAGCTTTGTCAAACTGATGGCGTATGGCCAAATCGGCATCGGCAGCAGTTTTGTTCCTTATTGTTTATTCTGTTTGTTACAGGTGCGCGCTTTCCAATGTGTCGACCGCCATTGGATGTGGCAAGATATCGCCCCTGCACCGGCATTATCTCAACCCCTTATTGCCGGCCAAACTGGCCTACGCCAAGGCCTGCGCTCTTGTGCCTGCTGTACCGCCATTTTACCGCAAGCCCAGGTGGAGTGCCCGCGCTGCCATACCCATGGTTATATTCGTCGTCGCAATAGCTTACAGTGGACAATGGCATTATTAGTCACGTCAATCATGCTGTATATTCCTGCTAATCTGTTGCCAATTATGATCACCGAAAGTTTGGGGAACCAAATGAACTCCACCATTATGGCAGGGGTGATTTTCCTGTGGAGCGAAGGTTCTTATCCGGTGGCGATGGTGATTTTTATTGCCAGTATTATGGTGCCGTCATTAAAAATGTTGGCGATCGGCTGGTTGTGTTGGGATGCGAAAGGCAAAGGTAAGACTGATACTGAACGAATGCATTTTATTTATGAGATAGTCGAATTTGTTGGCCGCTGGTCAATGATTGATGTCTTTGTTATCGCGATATTGTCGTCATTAGTGCGTATCGGGCAACTGATGAGTATCTACCCGGCGATTGGTGCGCTGCTATTTGCCATGGTGGTTATCCTGACCATGTTTGCTGCATTAACCTTCGATCCTCGTTTAACTTGGGATCGGATAAATGAAACAACCCAAAAGGAGCCGCAAGGTGACGGAAAATAATCCCAGCCAGGGTGTGGCAGAAATTGAAAAAATCAAGCGATGGTCGCCAGTGTGGATCATCCCGATTGTCACGGCGTTGATTGGCGCATGGATACTGTTTTATCATTTTAGTCATCAGGGGCCGCAGGTGGTGATGACCACTTCGAATGCTGAGGGTATTGAAGCCGGTAAAACAAAAATAAAGAGCCGTAGCGTGGATGTTGGCATTGTTGAACAGGTTACCCTGAGTCAAGATCTCAACCATGTTATTGTGCAAGCGCGATTGAATTCCGGTATGAATACCCTGTTGCATAGCGATACGGTTTTCTGGGTAGTTAAACCGCAGATTGGCCGCGAGGGAGTCTCTGGGCTGGGAACTCTGCTGTCAGGTGCCTATATTGAACTGCAACCGGGCGGGAAAGGTAAGGCATTGGATGAGTTCACATTATTGGACTCTCCGCCTCTTGCATCGCCAGATGCGAAAGGCATCCGTATTACACTTGATAGCGAACAAGCCGGGCAGTTGAATGCCGGTGATCCGGTGTTGTTCCGTGGCTATCGTGTTGGCTCGGTGGAAACCAGCACCTTTGATGCTAAATCACGCCTGATGCGCTATCAGTTATTCATCAGCGCGCCTTATGACGGCTTGGTCACCACCAATGTGCGGTTCTGGAAAGACAGTGGCGTGGCGGTCGACCTCTCCGCACAGGGGATGCGTGTTGAGATGGCATCACTGGCGACCTTGTTCAGTGGCGGTGTGAGCTTCGATGTGCCGGATGGTCAGGATCTGGGTCAACCAATCACACAAAATAAAGCTGAATTCAAACTGTTTGATAACCGCAGTAGCATTCAAAACTCGCTGTACACCGAACATGAAGATTTCTTGCTGTTCTTCTCTGATTCCGTGCGCGGCTTGCAAACCGGGGCACCGGTTGAATTCCGGGGGATTCGTGTCGGCACCGTGGGAGATGTACCTTTCTTTACTGCGGGTATGAGACAGCGGGTGGACAATGACTTCCGCATTCCGGTACTCATTCGCATCGAACCCGGCCGTTTCCGCGATGATTTAGGCCCGGATGCTAATTTTGAACAAATATTGAAAACTGCCAAAGAACGTGGTCTGCGCGCCTCCTTGAAATCAGGCAACCTGTTGACCGGGGCATTGTTTATTGATCTGGACTTCTACCCGGATGCAAAACCATGGAAGGGGCCGCTGGAAGTGGCGGGTTATCCATTGCTGCCAACCGTCAGTGGTGGTTTGGCGCAAATTCAGCAAAAAGTGATGCAGACATTAGATAAAATTAATAGCCTGCCGCTGGACCCAATGGTGAATGAAGTCACTAAGGCATTGGTTGAAAGCCAGAAAACGATGCGCGAAACACAAAAAACCTTGGAAGCATTGACCGCGATCACCTCTAGTCCGGCGATGCAAGGGCTGCCAAAAGATCTGCAAAAGACGTTGAATGAGCTGAATCGCAGTATGAAAGGTTTCCAGCCAGGTTCACCGGCCTACAATAAAATGGTGGGTGATATGCAGCGGTTAGATCAAGTCTTGCGTGAATTACAACCGGTATTGCGCACGCTGAATGAAAAGAGCAATGCACTGGTATTTGAAGCGGCAGGAAGTCAGGATCCTCAGCCTAAGAAGGCCAAAAAATGATGAAATGGATGGCAGTTATTGCAGCGCTGTTACTGAGTGCATGCAGCAGTACACCCAGTAAAACATACTATCAGTTACCTGCACTCAGTGCGCCTGCTGGCGCGACCAGCAGTGTTGCATCACGGCAACTGTGGGTTGAACATGTTGGCGTGGCTGATTATCTGGCCGCTGCGGGCGTGGTATATCAAACCAATGATGTACAGTACGTGATTGCCAGCAACAATCTGTGGGCCAGCCCATTGGATCAGCAGTTGCAGCAAACCCTGGTGACTAATCTGAGCAATGCATTGCCGGGTTGGCTGGTGTCCTCACAGCCACTCGATAGTGATCAGGATGTCCTTAATGTCTCGGTCACCGGCTTCCACGGCCGCTATGATGGCAAAGCTATCATTCGTGGTGTTTGGATACTCAAACATCAAGGGCAGCTGATTAAGCAGCCATTTGATTTAGAACTTAAACAGAGCGAAGATGGCTATGATGCACTAATTCGCACCCTAGCCGAGGGCTGGCAGCAGGAAGCTAAGGTGATGGCAGCCCAACTGCGCTAACCGTTAGTCATATTTTGTTCCAAATGAGTCTAATCCTCTTTCATCGATGATAATAAACTTATCGTGAAAGAGGATTATCAATAAATATCAAATAGTTAATATCACCCACCCCAAATCAATCACTTAGCCAATTCAGCGTGCATAGCTCACAAATGTGACATTGGCGTGAATATTGCGCATTGCTTTTCTGTTTCCTAAGGTCTATCACTTAACTGTGACTGAGCATAAAGTAGTCACTGTTTTCTTTCCACCAGACAGAAAGATGAGGGAAACGAGGCATGAAGAGACAGAAAAGAGATCGCTTGGAAAGGGCGTTGTCACGTGGGTATCAAGCCGGTATTTCAGGGCGTTCAAGGGAAATTTGCCCCTATCAAGCTTTAGACGCCAGATCGCATTGGTTAGGAGGGTGGCGACAAGCCGTGGAGGATAGGGCTGTGACCGCTTAAGCGGCTCTCTGTCAGACTAAGGGATAACCTCCGCTTTATGCGCATATTGCGGAGGTTGTTGTTTTTACTCTTCGTTCTTGGTGCCGCAGTGTTGTTAGCTGCTCTCATGCACCCGAATCATTGACTGGCGTCAACTCATCGGGATTTATTCGTTTGCCGCCTAACTGCAACACCAATTACTTTGAGTAATACTCTTCATTGTTTGTCCCCGCAGTGTTGTTAGCTGCTCTCATGCACCCGAATCATTGACTGGCGTCAACTCATCGGGGTTTATTCGTTTGCCGCCTAACTGCATTTATACACTGGATTATTCAGCCCAGCGCTTGAGCAAGATACTTGCATTCACGCCACCAAATCCAAAACCATTTGAAAGGGCATACGTGATTTCATGGGGTTGCGCTTTACCGGCAATGACATTCAGCCCCTGGGCGGCGGGATCCAGATTTTCCAGGTTCAACGTTGCCGGTACGATTTGGTCGCGCAATGCCAGTGCGGTGAAGATAGTTTCTAACCCACCGGCGGCCCCCAGCAAGTGGCCGGTTGCTGACTTGGTTGATGTCACCGCTAAGTTGTCACCGGTGCCAAACAAATGCTTAATGGCATTGATTTCACCCAGATCACCCACTGGAGTTGAGGTCGCATGCGCATTTAAATGCTGAACCTGCGCCGGCGAGATCCCGGCCTGGCGCAGCGCAATTTTCATGGCACGATATGCGCCGTCACCATCTTCAGCGCCCGACGTCATATGGTAGGCATCGGCACTGGTGCCGTAGCCGACAATCTCGGCTAAAGGTTGTGCTCCGCGCGCCAAAGCATGCTCTAACTCTTCAATAACCAGTAAACCAGCACCTTCCCCCATGACAAAACCATCACGGGCACTGTCGAATGGGCGAGAGGCTTTTTCCGGGGCATCATTAGAACCGGTTGATAATGCGCGTGCAGCGGCAAAGCCCGCCAGGCTAACTTTATCTATTGCCGCTTCGGCACCACCACAAAGTGCAATATCTGCCTCATCATTGCGGATTAGGCGTACCGCATCGCCGATAGCTTGCACACCCGCGGCACAGGCGGTAACCGGCGCGCCAATTGGCCCTTTGAAATGATGTTTGATAGAAACATGGCCTGCGGCCAGATTTACCAAAAATGAAGGCACGGTGAAAGGTGAAAGGCGTTTTGGCCCGCGGCTATCGGTGGTGCGCACCGCATTTGCAATAGAGGGGAAGCCACCAATCCCTGAGCCAATGATGGTTGCTGTGCGCTCTTGTTTCTCACTATTATCGGCCTGCCAGGCCGCATGGGTAATGGCTTCATCTGCTGCGGCCATGGCAAATTCAATAAAACGATCCATTTTCTTTTGATCTTTCGGCGCAACCGCCTTATTGGGATCAAAGCCCCCGGCGGGGTCTGCTGAAATGGTTGGAACTTGTCCACCAATCTTTGCCGGTAAATCATCGACAATCTCATCGGGCAGCACACGGATACCTGATTGCCCAGCTAACAGGCGTTGCCATACCACCTCAATACCGCAGCCTAATGGGGAAACCACCCCCATTCCTGTAATCACTACACGGCGCTTGTTCATTATTTTTCCTTTAGAGACTGAATTGAATGGGGGGAATACTTGGCATTTGCTGAATCTTTCAGTTGCATCAGCGCCAATCGTTTATTAATTATATCGCTCCTGACTGAACCTGCCGCGAGGGTAACATCTTCTGCACGGATAGGTTGCTGAGTGGCATTGTTCAACAGGATTGGCTCGACAGGTGCGCCGGTGTGGCGATCTGCAAGTATCACTGCCGGTCCGTCGGGAGCAAAATGTTGATTACCCCAGTGAAACAAGGCGGCTATCACGGGGAAAAAGTCATTACCACGTTCCGTCAATAAATACTCATAGCGGGCAGGGCGAGAGTGATAAAGCCGTTTTTCCAAGATGCCGTTTTCCACCAAATACTTGAGACGGCGGGTGAGGATAGTGGGTGAAAGCTGCAAACTTTGCTGGAATTCATCAAATCGTGTTAACCCCTGAAAAGCATCACGGATGATGAGTATGCTCCACCATTCTCCAACCCGTTCAAGGGAGCGGGCCACCGGGCAGGGTAGGTCTTGAAAGCAAGTTCTTTGCATATCACCCTCAGAGCTGTATGGGCATAGCGGCTATGTCCCGCAGCAAGTTTATTAGTCACTACATTTATTGTAGTTACTGGTGATAAAAAAAATGCCATTGGCATCATTGATAATAGTACAGGGGAGTTAGCTGCCCCTGTACCGGCATTACGGGTCGAAATATTAGAAAGTGTTGGTGTCTTTAAACAGGCCGACTTTCAAGTCAGTGGCAGTATAAATAACTTTGCCATCCACTAATACTTCGCCATCAGCCACACCCATAATCAGTTTACGCATAATAATGCGTTTGAAATTAATACGGTATGTTACCTTCTTGGCATCTGGCAGCACTTGCCCGGTGAATTTCACTTCACCCACCCCGAGTGCGCGGCCTTTGCCCTCGCCACCCAACCAACCAAGATAGAAGCCAACCAATTGCCACATGGCATCAAGGCCCAGGCAACCAGGCATTACTGGGTCACCAATAAAGTGGCAACCGAAGAACCATAGGTCCGGATTGATATCCAGTTCCGCTTCCACATAACCTTTACCATAGGTACCGCCGTCTTCTGTCATTTTGACGACACGGTCCATCATTAACATGTTGCCTGCTGGCAATGGTGGCCCGCCTGCGCCAAACAGTTCGCCACGGCCTGATGCTTCAAGGTCTTCTTTTGTATAGGATTCGCGTTTATCTACCATGTTCTCAGTAAGCCTTATTGTAATGAAGTGCGCAGAATAGCGTACAGCTGTACGCTGAGCAAGTCCGATCAGCCCTGGTTAAACCAGTTCAGCCAACGTAACGGCCATGGCCAACGGCGTCTGTCCTGCGGATTTACTTGTGAGATTCGCTCTTGAATGATACCTAACAAGCTGGGTTGCTGCTCATCGGCATAAACTATGCCTGTTAACAATGGTAATGCTTCAGCGGCGGAATCGACAGCCCATAAATGGAACTGCTCTTTCTGTACGGCATCAATCACCGCTTGATTCAAGCATAAATGACGGATATTGGTCATGGGCAAAATAACCCCCTGACTGCCTGTTAGCCCGCGGCGTTGACAAGCCTCGAAGAAGCCTTCAATTTTTTCATTCACACCGCCAATAGGCTGCACATTACCAAATTGGTCAACAGAACCGGTCACGGCAATTTGCTGATTAATTGGCTGTTGCGATAGCGCACTGATCAGCGCACAAAGTTCTGCCAGCGATGCACTATCACCATCAACCTCACCATAAGATTGCTCAAAAACAATGGAGGCGGAGAAAGGCAACGGTTGATCAAGTTCTAGCTCTGAAATCAAGAAAGCCTGCATAATCATCATGCCTTTCGCATGAATATTACCGCCTAATTCGGCTTTACGTTCCACATCAACAAATTCACCATCGCCTAAATGGACAACACAACTGATACGTGCCGGCTCACCAAAGGCGTAAGGATGACCAGGATATTCTAATACTGACAAGCCATTAATCTGGCCGACGACTTGGCCTTCGGTTTCAACCAGAATCTGCCCGAGCTCAATTTCATCTTGCATCCGCTCGGCGAGGTAGCTATTGCGCCAATCACGGGCATTCAAAGCAACTTCCAATGCATTGGCGGTAATTGCGTCTTCTTCGGCATATAAAGCGGCTTCAGCCAACTGGTGGGTAAGCCATTGTGGGCATAATGGCAGGCTACCTTGGTCGCCACTGTGACGCACCGCCTGGCGGAACAGCACTGGCCAAGCATCCGCTGATAAGGAAGGCAACTGTTTCTGCTGCAAAAGCGTATTGATGTAGCCGCACCATAACGTCATACCGTCAATATCGACTAGCGGTAGTTCGGCTTCGAACTCACCGTAAATAGCCAATTCGCCCAATTCAGGTTCCATATCATGGAAATCACCCAGCCCTAGGCGATCTCCGACCAGAATCAAACGCAACTCAAGTGGCATTGAGGGGATATGCACCGGTAAAGGGCGGGTTTCATCCGGTGATAGCCAGTCAAAGCGCTGCTGAGCAATCATCTGTTTGAGACGCAGCCACATCAGTGGTTGAGCTTGTAATGCCCGTACCGATAAGATTAATACCCCACCATTCGCCTGGTGAACCAAGCCGGGTTGCAGGCTTATTTGATCTTTATGCCATCT
The DNA here is from genome assembly GCF_004124235.1 of Yersinia hibernica. Classification (NCBI taxonomy): domain Bacteria; kingdom Pseudomonadati; phylum Pseudomonadota; class Gammaproteobacteria; order Enterobacterales; family Yersiniaceae; genus Yersinia; species Yersinia hibernica. The sequence continues at coordinate 1,343,500 of NZ_CP032487.1, forward strand.
GACACAACCAAATAACTGTTCTGGTTCAACCCATTCCTGATAAAGACAGCGCGAAATCGCCGCAAACGGCTCGTCACCGTGTTGCGCTGGCTGCCAGCTCACCTGATGCCCGTGCACGAGGTAGTCTCCACCAAACAAGGTAGAGGCCTCAGGTTGCAGCTCTTTAACAGCTTGAGCGATCAATGCTAGATACTCAGTACTTTCCTGTGCTTTGATCAACATAAAACGCGGATGTGATTGTGGATGACAAAATAATGTCATTCCATTTTCAAGCCGGGGTTGAATCGCCGCGAAAGGAACAGGCTCCAACTGGGAGGCAGTAGCAAATAACGCTTCATATGGCGTTGTGTTCGGCAGCAGTGACTGCCATTCAAGTCTGTTATTGGTCAAAGTGATAGATGCAATCGTCAAAAAGGGAAAGGGCGATTATACAAGAATAAAGCAGACTGCATATACGTAGAGTGGCAGTTGGTGATAAGGAGTAAGATATCAGCCATATTCCGTACAAAAAATACACTAATGATGCATTTTTAGTAGGGTGAAATTCTACGTAAAACTGTTATGCTTGAGTTAAGTTACACGGTCACTGAAGAGCTCACGATGAAATATCAGCAACTGGAAAATCTGGAAAGCGGTTGGAAATGGGCGTATTTGGTTAAAAAACACCGTGAAGGTGAAGCCATTACTCGCCATATAGAAAACAGTGCGGCTCAGGATGCTGTAGAGCAACTGATGAAGCTGGAAAGTGAGCCTGTGAAGGTGGCGGAATGGATTGATGTGCATATGAATGTGCAACTGGCTAATCGGATGAAGCAGACTATCCGCGCCAGACGTAAGCGGCATTTCAATGCGGAGCATCAGCATACTCGCAAGAAATCAATCGATCTGGAGTTTCTGGTGTGGCAACGTTTGGCGGCACTGGCAAGGCGTCGAGGCAATACGCTGTCAGAGACAGTTGTTCAGTTAATTGAAGATGCCGAACGTAAAGAGAAATATAGGAGCCAGATGTCGTCTTTGAAACAGGACTTGCAAGATATTCTTGGCAAAGAGATGTAACTCGAGTGGCTATGAACCAATATTGACGCTACTGAAGTATTGTTATTAAGAAAATATAAGATGACTCGGATTTTCTTAATGGTAGGATAAAAAAAACCCCGCAATGCGGGGTTTTTTACGAAAGTAGTAAACTTAAGCCTGTGGCTGAGTTACAACTTCTTTGTAGCCTTTAACTTCGATCTCTACGCGACGATCTGGTGCCAAGCACTCAATCAGCGCAGCACGTGGTTTCACGTTGTCACAGGTGTTGCCTGTAACTGGGTTTGCTTGGCCTTCACCGCGAGCGGTGATTTTGTCAGCAGGGATACCTTTAGAAACCAGGTAATCACGCACGCTGTCAGCACGACGCTGAGACAGAGCTAAGTTAGGAGCTGGTTGACCGATACGGTCAGCGAAGCCCAGAACAACTACAGAACCGTCTTTAGGATCGATAGAGCTCAGTTGTGCATACAGTTGGTCCAGAGCTTGCTGGCCTTCTGGTTTCAAAGTTGCTTTGTTGAAAGCAAACAGCACGTCAGATTTCAGAGTGAAACGCTTAGTGTCCACAACTGGAGCTGGAACTGGTGCTGGAGCAACTACTGGAGCAACTGCATCATCTTGACCGAAACGGTAAGAAACACCAACGCTCAGCATGCCGTTGTCTGGACGAGCACCAACGGTAGCTTTATCACCGATCTGGCTAACCCACTGGTATTCCATACGGGTTGCCCAGTTTTTAGTCCACGCGTACTCAGCACCCAGAGCTACTAATGGAGAAACACCGGTGTCATGGTTGTTCAGACGCTCGCCAGAAGCGGCGTTAAACGCGCTTGAGTCCGCACGCCAAACCAGACCACCCAGACGGGTGTACAGGTCTAAGTCCTGAGCAATTGGGTAGCTCAGTTTTGCAGCCAGCTGAACGCCTTGTGCTTTAAAGTCGCCGTTACGAACGTCGCCTTTATAAGGCATACGGCCAAGCCAGTCGTATCCCAATTCAAAGCCCAGGTATTGGTTTGCTTGGTAACCCAAGAACGCACCAGCACCTAATTGGTCTTTATGAGTTGGACCGTCATTGCCTTGGTCGCCATAGATACCGCCAGTACCAGTATTTTGATACTGAGACCAACCCAGTTTACCACCAGTGTACCAAGTGTTATCTTTCGGTGCGGCTTGCGCTACTGTAGCGAAACCAGCCAGTGCCACTGCTAATGCGATAGCTGTCTTTTTCATTTTACGCCTCGTTATCATCCAAATAGGCAATGAGCTTTAAAAGCTAAGCCCTTGGTTAAAATTCTTCGTCAAGGTTTTAACGCTCCCGTTAATCACGCTGCCAGTATAATTTGGCGTTTTAGAGCAACCTTGGCGATGTAAAGTCTACAACGTGGCGAGAAAGTTACAAGTGTGATGTGATAAACCGGCTGAAAAAAAAAGCAAAATTGTGCATAATCTTTAACGATTTAGCCATAAAATAGCACTTTTCCTAGACGTTATTTTTTGCCGCAAGCCGCATTCTGACTCGCTTTATGCCGACTTTACAGGAGTAAGTCCTAAACATTGTAATAATTCATGGGATAAATCCTAAATTTACTTAATGATACAAAGAAGAATGAATTTTTAACGTTGCGCACTGTCCTTGATCGGATTTTGTGTCATCCAAAGGACGCATAACAAACCCATAAGCATTTCCAAACTGTGCCGCCATACGCAATCTGATGCGGTCATTCTCCGATAATTCTGGTAACCAACCAAGAACAACACTGTAATTTCCCGTCAATAATGCCTTTTCCATTGCATCCACAGTTGATAATGGATTTATCTGCCTCGCCTGCACGACTTTTGTCATTGGTAAACCTGACTGCTGTAGCCATAAGCGACTTAATTTTTGTTCAGGGGTTAGCCACAGCAGCCATCGGGATTGTTTAGCAAGCTGTTGTAATAACGGAAGCAATAGCTGAGCAACCGCAGGTTGGTTTTCACTGTACACCAGTTCACTGATAAGGCCACTATCTGTAGGGGCATCAACTCTTGTCGGGGTATCCTGAGTAACAAGAGAATGATAATTAGCATTATAAGGTTTTAGTGATTGAGTGCGCATTATGAACCTCGCCTGTAGTGTGCTGTATGCATATACAGTAGTCACTGTTTATCTGAAGATCAACTAAATTTTTACAAGACGCTTCGCATTATTGTGATGTAAATACGTGAAAGCTGATTTTGTGTTTGGCTCAGTTATCTATATTGCGTATTTTCTAATTAGTTGTTCCTCTTACACTTATTGCAACTAAATAGGGACGTTGATTCGGATTTTTACTAAAGGAGTAGTGATGGAAAACGTATCTAAGAGCAAGATAATGCAAGCACAAAGCCGTTTTGATTTTTTAGGCCAAATCACGGTTCGCTCACAATTTGGTGGGTATGGCCTATTAGCCAATGGCATTATGTTTGCTGTGGTTTCGGAGGGGGAGTTGTATTTACGGGCCAATGACTTAATTGAGAATTTTTTTCGTAATCGAGGGATGGCTAATCTTATTTATGCCAAACGGGGGCTTCCGGTATTATTGCGATATTATCGGGTCGATGCGTTTTTATGGGATGATGACCTCGCATTACGTCACTTTGCAACACTGGCGTATCAAGGAGCTAAATCCGAGGTTTTAAGTAAAAAATGCCCTCCAGCGCGTTTGAAAGATTTACCTAACCTCAGTGCCAGCCTTGAGCGATTATTGTGGAAAGCCGGAATTACAAGTGTGGCAGCGTTGCGACTTGAGGGGGCTAAACGCTGTTATTTGAAGTTACGGACTTTAAGATGTTCGCTCGGCTTTAATGTACTGTTGGCTCTTGCCGGGGCTATCAGCGGTCACCATTATGCTGTGCTGCCTCTTGTCATGCGCAGTGAGCTTATGGAATGGTTCGAAATGCATATCCGCCCGGCTGATATCATCATTACACAATATGAAACAGCATAAAGAAGGGCCATTGAGCAATTGGCCCAGAGTGCCATTAACCCACCTGGCCAATGCGTTTATTCAGTTCACTGAGCTCAGGCAATAATTCAAGTAACAAGCCAATCTGTTGTAAAACCAACTGATCTTTGCTCTCCGGCTCAGGATTACAACTCTGTAGCCGGGTTGATAAACTCGCCAATACTTGCGCCATTTTTACATGGTCGGGTTGTTCTTGCTCAAGAGTCCCTTCCACATAGCAAATCGCATCGTTGAGTAAATTCAGTGTGGTGGTATTGGTCAGTTTTTCGCGATGAGCCCCTAGAGCGGAGATGTAACTCAGCATGGTGTGGTTTAGGCACAGTAAACGAAACGCAGCCTCCTGAGTTTCTTTATTATTTTTGGGCTCCGCGGACATATTAGAAATGACGGACGCTAATTCTGCATCACAATTATGAGCATCGCGGCGGGCGATACGGTAGGGCAGGCTATTATCTTTACCTTGATAATACTGCACTAAGATAGCATCGAGATAACGGCAGTTTGCATTAAGTGTTTTACGGACTACGGCCGGAAGTTGGCGGAACTTCCAGTCCGGCCAGATAAAACTGACCGCAACCCAAGCAATTGCACAGCCGAGCAATGTGTCAAATACGCGCGGTGCAGCAACCTCAAACCCTTCGCCAAGTAAGTTAAAACATAACAAAACCAGTAAGGTAATGAACATTGTTGCATGAGCATATTGAACATTGCGGAAAGCAAAAAAGAGTACGCCAGTAATGACTATCAGGATGAGTTGCCCCTCAATCGAGGGGACGAAATAAAGGATGGGCAACCCGATAAGTATGCCCGCCAAAGTGCCAATGATGCGCAGCGCCAGGCGGCGTCTTGTTGCATTATAGTTGGGTTGGCAAACAAAAAGGCTGGTCAGCAAAATCCAATAACCATGGCGCATGCCGGTGAATTGAATGAATGCATAACCCACACAAAGCACCACGGACATGCGAACAGCATGGCGCAAGAGTGCGGATTGCGGTGTCAGATGGCGGCTGATGCGTAACTTAATATCGCTCCATCCAGTGATGCGGTCATCAGATAAGCGGCTTTCAGGTTGCGGGTCTTGGGCTAAGACTTGCTCTGACTCAATCCCTGCCAATTGGGCATCAATAGCGCGTAAGTTTTTGAGTAAATGTGAAAGTGCTTTAACTTGTGGCACATTCTCATTTTGGGCCAATTCCCTAGCCAGTGCAGCATCTAAGAATGTAAATGCACGTTCAAAACGCGGGTCATGCTGGTATTTCTGCCTCATTAGAATAGATTGCGAAAGTTGCATGCAGGCTCTGGCTTGCATGCTTAATAAACGCTGAAAACGAAACAATACATCGCTGTAGCGGAATTTTTCTCGCAATACCTGATATTGGACATGTGATGAACTGGCACGTTCGTGAATATCTTGCGCGACAAAATAATAATGGAGAGTTCGTCTTGTTTCGCGTTGGCCGCGATCACCTTTCAGCCGTGTAACAAGTGAGGTTTTAGCTTGATTCAGTGTCGAGACTAATGTGCTATTGGCCATCGCGACATCAATAAGAGGTTGATTAACATCAGATTCAATATCTGGATCAAACAGATTGGCTTTGGCTTCCAAGTAGTGGGCTAAGTGTTGATAGCAGCGGGCCAGATTATCCTGTAAAGGACGAATAGGGAAAATAAGGTGGCCGCATAAAGTCAAAATGTTATACCAAACGGCACCGAGTATCAGTAACAGTGGTTGCTGATACCAAATATGGTACATCGAAGTGCCGAGCATGGTGTAGATGGCAATTAGCAATGCACCGAAGGCGATAGTGGCATAACGTTGGCCCAAGGCGCCCAGCAAAATAAAACCGCAGGTTGAAAAGGTCAGGCCAAGAGCAAATAGCCAAGGGTAAGGAAATAACAACTCAATAGAGGCTGATGCGATAAAAAAACAAATCAGCGTAATGAATAAGTTACGTAACCGCCCAGCGAGGCGGTCATCAAGGTCAGTTAATGCTGCTGCCACGACCCCCAGAGTTAAGGGGATTGTCAGTTTTGGTTGGTCAATCCACCATGGAACCGCCGTTACACCCACCAACGCGATAAATATACGAACATGATAAAGCAGGCTGCTATTGTAGATATAACGGCGTAAACCAGTGACGAAAGTGAGCACAAAAAACCTCTAAAAAACTGAAAATTCAGCGTTGCTGATATTGGCGTTGGGCATTAGCCATTCTTGCTTGTTGTGCCATTTCGACAGAAACAACACGGCGTCCCACTGGCCATAAAGCGATAGCAGCAATCTTAAAATTGGCGATCCCGACGGGAATCCCAATTATGGTGATACATTGCACAATGCCGGTGGCAATATGAGATAAACATAGCCACCAACCAAATAAAATAAACCAAACAATATTCAGTAAAGATCCACCGGCAGAGAGCAGAGGATTACTTTTTTCTGGGTATAATTCATTGACATGGATCGCCTCATTGCCATAAGGGAGAAATGATAACTTGGTAATCTCCCAGCAAGAGCGGGTTAATGGTAAGGTGAAAATGAGAATGACACTGACCACTGTTGCCAATAGCCAACCTAATGTGGTGAAAAAACCACCTAAAACAAAATTAAGAATGTTCAGTACAGTACGCATAGTGATTAATCTGCCTAGCTGAATAAAAAAACCGCAGTGCGGGTGAATGATAACCGCTGCAAGCTATTCTGTAGGGATAGCGCCGGTTAGTTTCCTCCATTAACTATCGGATACCTGTTGTTTAAACTCAATTATTTTATTTACACTCCATAGGTTATTTCAATTCACTTAATACGGGTTATGGCGCGCAGATATGGAACTTAAAGCGACATCTTTTGGCAAGCATTTGGCTCAACACCCTTACAATCGGGTTCGGTTGCTGAATGCGGGCATCGAAGTATGCGGTGATAAACATCAATACCTGATTCCTTTTAATCAGTTGGTTAACATTCAATGTAAGCGCGGTATTGTTTGGGGTGAGATGGAGTTTGAGCTGCCAAATCAACAAGTTGTGCGTTTACACGGCACCGAATGGCAGGAGACGCAACGTTTCTATCATCATTTACTGGGCATTTGGCAACAATGGAGTGAGGAGATGTGCTTGGTTTGTGCGGCAGTTTTGCATAAACAAGTTGAATTAATTAAGCGAATTGAGCAACAGGATAAATGGTTTAAACGCAGTGAGCTAAATCAGCTGCAAGCATCTATCCGTGAGGCTTTCACATCACTTCCGATGCCGGTTCAGCGCTTAACCGAATTTGAGTCTTGCCGCGCAGATTATGAGCTTTGTTTGCGCTGGTTACAGCAGGGCAATCGCAGTGTTGACCATCGCAATCAACAATGGACAAACCGCATGCTGGAGGAATATCAAGATTTCTTCCAGAGCGTAGAAACCTCACCGCTTAATGAATCGCAAAGTCGCGCAGTTATCAATGGCGAAGATTCGGTATTGGTGTTGGCCGGTGCGGGCAGTGGCAAAACCTCGGTACTGGTTGCCCGTGCGGGCTGGCTATTGCGTCGTAATGAAGCATTGGCAGAGCAAATTTTGCTGCTCGCCTTTGGCCGCCAGGCCGCTGATGAAATGAATAGCCGTATCCAGCAACGGCTCGGTGTCGAAGATATTCAAGCTAAAACTTTCCATGCGCTTGCTTTGCAGATAATCCAGCAAGGCAGCCGAAAAACGCCGGTGATAAGTCAGCTTGAATCAGACAGTCAGGCCAGGCGGTCACTGCTGATTAAGCATTGGCAACAGCAATGCAGCGAGAAAAAAGCCCAGGCTAAAGGGTGGCGAGAATGGTTAACTGACGAGCTAGAATGGGACGTTGAAGACGGTGATTTCTGGCAGGATAAGCGCCTTGCGGCCCGCCTTGCTGGGCGACTTGAGCGCTGGTTGGGGTTGATGCGCATGCACGGTGGCAGTCAGGCCGAAATGATTGAGCAGGCTGATGAAGAAGTGCGTGACCTGTTTCAAAAACGTATACGACTGATGGCCCCGTTACTGAAAGCATGGAAAACGGCGCTGAAAGAAGAGGGCGCCGTTGATTTCGCTGGGCTAATTCATCAGGCCGTCAACTTGCTGGAGAAAGGGCGATTTGTCAGTCCCTGGAAGCACATTCTTGTTGATGAGTTTCAGGATATCTCGCCGCAGCGGGCCATGTTGCTGACTGCCTTGCGTAAGCAAAATAAGCAAACCTGCCTGTTTGCGGTTGGTGACGATTGGCAGGCTATTTATCGTTTCAGTGGCGCTGAGCTTTCGCTGACAACTGCGTTTAACCAGAATTTTGGTGAGGGCGCTGAATGTGCATTGGATACCACTTATCGCTTTAATGACAGGATTGGTGAAATTGCAAACCGGTTTATCCAGCAGAACCCATACCAACTGAAAAAGCCCCTGAATAGCTTGAGTAAAGGAAATAAAAAGTCAGTCATTATTTTGCCAAGTGAACAATTGGAGTCACTGCTTGATAAGTTAAGTGGTTTTGTTAAGGCTGATGAACGCATTCTTATTTTGGCCCGTTATCACCATTTACGCCCCGACATTTTGCCAAAAGCAGCCACGCGCTGGCCAAAGTTAACCATTGATTTTATGACGATTCATGCCAGTAAAGGTCAACAGGCAGATTATGTGATTATCGCTGGTTTACATCAGGGGGGGGATGGTTTCCCGGCGGTGGCTCGGGAGTCAATTCTGGAAGATGTATTGCTACCCGCGCCTGAAGAGTTCCCTGATGCGGAAGAGCGGCGTTTGTTGTATGTGGCAATGACGCGAGCAAAACATCAGGTCTGGTTACTGCAAGACACGGCTAACCCGTCCATTTTTGTTAGTCAACTTAGCGAGTTGGGTGTGCCGACTCAGCGAAAACCCTAATTAAAACAACGCGTTTATTTCTCAAAAATGAAGCCCGGAGGTGTTATAGCCCCGGGCTTGATGATTATTTCAGACGTTGCTGCAAGTAACGATCATAATCGGGGATAGCAATGGTGACTTCATTGCTAAATAAGGCCGAATCAATCAAGAAGTCTGCGGTAGAGCGGTTGGTCGCGACGGGGATATTCCACACGGTTGCCAAACGTAGCAGCGCTTTTACATCTGGATCGTGTGGGACGGCATTGAGTGGGTCCCAGAAGAAAATCAAAATATCAATTTTCTTTTCGGATATCAGCGCACCCACTTCCTGATCACCCCCCATGGGGCCGCTGAGCAAACAGTGGACATCAATACCTGTTGCTTTCTGTACCAGATTCCCGGTGGTCCCGGTGGCATAAAGTTCGTGCTGTGACAAAAGACTGCTGTTATCCATGACCCATTCGAGCAGTGATTTTTTGCAATGGTCATGGGAAACCAGCGCAATATGCTTGCGAGCCGCGATAGTGCGGGTGGTGAATTCCATCAAGTTTTCCTTTAATGTGGCCGCCATATATCAAGCTGCATATATGTTGGCGGCGTTCAATCACCCAAATCACTCACTGATGTAAGCTCTACAGGGTTCTTTCGCCGCCGCTTGCTTGCTGCTCGACTTATTTAGGGTATGTATACCAGTGGTTTATAGACAGATTACTGAAATGGCGATTTTGTGCATAGTAGCAACGCAAAAAAATGCGAGGAAACAAGCATAACCTGATGTTTAAGAATGGCCTGAGCTACTGTTCGGGTTGTTTTTTAGCCCAAAGTAGAAAACGTTGTTGAGTCCCCGCATCGGCTTGCAGGAACCAATATTGCAGCATCTGCTCTGCCACATTCTCACCTTGTAAATTGGTCGTTTTCTGTGCGGAATTAGTGCCAGCAACCGCAATGGTCGTCCCAGGAACAGCACTTATCGGTGAGGGGGGGATGGTGGCAAAAGAGGGCACCGAAGCACTGAATTGCCCGACGTTATAGGTCGCCATTGCCGTCTCAAGTGTCGCTGCGGTATTCAGATTATCTTGATGCAGTACATCGTGCCGTATGGATAATGGCCGCCCATTATCCCCGATAAGTTGATAAACCGGGTTTTTAGAGAATTTGCTGCCATCTCGCTCGGTCTCGATAGCGGGTAATTTTATCGCCACTGAACGGATGTTGCGAGTGTTAAATACCACGACCAAGGGGGGGGAGGAATACAATACTTTGGGGTCCGCCAGGAGCGGTTTTGCAATTTTGAACAGAATCTGATGCTGGCCGCTATTTAACTCCAAGCTATCGGCCCCTTTGAGTAAAGAGCCTGACATATTTTTGCCATCGACCACCAACAGGTCGATTTCCGGTGCGAGTTTTAAGGTCGTGGCTATAGCTGGAGCACTACAGCAAACGGCCAGAATCCCTGCGACCACCAGACCAAATTTCATGTGCTACTCCTGAGCGTGATACTTACTTATATTGTCAGACAGGCTAGATTATGTGTCAAAGTCTTTCTAGTTGCCGCTATTTATTTACTTTTTGAAACATTCAGTATAAGTATGTAGCTATTATCTCGATGAATTCTAAAGAGAAAGACATCAATCTAACAGTTATTTCTGCCACAGCGATTAAACCAAATCAATTAGGCGGCGTTTATTATGATTTTTGCGCATGATATACACTTAGGTGCCGTCTGGTATTTGCAAAGTGATCCGCAAGCAAATGGATTGGAATATTCTTTTAGCGCATCAGAGGAACTGAAAAATGCACGATAAAGACATTGTCGACATTCTCCAGCAGGTAAAGACGATCGCCTTAGTGGGGGCCAGTGATAACCCCGCTCGGCCAAGTTATGGCGTGATGGCGTATTTATTACAGCAAGGGTATGAGGTGACTCCGGTCAGCCCGAAACTCGCCGGCAAGACCTTATTGGGTCAGCAGGTTTATGCTGAATTAGCTGATATTCCCTATCCAATTGATATGGTTGATGTATTCCGTAATGCTGAAGCAGCCTATGGTGTCGCACAGGATGCTATTGCGATTGGTGCCAAGGTACTCTGGCTGCAAATTGGTGTGATTAATGAATTAGCGGCAACTTTGGCGGCAGATGCTGGGCTAAAAGTTGTGATGGACCGCTGCCCTAAAATTGAAATCCCACGACTAGGATTAGAAAAAAAGTAATATTTACAGCGCGAATGAGCCTAAGTTTCACCCATAAAAAACCCGGCTATTAGTGCCGGGCTTTATTGGTGGCGCTCATCGTTTAGTTGCGCAGGCGCGGGGCCTGTAACTGATGGCGAATGGAAGCGGCCAATTCATCTAATGACGGTTGCTCCGGGTGAGCATCCAGATCTTCATACGTCAGCTGTGCTTCCGCCAGATAAGTATGTATAGGTTGCCCCTCATCATCCTCAATGACCACGTGATACCAAGGTGATGAGCGCAAAGTATCATTGTTTGCAACCTCATCAGGGGCAGGTGGCTCAAGAGAATATTCAGGATCGATATCAATCACTACACCCAAATAGCCGTGTAGGCTGTGGCGAACCTGCTGCCCAATACCGAATTTACTGGCGATCATGATAACCTCCTGAGAAACATTACGCTGCCTTCTATATGAGGGCAGCGCAGGGCATTTCAAGTCACATTATCCGGCATGCAAATCCTTTCAGGTACAAACCTTCAGGGTATGTCGCGATAACAGGGTGATCCGCTGCCTG